>JAURYH010000017.1 GCA_030653975.1 Hydrogenophaga sp. | reverse complement strand
CGAGTACGGCCTGTCCGCGGCGATCGCCACGCGCAACCCGAAGTACATGCACGACTTCGCGCAGAACATCCAGTCGGGCACGGTCAAGATCAACCGCACCACCACCGGCAACCTGGTCAACGCGCCCTTTGGCGGCGTGAAAAACTCGTCCACCTCGACTTTCCGCGAGTCCGGCCGCGTCGGCATGGAGTTCTTCACACAGACCAAGATCGTCTACCGCGCGGCCTGATTCCCCTTTCTTTCAAATCCCGGAAAACCCCATGAAAACCGCACTCAAACTCCAACTCGACGAAGCCCGCCTGATGGTCCGCGCCGCCCTGGTCAAGGCCCAGGACATCAACGTGCTCGAAACCATCTGCATCACCGACGAAGGCGGATTTCCGCTGGTGATGGAGCGCATGGACGGCGCCCGCGTGACCGGCCCGCAGATCGCCTGGAACAAGGCCTTCACCGCCGCCGGCCACAAGCGCTCGACACACCTCTTCAACACCGCGCCCAACGGCCCCGCCTTGCCTGGCAACGAGGCCTTCGGCATCCAGTGGAGCTTTGAAGGCAAGTTCGCCGTCTTCGTCGGCGGCTTCCCCATCGTCGTCAACGGCGAAGTGGTCGGTGGCGTGGGCCTGAGCGGCGGCAATGGCGAGCAGGACACCGCGTGTGGCCTGGCCGCCCTGCAGGCGCTGAAAGACGCGCTGGCCGCCAGCGGCCACGAGGTCATGGTCCAGGCCGACATCAAGAAATAAGCCCCCGCAGCCATCCTGTCGACGGAGTCGAGCATGAACCACCGTGTTGTCTGGCTGGAAACCGGCCAGTCTTTTGAAGTTGCCGCTGGCGAAGCGGTGCTGGAGGCCGCGCTGCGCGGCGAGATCGCCCTGCCACACGAATGCCAGTTCGGCGGTTGTGGCACCTGCCGCATCAAGCTGGTCGAAGGCCGGGTGGGCTATGAGAGCGACGACAACGAGACCGGGGAGCTGCCCATGGGCCTTAGCCCCGAAGAGGCCGAAGCCGGATACGCCCTGGCCTGCCAGGCGCGGCCCACCAGCGATCTGGTGATCAGTGTCGCGCCGCCGCTGGCCTGCTCCAGCCCCACGCTGCTGAGCGCGACGGTGGAAGGCGTGCAGGCGCTGACGCCAGACGTGACGCACCTGCGCCTGCGTCTGCCCGCAGACGCCGAGCTGGTCTACCGGCCCGGCCAGTACATGAACGTGCAGCTCGGCGACGGCCG
This sequence comes from Hydrogenophaga sp., assembly GCA_030653975.1. Taxonomy (GTDB): domain Bacteria; phylum Pseudomonadota; class Gammaproteobacteria; order Burkholderiales; family Burkholderiaceae_C; genus Hydrogenophaga. The sequence continues at coordinate 69,169 of JAURYH010000017.1, read as the reverse complement.
CCACCGCAGCTTTTCGATGGCCTCCCGTCCCAACGGCGGCACGGTGGACTTCCACGTGCGCCGCATCCCCGGCGGCACCTTCACCGAGAAACACCTCGCCACGCTGCGCGCAGGCCAGACGCTGGACGTGGAGATGCCGCACGGCAACTTCTGTTTCCACGCCGAGGACTACCGCCCGCTGGTGATGGTCGCCACCGGCACCGGACTCGCGCCCATCAAGAGCATGCTCGAAGCCCTGATGGACGACGAGGACTGCCCTCCGGTGAGCCTCTACTGGGGCATGCGCACCGAGGCCGACCTGTACCTGCACGATCAGATCCAGACCTGGGCCGACCGCCTCTACGATTTCCAGTACGTGCCGGTGCTCTCGCGCGCCAGCGACGGATGGTCCGGGCGCCGCGGTTATGTGCAGGACGCCGTGCTGGCCGACCTGCCCGACCTGTCGGAGCACGCCATCTACCTGTGTGGCTCGCCCACCATGATCGCCGACGCCAAGGTCGCCTTTGCGGCCCGTGGCGCGAGCATGGACCACCTCTACGCCGACAGCTTCGTGTTCCAGATGGTCTGAGCGGCGCAACGCGGCTCACGGGCGCGGCACCAGCAACGCCCGTGTTCCAGCCGCATCCCTGACGAGACGGCCGCCGCACAGCGCCAGCGCGGCCTGAACACCCCACACGGATTCCCCACACAGGTCCCCGCCAACGGCGGTGGATCGGCTCGCGCCTGCGCGCCCCTTCGGTACAACCGAGGACCGGCCTCCCCACGCCTTCAGAACCTGCCTCGCATTTTTTTCAGATGTGGCTGTAAGGATCGTTCAGGCGCGGCGACTACCTCCCTGCAAGCCATTCACGTTGGCTGGCACCCGTCGCTTCCCAACACGTTTTTTATCTGGAGATCACCATGAGCAACACCATCACCCGCCGCAACGCCGCCCGCATCGCCTCAGGCACCGCCCTGGCTTTCGCCATGGGCGCGGCCCTGACGCTGGCCGCCAGTCCGGCCGCCGCCCAGATGGCCGACAAGGAAAAGTGTTTCGGCGTCGCCCTCAAGGGCAAGAACGACTGCGCCGCCGGCCCCGGCACCACCTGTGCCGGCACCTCCAAGGTGGACCACCAGGGCAACGCCTGGTCGCTGGTGCCCAAGGGCAGCTGCGAGAAGACCGCATCGCCCACGTCGTCCACCGGTTTTGGCCAGCTCGCTGCCTTCAAGGAAAAAATGTCCTGATCCCCGAGCGCGCGATCGTCGGTCACCGGAGACCCCACCATGAGCCCCCACCCTGCATCATCGTTCGGCTCCACACCGCCGGTCGCGCCCAACCTCTCCCACCAGCCCAGCAGCCTCGCGCTGCCCCACCGGGCCGGGCTCGGCCTCAAACCCGAGCACTTCCTGCACATCCATGCGCATCAGCCCGACCTGGGTTTCTTTGAAGTGCACGCAGAGAACTACCTGGTGGCCGGTGGTCCCCTGCACCACCACCTCACCCGCATCCGCGAGCACTACCCCTTGAGCCTGCACGGCGTGGGCCTGTCCATCGGCGGCGAAGACCCGCTCGACACCGACCACCTGGAAGCCGTGGCCCGGCTGGTGGAGCGTTACCAGCCCGCCGTGTTTTCCGAACACCTGGCCTGGTCCAGTCATGGCGGGGTGTTCTTCAACGACCTGCTGCCCCTGCCCTACAACCTGCCCACGCTGCAGCGCGTGTGCGACCACATTCACCAGGTGCAGACCCGCCTGGGCCGCACCCTGTTGCTGGAGAACCCCTCGACCTATGTGGCGTTCGCCAGCTCTACCTGGAGCGAAGGCGACTTTCTGCGTGAGGTGGTCCAGCGCACCGGCTGCGGCCTGCTGCTGGACGTGAACAACGTCTATGTGTCGAGCACCAACCACGGCCTCGACCCCCTGCGCAGCCTGTGCGAGCTCCCCTGCCACGCCACCGGCGAAATCCATCTCGCGGGTTTTGCGGAGGACGTCGATGGCGCGGGTGACCGCCTGCTGATCGACGCCCACGGTGCCCCGGTGGCCGAAGCGGTCTGGGCGCTGTACGAAGCCGCCCTGGCCATCACCGGCCCGAAGCCGACCCTGATCGAACGCGACAACGATGTGCCCGCATTCGAGGTGCTGCTGGGCGAAGCGCGCACGGCCGAACAACGTCTGCTGGCCACCACCCATGCAGCGTCGAAACACGCCAAGCCCTGCCCACGAACAAAGACCCGCTACGCACCCGCGCAGGAGGCCACGGCAGTGAGCGCCGCGCCGGGCCGATCCCAAGCAAGCTCGCACCGCAGTGCGCAGCACGGAGGGTAGACCGATGACCGCGCAAGCCACCTGGGCGCAGGCCCTGCTGGACCCGGCGCAGACCGTGCCCAACGGCCTCGTCACCTGGAACCACAGCGACCCCGGGCGGCGCCTGGCCGTCCACCGCAACAACGTGGTGGTCTCGCTGGTGGACGCGCTGGCCCAGACCTTCCCGGTCACGCAACAGCTGGTGGGCGAAGCCTTCTTCCGCGCCATGGCCCAGGTCTTTGTGCGCACCCACCCGCCCCGCACCCGCGTGCTCGCCCGCTACGGCCACGAACTGCCCGGGTTCGTCGCGCAGTTCCCGCCGGCCGCGGGCCTGCCCTACCTGGCCGACGTGGCGCGGCTCGAATGGCAACGCCTGCAGGCCCTTCACGCTGCCGACGCACGGCCCCTGGATGCCACCAGCCTCTCGGCTTTGATGCAAGACACCACCGCCCTGCCCGCGCTGCGCTGGCAGCTGACGCCCAGCCTGCACCTGCTGCGCTCGCCGCACGCCGCGGTTTCCATCTGGGCCGCGCACCAGGACGGCAGCGGCATCGCGCTCGAAGACGTCGATCTGGCGCAGGCCGAATGTGCCCTGGTCTTTCGCAGCGAGCTGGACGTGATGGTGCTGCAGACCGCACCCGGCATGGCCACGCTGGTCGAAGGCCTGCTGGGCAACGCCCCCTTTGGCGAAGCCATCGAAGAGGCGTCCCTGGCCGAACCCGCATTCGATCTCTCCCAGGCCCTGGCCGTCCTGATCCGCCACGAACTGCTGATCGGGGCGGAGCGGTCCCATTGAGTCCACCGTCCCCCGCCGACCTTTGACAAGAACAACCCCGGAGACTGTCATGAACACGCTCACCACCACCAAAGCCGCAGCCCCTGGCGGCGTGATCCCGCGCCTGGCCAACCTGCTTCAAGGTATCCACAGCGCGATGGGCCACTGGCCCAACACCCTGCTGGCTTTCATCGCGCGCTTCTCCATCGCGGCCGTGTTCTGGAAATCGGGCCAGACCAAGATCGAGGGCCTGGCCATCGACATCGTCAGCGGCGAGTTCACGCTGGGTTGGCCCCGCCTGTCGGACAACGCGGTGTTCCTGTTCAAGGAGGAATACCAGCTCCCCATCCTGCCGCCCGAACTGGGTGCCACCCTGGCCGCGCTCGGCGAACACCTCCTGCCCCTCTTCATCCTGCTCGGCCTGGCCACCCGCCTCTCGGCCCTGGGCCTGCTGGGCATGACGCTGGTGATCCAGCTCTTCGTCTACCCCGACGCCTACGCCACCCACGGCACCTGGGCCGCCGTGCTGCTCTACCTCATGGCGCACGGCCCGGGCAAACTGTCGATCGACGCCTGGATCGCGAAGCGCCACCCGGTCTGATACCGCCACGGGCCAGGCCGCCCCACGCAGACTGCTCGCCTGCGGCCCCCCCTATGATCAACGGGAACAGCCCCCACACAGGTTCCCATGCAAGCCTCTGAACAACCCATCCTGCGCGATCTCGTGCTCGTCGGCGGTGGCCACAGCCACGTGGTCGTGCTGCGCATGCTCGCCATGCAGCCCGAGCCCGGCTTGCGCATCACGCTGATCTGCACCGACATCGACACGCCCTACTCCGGCATGCTGCCGGGCTACATCTCGGGCCACTACAGTTTTGACGAGGTGCACATCGACCTGGGCCGCCTGGCGGCGTTCGCCGGGGCGCGCTTCATCCACGGCGAAGTGACCGGCCTGGACCGCGCCAACCAGCGCGTGCTGCTGCGCGACCGGCCTTCGGTGCCCTACGACCTGCTGTCCATCAACACCGGCTCCACACCCAAGGTGCGCCAGGTGGATGGCGCGCAGGCACACACGGTGCCGGTCAAGCCCATCGCCCATTTCAACCAGCGCTGGTTGCAACTGCTCGAGCGCGTGCGCGAGCTGCACAGCCGCTTCACGATCGCCGTGGTGGGCGGTGGCGCGGGGGGTGTGGAGCTGGTGCTGTCGGTGCAGTTCCGGCTGCGCCACGAGCTGCAACTACTCGGCCGCAACCCCGACCTGCTGCGCTTCGTGCTGCTCACCGCGGGCGACACCATCCTGCCGACGCACAACCCCGGGGTGCGCGCGCGCTTTGCCCGCGTGCTGAAAGAGCGCCATGTGGCCGTACACACCCGCGCCGAGGTGAACCAGGTGTCGCCCGGTTGCCTGCACACGCAGGACGGCCGCACCTTCGACGCCGATGAAACCCTGTGGGTCACGCAGGCCGGTGGCCCGGCCTGGCTGCAAGACACCGGCCTGGCGCTCGATGAACACGGCTTCATCCAGGTCAATCAACAACTGCAGACGCTGGGCGACCCGAAGATCTTTGCCGCGGGTGACGTGGCCTCGTTCACGGCCCGCCCGCTGGAGAAGGCCGGGGTGTTCGCGGTGCGCATGGGCCCGCCGCTGGCGAAGAACCTGCGCCTGAGCCTGCGCGGCCAGCCCCTGGTGGCCTACAACCCGCAACAACGCTGGCTGGCGCTGATCTCCACCGGCGACCGCCACGCTGTGGCCTCGCGCGGCCGCCTCGGCTTTGCCGGCGCCTGGGTCTGGACCTGGAAGGACTGGATCGACCGCCGCTTCATGCGCAAGTTCACCGAGCTGCCGGCCATGGCCGATGCCAGCCCGGCAAGCGCCAAACCCACCAGCAGCCTGGTGCTGAGCGCCGAAGAGTCGCAGCAGGCCATCTCGGCGATTGCCATGCGCTGCGGCGGCTGCGGTGCCAAGGTCGGCGCCAGCATCCTGAGCCGCGCGCTGGGCAGCCTGCAGCCGGTGCAGCGCGACGACGTGCTGATCGGCCTGCACGCGCCCGACGACGCGGCCGTGGTCCGTGTACCGCCGGGCAAGGCCATGGTGCACACGGTGGACTTTTTCCGCAGCTTCATCGACGACCCCTACCTGTTTGGCCAGGTCGCGGCCAACCACGCGCTGGGCGACATCTTCGCCATGGGCGCCGAGCCGCAGTCCGCCACGGCCATCGCCACCGTGCCGCCCGGCCTGGAGGCCAAGGTGGAAGACCTGCTGCTGCAGATGATGACCGGAGCGGTCGAGGTGCTCAACGCCGCGGGTTGTGCCCTGGTCGGCGGGCACACCGGTGAGGGCCGCGAGCTGGCCCTGGGCTTCGCCATCAACGGCCTGATCGACGAGCAGATGGATGGCGTCATGCGCAAGGGCGGCATGCAGCCCGGCGACGTGCTGCTGCTCACCAAACCCATCGGCACCGGCACCCTGTTCGCGGCCCACGCGCGGCACGCGGCCAAAGGCCGCTGGATCGATGCGGCCTTGAAATCCATGGTGCTGTCCAACCAGGCCGGCGCGATGATCCTGCGCGCGCACGGCGCCACCGCCTGCACCGACCTGACCGGCTTCGGCCTGCTCGGGCACCTGGTGGAAATGACGCGCCCCTCGGGCGTGGACGCCGAGCTGCAACTGGGCGCCCTGCCCTTGCTCGACGGCGCGGTGGCATGCGTCGAGGCCGGCATCGTCAGCTCGCTGCAGCCAGCCAATGTGCGCCTGCGCCGCGCCTTGCGCAACGCCGAAGACTTCGTGAAAGATCCTCGCTACCCGCTGCTGTTCGACCCGCAGACGGCGGGCGGCCTGCTGGCCAGCGTGCCGGCCGAACGGGCTGCCGACTGCATCCGAGCCCTCAAGGCCGCGGGCTACCCGCAGACCGCCGCCATCGGGCGCATCCGTGGTGCTTCCGATGCGCTGGAGCCCGTGGTGCTGTCCGCTTGATGGCGGGAGCCGGGCCGGCGCCAAGTCCATTCGACGCCATCGACGTTGACCATGCGCTTTTCGATCATCGTGCCCATGCTCAACGAGGCGCCTGGCCTGCCCGGCGTGCTGGCGCGGTTGGTTGAACTGGAGCGCCAGGGTTGTGAGATCCTGATCGTCGATGGTGGCAGCGACGACGGTTCTGTGGCGCTGGCGGAGCGCGCCGGCCTTCGGGTGTTGTCGTCACCGAAAAGCCGGGCGCGACAGATGAACCTGGGCGCGGCCCAGGCGACCGGCGACGTGCTGCTGTTCCTGCACGCCGACACGCTGCTGCCCGAAGGCGCCCTCGCCACCGTGCGCCAGACGATGCTGAAGACCGCTGCCATGTGGGGCCGCTTCGATGTGGTCATCGACGGGAAACACCCCATGCTGCGCGTGATCGCCACCCTGATGAACCATCGCTCGCGCTGGACGGGCATCGCCACCGGCGACCAGGCCATCTTCGTCACCCGCAAGGCCTTCGACGCCGTGGGTGGCTACCCGGACCAACCCCTGATGGAAGACGTTGAACTCAGCCACCGCCTGCTCGCGCTGGCCCGCCCCGCCTGCATCCAGGCCCCCGTGCTGACATCGGGGCGGCGCTGGGAAAGCCGGGGCGTCTGGCGCACCATCTGGCTGATGTGGCGCCTGCGCTGGGCCTACTGGCGCGGCACACCGGCCGAGCAGCTGGCGCAGCGGTACCGGTAGCACCCCCATGGCCCAGCCACCCCGAATCGTCATCTTCGCCAAGGCCCCGGTCGCGGGCCTGGCCAAGACCCGGCTGGTCCCTGCGCTGGGTGCGCAGGGCGCTGCCCGGCTGGCCGCCGCGTTGCTGCAGCATGCGGTGGCGCAAGCCCTGGCCAGCGGTGTGGGCCCGGTGGAACTGTGTGTGACGCCCGCGCCCCGCGACCCGGTGTGGTCGGGGCTGATGCCGCAGGCTCAGCTGAGCTGGAGCGACCAGGGTGACGGCGACCTGGGCGAGCGCATGGCCCGCGCCGCCCAGCGCGCGCTGGCCGCGGGATCGCCTGTTCTGCTGATGGGCACCGACTGCCCCGAGCTCACGGCCGGGCGCATCCGGGAAGCCGCGGCCAGCCTGCTCGCTGCAGACGCCACCCTGGTGCCGGCTTTTGACGGCGGCTACGTGCTGCTCGGGCTGAACCGCTTCGACGCCAGCCTGTTCGCCGGCATCGCCTGGAGCACGGCCACCGTGGCACAAGCCACTCGCGCCCGAGTAGAACAACTCGGCTGGTCGCTGCAGACCCTGCCGACACTGCACGACATCGATGAACCGGCCGACCTTCAATGGTTGCCCGCCGACATGCAATCAGCACGCTGAAACGTGGCGCAGGGGTTCAGTCGCGCGCAGCGCGACAGCTGGTAGTCCACCCACATTGCCAGGATGAAGTGCATGACCCAGAACGCCGCGGAACCGGCTTTGCCGGGCCGCCAGCGTTGCCCCCTTTGGAGGGGGTCGCGCGCAGCGCGGCGGGGGTGTCACCCTAGCTTTGCCACTGGTGGATGTCCAGCACACGCCCGCCGGGCGGCACATCGTCCGGGTCGTGCGTGACCAGCAGGGTCGGAATGCGCTGGCGGGCGATCTGTTCGAACACGAAGCCCCTGAACTGCGCGCGCAGCTCGGCGTCGAGCCGGGAGAACGGTTCGTCCAGCAGCAGCGCGCCGGGCTCGGCCAGCAAGGCGCGCATGAGGCTCACGCGGGCGCGCTGGCCGCCCGAGAGCGTGGCGGGATCGCGGTCGTGGAAGCCGTCGAGACCGATCTCGCGCAGCGTCTGCTCCACCCGCGCTCGGCGCGCGGCGGCGCCCTTGAGTGCGGCTGGCAAGGCAAAGGCCAGGTTCTGCCCCACGCTCAGGTGCGGGAACAGCAGGTCGTCCTGAAACAGGATGCCGACGCCCCGGGCTTCCACCGGCAGTTGGTCGCGCCGCTGGCCCTCCAGCCACAGCTCGCCGCTGGCCTGGAAGGCCGGATCCAGATCGCCCACCAGCCAGTTGAGCAGCGTGGACTTGCCCGAGCCCGAAGCCCCGGTCACCGTCGCGATGACGCCCCGCTCGACCTGCAGGTTCAGACCCTCGATCAGCACGCTCGGGCCCTGGGAGATGGTGAGGTTCCGTATGTCCAGCATGTCAACAAAGTCCTTTCCGGGAGCGGCCGGCCCCGTATGAAACCAGAGCCGCCAGGCCAAAGCCCAGCAGCGGCAGCGCGATCTGCAGCATCGCCTGCACGGCGAGCACGCGGCGGTTGCCGCCGGCGCTCAGGGCCACGGCCTCGGTGGTCACCGTCACAAAGCGCCCGCCGCCCGCGAACAGCGTCGGCAGGTATTGCGCCACGCTGACCGCAAAACCCACCGCCAGCGCGGCCAGCATGGGTTTCAACAACATCGGCCATTTCACGCTCCAACAGGCCCTCAACGGTGAAGCCCCCAACGCGCGCGCGGTGGTCATGAGGCGGCGGTCAAACGCGCGGTAAGGGCCGATCAGCGTGAGCACCATGTAGGGCAGCACCCACAGCAAGTGGCTCCACACCAGGCCGGCCGCGGTGCCGTCCACCTGCAGCCGCAACAGGGCCGCGTACTGCGCCGCCACCAGCGGCAGGGCGGGAATGATCAGCGGCACGTACAGCACGGCGTTGTAGCGCTGCGGCCCCCACTCCAGCCAGACCAGGGCCGCCGGCAGGCACAGCAGCACGGCAGCAGCACCGAGCCACAGCGTGGTCCAGAACGGCGCCCAGTCGGCCTGCTGCCAGGTCTGCAGCGAGAGCGACTCGGGCCACAGCGCGGGGAAAAACCAGCTCTCGGCCAGCGACCACACCAGCAGCACCGCCACCACCGCGTAGCCGATCAGCAACACGGGCAGGTGCAGGCCCACGCGCGCCGGACGGGGCGCGGGCCGGCGCTCGCCCGAGGGGTAGGCGGCACTGCGAACGGTGTGGCGCCACAACCAGCGCGCGGCGCCGGCCCCCAGCAGGAACAGCCCCAGCAACACCAGCGAGGCCGCGCCGCCTTTGGCCTGCATCGCGGCATCGGGGTCGATGAGCCATTGCCAGATCAGCACGGCCAGGGTGGGCGGTGTGCCCGGCCCCAGGATCACCGCCATGTCCACCACCGACAGGCCGTAGGCCCACACGGCGGCGAGCGGCCAGCCCAGGCGCGGCAGCAACTGCGGCCACAACACCTGGCGCCAGACCTGTACCCGGCTGTAGCCCAGCGAGCGGGCCACCACCATGTGGCGCTGCACCTGCTGTTCACCCAGCACCGCGACCAGCACCCACAACAGGAACCAGCTTTCCTTGATGCCCAGCGCCAGCGCCAGGCTCAGGCCATAGGGGTCCTGCACCGTGATCCAGGCGGGCGGCTCGGCCCACCCCAGCGCCTGGGCCAGCGCGCGCGCCAGCCAGCCCGAAGGCGAGAGCAGGAAAAACAGACCCACGGCAAAGGCCGCATGCGGCACCGACAACAACAAGGGCATGCGCCGTTGCAGGTCGGCCCAGCGGCGGCCCGGGTAATACAGGGTGGCGAGCACGGCCGTGATCGCCACACCCAGCGCAGTCCCCAGCAGCGCCGACAGCAAGGTGGCCTGCAAGGCCTGGGGCCATTGGGCGTCGGCCCACAGGGCCTGCCAGACAGCGGCATCCAGCGAGGGGGCGAGCGCCCAGTACAGCCCGGGCAGCAGGGGCCCGAGGATGAGCGCCACCGGCAAGGCCGCCAGCCACACCAACGACGCCGGCCGCCCGCGGCCCGGTGGCCCAAGCGGTGCCAGGCGACGGATCAGCGTGAGCCGTAGCGCTTGAGCCACTCGGCCTCCAGCGCCTCCACCCAGCTGGCGTGTGGCTCGGCGAGCGTGGGCACGGCCTCGGCCAGTGCGCCGGGCGCGGTCTTGCGCATCGTGGCCTGCATCGCGGCGGGCAGTTTGACCAGGTCGAGCACGCTGCGGTCGCCCCAGACCGCCACGTCGGCCTTGCGCGCCTGGGCCTCGGGCGACAGCAGGAAGTTGGCCACCACCTGGGCGCCGGCGGGTGCCTTGGCGTTGACCGGGATGCCGACAAAGTGCACGTTGCCGATGGTGCCGCCCGTGAAGCCGAAGCTGTAGGCGGTGGCCGGCAACTGGCGCGTGGTGATCAGGTTGGCCGCTTCGTTGGGGTTGAAAGTCAGCGAGAGCTTGAGCTCGCCATCGGCCAGCATGCGGTGCATTTCAGCGGCGCTGGCCGGGAAGGTCTTGCCGCCGCGCCAGAGCTGCGGGTGCAACTGGTCCAGATAGGGCCACAGCGGCGCCGTGGCCGCGGCGAAGCTGGCGGTCGAGACCGGCGCCTGCAGCAGTTGGCGATCGGGCGTCAGCTCGATCAGCACCTGCTTGACGAAGGTCGTGCCGTGAAAGTCGGGCAGCTTGGGGTAACTCACGCGGCCCGGGTTGGCCTTGGCAAAGACCAGCAGCTCGGCCGCCGAGCGCGGCGGCGTGGGCGTCTTGGCCTTGTCGGCGATGAAGGTCAGCTGCGCCGCGCCCCAGGGCGCTTCAAAGCCTTCGGTGGGCACCGAGAAGTCGCTGCGAACGGGTTTGTTCAGGTCCACCGCGCCCCAGTTGGGCAGGCTCTCGGCCCAGGGGCCGAACAGCAGACCGCCCTGCTTCAGGTTGCGAAAGTTTTCGCCGTTGACCCAGATCAGATCCACCGAACCGTCCGTGCGGCGCCCGGCGGCCACTTCGGTCTGCACCCGTTTGACCACCTCGGCCGCGTCCGTCACCTTGACGTGGCGCAGTTCCACGCCGTAGCGGCTTTTGACCTGCTGCGCCACCCAGCCGATGTAGGCGTTGGTCGCTTCGCTGCCGCCCCAGGCGTTGAAATACACCGTCTGGCCCTTGGCATCGGCTTCGACCCTGGCCCAGTCGGCGTTCGCCGCGAAGGGGAAACACAGGCTCAGCGCCAGGGTGGTGAGGGGCAAGCATTTCATGGGCAAGGACTCCGAAAACAAGGATGTAAGCCCATAGTCGGGCGAAGCCGCCAAAGCTTACAGCTTCGCCACGGCCATCAGGCCTTTGTGGCCAACTCGGCTTGCAGGTCGTGAAACTCCGCCAGCAGGCGTTCGATGGACCGCATGGACAGGTAGTCGTTCACCCGGTCCCGCACGTGCTCGATCAGTGCGGCTTCGCTGTTCCGGGCCGACCAGTCTTCACCGTCACCACCCACCCCTTGGCCGCCGGTCGATTCGGCCAGCCACTTGGCACACCAGGTCAGCGACCAGAGCCACATCAGTTCGCGCAGCGGCACCAGCGCGCGCCGACAAGGCCCGGCAAGGGCCTCTCCCACCGCCGAGGCCCAGGTCTCGTAGGCGAGCGCCACCGCTGCGGTGGGCAACTCGAACGAGGCCTCGCGGTCCCAGGTGGTCGAGGTGTAGAGCGTGGCGTGCGCCAGGTCGAGCGGCGGGTAGCTGTAGCGCAGCTTCTCCAGGTCCACCAGCACCGCCTGGCCCGTGGGCGTGATCAGGAAATTGCCCGGGTGCGCGTCGAAGGTGATCAGGCGCTGTGGGCAGGCCTGCACAGCCGGCGCCATGCGCTGCGCCAGGTCCGCCAGCCGCGCCTTCACCGCCCGGGCCGATGCCGGCGGCACGGCGGCGTGGTCCAGGTGACGGGCCTGCGCATTGATGAGCGCGATCAGTCCTGCCAGGGGATTCCGCTCATTGAGCAAAGGCGCGCGGTCTTCCGGCAAAGGCAACGGCAGCGCATGGATCGCTGCGAGCGCCTGCATGATGGGCGCCAGATGGCGCGGCCCGCTGGCCGGCGCACCGATGATCTCTTCCACCAGCAGAGCGCCACGGGGCAACCCGGCCGAGGGAGCGATCACCCGGTGCAGCAAGGGCACGTGCCCTGACGGTGCCGCGCGCTGAAAGCAGGCGCTCTGGTAGCGCAGGTTGTCCAGCGCGGCCAGGTCCATCTGGCTTTGTTTGGGGATGCGCGCCAGCCAACCGGTGCCCACAAGGCGCACATGCCAATGCGCCAGGCCTTTGTCGGGCAGTGGCTCCAGGCCACGGTGTGGCGGGATGTCACGGGGGAGGTTCGCCAGCAACTGGCTGTAAACAGGGTCCATGTTCATGCTGGACCCGAGCATAGGCGACGGGGCGATCAACTGGCCCGCGTGGGTTGACCGGAACAGCCCGCTGCTCAGCGAGCCAGGCTCACTCGACCGTCACACTTTTGGCCAAATTTCTGGGCTTGTCCACATCCGTCCCCTTCGCCAGCGCCGTGTGGTACGCCAGCAGCTGCAGCGGCACCACGTGCAGGATGGGGCTGAGCGCGCCGTAGTGCTCGGGCATGCGGATGACGTGAATGCCTTCGCTGCTGCCGATGCGGGTGTCGGCGTCGGCCAGCACGTAGAGCACGCCACCGCGCGCGCGCACTTCCTGCATGTTGCTCTTGAGCTTTTCGAGCAGGGTGTCGTTGGGCGCCACGGTGACCACCGGCATGGCGCTGGTGACCAGGGCCAGCGGGCCGTGTTTGAGTTCGCCGGCCGGGTAGGCCTCGGCGTGGATGTAGCTGATTTCCTTGAGCTTCAAGGCGCCTTCGAGTGCAATCGGGTAGTGCAGGCCGCGGCCCAGGAAGAGCGCGTTGTCCATGCGCGCGAAGTCCTCGGCCCAGCTGATCACCTGCGGCTCCAGCGCCAGCACGGCCTGCAGCGCCACGGGCAGGTGGCGCATGGCCTTGAGGTGTTCGGCCTCGGCCTCCTCGCTCAGGTGGCCGCGCACCTGGGCCAGCGCCAGCGTCAGCAGGAACAGGCCGGCGAGCTGGGTGGTGAAGGCCTTGGTGGAGGCCACGCCGATCTCGACCCCGGCGCGGGTGATGTAGGCCAGTTCACATTCGCGCACCATGGCGCTGGTGGCCACGTTGCAGATGGTCAGCGTGTGTTTCATGCCCAGGCCCTGGGCGTGGCGCAGCGCGGCCAGGGTGTCGGCGGTCTCGCCGCTCTGCGTGATGGTGACCACCAGGGTGCGCGGGTTGGGCACGCTGGTGCGGTAGCGGTATTCGCTCGCCACTTCCACTTGCGTCGGAATCTTGGCAATGTCTTCCAGCCAGTACTTGGCCGTGCAGCCGCTGTAGTAGCTGGTGCCGCAGGCGAGGATGAGCACGTTGTCGATGTCCTTGAACACGCGCCAGGCGCCGTCGCCGAACAGCTCGGGCGTGATGCCGGCGACGCCTTCGAGCGTGTCGCCGATGGCGCGCGGCTGCTCGAAGATTTCCTTCTGCATGTAGTGGCGGTAGGGGCCGAGTTCGGCCGCGCCGCTGTGCGCGTGCACGGTCTTTACCGGGCGCTGCGTGGTGTCGAAACTGCGACCCTGGGCATCGGTCACCCAGTAGCGGCCGAGCTGCAGGTCCACCAGGTCGCCCTCTTCGAGGTAGACGATCTGGTCCGTCACGCCGGCCAGGGCCATGGCGTCGCTGGCCAGAAAGTGCTCCTGCCCGCCCTCGCCCACACCCAGGATCAGCGGCGAACCGGCGCGCGCGCCCACCACGCGGTGCGGCTCGTCCTTGTGGAACACCGCCAGCGCATAGGCACCGTGCAGTTGCGCCACCGCCGCCTGCAGCGCGGCGAAGACGTCGCCTTCGTAGAGCGAGTCGATCAGGTGGGCGATGACCTCGGTGTCGGTCTGGCTCTCGAACACATAGCCTTTGGCCTGCAGGGCGGCACGCAGCTCGTCGTGGTTTTCGATGATGCCGTTGTGCACCAGCGCGACGCGGCCGGCCGTGCCATTGGTGGAGCTGTTCCCGGGGCCGTGGCTGAAGTGTGGGTGGGCGTTGTGCACCGCGGGCGCGCCGTGGGTGGCCCAGCGCGTGTGGGCGATGCCGGTGCCACTGGCAATGGCCTCGGTTTTGACCTGCTCGATCAGTTCGGCCACGCGGGCGGTGCTGCGCGCGCGCTGCAGGCCGCCCGTGTGCACGGCCACACCACAGGAGTCGTAACCGCGGTATTCCAGCCGCTGCAAACCCTGAACCAGCACGGGGATCACATCACGCCCCGAAACCCCCGCCACGATGCCACACATACCGATCTCCAGAACACACCAGGAAGACGCCATGCTAACGAGCCTTCAAAGAAATTAAGTTCCGAAAATTTCATATATGAGAACTAAAATTACACATGCCTGCATCTATCACCAATTAATTCATAGCATGTAAGTTTATGGAATCTGATTTCATCGATGAAGCCGACTGGCGCCTGCTGGACCTGTTGCAGACCGACGCCTCGCTGAGCAACCAGGCCCTGGCGGGGCTGGCCCATGTGTCACCCCCGACCAGCCTGCGGCGCATCAAGCGGCTGAAGCAGCTCGGGCTGATCGAACGGCAGGTGGCACTGCTCAGCCCCGACCGCCTGGCCGCTTCGACGGGTCACGGTCTCACAGCGCTGCTGGAGATCACGCTGGAGCGCCAGGGCGCTGAACACCTGGACGCGTTCGAAGGCCGCGCCGTGGCCGAAACCGCCGTGCAGCAGTGTTACCGCGTGAGCCCGGGGCCGGACTTCATGCTGGTCGTGCACACGCCCGACATGCCGGGCTATCTGGCGCTCGCCCAGCGCCTGTTCACCAGCGACGCCAACGTGCGCAACGTGAAGGCCTTCTTCAGCGTCAAGCGCGCCAAGTTCGATCCCCGCCTGCCGCTACCTTTGCGCGAAAACCCCACAGGCAAGAGGTAACAGAACGTTGTATTTAGTGATTTATGACTACAAAATCCTAGAATGACGGCTCAAAAAAAACAAACGGCTGTCACATTGGAGGTTGCATGTTCCCACTCTGGATCGCGTTCACGATTGCCCTGGCCCTGGCGGGCCTGGGTGTCTGGGCTTACAGGCGCTATGCGCCCCAGCCCTCGGGTCGGGAGGACCGCTACACGCCCGAACGCATCCTCACACCCGAGCAGGTCGCCATGCTGGACTACCTGCACGACACCTTCCCCGGGCAGGTCGTGCTGCCCCAGGTGAAACTCAAGGACATGCTCTCCATCCGGCGTGCCACCGACCGCCAGCGCGCCACGGAGCGGCTGGCCCAGCAGCAGGTGGACTTCGTGGTCTGCGGCCAAGACGGCCGGCCCATGTTCGCGTTCGACATCGAGCAATACCACCTGAGCAACGCCAAGGCCAAGGCCCACCAGATGAAGATGAAGAACCGCATCCTCAAGACCGCGGGGGTGCGTTTCCTCTTCCTCAAGAACGGCATCCACCGCATGCCTTCGCCCAGCGATTTCCGCAAGCAGCTGGATCTGGCCGCCCTGCCCCAACCCATACCGAAGGAAGCGAACGAGCCGGAGGGTGTGCGCCAGCAGCTGGAGTCGAATATCTCGGATTTCGACCAGCTCTACCCTGCAACCGGTTTTCGCGATTCGGAGGTCATGGGCTTGAGCGGCCTGATGGAGCTGGGTGATGAAGACAGCGACCGGCAAGCCCGGCAGCGTGTGCCCGTTCTGCGGCGGCGAGCCTGAGCGGCCGGGTCCGCTCAGGGCTTTTTCTTCGCCGGGCGCTGCCAGTTGGGCACCGTCACCTGCTTGCCGCGTGCCACAGCCAGGCTGCCGGGCGGCGTGTCCTTGGTGATGGTTGATCCACCACCCACCGTGCCCCCGGCGCCGATGGTGACCGGCGCCACCAGCACGCAGTTGCTGCCCACGTGCACATCGGCCCCGATCACGGTGCGGTGCTTGTTGGCGCCGTCGTAGTTGGCGGTGATGCTGCCAGCCCCGTAGTTCACCCGCTCGCCCACCGTGGCGTCGCCCAGGTAGGCCAGGTGGTTGGCCTTGGCGCCCGCAGCCAGGGAGCTGTTCTTCACCTCGACGAAGTTGCCGATGTGCACCTCGGCACCGAGTTGTGCGCCCGGGCGCAGACGGGCAAACGGACCGATCAGCGAACCCGGCCCCACGCTCACACCGAGCTTCTCTCCGTCGATGTGGGTGAAAGGGTGGATCACCGCGCCTGCTTCGATCACCGCGTTGGCGATCACGCAGTTCGCCCCGATGCGCACGCCGTCGCCCAGCACCACGCGACCATCGAATACGCCGTTGATGTCGATCTCCACGTCCTGGCCGCACACCAGCTCGCCGCGCACGTCCAGCCGCGCCGGGTCGGCCAGGCGCACGCCCTGCTCCATCAGCGCCTCGGCCACCCGACGCTGGTGGGCACGCTCCAGTTCGGCCAGTTGCAGCGGGCTGTTCACGCCCGCCACCTGCACCGCGTCGGTGATGCGGTGTGCCTGCACGCCCAGACCATCGGCCACGGCGAACTTCACCACGTCGGTCAGGTAGTACTCACCCTGGGCGTTCTGGTTGTCCAGCCGCGCCAGCCAGCCTTTGAGCAGCCGCGTCGGCACGGCCATGATGCCGCTGTAGATCTCGGTGATGGCGCGCAGCGCCGCGCTGGCGTCCTTGTGTTCCACGATGGCCTGCACGGAACCGTCGGCCGCGCGCACGATGCGGCCATAGCCGGAGGGGTCGGGCATGTCCAGCGTGAGCAGGGCCATCCGCTCGCCCGCGCACAGGTCGAGCAACGCCTGCAGCGTCTCGGGCCGGGTCAGCGGCACGTCGCCCGACAACACCAGCGTCACGCCGTCGTCCGGCAACGCGGGGGCGGCCTGCTGCACCGCGTGGCCGGTGCCGAGCTGTGGCGCCTGGCGCACGTATTTCAGCTCGGTGCCGCCCGCTGGCGCCTGCAGACCGGCCTCGACCTGTTCGGCGCCGTGGCCGGTGATCACCACCACCGAGCGCGCCGATAGCCGCGCCGCCGTGTCGATCACGTGCTGGGCCAGTGCACGCCCGCCCAATCGGTGCAACACTTTGGGCAACTGGCTCTTCATGCGCGTGCCCTTGCCGGCCGCCATCACCACCACATCCACTGGGAACGACATGAACACCTCTGTTGGGGAAAGATTGCGCAGCCTGCTGGCCGGCGCTTGTCAGCCGGGCATTATCGCCGTCCGGGTCGGACGGCTGGCTGTGGCTCTGACCCTGGTGACCGGCCTGGGCGCCTGCAGTGCGCTGCGCCTGGGCTACAGCCAGGCGCCCAACCTCAGCTACTGGTGGCTCGACAGCCACGTGGACTTTGACAACGGCCAGTCGGCCCGCGTGCGCGAAGACCTCGACCAGTTCTTCCAGTGGCACCGCAGCAGCGAGCTGCCCGCCTACGCCGATCTGCTGCGCCGCTGGCAGCGCATGGCCCCGCAGGACCTCGACGCGCGCCAGGCCTGCAGCGAGTTCGAGACCGTGCGCCGACACTTCAACACCGCCCTGGAGCAAAGCGTGGAGCCGCTGGCCCGGCTGGCGCTGCAGCTCAGCCCCGCGCAGCTCGACCACCTGGAACGCCACCACCGCAAGAGCAACCAGACCTTCGAGAAGGACTTCCTCCAGGGCAGTCCCGAGCAGCGGCTGGAGCGGCGTCTGGAGCGCGCGGTCGAACGCTATGAACGGCTGTATGGCCCCTTGACCCCCGCCCAGCAAACGCTGGTGCGCGAGCAGCTGCAGCGTTCCCCCTGGGACCCGATGCGCACCCAGGCCGAACGCCAGCGCCGGCAGGCCGACCAGGTGCAGACCGTGCGCCAGGCCCAGGCCAATCCGTCGAAGGCCGCCCAGTCGGTGCGTGAACTCATGGCCCGCATCGCCACCTCGCCCACGCCGGGTTACCCCGCCCACAGCCAGCAACTGGTGCAGAGCGGCTGCGCCCAGTTCACCGCCCTGCACAACAGCACCACGCCCGCACAGCGCGCCCGCGCGGTGCAGACGCTCCAGGCCTATCAGGACGACCTGCGCGCACTGGCTGGAGCGCTCTGAGGCCCGCCCGCCGGCCAGGCACCAGAACAGGAACCGCTGCACCTTCCGGCTGAGCACTTGTGGTGCGCCTGGCCGGTTTTTGGCTGTCCGGCGCACAAGTCTGGCGCACCCATCTTGCATACAAGACTGATATGGCCATGGCACGGAATTCGCATGAAGGAAACCCACAAAGGTTCTTTTCATGGTCAGCTCCACCGACATCGCCCAACGCATCATCGAAGCCATCCTGGCGCAGCGCCTGGCCCCCGGCACCCGCCTGGGCGAGCAAAGCCTCTCGATGCTGTTCGACTGCAGCCGCACCCTGGTGCGCGAGGCCCTGGTGCGTCTGGCCACGCGCGGCATCGTCACCGTCAGCTCGCGCCGCGGCTGGTACGTGGTGCAGCCCTCGCACGACGAAGCGCGTGAAGCCTTCGAAGCGCGTCGCGTCATCGAGACCGGCCTGATCCGCCGCACCGGCCCGGTGGACAAGGCGGCGGTCAAACGCCTCAAACAACACCTCAAGCAGGAGCAGGACGCGCTCAAGGGCGATGACGTGGGCCAGCGCAGCTACCTGCTGGGTGACTTCCATGTCTGCCTGGCCGAATGCCTGGGCAACCAGCTGCTGGCCGACACGCTGCGCGACTACACCGCGCGCACCACGCTGATCGCCATGCTCTACCAGAGCACGCACGACGCGGTGCAGTCCTGCCAGGACCACGTGGCCATCGTCGAGGCCCTGACGCGCGGCGACACGGCCGAGGCCGAGCGCCTGATGGAAGAACACATCGGCCAGGTGCAGGCCGCCCTGCGCCTGGCCCCGGCCAACGACCCGCTGGCGAGCCTGCGCGAAGCGCTCGCGCCGGTCTCCCCTGCGCCGCGCGCCGCCAAAGGCCGCAACGCCGACAAAAACCCCTCCACCCAACCCGCCGAAACCTACCTAGGAGCCCTGCTATGAAGACCACCAAACGCCTGTTTCTCGCCACTGTCGCCCTCAGCGCGCTCGCCACCCTCGGCGCCGCCCATGCCCAGACGGCGCTCGACGACGTGATGAAGGCCAAGTCGATCAAGATCGCGGTCCCGACCGACTTCCCGCCCTACGGTTTCGTCGGCACCGACCTGCAGCCCCAGGGCCTGGACGTCGACACCGCCAGGCTGATCGGCAGCAAGCTGGGTGTGAAGGTCGAACTGGTGCCCGTGACCAGCGCCAACCGCATCCCCTACCTGCAGACCCGCAAGGCCGACCTCGTGATCTCGACCCTGGGCAAGAACGCCGAGCGTCTGGCGGTGATCGACTTCACCGTCGCCTACTCGCCCTTCTTCCAGGCCGTGTTCGCATCGAAGTCACTCGCGGTCTCCAGCTTCGCTGATCTCGCCGGCAAATCCATCGGCGTGACGCGCGGCGCCATCGAAGACCAGGAGCTCACCAAGCTCGCACCGCCCACCGCCGACGTGAAGCGTTTCGAAGACAACAACGCCACCGTCTCGGCCTTCGTCTCGGGCCAGACCCAGCTCATCGCCACCGGCGCATCGGTGGCCGGCAACATGATGGCGCGCAACCCGCAACTGGGCGCCGAATACAAGCTGCTGCTGAAAGACAGCCCCAACTTCATCGGCGTGGCCAAGGGCGAAGATGCACTGCGCCTGAAGGTCAACGAGATCATCGTCGCGGCCAAGCAATCGGGCGAGATCGACTCGCTGGCGAAGAAGTGGCTGGGCCGCCCGGCTGGCACGTTGCCCGAATAAGGTTGCAGCGGTTTCAGCGAGAGCGCCATGCGCATCGAATTCGACTTCATCGCCGTGCTGCTGCAGTGGCCACTGCTCGCCAAAGGCGTGCTCTGGACGCTGGGCCTGACCGCCATCTCGGCCGTGATCGGCCTGCTGGTGGGCACGCTCTGCGCCTGGGCGCGCAGCAGCGGCCCGCTGTGGCTGCGCTGGGTGGTGGGCAGCTATGTGGAACTCATCCGCAACACGCCCTTCATCGTGCAGCTGTTCTTCGTGTTCTTCGGCCTGCCGGCCGCGGGCGTGAAGCTCACGCCGGAGATCGCGTCGGTGATCGCGATGGTGATCAACCTCGGCGCCTATGCGGCCGAGATCATCCGCGCCGGCATCGAAGCCACGCCCAAGGGCCAGTTCGAAGCCGCAGCCAGCCTGGCGCTATCGCGCGTGCAGACCTTCCTGCACGTGGTGCTGCCGCCTGCGCTGCAGAAGGTGTGGCCCGCGCTCACCAGCCAGATCATCATCGTGATGCTGGGTTCGGCGGTGTGTGGCCAGATCTCCACCGAAGAGCTGAGCTACGCCGCCAACCTGATCCAGAGCCGCAACTTCCGCGCCTTCGAAGCCTTCATCATCGCCACCGGCATCTACCTGCTGCTCTCGGTGGGTGTGCGTGCGCTGCTCAACTGGGCCGGCCCGCGCTATCTCTTTGGAGGACGCCGTGGTTGATTTTTCTTTGTGGGACATCTTCCGCAACCTGCTGCTGGCCGCGCGCTGGACGGTGGGCCTTTCGCTGATCGCCTTCGTCGGCGGCGGCCTGGTGGGCATCGCCCTGCTGGTGGCGCGCACCGCACGCTGGCCCGGCGCCGAGCGCTTCGTCGCCGGCTACGTGCAGCTGTTCCAGGGCACGCCGCTGCTCATGCAATTGTTCCTGGCCTACTTCGGACTGGCGCTGTTCGGTGTGGACACCTCGGCCTGGATGGCCGCGGCAGTGGCGCTCACGCTCTACACCAGTGCCTTTCTGGTCGAGATCTGGCGCGGCTGCGTCGCCGCCGTGCCCAAGGGCCAGTGGGAAGCGGCGCAGAGCCTGGCGCTGAGCTTTGGCGAACAGCTGCGCCACGTGATCCTGCCGCAGGCCACGCGCATCGCCATCGCACCCACGGTGGGCTTTCTCGTGCAGGTGGTCAAAGGCACGGCGCTGGCCTCGGTGATCGGCTTCGTCGAACTCACCAAGGCCGGCACCATGATCACCAACGCCACCTTCCAGCCCTTCCTGGTCTACAGCTGCGTGGCCCTTCTGTACTTTGCGCTGTGCTTCCCCGTGAGCCTCTATGCGCGTTCCCTCGAAAGGAAACTCAATGTCCAGCGCTGACGCCATCAAGCCCATCGTCGACATCCACCAGTTGCGCAAGTCCTACGGCAGCAACGAGGTGCTCAAGGGCATCGACCTGCAGGTCAGGCCGGGCGAGGTGATCGCCATCATCGGCAAGAGCGGCTCGGGCAAGAGCACGCTGCTGCGCTGCATCAACGGGCTGGAGGCGTTCCAGAGCGGCCAGCTGAGCGTGGACGGCCAGCCGCTGCTGCACGGCAACGCCGCCGCCATGCGCGAGCTGCGCCAGCACGTGGGCATGATCTTCCAGAACTTCAACCTGTTCCCGCACCTGAGCGTGGGCCGCAACGTGATGCTCGCGCCCGGTCTGGTGAAGAAGACCGACAGCGCCGCGGGCGAGGCCAAGGCGCGCCAGCTGCTGGACCGCGTGGGCCTGGGCGAGAAGTTCGACGCCTTCCCCGACCAGCTCTCTGGCGGCCAGCAGCAGCGTGTGGCGATCGCGCGCGCGCTGGCGATGGAACCCAGCGTGCTGCTCTGTGACGAAATCACTTCGGCGCTCGACCCCGAGCTCGTGGGCGAGGTGCTGCGCGTGGTGGAGTCGCTGGCCGACGAAGGCATGACGCTGCTGATGGTCACGCACGAAATGGGCTTCGCGCGCAAGGTGAGCGACCGCGTGATCTTCATGCACCAGGGGCGCGTGCACGAGATGGGTCCGCCGGCGGAACTCTTTGGCAGCCCGCAGACGCCGGAGCTGCAGCAGTTCCTGTCGTCGATTCACTGAAAAGGAACACCCCCGCGCCGCCTTCGGCGTCACCCCCTTGCTCAAGGGGGCGGCACTGGCGGCCCGGCAAAGCCGGTTCCGCGGTGCCCTTGGGCCGGGGCGGCTCCTCGCGCGCCGGGGGTATGCACCCAGGTGCAGCGCTTCAGCCAACCCAGCGCATCCAGCCCCAAACCACGGCCAGCGTGGCCAGCGTCACCGGGATGCCGGTGAGCGCATGCTGCTTCCAGTCGATGGTGATGCCCTGCTTGGCGGCCAGGTCTGCCACGATCAGGTTGGCGATCGAGCCCACCAGCAGCAGGTTGCCCGCGAAGGTGCTCACCAGGGCGAGCATCATGCCGGCCTCATGGGCGTTGGCACCGAGGTGCGGCAGCAGCAGCATGACGGCCGGCACGTTGGACACCAGGTTGGACAGCACCACGCCCAGCACCAGCAGCGCGCCGGGCTCGGTGAGGTGCACGCCCTGCGTCGCCAGCCAGGCCACGGCCTCGGCCGCCAGGCCCGTGGTCTCGAAGGCGTGGTTGACCACGAACAGTCCGATGAACAGCAGCAGCAACTGCCAGTCCACAAAGCCCATCACGTGCGCCGAATGCAGGCGGCGGCTCAGCAGCAGCACGCCCGCAGCCACCAGCGCCGCCACATCGCGCGGCCAGTCGGTGAAGAGAAAGATGCCCATCAACGCCGCTGCGACCACCAGCCCTTTCGCGGTCTGCCAGCGGTCAAACCGAGGAGCGTCTTCCAGCGGCACGTCCACCCCCACCGGGCGGGTCAGCTCGGCCGCGCCAGCGCTGGCGCCCGGCCCAAACGCCAGCCACAGCCACAACAGCACCAGACTGATGCCCACCGGGGCCAGCGCCTGGCGCAGGTAGTCACCAAAGTGCAGTTGCAGCACCGAGCCGATCAGCATGTTCTGCGGGTTGCCGATCAGGGTGGCGGCCGAGCCGATGTTGGCCGCGCAGGCCAGGCCGATCAGGAACGGCAGCGGATTCAGCCCGCGCTGCAGGCACAGGCGCGCCACCACCGGCGTCATGGCCAGGCACACCACGTCGTTGGAAAAAATGGCCGACAAGCCGCCCGCCACCCCGATCAGCGCCGCCAGCAGGCCCGCGCGCGACAGCGGCAGCGCGCCCACGCGGCGCGTGACCTCGGTGTAGAAACCGCCCAGCCGCATCTGGGCCGACACCACCATGAAGGCGAACAGCAGCACGATGGTGGGCAGGTCCACCGCGCGCGCGGCGTCCTCCACCGGCAGACCGGTGAGCGCGATCACCGCGATGGCGCCCAGCAGCGCCACGCCCGAACGGTCCAGCTTCAGTCGCGGCAGGCCGCCCAGGAACATGCCCAGGTACACCGTGGCGAAGACGGCGACGATGCCCCAGTCGGTGGCGTTGTGGTTCATAAAACAGGAGGAGATTCGGTGAAACGCTTGTCCGCGCACGGATGGTCATGGTCAGGCGCTCAGGGTGCAGCCGGCAGCAGCTGCAGCGCGCCGTACCAGGCCTGCGCCTGGCTGCGGGTGTTGTCGGTGTCGGTCATCAGCGCCACCGCCAGCAGCGGCCCGGGCTCCTCGCCAAACACCTGGACAAAATCGGCCCGCACATCGCGTTCATGGTCGCGCCATTGCCCCAGGTGCTGTGTGCCGGAATCCAGCACCAGCTTGCGCACGCGGTCGGTTCGGGAATTGTTCAGCACCGTGCCCGGGGGATGGGCATCGCTCCAGACGTACACGAGCGTGGCGTAAGGCAGGTCCTCGCCGGTCAGCAGGCGGCTCATCTCCGACAAGCGGTGCACGCGCGGTGAAAGGCGGCTGCGGTCGCCATCGAAGCTGAGCAGCACCCGGACCACGGCGTCGTCCCGCCGCCCCTGCACCACATCCACGGTCGGCGGCAAGGCATCGGCCGTCCAGGCGAACGACAGGCGCCCCACCGAGGGCAGGGCCGGTTCCATGCGCTGGCGCAGGATGCTCACGGAGCTGCTCGCCTGCACACGCAGCGCCGCCCGGCCCGCATGGTGCACCGGCTCAAACGGCGAAAACACTTTACCGGGCATGGGAAACACCGTCCAGGCAGGCTGGGTCGAGGGCGTTTTCAGCAGGTGCTGGGTCGCCCGCTGCAGCTCGGCGCTCGCCGACGGCAGGGCGGACAGCGCGGGCGGGTCGAACACGTCAGACTCGAAGGCAGGCGGCGGACCCTTCGATGCACAGCCTGACAGGAACCCCGCCAGGGTCAGGCACACCGCCACGGCACAGGCTGCTGAACGGGCACCAACAGACTGGAACGGACAGGGTGCCTGCGTCATCGTGAAAACTCGGGAATGTGATGCTGCCGCATGGTAGCAGCGCGCCAAGGCAGGCACCGCCGCCAAACAGCGCACAGGCCCGGCGATCCACCCGCTTGACATGCGGAACGCATCGGGCACCCAATAGCGTCCAGGTCTCGCGAAAGCATTCTTCCAACCCAGCTCAGCCCATGAACCGCCATCGCACCTTCAAACTGTTCCTGGCCGGTTTGCTGGCCCTGACACTGGCCGGCTGCCTGCCCATTCCGGTGATCGACATCGATCCGGCCACGCTGGAAGCGGGCGAAAGCTTCACCGTGGACGGTTCGGGCACGGTGGTGTCCAACGTGCCGGCAGGCACGGTCGTGGCGTCCTATGCCTGGGATTTCGGTGATGGCAAAAAAGGCCAGGGCGCGCAGGTGGATCACGTCTACGACGAACCGGGTGAATACACCATCACGCTGACCGTGACCGACAGCGCCGGCCGCGTGGCCGAGGCGGAACAGCCGGTGACCGTGAAGCCGGCGAGCCGGGTGGCTACGGAGGCATCCACCACGTCCACCACCGGGACGGCGACCACAGCCCCATAGCAGCGCCGCTGCACTGGCCTTCGCAACAAAAAACCCGCCAAGGCGGGTTTTTTGTTGGCCAACCTGGAATCCGGCTCAGCCCTGCAGCGACTTCCACATCTCCATGTCGCGCTCGGCGGTCCAGATGCGCGGGTTCTTGATGCCGCTGGCTTCGTCGTAGGCGCGGCTGACGTCAAACGGCAGGCAGTGTTCGTAGATGAACACCTGGCCAAACACCGGGTCCATGCTCTTGCGGGTGTGGGCCATGGCGGCCTTCAGGTCCATGCCGGCGGCGGCGGCTTCCTTGCCGGCCTGGAACAGCGTCGTGACCCAGCGCTTGGTGTAGTCCAGCGCCTTGTTGACGTCGGCGTTGCCCTTCATGGCTTCGCCGCGGCCGGGCACGATGTACTCGGCCTTGAGCGCGCGCAGGGCTTCGAGCGTGGCGGGCCATTCTTCGAGCTGGGCGTCACCGGTGTAGACGCCGGCTTCATATTCCACCAGGTCGCCGCTGAACAGCACTTTTTCCTCTTCCACCCAGGCGATGGTGTCGCCGCGGGTGTGGCCATGGCCCGGACTCCAGATCTGCACCACGACACCGCCGAGGTTGATCGACAGCTTGCCGGGTTTCTCGCCCTTCGTCGGGTCACCGCCGCCGATGACCATGCTCGGCCAGGTCAGGCCCGGCACCGAATCGGCACCGCGGAACAGGCGCGGGAAGCGCTCCATCTCGCTCTGCATGTCCTGTGCGCCGCGCTCGCGGATCAGTTCCAGCGTGCCCTGGCTGGCGATGATTTCGGTCGCGCCTTCGGCGAAGTAGGCGCTCGCGCCCAGCACGCGCACCGCGTGGTAGTGCGTGAGCAGCACGTACTTGATCGGCTTGTCGGAGATCTTGCGGATCTGCTTGATCAGATCGCGCGCCATGGCCGGCGTGGCGGTGGCGTCGCTGACCAGGATGAAGTCGTCACCGATGATGACGCCCGAGTTCGGGTCGCCTTCGGCGGTGTAGGCCCAGCAATGCGGGCTGAGCTGCTCGAAGGTGATTTTTTTGTCTTCCAGGTCGGCCTGGGAGGCGAAGGCTTTGCTCATAAGGAGTCTCCTGTGGGGTGTCGGCTGCGCAGATCGGCAAACAGACAAATTTTAACTAAACGAAATCAATTACGAATAAGTAAACCAATATCCCTGTGAAACGCTGGGACTCATCCGGCCAAACCCTTCTCCAGAACGGCCACCACTTCGTCGGCAAAGGCGGCGTAACTCATGGCCCCGCCCGGCCGCAGCCAGGTGAAGGTCCAGTTGATCATGCCGAACAGCATCATGGTCAGCGCGGTCTGGTTCGCCGGCGTGACGCGCTCGGGGTAGGCGCGCTTGAGAAAGCGGGTGAAGGCGGCCACCACGTCGCGCTGGCGGTTGAGGATGAGTTCGCGCTGGGTCTCGCCGAGGAACTTGGTGTCGGACACCAGCGCCACGTGGCGCGTGGCCGAGCTTTCGTATTCGGAGAGAAAGGCGCGCACCAGCTCGTTCAGGGCGTCGCGTTCGTTCAGGTTCTTGCGCTGGGCGCGGGCTTCCGCTTCGCCGATCAGCGCCAGCAGCCGCTGCGTGTAGCGGTCAAGCAGGTCGAACAGGATCGCCTCCTTGCTCTCGTAGTAGTGGTAGAGCCGCGCCTTGCTGGTGCCGCAGGCGGTGGCGATGTGGTTCATGCTCGCGGCGGGAAAACTCTGCTGCGAAAAACACTGCGCCGCAACGTCGAGGATTTCTTCGCGCTTGAGGTCGTGGGAGGCGGATTTGGGTCGGGCCATGGGTGGACATTGTCCACCCATGGCCAGGATGTGGCCCACCCCCATCGCTTGCTCGCTGCGCGTAGCCGCTCAGCCCCTCAAGGGGCAACGCCTGCGGCCTGGCAAAGCCAGTTCCGCGGCGTTCCGGGATCAAGGCACTTCGCGCCAACTGCTTGTGGCGCTGCGCGCAGCTCACTACGATGGCGGAATGGTCACCAAACCCACCACCGATCCCTTCGTGCTGCACGCCTGCGAGCTGCTGTCCTGCCTCGGCCCATGCAAGGCGGTGCGCATGTTCGGGGGCTGGGGGATTTCGGTGGATGGCATGAACGTGGCGATCATTGCCTGGGACACCTTGTTCCTCAAGACCAACGCCGAAACCGAGCCCCGGTGGCTGGCCGCGGGTGGGCGGCCTTTTCGGTACGAGGCGAAGGGCAAGACCATGTCCCTGCACTACCACACGCCGCCCGACGACGCGCTGGAATCGCCCGCGCTGATGGCGCCCTGGGCGCGGCTGGCGCTGGAAGCGGCGGTCGCAGCGCGCAAACCGGCGCCGCGCCGCAAACCCATCTCACGACCGCAGTGACTCCAGCGGCGACAGCACCCGCCCGCGACCGGCCACAAGGAACTCGCTGTAGCCCAGCAACCCGCGTAGCACCCGCGACAGCGCCCAACCGGCCCGACCCAGTGCGGCGCCCAGTTCCTTCGCCGGGGCAGCCACCTCGCGGGCGAAACGGCTGGGGGCCGCCGACACCGAAGCGTCGGACCAGTCGAAATGCACCGGCCCGCTGTCACCGGGCGCAGCGATCGGCTCCATGACCATGCGCGCACCGGCCGGCACGGCCAGCACGTCACCCGGGCCGAGGAAGCGGTCGCCCAGATCGTTGGGCGCGCCCTGGTAGGGGCCGCCCAGCGTCACCCAGACCTGCCCGCAGAAGATGCGCAACACGGCGGTCTTCTTCGGGCGCAGGCTCATGGCGTGGCCGGGGTGCAGTCGCCAGCTGCCGATGGCGGCGCAGCGGGCAGACAGAGAAGCAGCGGGGTGTGACATACGGTTCTCCAGTGGCATCAACACGGGTGCCATCTTCCCGCCGCCGCGTCCAGCCGTCCAATGAAATGGGGGTAAGCTATTGATTCGCTTATCGCATCAATCCAGAGGACCCGGCCATGTCGCTTCCTGCCAGCCATCCCCGCACCCGCCCGATCTCCGCCGGCCACCTGCGCGCCTTTGACGCCGTGGCGCGGCACCTGAACTTTCGCGCCGCCGCCGAGGAACTTTCCCTCACACAGAGCGCGGTCAGCCGGCAGATCCAGGCGCTGGAAGACGAGGTCGGCACGGCGCTCTTCCTGCGCCACACGCGGGCGGTGGAACTCACCAGTGCAGGTTCGCAACTGCTGCGCGCGGCGGGCATGGCGCTCGAGCGCATTGATGCGGCGGTGCGGCAGATCCGCCAGAGCGCCGGGCGCAAGAGCGTGGCCATCACCACCTGGGCCTCGTTCGCTTCCATGTGGCTGATTCCGCGGCTCGAAGCCTTCCAGCGCGAGCACCCGGACATCGACATCCGCATCGACGCGTCCGACGTGGCGGTGGACCTGAGCACCGCCGATGTGGACCTGGCGCTGCGTTATGCGGTGCCGCAGGCCATGCCGGCGGGTGCGGTCCGCCTGTTTGGCGAACAGCTCACGCCCGTGGCCAGTCCCTGGCTGCTGAAGGAACACCGCATCAAGAGGCTGGAAGACCTGACCCAGGTCACGCTCATCGAAGCCGGCGATGCGCACCGCACGCGCCACCTGGAATGGCTGACCTGGCAGCGCTGGCTGGACACTTTTGCCAACACCACCGCACCGGCCCCATCGGCCAGATCCCAGGCGGCTGGCGCACCGCGCGCGACCAAGGCCAAGTTCACGCCCCAGCGCTGGCTGTATTTCAACTACGCCCACCAGATCGTGCAGGCCGCGCTCACCGGTCAGGGTGTGGCGCTGGCGCGGCTGCCGCTGGTGGCCGAGAGCCTGGCCAGTGGCGACCTGGTGGAGCCGCTGCCACAGATGCGCATGGACTCGCCCCTGGTCTACTGGCTGGTGGTGGCGCCGCGCAGCGTGCAGCGCCCGGAGGTGAAAGCCTTCTGCGACTGGCTGCTGGCGCAGGCCGAGCAGACGCGCCAGGCGATCGGCGACGTGCCGGACCCGGACACCGTGGATTTCATCGATTGATCCATGAGCCCCCAAGCCCACCACGCCGCCGGCAACCTGCGCAGCATCGTCAACATGCTGCTGGCGGTGATGTTTTTTGCGCTCATGGACGCGGTGCTCAAGACGCTCTCGGGCCATTACCCGCCGCTGCAGATCGCCTGCCTGCGCGGGGCCACCGCCCTGCCGCTGGTGCTGGCCTGGATCCAGTGGCGCCGCGGCTGGCACACGCTGCGCCAGCTGCGCTGGTCGCTGCACATCCTGCGCGGCTGCCTCGGTATCACCATGCTGGCGCTGTTCACACGCGGCGTGAGCGAACTGCCGCTGTCGGCCACCTACACCCTGTTCTTCATCGCGCCGATGCTGATCACCGCGCTGTCGGTGCCGGTGCTGAAGGAGCGCGTGCCCCAGGCGCACTGGTGGGCGATTGCCGCCGGCTTCGGCGGTGTGCTGGTCGCCCTGCGGCCCAGCGGTGACGACCTGCAGACCGGCTTTGTTACCGTGGGTGGCCTGGCCGTGCTCGCCGCCGCGCTGTGTTACGCCGTGGCCGCCGTGGCGGGCCGGCTGGTCAGCCGCACCGACAGCAGTGAATCCATGATCCTCACCATGATGGTGTTCATGTCGGTGGGCGGCGGCCTGCTGGCCGCGCCGCGCTGGGTGCCGGTGTCGCTCGAACACGCCGGCCTGCTGCTGGCGCTGGCGGTCACCGGCTTCCTGGGCCAGCTGACCATCAACGAGGCCTTCCGCCACGGCCAGGCCTCGGCGGTGGCGCCGTTCGAATACACCGCCCTGGCCTGGGGCGTGGGGCTGGACTGGCTGGTGTGGCAGACACTGCCGGCCTCGCACACCTGGCTGGGCGCAGCCATCATCGTGGGCAGCGGGCTGTATCTGGTTCGGCGCGAAAAACGCATCAGCGAAGTACACGCCAACGCCGAGCACCCCTAGAGCAGCTGGGGAACAGGCCAGCGGCGTCAAAAGAAAGGGGGAATACCACCTCCCGGCCGGAGCGGGTGCCTGGTCCAGTGCTCCCGTGGAACCGGCTTTGCCGGGCCACAGGGAGCGTCCCCCTCCCGCCGCAGGCGAGAGAGGGGGAAGCCGCGTCAGCGGCGCAGGGGGTGCCTCACCTCTCTGGCCACATGACCCCGGTGTCGGACAGGATGGCGTCCAGCGGCACGTCGTGGATCTCGGGCATCAGGTCGTGCACGTAGGCAAAGTCGTAACCGAGCCCCACGGTGAAGGGTTTGGGATCGAGTGAAGCCAGCGTGCGGTCGTAGAAGCCGCCGCCATAGCCCAGCCGGTAACCACCCGGTCCATAGCCCACACAGGGCACGAAGATCAGCGTCGGGACCACGATCTCGGTGTCTTTCGGCTTGGGAATGCCGTAGGCGTCTTCTTCCATCGGGCAGCCGGGGTACCAGGTGTAGAAGGTGAGCGTCTTGTCCACCTTGTTCACCACCGGCAGGCCGATGCGGCGGTGTTTCTGGGCACCCTGCGCGTCTTCTTCCAGACCCGCCTCCTGCCAGCGGAACAGCGCGGGCAGCGGATCGAACTCACCCTTGATCGGCCAGTAGGCGCCGATGACAGCGTCGGGCCGCTCGATCAACCAGACGCGCATGACCCGCTGCAGCAGGTCGTTGCGCCAGGCACGGTCGGCCAGATTCTGCCGTTTATCGATCAGGCGTTTCCGCCACGCGGCTTTGCTGCCCTCCGCAGGCTGGACAAGGTTTTCAGAGGCACTCGGAAGTTCTTTGTTGTCCATAATCGACGCATGAAACTGGGAAGCATGAAACAGGGTCTTGTGATCATTATGGCCGCGCTGCTGCTGCAGGGGGCGGCCTGGGCACAAGGCGGCGCCGACGCGACCCTGCTGGCCATGCGCGACGCCTTCCGTCGCAACAACATCACCGAGCTCGACACGCTGCTGCCGGAGCTCCGTGGCCATGCGCTCGAACCGCTGGCCCGCTACTGGGCCATCAAGGCCCGGCTGGAGACCAGCGCCCCGCAAGACATCCGCAACGCCCTGGCGCAGATGGCCGGCACCTACTGGGAAGACCGCCTGCGCAACGACTGGCTGCTGCTGCTCGGCAAGAACCGCGACTGGGTGAACTTCGAAGCCGAGCTGCCGCGCTACCGCATGAACGACGACCCGCAGCTCCAGTGTTATGCGCTCCTGCTCGATGCCGCGGCCCGGCGCCGACCCGCCGACGAGGCGGCGCGCCAGACCGCTCAGCGCTGGTTGGCTCAACCCGATGCCGAAGACGGATGTGCCACAGCGGCGCAGGCCTTTCTGACAAGCGGTCACCTCACGCCCGAAACGGCCTGGCAGCGCGCCCGCCTGGCGCTCGACGCCAACAAGCCGCGCGCGGCGACCCAGGCGGTGGCCCTGCTCGATCCGGAGTCGGTGCCCATTCTGGAATCCATCATCCGGAACCCGGCCGCCTACCTGGACGACAAGTTCACCGCCATCCGGCCGCGGACCAAGGAGCTGGTGACCCTCGCCGCGATCCGGCTGGCGTCCAGCGACCCTGCGGCTGCGGCGCAGGAGATGCACAACAAGCGCTGGGTGGCGCAGCTCACCCAGGAAGAGCGCAGCTGGGCCTGGGGCGTGATCGGCCGGCGGGCGGCCAAAAGACTGCAGCCCGACGCGCTGGCGCATTTCGTCAACGGGCAGGACCAGCACATGCACGACGAGCACCTGGCCTGGAAGGCGCGCGCCGGCCTGCGCGCGGGCGCCTGGGGCCATGTGCGCGACGCCATCGGGGCCATGAGCGAGGTCCAGCGCCAGCAGCCGGCCTGGGTGTACTGGCGGGCCCGGGCGATCCTGGCGCTGCGCGAGCCCGACGCCATCGTCGCCACGGCGCAGGCGCGCGAACTGCTGGGCAGCATCGCTTCGGTGCGCGGCTTTCACGAACAGCTGGCGCTCGAAGCGCTGGGGCGTGCCGTGGTGGTGCCTCCGCCCCCCGCGCCTGTGACCGAAGCTGAAATGGCCGCAGCGACACAACACCCCGGCCTGCAGCGCGCGCTCACTGCCATGCGGCTGGGCCTGCGCGGCGAAGGCGTGCGCGAATGGAACTACAGCGTGGGCCTGCACACACCGGGCGGCATGGGCGAACGCGAGCTGCTGGCCGCGGCCCGGCTCGCCTGTCAGAACGGTGTCTGGGACCGCTGCATCAACACCAGCCTGCGCACCCCCCTGGCCGAAGACCATGTCCAACGTTTTCCCATGCCCTTCCAGAGCGTGGTGGTGCAGCGGGCCAGCAGCATCGGGCTGGACCCGGCCTACGTCTACGGCCTGATCCGGCAGGAAAGCCGTTTCGTGACCGACGCGCGTTCCGGTGTCGGAGCCTCGGGCCTGATGCAGGTGATGCCGGCGACCGCCCGCTGGACCGCAAACAAGATCGGTCTGACGGGTTTCCGCCCGCACCACATCACCGAACGCGACACCAACATCGCCATCGGCACGGCCTACCTGAAATTTGCGCTCGATGATTTTGAAGGCTCGTTGCCACTGGCCGCTGCGGCCTACAACGCCGGCCCTGGCCGCTCGCGCACCTGGCGCGAAGGCCCGGTGCTCGCCGGGGACATCTGGGTCGAGAACATCCCGTTCGACGAAACGCGCGACTACGTGCAGAAGGTCCTCGCCAACACCACGAACTACGCCGCGATCCTCACCGGTCAACCGCAATCGCTGCGTTCGCGCCTCGGGACCGTCGGCCCGCGCGCCACCGCCGCCCCCGTCAACACCGACCTGCCCTGAACCGACCGAGACCCCACTTTTGAAAAACGCCCTGATTCTTGGAGGCACCGGCTTTGTCGGTCGCCACGTCTGCGAAAAACTGCAACGCGCGGGCTGGCACATCACCGTGCCCACCCGGCGCGCGATCAACGCCAGCGCCGTCCAGCACCTGCCGGGCCTGACCGTGATCGAAGCGGATGTGCACGACGAGGCGGCCCTGACACGTCTGCTGCCCGGCCACGATGCGGTGATCAACCTCGTGGCCATCCTGCACGGCAGCGAAGCCGCCTTTGAACGCGCCCATGTCGAGCTGCCCGCCAAGCTGGCCCGCGCCTGCGTGGCCAGCGGCGTGCGCCGCCTGGTGCATGTGAGCGCCCTGGGCGTGAGCGCGGAAAGCCCCTCGAAATACCAGCGCAGCAAGGCGCGCGGCGAGGCCTTGCTGCGCGCCGCCGACCTGGACCTGAGCATCCTGCGCCCGAGCGTGATCTTTGGTGCGGGCGACCGCTTCCTCAATCTGTTTGCCCGCTTGCAGGCGGTGTTCCCCGTGATGCCCCTGGCGGGCGCAGGCGCCCGTTTCCAGCCGGTGTGGGTGGAAGACGTGGCCAGCGCGGTGGTCGCCTGCGTCATGGACAGGGGCCTGCCCCGCAGCAGCGTGGGCCAGACCTATGAGTGCGCCGGGCCCGACGTGCTCACGCTGGCCGATCTGGTGCGCCTGGCCGGACGTTGCGGCAGCCGCCAGCGCCCCATCGTGCCGCTGCCCATGGTGGTCGGGCGGCTGCAGGCGCTGATGATGGAACTGGCCCCGGGCGAACCGCTGATGAGCCGCGACAACCTGGACGCCATGTCGGTCGACAACGTGGCCACCGGCCAGTGGCCCGGTCTGAGGGATCTGGGCATCCGGCCCGCCGCGGTGGCGGCGGTGGCACCCACCTACCTGGGCGGCCACAACAGCCGCAGCCGCCTGCTGGCGCTGCGCCGCGGCTGAAACAGCACGGCTTTTCGCCCACGAAAAAACCGCAGGGGTCTTGCAACCCCCGCGGCCGATCGACAGGCCTGGTGACAGGCCAGGATCAGAACTCGCCCTTGGAGGCCCGCTGCATCATTTCCCAGATGGTGTCGCGCACGGCCTGGGCTTCTTCCTTCAGCGGCGAGGGCAGCTTACGGCCCATCTTGACCATCATGTCCATGTTCAGGGTGTAGAGCCAGAGGCTGCCGTCATCGTGTTCGACCAGGCTGACGCGGCAAGGCAGGTA
Source organism: Hydrogenophaga sp. (assembly GCA_030653975.1). Lineage (GTDB taxonomy): Bacteria > Pseudomonadota > Gammaproteobacteria > Burkholderiales > Burkholderiaceae_C > Hydrogenophaga. Next base: position 35,723 of record JAURYH010000017.1, on the reverse strand, counting down.
GGCCGCCATGTGCGGGCTGAAGTCCACCATCTTGCGGGCCGTGGCCGGGCTGCAGTACGAATACACCGTCAGCAGCTTTTCTTTCTTGCCGGAGCGGGCTTCCAGCTCCTTGGACAGGGGCAGGACACCCACATCGCGCATGTTGCGCTCCACGGCCACGATCTTCAGGATTTCCTCGACGTCCTTCGCGCTCACGCCAGCCTTGACCTTGGCTTCCCAGGTGGTGGCCACCGCAATGTCGCCATCGCCTTCCACCCAGCGATCCCACATGCGCGAAGCCTCCGATCCCGCACCTTTTTCAAGCTTTCCCATGGTGGCGATGGTGCCGCAGCCGGTGGTGGCGAGCACGGTGATGCCCATGGCCAGGGCGATGGAAATGCGCTTCCAGACTTGCATGTGAGGATCCTCTTGTGTTGAATGGTTCATTGCAGGGTGCTTGATATTTATCAAAACACCACGAAACGAAAGTTAGCCGGGTGAGGGTGTTTCGTCATTGGTGACTACCCTAGGGGGTAGGGTATTCAGGCAGATAAACACGACCTCGAAGAGGACCATTGGTACTTGCGTGTGTTTTTTTGGCAAACTCTCACCCATGCCCCCACCCAGAGGAACCCCTATGGCAGCCACCACCCCGAAGTCCGCAACCAGCAAGACCCCCACCGCGCAGACCGCCTCGGCCTACCGGTCGGAACACCAGCGCGACGTGATCAACCGCCTCAAGCGCATCGAGGGCCAGGTGCGTGGCCTCATCGACATGGTGGAAAAAGGCCGCCCCTGTGAAGACGTGGCGCAGCAGATGTCGGCCGCGCGCAAGGCCATGGACAAGGCCTTCTACCGCATGATGGCCTGCTCGGTCATGGAGGCGGTGGCGGTCTCCGATTCCGAAGACGCCACCTTCCGCGAGGTCGAGCGTTCGACCCGCATTCTCGAAAAATACGCCTGAGTTGACCCACCCCCGCCGCGCTGCGCGCGACCCCCTCAAGGGGGCGATGCGAGTGGCCCGGCGAAGCCGGCTCCACCGCATCCTGGGTGGGTTCACTTCTCACCGGCAACCCCCCGCCGCGCAGGCTCCCCGAATCAATCCGGCAACCTTATGGCATCAATCGGCGGCTGCCGGCCACTTACCATGAGGCCTCACACACGGAAATCTTCATGGCACTGCAGCTCTACATCGGCAACAAGAACTACTCCTCCTGGTCCATGCGCCCCTGGGTGCTGATGACGCAGGCGGGCATCCCGTTCGAAGAAATCATGGTCCGCTTCGACTCGTTCGAAAACAACTCGGCCTTCAAGAAATCCCTGCGCGGCATCAACCCGGTGGGCAAGGTGCCGGTGCTGGTGGACGACGGTTTTGCGGTGTGGGACACGCTGGCCATCGCCGAATACCTGGCCGAGCGGTTTCCTGAGAAACAGCTCTGGCCCGCCGACCCGAAGGCCCGTGCCCGCGCGCGCAGCGTCTGCGCCGAGATGCACAGCGGCTTTGGCGCGCTGCGAAGCCACTGCCCCATGAACATCGAGGCCTCGCTGCCCGACACCGGCCGCCTGATCTGGCGCGACCAGGCGGCGGTGCGCGCCGACATGGCGCGGCTGTGCGGCCTGTGGGGCGAACTGCTGGCGGCCCAGCCCGGGAAGATGCCCGACGGCAGCGCGCCCCTGCTGTTCGGCCACTTCAGCATCGCCGACGCCACCTTCGCCCCGATCTGCATGCGCATCCGCACCTACGGCCTGCCACTGCCCGCCGATCTGCAGGCCTACGTGGACCGCGTGGCCGCGCTGCCGGGTGTGATGGCCTGGATACAGGGCGCGCTGGCGGAACACGATTTCCTGGAATTCGAGGAACCCTACCGGCTGGGGCGGTGATCGCTCCCATCTAAACTCCGCCCATGGACATTTACCTCGTGGGCGGTGCCGTGCGTGATGCCTGGATGGCGCGCGACGCTGGCGCCCCTGATTCGGCCCATGTCGACCGCGACTGGGTGGTCGTCGGGGCCACGCCCGAAGCCATGGCCGCGCAGGGTTTCCTGCCCGTCGGGCGCGACTTTCCGGTGTTCCTGCACCCGCAGACGCGCGAGGAATACGCGCTCGCCCGCACCGAGCGCAAGACCGCGCCCGGCTACCACGGCTTTCACTTCCACACCGACCCGGGCGTCACGCTCGAAGACGATCTGGCCCGGCGCGACCTCACCATCAACGCCATGGCGGTGGCCGCCGGTGAAGCCGATGACCCGCTGAACGCCCGGTTGATCGATCCCTATGGTGGCCAGCGCGACCTGCGGGACCGCGTGCTGCGCCACGTGACCCATTCCTTCGCCGAAGACCCGGTGCGCATCCTGCGGCTGGCGCGCTTCGCGGCCCGCTTCCCCAACTTCCAGGTGGCCCCTGAAACCCGGGCGCTGATGCGCCAGATGGTGGAGCACGGCGAGGTGGATCATCTGGTGGCCGAGCGCGTCTGGCAGGAGCTCTCGCGCGGCCTCATGGAACAGCGGCCCAGCCGCATGTTCGAAGTGCTGCGCGATTGCGGCGCGCTGGTGCGCCTGCTGCCCGAAGTGGACCGGCTCTGGGGCGTGCCGCAGCGGGCCGAATACCACCCCGAGATCGACACCGGTGTGCACCTGATGATGGTGCTCGACATGAGCGCGTTGCTCGGTGCCTCGCTGCCGGTGCGCTTTGCCTGCCTGTGCCACGACCTCGGCAAGGGCACCACACCCGCCGACGTGTTGCCGCGCCACATCGGCCACGAGGAGCGCAGCGCGCGGCTGCTGCGCGGGGTCTGCGAGCGCTGGCGCGTGCCCGTGGAATGCCGCGAGCTCGCCGACGTGGTTGCGCGCGAACACGGCAACCTCCACCGCAGCGCCGGCCTCGGCGCGGCGGCCCTGGTCCGCTTGCTCGAACGCTGCGATGCCTTCCGCAAGCCGGCCCGTTTTCTGGACATCGTGCTGGCCTGCGAGTGTGATGCGCGGGGCCGGCTCGGCCATGCAGACGACGCCTACCTGCAGCGTGAACGCCTGCTCCCCGCGCTGCAGGCGGCCCGTTCGGTGGTCACCGCGGACATTGCCGCGCAGGCGCAGTCCCGGGGTTTGACCGGCCCTGACGTGGGGGCCCTGATCCACCGCGCGCGGGTCGCCGAAGTGGCGAGGGCCCTGGACGAAAGCGCGCCGCACGGCACTTCATGAATAAAAATCCGGCTCGTCAAGCCCGCACGAAGTCCCTCACCCGGCAGGTCGGACAAATGCCCGCGGTGTGACAAGCGGCACCGGGTCTGTTACGGTCAAAGGTTGATGAGCACATTACCAAGCCTGCGGGTTGGGCCATGCGCCCTGTTTCTGGATTTTGACGGCACACTGGCCGAACTGGCGCCCCGGCCCGACGAGGTGGTGGTTCCGCGCGAACTCGTGGAGCTGCTGAAACAGCTGCACACGCAGCTGGGCGGCGCGCTGGCGCTGGTCACCGGCCGCGCGCAGGGGGATATCGACCCGTTTCTCTCACCCCTGGTGTTGCCGGCGGCTTTCGAACACGGCGCGGTGCGCCGTTCGTTGGCGGGCACCACCTCATCGGATCGGCGCCCCGAACTGGGCCCCGTGCTGGCCGCGGCGCAGGCGCTGGCGGCCCACCATCCGGGACTGCTCGTAGAACACAAGAAGACCGCCGTCGCCCTGCACTTCCGGCTCGCACCCGAACTGGATGCCGAATGCACCGCGGTCATGACGGCCGCGATCCGGCACGACCCGGATCTGCAACTGCTGCGTGGCAAGGCCGTGGTGGAAGTCAAGTCCACCCATGTGGGCAAGGGCCTGGCCATTGCCGCCTTCATGGCGGAGTCCCCTTTCAAAGGGCGCCAGCCGGTATTTGCCGGCGACGACGTGACCGACGAGTCCGGCTTTGACGTGGTGCAGCGGCTCGGCGGCTGGGGCATCAAGGTGGGCGAAGGCCCGAGCTGCGCCACCCACCGCATCGCTCACCCGCAGGCCCTGCACCAGTGGCTGCGGGACGCCACCCGGAACACCCCCAGCACAACAACCACTTTGCGATGAACCCACCGACCGCCGCCACCGACCTCACCGGCAACACCGGTTTTGCGGCGCCCGCTGCCCCGTCCCTGTCCCTGGGCGTGGTGGGCAATTGCGCCTTCAGCGCCCTGATCGATCCGCATGGGCGCGTGGTCTGGAGTTGCCTGCCGCGTTTTGATGGCGATCCGGTGTTTCACGCGCTGCTCGGTGGCGAAGACGGTGCGGGCGCTTTTGCCATCGACATCGAACAGCTGGACAAGACACGGCAGTATTACGACCCCAACACCGCCGTGCTGCACACCGAGTTGTGGGACACGAAGGGGCAAGGCCTGCTCATCACCGACTTTGCGCCCCGCTTTCCCTCACGCGGGCGCTACTTCCGGCCCACCATGCTGGTGCGCCGCGTGCGTCCGCTCCAGGGTGCCCCTCGCATCCGTGTGCAGCTCACCCCCCGCTTCGACTGGGGCGCCCAGACACCCACCATCACCTCGGGCAGCAACCACATCCGCTTCGTCGGTGACCAGCAGACCCTGCGGCTGCACACCGACGCCTCGGTGTCCCATGTGCTGAGCCAGCAGCCTTTCCTGCTCACGCGCGAGCTCAACTTCATGCTCGGCCCCGACGAAACCCTGGAAGGCGGCATTGCCGAAACGGCGCGCCATTTTGAACAGGAAACCCTGACCTACTGGCGCGGCTGGAGCCAGCGCCTGGCGCTGCCGCTGGAGTGGCAGGACGCGGTGATCCGCGCCGCCATCACGCTCAAGCTCTCGATGTTCGAGGACACCGGCGCGATCATCGCGGCCATGACCACCAGCATCCCCGAGGCGCCGGGCAGCCAGCGCAACTGGGACTACCGGTACTGCTGGCTGCGCGACGCCTTCTTTGTCGTGCGGGCGCTCAACAGCCTGGCCGAAGTCGGCACCATGGAAGACTACCTGCGCTGGCTGTCCAACGCGGTGGTCGGTGCCAATGGGGGCCATGTGCAGCCGCTGTTCGGCATCGGGCTGGAACGCGACCTGCCCGAACGCATCTGCGAACGGCTGCCCGGCTACCGTGGCATGGGCCCGGTGCGCGTGGGCAACCAGGCCCACGAACATTTCCAGCACGACGTCTACGGCAACATCGTGCTCGGCGCAGCCCAGGCTTTCCACGACCGACGCCTGCTCAACCCGGCGGGTCTGGCCGAGTTCGAGCGGCTCGAAGCGGTCGGCGAAAAAGCGGTGCGCATCTTCGACCAGCCCGACGCCGGCATGTGGGAACTGCGCACGCGTGCCCGTGTGCACACCTCGTCGGCACTGATGTGCTGGGCCGCCTGCGACCGGCTGGCCAAGATCGCGCAGACACTGCAACAGTCCGAACGCGCCGCCTACTGGCAAAAACACGCCGAAGGCATGCGCGCGCGCATCCTGCGCGAATCGTGGAGCGAGGAACGCCAGGCCTTTGCCGAAAGCTTCGGCGGGCGCGACCTCGACGCCAGCGTGCTGCTGATGGCCGAGGTCGGTTTCATCGATCCGATGGACCCGCGCTTCATCGCCACCCTGGACGCGCTGGAGAAACACCTGTGCGACGGCCCCTACATGCGGCGCTACGAAGCGGCCGACGACTTCGGCACACCCGAAACCGCGTTCAACATCTGCACCTTCTGGCGCATCGACGCGCTCGCGCGCATCGGCCGCGTGGAAGAAGCCCGCGCCATCTTCGAGACCATGCTCAAGGCGCGCAACCCGCTGGGCATGCTCTCCGAAGACACGCACGCCACCACCGGCGAGATGTGGGGCAACTACCCGCAGACCTATTCCATGGTGGGCATCATCAACGCGGCCGTTCGCCTGTCGGCCGCCTGGGACACGGTGATCTAGATGAGCCGCCGGGCCACTCCCAAGGTGAATGCCGCAGCGCGCTGCGCGGAGGCTCTCTGATGGGCCGTCTTGTCGTCGTCTCCAACCGCGTCGCCGATCCGCGCAAGACCGCTTCGGGCGGGCTGGCCGTGGCGCTCGGCCAGGCGCTGCAGGCCTCGGGCGGTCTCTGGTTCGGCTGGAGCGGCAAGATCGTGGAAGGCGGAACCCCCGGCGAAGGCGACGTCCATCTGCAGTCCGCCGGCCCGGTGCAGCTCGCCACCGTGGACCTGAGCCGCGAGGACCACGACAGCTACTACCTGGGCTACAGCAACGGTGTGCTCTGGCCGGTGTTCCATTACCGGCTCGACCTGGCCGATTTCGATGCCGGGTTCATTGGCGGCTACCGGCGCGTCAACCAGATGTTCGCGCACAAGCTGGCGGCGATGCTGCGGCCCGACGACGTGATCTGGGTGCACGACTACCACCTCATCCCGCTGGCCGCCGAGCTGCGCAACATGGGCTGCCAGCAGCGCATGGGTTTCTTCCTGCACATCCCCCTGCCCCCGCCCCTGCTGCTGGCCGCCGTTCCGGAACACGAGTGGCTGATGCGCTCGCTGTTTGCCTACGACCTGGTGGGCTTCCAGAGCGAGGCCGACGTGGCCCATTTCTCGCGCTACGTGGGCACCGAAACCTCGGCCGACATCCTCGGTGAACACGAATTCCGGGCCTTCGGCAAGACCCTGCAGGTGCAGGCCTTCCCGATCGGCATCGACGTGGACGAATTCACGGCCCTCGGCCAGGGCCGCGAGGCGGTCGACATGTACGAACAGATGCGCGACGAATACTCGCGCCGCCGCCTGTTGCTGGGTGTGGAGCGCATGGACTATTCCAAAGGCCTGCCGCAGCGCATCAAGGCCTTTCGCCAGTTGCTGCAGAACTACCCGGAGAACCTGGGCAGCGCCACGCTGATCCAGATCGCCGCGCCCAGCCGCGAGGCGGTCGATGCCTACGCCGCTCTGCGCCACGAGCTGGAGAGTCTGTGTGGTTCGGTCAATGGCGACTTCGGCGAACTCGACTGGATGCCCGTGCGCTACATCCACCGCAGCGTGGCGCGCAAGCGCCTGCCCGGCCTGTACCGCGCGGCCAGCGTGGCGCTGGTGACGCCACTGCGCGACGGCATGAACCTGGTGGCCAAGGAGTTCATCGCCGCGCAGGACCCCGAAGACCCCGGCGTGCTGGTGCTGTCGCGTTTTGCCGGCGCGGCCGAGCAGATGCGCGACGCCCTGCTGGTGAACCCCTACGACACCACGCGCACGGCCGAAACCATGCAACGCGCGCTGCAAATGCCGCTGGAAGAGCGTCAGCGCCGCCACCAGGCGCTGCTGCAGAACATCCGCGAACAGGACGTGCACTGGTGGCGCCAGCGCTTCCTGAACGCACTCAACGCCGTTTCGGCAGCCTGAGATAAACACCCCTCGCGCCGCTTCGCGTCACCCCCTCTCTCGCCTTCGGCGGGAGGGGGACGGCACTGGCCGTCCGTCCTGAGCTTGTCGAAGGGCGGCCCGGCGGTGCCCTGGGTGACTCCGTGAGGCCCTTTTCACAACCCTTCTGGAGGAACACCCATGAACGGCAACATCCTGGACCTCGCCACCCGCTGGTGGATCGGCCTCGGCAGCGCCGCCACCACCCTGCTGCGGGTGACCATCATCCTCATCGCCGCCTGGCTGCTGGTCGCCATCCTGCAGCGCGGCATACGCACGCTGCGCATACGCATCGCCAGCCGCATGGACGACCGCGAGTCGAGCAAGCGCGCCGAAACCCTGGGCCGTGTCTTCCGCTACCTGGTCGGGGTGGTGGTGAGCCTGATCGCCGGCATGCTGGTGCTCTCCGAACTGGGGGTGTCGGTGGCGCCCATCCTGGGGGCGGCTGGCGTGGTCGGTCTGGCGGTGGGTTTTGGCGCCCAGAGCCTGGTCAAGGATTTTTTCACCGGCTTCTTCATCCTGCTGGAAAACCAGATCCGGCAGGGTGATGTGGTCAAGCTGGGCGAACACGCCGGCATGGTGGAGGTGGTCACGCTGCGCTACGTGCAGCTGCGCGACTACGACGGCAACGTGCACTACGTGCCCAACGGCCACATCAGCACCGTGATCAACATGACGCGCGGCTTCAGCAACGCGGTCATGGACATCGGCGTGGCCTACCGCGAGAACGTGGACGAGGTGATGCGGGTCATGGCCGAAGTGGCCCGGACGATGCGCGAAGAGCCGGCCTTTGGCGCCAGCATCACGAACGAACTGGAGATCGCCGGCGTCGAACGCTGGGCCGACTCGGCGGTGGTCATCCGCTGCCGCTTTCGTTGCCTGCCCCTGGAGCAGTGGAACGTGAAACGCGAATACCTGCGCCGCCTGAAGGCCGCCTTTGATGCCGCCGGCATCGAGATCCCCTACCCGCACCTCACCGTGTACGCCGGTCAGGACCACGCCGGCAAGGCCCCGGCGTTCCAGGTGCGCCCGCTCGAAGCGGCCTGAACGTCCGAGCGCCCGGCAGGGCGCGGCTAAACTGACCCCATGGCCCACCTGCTGATTGTTGAAGACGACGAACTGCTGCGCGACGCGCTGGGCGCCCAGCTCACGCAAGCGGGCCACCGCATCACCACCGCGGCCGACGGTGCCGAGGCCCTGGAGCGGCTGGCCCTGCAGGGTTTCGACGGCGTGGTGCTCGACCTCGGCCTGCCCCTGGTGGATGGCCTGACCGTGCTGCGCCGCCTGCGCCAGCGCCTGCCCGCCCTGCCGGTGCTGATCCTCACCGCGCGCGACGGCGTCGAAGACCGCGTCGAAGGCCTGAACGCGGGCGCCGACGACTACCTCACCAAACCCTTCAACCGCGACGAACTGCTGGCCCGCCTGCAGGCCCTGCTGCGCCGCGCCAGCCTGCCTGCATTCGGTGTCCACACCGCACCCGCGCCGTCCGTCCCGGCAGCCGGCAACCTGCGGCTGGACCCGCAACTGCCGCGCGCCTGGCTGGGCAACGAAGCCATCGACCTGACGCAGCGCGAATGGGTGCTGCTCGACCTGCTGGTGCGTCACAGCGGCCAGGTGGTGAGCCGCGAAGACGTGCTCGCCGCCTGGCAGTCCGAGCCGGCCGAGTCCGGCGGCGTGGCCTCGAACGCGCTGGAGGTGTACGTGCACCGCCTGCGCCGCAAGCTCAGCGGCTCGACGCTGAACATCCGCAACATCCGCGGTCTGGGTTACCTGCTGGAGTCGGCCGGCGCGCCATGATGGCTCCGTCGCGCCTGTCCCTGCGCCGCCAGCTGCTGCTGTGGCTGCTGCTGCCGCAGCTGGTGCTGTGGGCCGGTGGTGGCCTGCTCACCTACCGCATCGCACTGTCGTACGCCGAAAAAGGCATCGACCAGTCGCTCACGCAGTCGGTGCGCGCGCTGGCGCGCCAGGTCAAGCCCGTCGGTTCGGGCCTGCTGATCGACTTTCCCAGGGCCGCGCAGGACGTGCTGGAACAGGACCCGGACGACCGCATCAGCTACATGGTGTCCTCGCCGCCGGGCCAGTTCCTGCTCGGCAACCAGCGCCTGCCGCCACCGGCCCAGCCGCCGCTGGTGGCCGGCGATCCGGTGTTCTACGGTGGCGTGCTCGACGGCCGGCCGCTGCGCATCGTGGCGCTGGACCTGAGCTACGGCGAGGCCAGCGCGCCGCAGATCCTGCGCGTGCAGGTGGGCAAGGGTCTGGCCGTTCAGCAGCGCATCGCGCGCGAGCTGGTGGCCGACATGCTGGTGCCGCTGCTGGCGCTGGGCGTGTTGCTGAGCCTGCTGGTGTACGGCGGCATCCGGCGCGGCCTGGCCCCGCTGACGCGTCTGACGGCACAGCTGGAGAACCGCTCGGTCAACGCGCTCTCGCCCATCGGCATGACGCAGGCGCCGAGCGAGGTGCACGCGCTGGTGCTGGCCATCAACGGCCTGCTCGACGAGGTCGCACGCAGCGTGCACCAGGAGAAGCGCTTCATCAACGACGCCGCCCACCAGTTGCGCACGCCGCTGGCCGGGCTGATCAGCCAGGTGGAGCTGGCGCAGCGCGAGACCGCCGATCCGGTGCTGGGCGCGCGCCTGAACAAGGTGCTCACCGGCGCCGAACGCAGCGCCCACCTGGTGCACCAGCTGCTCACGCTGGCGCGCACCGAAACCACCGCCCGGCGCGAGTCGCTGGACCTCGCCGCGCTGGCGCGCGAAGTGGCGCGTGAGTGGACACCCAAAGCCGTGGCCGCGGGTGTGGACCTCGGCTTCGAAGGCGAAGAACACCGCACGATCCAGGGCGACGCCCTGCAACTGCGCGAGGCCCTGGCCAACCTGATCGACAACGCCCTGCGCTACACGCCGCGCGGCAGCGCGGTCACGCTCCGGGTCGAGGCCGCGGGCGCGCAGACGCGCCTGAGCGTGGAAGACAACGGCCCGGGCCTCAGCGACGAAGACCGGGCGCACGTGTTCCAGCGCTTCTGGCGCGCCAGCGAACAGCCCGGCGGCTGCGGTCTGGGCCTGGCCATCGTGCGCGAGATCGCGCGTCGGCATGGTGGTGATGCCACGGTGGAACCGGTGGCGCCGCGCGGTTTGCGGGTGGTGTTGACGCTGGCGTAGTGGGGTTGTGCGCTGGTTCGGACATGCTTGCTCGCTGCACATCGCGTGCCAAGGCGTGCGCGGGCAGGCCGCAGCGCTTCAGTGAGGCGGTCGGCGCTGCGCACCGACTTCCCTGCGATGCTCGCGGCCGTGGCCTGTCGCACAACTCGCTGCGTTAGCTGCGCTCTCTCCGCTCAGACAAGTGCGACAAGTCAGTTGACGAAGCGCGCTGCGCGCGCGGCCACGGCCACTGCGCTTCTCGGCGCCTCACTGGCGCGCTGCGGCCTGCCCGCACACGCCTTGGCAGAAAAGGTGTTGGCGCGCCACCGGTGGAGAGCCCACACCACTTCATGCTGCCGCAGCCGCGAGGTACTGGCCAACAAGCACACTCAAGCAAGGCGCACGCCCGATGTCTGGTCGAACCAGTTGACGTGACTCGCCTGGATGTCCAGACCGACGCGGTCGCCGGGGTTCACGCGCACCTGCGGCGCAGTGCGCACGGTGACATCGCCCGCGGCGGTCTTGATGACCACGTAGGTGTCGGCACCGGTGGGCTCGACCACGCTGACCTCGCCGCGCCAGGCGGCGCTGTCGTTGAAGGCGATGTGTTCGGGCCGCAGGCCCAGCAACGCGCGGCTGCCACTGGCGGCCGGGCAGGTCAGCGGCAACTCGGTGCCGAGGATGCCGAACCCGTGGCCGTTGGCGGCGGCCAGGGACTGGCCTTTGATCAGGTTCATGGTCGGCGAGCCGATGAAGGTGGCGACGTAGGTGTTGGCCGGGCGGTTGTAGATCTCGTCGGGCGTGCCCAGCTGTTGCAGCACGCCGTCTTTCATCACCGCGATGCGGCTGCCCAGGGTCATGGCCTCGATCTGGTCGTGCGTCACGTAGACGCTGGTGATGCCGCTGACCTGGTGCAGGCGCTTGATCTCGGCGCGCATCTCCACGCGCAGCTTGGCATCGAGGTTGGACAGCGGTTCGTCAAACAAAAACAGCTGCGGCTGGCGCGCCAGCGCTCGCCCCATCGCCACGCGCTGGCGCTGGCCACCCGAGAGCTGGCTCGGCCGGCGGTCCAGCAGATGCGTGATCTGCAGCATGGCCGCGACCTCGCCGATGCGCTTCTCGCGCTCGGCCTTGGGCACCTTGCGCATCTCCAGCGCAAAGCCGATGTTGTCGGCCACGCTCATGGTCGGGTAGAGCGCGTAGCTCTGGAACACCATGGCGATGTCGCGCTGCGCCGAGGCCACGCCGACCACGTTGCGCGAACCGATGTGGATCGCGCCTTCGGTGGGCTCTTCGAGCCCGGCGATGATGTTGAGCAGGGTGGACTTGCCGCAGCCCGAGGGGCCCACCAGGATGAGGAACTCACCCGGTGCGACGGCGATGTCGATCTTTTTCAGGACCTCCACCGTCTTGTCGCCCTTGCCGAAACACTTGCGGATGCCTTGGATTTCGAGTGCTGATGCCATGATGATGCTTTCTTAACCTTTGACCGCGCCAGCGGTCAGGCCGCGCACGAAGAAACGACCCGCGAGCACGTAGACCGCGACGGTCGGCAGGGCGGCGATGAGGGCTGCGGCCATGTCCACGTTGTAGGCCTTGACGCTGCTGGTGGTGTTGGCCAGGTTGTTCAGGCCCACGGTGACCGGCTTGGAGTCGGCGCCACTGAAGGCCACGCCGAACAGGAAATCGTTCCAGATCTGGGTGAACTGCCAGATCAGCGTGACCATGATGATGGGCGTGGACATGGGCACGATGATGCGCAGGAAGATCTGCCAGAAGCCCGCGCCGTCGAGGCGCGCGGCGTTCAGCAGCTCGCCCGGCACGGCGGCGTAGTAGTTGCGGAAGAACAGCGTGGTGCTGGGCAGGCCGGCCAGGCAGTGCACCAGAATCAGGCCGCCGATGCTGCTCGACAGGCCGAGGTAACCGAGCACCTGGCTCATCGGCAGCAACACCACCTGGAACGGCATGAACACGCCGAACAGCAGCAGGCCGAAGAAGGTTTCGCTGCCGCGGAACTTCCACAGGCTGAGCACGTAGCCGTTGAGCGCGCCCCAGGTGGTGGACAGCAGCACGGCGGGGATGGCCATCCACACCGAGTTCCAGAAGAAGGGCTGCAGGCCGTTGCACTCGACGCCGGTGCAGGCGGTGGACCAGGCCTGACCCCAGGCGCTGAAGTTCAGGCCGCCGGGCAGGCTCAGCAGGTTGCCGTTGCGGATCTCGTCGGCGTCTTTCAGCGAGGTGACCACCATCACATACAGCGGGGCCAGGAAGAAAGCGGCGCCGATGAGCAGGGTGGCCATCAAGGCGAAACGGCCGGCATTGAAACGTGGGAGATTCATGGCTTGCTACCTTGGCTATCGAGACCATCGAGGGCCACACGCAGGCTCGCAGCCGGAGCGCGTGACCCATCCAGCGCACGCCGTGGAACCGGCTTCGCCGGGCCACCAGCGTGGTCCCCCTTTGCAAGGGGGGAAGACGCGCAGCGGCGCAGGGGGGTGTTTCTACCTGTCATGGGGTTTGGTCCTCAGTTCGCTGTAGAGGTAGGGCACCACGATCGCCGCCACTGTGACCAGCATGATGGTGGCGCTCGCCGCGCCCAGGCCGATCTGGCCACGGGTGAAGCTCATGGCGAACATAAAGGTGGCGGGCACGTCGGTGGCGTAGCCCGGGCCGCCCGAGGTGAGCGCCATCACCAGGTCGAAGCTCTTGATGGCCAGGTGGGCCAGCACCATCAGCGTGGAGAAAAACACCGGACGCAGCGCGGGCAGCACGATGCGCCAGTAGATGCGCGGCAGCGAGGCGCCGTCGATCTGCGCGGCCTTGATGATGCTGTCGTCGATGCCGCGCAGGCCGGCCAGGAACAGCGCCATGGCAAAGCCGGCCGACTGCCACACGCCGGCGATGACGACGCAGTAGATCGCCATGTCCGACTGCACCAGCCAGTCGAAAGTGAACGAGGTCCAGCCCATGTCCTGCACGAGTTTCTGCAGGCCGGCGCTGGGGTTCAGGATCCATTTCCAGGCGGTGCCGGTGACCACGAAGGACAGCGCCATGGGGTAGAGGTAGACGGTGCGGATGAAGCCTTCGGCGCGCACCTTCTGGTCGAGCAGGATGGCGAGGAACACACCCAGCGCCATGGAACCGCCCACGTAGAGCGTGCCGAAGATGGCCAGGTTTTTCAGCGCCACGTGCCAGCGGTCCATCTCCCAGAGGCGCTCGTACTGGGCCAGGCCCACCAGTTCGTAGTTGGGCAGCATGCGGGAGGCGGTGACGGACAGCAGCCCGTTCCACACCATGAAGCCGTAGATGAAGGCCAGGCCGAGCACGAAGGCCGGGGCCAGCACCAGCTTGGGCAGGAGCTTGTCGAATGTTTGGGGCATGGGGCGCCCTGCGCAGGCTCAACGCCTGCGCAGGTCTCGCTGGATGGCGCTTGGGAAACGCTTTACTTGGCCGCGGCGGCGATGCGCTTTTGCGCCTCGGCCACGCTGAGCTTGTCGTCGTTCCAGAACTGCGTCACCGCGTCCTGGATGGCGCCGGCCTTGGCCGGCTCCACCGCCATGCCGTGGGCGATGGAAGGCACCAGACCGCCCGACTTGGCGGTTTCCACGAAGTCGGTGGCCGAGAGCTTGGCGCAGTCGTCGAACTTGGCCATGTCGTGGCCCAGGCGCACCGGGATCGAGCCCTTGTTCTGGTTGAAGACCTCCTGGAATTCGGTGCTCAGGATGGCGGATGCCAGGTCGCCCTGGGCCTTCTGCGCGGCTTCGTCCTTCAGCTTGAACATGATGAAGGAGTCGACGTTGAAGGTGTAGGCGTTGGCCGTGCCCGGGGCGGCGGCGCATAGGAAGCCCTCGCCCGGCTTCTGGCCGGCGGCGGTGAACTCGCCCTTGGCCCAGTCACCCATGAACTGGAACCCGGCCTTGCCGCCGATCACCATGGCGGTGGTCATGTTCCAGTCGCGGCCGGTGGAGGCGCTGTCGGTGTAGCCCTTGAGCTTGCGGAAGGTGGTCAGCGCCTTCGTCATGGTCGGGCTGGCGATGGCCGCGGGGTCGAGCTTGACCAGGGCGTTGGTGTAGAACTCGGGGCCACCGACGCCCAGCACGACGGACTCGAACACCGTGAAGTCCTGCCAGTTCTGGCCGCCGTGGGCCAGCGCCACGTTGCCCGATTTCTTGATCTTGTCGGCGGCGACGAAGAATTCGTCCCAGGTCTTGGGCATGGCGGCCACGCCGGCCTGCTTCAGCACCTCGGGGTTGGCCCACATCCAGTTGACGCGGTGCACGTTGACCGGAGCGGCCACGTAGTTGCCGTTGGACTTCATCACGTCGGCCACCACCTTGGGCAGCAGCTCGTCCCACTTCTCGGCCTGGGCCACGTTGTCGATGCTGGCCAGCATGCCTTCGTTCGCCCATTCCTGGATGGCCGGGCCCTTCACCTGGGCGGCCGTGGGCGGGTTGCCCGAGACGGCCCGGCTCTTGAGCACGGTCATGGCGTTGTCGCCGCCACCACCGGCCACCGCGAAATCTTTCCATTCGTGGCCCTTGGCTTCCAGCATGGCCTTGAGCTCGGCGGCCGACTTGGCTTCGCCGCCCGAGGTCCAGTAGTGCAGCACTTCCACCGAGGTCCTGGCCGGTGCCGGCGCAGCGGCGGGCGCCGGTGCGGCAGCCACGGGAGCGGCCTCTTCTTTTTTGCCGCAGGCGGTGGCCAGCAGGGCTGCGACCAGCGCGGCACCAAAGGTGTGAGTGAACTTCATGGGTTGTCTCCGAAGGGTGGCCTGTGGCCCGGTTGTGGTTGGCCCGGCGCAGCTTGCGCCGAGGGTGTTAATTTTTCATTAATTAATTAACACCGACCATCCGTAGAAACCCCAGGGGCCCTTGCCGGGCCGACAACCGTCAGACGCGACCGTCCAGCGCGCGTGCGGCGCCCAGGAGGGCGGGCGATTGTTTCGACGTGATCACCCACACGGGCATCTCGGCCAGCAGGTTCTGGAACCGGCCCTTGGACTCGAACCGGGCCCGGAACGGGGACGTTTCGAACCAGGCGCCCAGCCGCGGCACGATGCCGCCGCCGATGTAGACCCCGCCGCGCGCGCCCAGCGTGAGCGCCAGGTTCCCGGCCACCGAGCCCAGCATGGCGCAAAAGATGTTCAGCGCTTCCAGCGCCTGCGGGTGGCCGGCGTTCAGGGCCGCCTCGCTCACGTCGGCCGCGCTGGCCACGCCGCCCGGCGCCACGCCATCGGCCTCGCAGAGCAGGCCGTAGGTGTCCAGGATGCCCTGCCCGCTGCACACGCGCTCGGCCGAGCAGCGGCCATAGCGGCGCGCCAGGCCGTCCATCACCAGGCGCTCGCGCGCCGTCACGGCCGGCAGCGTGACGTGGCCGCCCTCGCCTTCCAGCGGTACCCAGCCCGCCAGGCCGTTGGGCAAGAGGCCCGACACCCCCAGCCCCGTGCCGGCGCCGACCAGGCCCATGGCGGCGCCGGGCATGGCCGCGCCGCCGCCGACCTGGCGCAGCTCCTGCGCCGGCAGGTCGGGCAGCGCCAGCGCCAGTGCGGTGAAATCGTTGAGCAGGCGCAGCGTGTTGAAGCCGAACTCGGCCTTCACCGCCGACTGCGAAAACGACCAGTGGTGGTTGGTCATGCGGATCTGGTCGCCGGTGATCGGGTTGGCGATGGCGATCGCCACCGCGTCCGGCGTGCCGTGGCCGAGGCCGTTCAGGTAGACGCGGATCGCGTCCTGCAGGGTGGCGTGTTCGGCACAGGGCAATACGCGCACGTCGGTGATCGGCTCACCGGGGCCGGATTGCCAGGCAAAGCGGGCGTTGGTACCGCCCACGTCGGCGAGCAGTCGGGCGCGGAGGAATCCGCTGGTCGTGTTGGGCATGAGATCGGTTCCAGAAGGTCGGTCCGGAACAGTACCCCATGACGGCCCCGGTGCGAAGTGGGGCGGATCATACCGGACATGTAACTCAGTTACACGAATGTCAGAGTAGGTGAAACGGCTTTGTCATCGGGGCCGCCGCGGCCATCACGCCAGCGTTCAGCCGCGCTGCGAACGCGCCCAGCGCACGATGTCGGCCGCGCCCATGGCGCCGGGCTGGCGCGCCACCTCGCGGCCGTTCACGAACAGCGCCAGCGTCGGGATGCTGCGGATGTTGAAGCGCGCGGCCAGGCTCTGCGCGGCTTCGGTGTTCACCTTGGCCAGGCGCATGCCGGGCTCCAGTTGCTGCGCCGCCTGCTCGAAGGCCGGCGCCATGGCGCGGCAGGGGCCGCACCAGGGGGCCCAGAAATCCACCAAGACCGGCACCTGTGAGCGCGCAATGTGTTTTTCAAACGCCGTTTCGTCGTCCAGCGCCACCGGGTGACCGGTGAACAGGGGCTGGTGGCATTTCCCGCAGTCGGGCGCGGCCGAGAGGTCGGCGCTGGCGATGCGGTTGGTGGTGTGGCAGTGGGGGCAGACGATGTGCAGGGATTCGGTGGACATGTTTCAGACTCCAGACAGGTTGGTCCGCAGATGGATGCCTGTCGGCCGATTTCAAGACACCCCGCGGGGTATCAAGGACCTCAGATGATCTGGCCGATCAGGCTGGCCACGAAGCTCAGCAGGATGGTGGTGGTGATGGGCAGGAACCATTCGCGCCCAAACGCCTTGAAGCGCACATCGCCCGGCAGCTTGCCAAAACCCAGCTTCTGCAGCAGCGGCGTGAACCAGCTGATCAGCAGCAGCGCCAGAAAGATGACGATCATCCAGCGGATCATGGCGGCTTCCTGTTCACAAACGGTGTGTCCTGTCGCCAGCCGTGAACCCGATGGGCACCCAACCCTCGGCGCTGGCCGCCGGCGCCAGCGCCAGCACCTTGAACAGCTCGCCCATCTCGTGTTCGTTCACAAGCTTGCCGAGCATCGCGTTCTCGCGCGGGCCGGCGTCCTTCGACACCTCCATCAGGCCGGCGTTGATCAGGAAACGGCCCTGCGAGGTGTAGCCGAGCACGCTCATGCCAGCGTCCTGCGCGGCGAGTGCGATGCCGGTGAAGTTCACGTGCGCGGTGATGTCCTTTTCGCCCACGTCGGCCAGCGGGTTGTCGTCGCTTTGGTGCGCGCGGTGGCAGATCAGCGTGCCCATGTGGCGCTGCGGGTGGTGGTACTCGGCCTCGGGAAAACCGTAGTCGATGAAAAACGCCGCGCCGCGCTGCAGCCGGTCGGCCAGCGTGCGGATGAAGGCCTCGGCCTGCGGGTGGATCTCGGTCAGGTAGTCGTGCGGGCCTTCGATGTCCAGCGGCGGGCGCAGATCGGTGGTTCGCTCGGCCCAGACCAGCGCACCGCCATCGTCGAGCGCCACGCCGCGCTCGTGCCAGACCCCCTCGGCCTGCCCGCCCACGCGGTGCAGCAGTTGCACCGGCATGGCGTCCAGCACCTCGTTGCCCAGCACCACACCCTCGAACCGCTCGGGCAACTGGTCGGCCCACCGCACTCGGTCGGCATGCCGGGCCAGGGTCTCGCGCTGGCGCTCGCGCAGGCTGCCCGAGAGATCGACGATGGTGTAGCGCCGCGGCGCCTGGCCCATGGCGGCGAGCGCGTCCAGCACCTGCAGCGCCAGCGCACCGGTGCCGGCGCCGAACTCCCACACTTCATCCGTGCCGGTCGCCACCAGCGCCTGCGCCACCTGGCGCGCCAGCGTGTGGCCAAACAAGGGCGTGAGCTCGGGCGCGGTCACGAAGTCGCTGCCCTGCCCGGCCAAGCCCGCCGGCATCTGGCCGAATTTGGGATTCTGGTTGGCGTAATAACCCAGCCCCGGCTCGTACAGCGCGATGGCCATGAAACGGTCAAACGGCAACCAGCCGCCCGCCGCGTGGATGGCCTCGCGCAGGCGCGCCAGCAGGGCCCTCGTTAAACTCGACGGTTCGCTCACAGATTCGGTGTTCACCCGCCCATTATCCGAGACGGTCCGACATGCCCAGCACCTCCCCCACCGAAACCTCCGCTGCGCGCACCGTGCTGGTCACCGGCGCGGGCCGGCGCCTGGGCCGAGAGATCGCGCTCACGCTGGCGCGCGCTGGCTGGAACGTGGCGGTGCACCACCGGCTGTCGGTGGCCGAAGCGCGGCAGACCGCCGCCGACTGCGATGCGCTGACCGGGCGCACCGGCAGCGCGGTGTCCTTCTGCGCCGATCTCGGTGACGAGGCCAGTGTGCGGGCCCTGTTGCCGGCCGTGGTGGCGCGTTTCGGCCGGGTCGACGCGGTGGTGAACAACGCCTCGCTGTTCGAGCACGACAGCGCGCAAAGCTTCGGCTTCGCGGCGATGGAAACGCACCTGCGCGCCAACACCGGCTCGGCCATCCTGCTGGCGCAGGCGCTGCACGCCCACCTGCAAGGCAGCGAACGCGACGGCGCCGTGGTCAACCTGCTGGACCAGAAACTCTGGAACCAGAACCCCGACTTCTTCAGCTACACGCTCTCCAAGGCCGCGCTCGAAGCCGCCAACACCATGCTGGCGCTGGCGCTGGCGCCGCGCGTGCGCGTGGTCGGCGTGGCGCCAGGGCTCACGCTCACCAGCCACCTGCTGAGCGACCAGAAGTTCAACGAACTGCACCGCCAGTCGCCGCTGGGCCGCTCGTCCACCCCCGAGGACGTGGCTGCGACCGTGGCCTTTGCGCTGGCCAACCGCTCCATCACCGGCACCACGCTGCTGGTCGACGGCGGCCAGCACCTGATGCGCTTCGAACGCGACTTTTCGCTGATGTAAACCAGGCCACCCTGGCCCAGACCCATGACCACACCCTACGCGCCGCAGGCCGGCACCCAGATCCTGGCCCTCACCGGCCTGCGCTTCGATGCCAACCTCGGCATCCTCGACCACGAGAAGACCAGCCCGCAGCCGATCCAGGTGGACGCTGAACTCAACCAGGGCAGCCAGCCGCTGCTGCCACACGACGACGACATCTCCCATGTGCTCGACTACCGCAAGGTGCGCCAGATCATCATCGACGAGTGCACCGCCGATCACGTCAACCTGCTGGAGAGCCTGATCGGCAAGCTGACGCGCCGCCTGATGCAGCTGCCGGGCGTGATCGGCGTGCGCGTGAAGATCGCCAAGCTGGAGATTTTTGACGACTGCGAAGTGGCGATCCGCATGGAAAGCGGACAGTGGTGAATGGGTGGACAGCACACCACCTCTTCAAATCAAGCGAAGTTTGAAAAGTTACTGATTTTCTATAATTTGACAAATTTCAGTATCATTCACCCATGAACCCGATCCGAAATCCCTTCGCTCCCGGCGCGGGCACACCGCCGCCGGAGCTGGCCGGCCGGGGCACGCTGATCGAATCCGTGCACATCGCCCTGGAGCGCGCCCGCATCGGGCGCCCGGCCAAGAGCGCGATGCTGGTGGGCCTGCGCGGGGTGGGCAAAACCGTGCTGCTCGACCGCATGCGCGACGACGCCGAGGCCGCCGGCATCCACACCGTGCGGCTGGAAGCCCCCGAAGGCCGCTCGCTGCCGGCGCTGCTGGCTCCGCAACTGCGCCAGGCCCTGCTGCGCCTGAGCCAGCTCGACGCGGCCAAGGCCTTCGCCATCCGCGGCCTGCGGGCGCTGGCCGGTTTCGCCAGGCGCCTGAAAGTGACCTACAACGACATCGAGGTCGGCATCGACTACGAGCCCGAACCCGGCCTGGCCGACAACGGCGACCTCGAACACGATCTGCAGGCCCTCCTCGAACAGGCGGGCCTGGCCGCCAAAGCGGCAGGCACGGCGCTGGCCCTGTTCATCGACGAGCTGCAGTACGTGCCCGAAGAGCAGCTCGCCGCCCTCATCACCGCCATGCACCGCACCGAGCAGCGCCGGCTGCCGGTGGTGCTGGTCGGCGCCGGCCTGCCCCAGTTGCGCGGGCTCATGGGCAATTCCAAGTCCTACGCCGAGCGCCTGTTCGACTTCCCGTTCATCGGCGCCCTGGCGCCGCAAGACGCGGCACAGGCGATCGAAAAGCCGCTGCTGGACGAAGGCGTCGCCATCACGCCCGAAGCGCTGGCCGAGATCCTGCGCGTGACCCAGGGCTACGCCTACTTCCTGCAGGCCTGGGGCAGCCACACCTGGCTGGCGGCCGACGCCAGCCCGATCGGCATCGACGCCGTGCGCAAGGCCAGCGTCACGGCCATCGCCGGTCTGGACGAGGGCTTTTTCCGGGTGCGTTTCGACCGCTGCACGCCGAAGGAAAAAAAGTACCTGCGGGCCATGGCGGAACTCGGCGAAGGCCCGCACCGGTCGGGCGACATCGCCGACTGCCTGAACGAAAAGGTGTCGTCGCTGGCCCCCACGCGCAGCGCGCTGATCGGCAAAGGCATGGTCTGGAGCCCCAACCACGGCGACACGGCCTTCACCGTGCCCATGTTCGACGCGTTCATGAGACGCATCATCCCGGAGTTGGAATGACCCCCCGCAGCGCTGCGCGCTACCCCCCCAGGGGGCAACGCTGGCGGCCCGGCGAAGCCGGTTCCGCGGCGTTCCCGGGTTTGAATGCCCTTCACGCCGGCGTTTCTGTTTTGTACTGTGAGTTGCTGCCATGAATCCCGAAAAAACCGCCCACGAAAACCACAAGCTGGAAAAACGCCTGTGCCGCGAAGTCGGCCGCGCCATCGTGGACTTCAACATGATCGAGGAAGGCGACCGCGTGATGGTCTGCGTCTCGGGGGGCAAGGACAGTTATGGCCTGCTCGACATCCTGCTGAAGCTGCAGGCGCGCGCGCCGATCAACTTCGAGATCATCGCGGTCAACCTCGACCAGAAGCAGCCCGGTTTCCCCGATCACATCCTGCCCGAGTACCTGTCCAAGCTCGGCGTGAAGCACCACATCGAGACGCAGGACACCTACTCCATCGTCAAGAAGGTGATTCCCGAAGGCAAGACCATGTGCAGCCTGTGCAGCCGGCTGCGCCGCGGCATCCTGTACCGCGTCGCCAGGGAGCTGGGCGCGACCAAGATCGCGCTCGGCCACCACCGCGACGACATGCTGCAGACGTTGTTCCTCAACATGTTCTTCGGCGGCAAGCTCAAGGGCATGCCGGCCAAGCTGGTCAGCGACAACGGCGAGTTCATGGTGATCCGGCCGCTGGCCTACGTGCCCGAAAAAGACCTGATCCGCTGGGCCGAGGTCAAGCAGTTCCCCATCATCCCCTGCACGCTCTGCGGCAGTCAGGAGAACCTGCAGCGCAAGCAGGTGGGCAACCTGCTGCGCGACTGGGACAAGAAGTTTCCCGGCCGGCTGGAGAACATGCTCACCGCGCTGCAGAACGTGGTGCCCAGCCATTTGATGGACCGCCAGCTGTTTCCCTTCGAGCGCATCAAGGTCACCGGCGAAGCCGATGAAAACGGCGACAAGGCGTTCGACGAAGAACCTTTGCCCGATACCGCCCCGCCCGTGGCCGACGACGAAGCCGGGAACGAAGTACCGGCCCGCTCGGTCATACCCATCGCCGCGCTCTGAAACCGGGGAACCGGGGCCCTATGTGGGCGCGACACAACCCCCGCACAGGAGACGTGCCCATGCAAACCCACACAAGCTCTGGCCCGCAGCGCGCCACCGGACGCTGGCGCGGCCTGCTGGCCACCTTGAGCCTGCTGGCGCTGGGCGGCTGCGCCAGCGTCTACCGGGTGGACAACGCGGTGGAAAGTTTCCCGCGCTGGAGCGATGCCACCCGCAGCGGCCAGCCGCTGGCCGCGGTACCACAGGCGCCCCAGACGTACCGTTTCGACCGCCTGCCGTCCCAGAAACAAGGCCAGGCCGCCACCGACCAGGATGCGCTGGAACGGCTCGCACAGGCGTCCCTGGGCAAGGTCGGCTGGACCCTGGCCAACAGCGGCGCGCCCGCTGTCTGGACGGTGCAGGTCGGCGCCGCCACGGTGCGCCTGCCGCATGCGCCCTGGGAGAGCCCCTGGGACCGGCGCTGGGGTGGCTTCGGATTCGCGGGTCGCGACCATGTGGTCACCGGCAGCGGCCAGGTGATCTGGACCCCCATGTTCATGCCCATGGACTGGCCCTATTACCAGCGCAAGGTCTCGCTGCTGGTCCGCCACGCAGACAGTGGCCAGGTGGTCTATGAAACCCACGCCGCCCACGACGGCCGCTGGAACAGCAGCCCCGAACTCTGGGGCGCCATGCTTGATGCGGCCCTTCAGGGCTTCCCCACACCACCCGCCGGAGCCCGGCAGGTGAACATCGACCTGCCGCGCTGAAGAACAAGGCCCCTTGCGCCTTCACCCTGCGGGGTGAATCCTCCGAGGCTCCACCGCTGCGCGGGTCGCTGCCCGGCGCTGCAATCCCTGGTGGGGTGGTGCTGCACGCTAGCGCGCTTCCAGCAGCTGGCGGATGGCTTCACCCAGCGCGTCCATGCTGTCCTGCTTGCCCAGGACGTCGCTCACGCCTGCCGCAGCCGCCTCGGCCAGCAGCTGGTCGTTGACATGGCCCGAGACGATGGCCACGCGTTGCCCCGGCCGCAGGCGGCCGATCTCGCGCACCACCTCCACACCCGACAGGCCGGGCATGTTCTGGTCGGTCACCACCAGATCAATCGGATCGTCGTGGGTGCGCAACCAGGCCAGCGCAGCTTCGCCCGACTCGAACGTGGTGACACGAAAACCCTGCTTGCGCAGCAGCCGGCCGACCAGGAACACCATCGCCTCGTAATCGTCGATGTAGACCACGTGCCGCCCATCAGCCTCGGACACGTTCGGTCCGGGCGCTGGCACGACCTCCGGTGCCGGCTGCAGCGCTTCGGCTTCCACGGCCAGGGGCAGGTAGACGTCAAAGCGCGTGCCCTCACCGGGCTGGCTGTGCACCGCGATCGCGCCGCGGTGCGCCTTGACGATCCCGTGCACCACCGCCAGCCCCAGACCCGTGCCGGCCCCCGGTGGCTTGGTGGTGAAAAAGGGTTCGAACAGGCGCCGCTGCGTTTCGGCGTTCATGCCGGGCCCGTTGTCGGTCACGCTCAGGCAGGCATACGCACCCGCGGGCAGATCCCCCAGCTGCAAGGCCTGTGCCGCATCGAGCCGCGCGGCTTCCAGGGCCACCGAGATCACGCCGGTGCGGCCTTCGAGCGCCTGCCAGGCGTTGGAGCACAGGTTGATCAGGACCTGCTGCACCTGTGTGGCATCGCTGTTGACCACCAGCGGCGCCTGGGACAGCAGGGTGTCCAGGCGCGCGCCGGCGGGCAACAGCGAACGCAGCAGACCCAGCGTTTCCTGCACCAGGGGCGCGAGCGGCTGCTGCCGCATGGCCTGCGTCTGGCGGCGGCTGAAGGTCAGGATCTGCTGCACCAGCTGGCGCGCTTGAATGGCCGCACGGCTGATTTCCTGCAGGCTTTCCTGGGCCAGGTGATCGGGGCCGACGTCTTCACGCGCCAGCGCCAGGTTGCCCATGATCGCCGCGAGCAGGTTGTTGAAATCGTGCGCCACGCCACCAGCCAGCGTGCCGATGGCCTCCATCTTCTGCGACTCGCGCAGTTGCGCCTCCAGCACATGCTGCTGCTCCTCGGCCTGCTTGAACTCGGTGATGTCGGTGTGCGTACCGACCATGCGCAGAGGGCGGCCGGCGTCGTCGCGCGCGATCACCATACCGCGCGACAGCACCCACTTCCACGAACCGTCCTTGCAGCGCACACGGTGTTCGTTGCGGTAGACCGGTGCGCGGCCGTCAAAGTGCGCCGTCCGGTCGATCAGCATCTGCGCCACGTCGTCGGGGTGGGTGCGGCTGTCGAGCGCTTCGACCAGGTTGGCCAGTTCGCCGTCGGCAAAGCCGAACATGGCCTGGATGCGACTGGAGAAAAACTCCTCTCCGGTCACGAGGTCCCAGTCCCAGACGCCATCGCCCGCGCTCTCCAGCGCCAGCTTCCACAGGGCCTCGTTCTCGCGCAACGCCGCTTCCGCGGCCTTGCGTTCGGTGATGTCCAGCAACACACCGACGCGCAGAAAACCCGTGGCATCGGAAGACACCGTGCAGGACCGCCGAAACACCCACTTGATCTGCCCGTCGGGCAATACGATGCGGAACTCACCGCCGAGGTTCACCGGACCCTGGCTGATCTGGTGCATGTCCCCTTCGAGCTGGGTTTCGTCGTCGGGATGCCGGTATCGCGCGATCAGCATCGGGTCGCGCAGCAGGTCTTCGGGATCGAAGCCGTAGATGTCGCGCACTCCCGAACTCACATACCGGTAGCTGCGCTGCCCTTCGGGTGTCACATGCACCACAAAGACCATGCCCGGTATCTGCGAGGTGATCTGGCGCAGCTGCTCCTCGCTCTGGCTCAGCGCCTGTTGGGCGAGTGTGCCCCCGGTGATGTCTTCGACCGTGCCTTCGTAATACAGCAGGTGTCCATCGGCATCGCGAACCGCGTGGGCGTTCTCGCTGACCCACAAGCGCTGGCCACCATGGTGGCGCAAAACTTCGGACACAAATCCCTGTACATAGCCGTCGCGTTCCAGCAACCGGCGAAACTCGCCCCGCCGTCCCGGCACCACGTACCAGTCGCTGGAAATCCGGTTGACGTTGTCCAGCATCGCCGCTTCGGAGGCGTAGCCGTTGAGCTTCACCAACGCCGGGTTGGCGCGCAACATCACACCTTCCGACGAACTGCGGTAGGCGCCGATGGGCAAAAAATTGAACAGGGTGGAAAAATCCCCGAGCGGCGCTGAGGGAGGCGACATCATGCGGCGATTGTGTCGCAAAGTGTGCGCTGGCCCCCGCGCAACGCGAAGCATTCCGTGCGGTTTTGCTGACAAGAGGCAACCCGGTACAGTGCACGCTGTTGACCACCCATACTAAAAAAGGACCCCACTTGCACGTTACCCGCATCCTGGCCGTGCGCCACGGTGAAACCGCCTGGAACCACGACACCCGCATCCAGGGCCACACCGATATCGACCTCAACGAGCGCGGCCGCTGGCAGGCGGCGCAGCTCGCGCAGGCGCTGGCCGAGGAACCCATTGACGCGTTCTATGCCAGCGATCTGAGCCGCGCACTGGAAACCGCCCGGGCCGTCGCGCGCCGGCACGACCAGCCGGTGCACACGCACGCCGGCCTGCGCGAGCGCTGTTTCGGCCGCTTCGAGGGCCACACCTGGACCGAGCTTGAAGCCCGCTATCCCGAAGAGTCCACCGCCTGGCGCAAGCGCGTGCCCGACTTTGCCCCCCCGGGCGGCGAATCGCTGCTGCAGCTGCAGGCCCGCGTGGTGGCCGCGGTCAACGAGCTGGCCGCGCGCCACCCCGGTGAGCAGCTGCTGATGGCGGTGCACGGGGGCGTGCTCGACATCCTCTACCGCGCCGCCACCCGGCTGGAGCTGCAGGCGCCGCGCAGCTGGGAGCTGACCAACACCGCCATCAACCGCCTGCTCTGGACGCCGGAAGGCCTGAGCCTGGTGGGCTGGGCCGACACCGGCCATCTGCAGGCCGGCAACGGACCGCTGGATGAACAGACCGCTTGAGCAGGCCCGGGATTGCGTCGGTCAGGGCGTGGCCGCCATCGACACGCCGGCGCTGGTGATCGACCTGGACGCCATGGAGCGCAACCTGGCGCGCATGGCGGCCTTCGCGGCCGAACACGGCCTGCGCCTGCGGCCGCACGCCAAGATGCACAAGAGCGCCGAGCTGGCCAAGCTGCAGATGACCCACGGCGCCGTCGGCGTGTGTGTGCAGAAGACCGACGAAGCGCTGGCCCTGGTCCACGCGGGCGTGCACGACATCTTCATCAGCAACGAGGTGATCGCGCCCCACAAGCTGGCGCGGCTGGCCGAAGCGGTGCGCGACCTGCCCGCGCGCCTTGCCATCGCCGTGGACAGCGCGCTGGGCATTGAACGCCTGGCGCAGGCGCTCGACGCAACCGGCGTGCGCACCGTCGGTGCCATCGACGTGTTCATCGAGATCGACGTCGGCCAGGGCCGCTGCGGTGCGGTGCCGGGTGAGCCAGCCGTGGCGCTGGCACGGCAGATCGCAACCCACCCCGCCCTGCGTTTCGCCGGCCTGCAGGCCTACCACGGCAGCGCCCAGCACCAGCGCACGCCGGCCGAACGCCGCCGCTCCATCGAGAGCGCCACACAGGCCGTGGTCGGCACCCGCGATGCACTGGCGGCGGCGGGTTACAGCGTGCCGCTGGTCACCGGCGCGGGCACCGGCAGCTTCGTGCTGGAGACCGCCAGCGGCGTCTGGGGCGAGCTGCAGGCCGGGTCCTATCTGTTCATGGACGCCGACTACGCGGCCAACCAGAACGACGCGGACGACCCGGTGTTTGAACACGCGCTGTTCGTCAAGAGCCAGGTCATGAGCCGCAGCGAAGACCGCGCGATCTGCGACGCCGGCCACAAGAGCCACGCCATCGACAGCGGCCTGCCGGCGGTGGCCTGGCCCAGCGGCCTGGTGTTCGCCAACGGCGGCGACGAACACGGCATCCTGCGCGCCGCGGTGCCCGGCACCGAGCTGCCCGAACTGGGCGAAACCGTGTGGCTGATTCCGGGCCATTGCGACCCCACGGTGAACCTGCACGACGTCGCCTTCGGCGTGCGCGGCGGCCTCGCGGCGGGCCGGGTGGAACGCCTGATCAGGGTTGACGCCAGAGGAAAACTGGGCTGAGTCGCGCCAGAATGGCCCGATGTCGCCCAGCCAGATCATCGTTCTCGCCACCCCGGTTTTTCTCCTGCTCATCGCCATCGAGTTCGTGGTCGGCCAGCGCCGCGGGCGCAACACCTACCGGTTCGACGACGCCATCAACAGCATCGGCCTGGGCATGTCCAGCCAGGCCAGTGCGGTCTTTGTGCCGCTGCTTCGTGTCGGCATCTACACCGCGGTGTTTCACCACCTGTCCCTCGTGCCCGATACCGGTTTCTGGACCACGCTGCCCGGCTGGCTGCTGGCGCTGCTGTTCTACGACTTCCTCTACTACTGGAACCACCGCCTCGGCCACACAGTGGGCGTGTTCTGGGCGGCGCACGTGGTGCACCACCAGAGCCAGGCCTACAACCTCTCCACCGCGCTGCGCCAGCCCAGCACCTACCCACTGCTGGGCTGGGTGTTCTACCTGCCCATGGCCGTGGCCGGCGTGCCACCACTGGTGTTCGCCGTGGTGGCGCTGATCGACCTGCTCTACCAGTTCTGGATCCACACCGAACACGTGGGGCGGCTCGGCCGCTTCGATCGCTGGTTCGCTTCTCCCTCCAACCACCGCGTGCACCACGCGGTCAACGACCGCTACGTGGACAAGAACTACGGCGGCATCCTGATGCTGTGGGACCACCTCTTCGGCAGCTTTGAGCCGGAAGACCCGCGCGAGCCCTGCGTCTACGGCACGCGCAGCCCGCTCGACAGCTGGGACCCGCTCTGGGCCAACGCCGAGGTCTACTGGGCGCTGGCGCAGGACAGCTGGCACACGAAACGCTGGAGCGACAAGCTGCGCGTGTGGCTGAAGCCGCCGGGCTGGCGACCGGCCGATGTGGCAGCGGCGTTCCCGAAAGCGCCGTTCGACATCACCGCGCTGCGGACCTATGCACCGCCCATTCCGCGCCCTGTTCGGGTGTTCGCTGCGCTGCAGTTCGTGGCCTTGCTGGGCGGCGTGGCGGTCTTCCTCTGGCGTGCCGATACCGCGGCGCTGCCGCACAACATCGCGGGGTTCGCCGTGTTGCTGGCCGGCTTGTGGGCCGTGGGCGCGCTGCTGCAGGGCCGCATCGGCATGGGGGAGGTGCTGCTGATCGAATGCGCCGCGCTCGCCATGGCCAGCGCGGTCACCGGCTGGACGGCGGCGCACCTGGTGTTCAAGCCGCTGACCATGCTGATCGCGCTGGGCCTGGTGCTGCTGGCCCGGGGCGCGTCCACCACCGCCCTGCGGGGTGCCCCCTGGCTGCTCGCGGCGCTCGCCGCTTCGCTCGCTGGCGATGTGTTCCTCATGCTCGACGGCCTGTTCATCCCCGGACTGGTGGCTTTCCTGCTCGCGCACCTGGCCTACATCGCGCTGTTCCGCCAGGGCGTGCCCTGGCTGCCCAGCCGGCGGGCGCTGTGGGGCGTGGGCATCGCAGCAGCGGTGATGTATGCCGTGCTCTGGTTCGGCGGCCTGCCACCCGGGCTGCGCGCACCCGTGGCGGCCTATGTGCTGGCCATCGGCCTGATGGCCGCGCAGGCCCTGGGGCGCGCCAGCGTGCAACGCGACGGCCCGTCGGTGATGGTCGCGGTGGGCGCCGTCTGTTTCATGCTCAGCGACGCCCTGCTGGCGATCAACCGCTTCGTGAGCCCGCTGCCGATGCCGGCCTTCTGGGTGCTGGGCAGCTACTACGCCGCGCAGTGCCTGATGCTCATGGGCGTGCTGCGCGGCGGCGCCCCGCGGCTCACTCGCTGAACAGCGCGCTGTCGGTCTTCGGCGGTGCCACGCCCAGGTGCCGGTAGGCCGCCAGTGTGGCGATGCGCCCGCGCGGTGTGCGCTGCAGGAAGCCCTGCTGGATCAGGTAGGGCTCGATCACGTCTTCGATCGTGTCGCGCTCCTCGCCGATGCTGGCCGCGATGTTGTCCAGCCCGACCGGTCCGCCGTCGAAACGGTGGATCACGGCTTCGAGCAGCTTGCGGTCCATCAGGTCGAAGCCCTGCGGGTCCACGTCGAGCATGGCCAGCGCGCGGTTGGCCATGTCCAGCGTGATGGTGCCGCGGCCCTTGACATCGGCGTAATCGCGCACGCGGCGCAGCAGCCGGTTGGCGATGCGCGGCGTGCCGCGCGAGCGGCGCGCGATCTCGAAGCCGCCCTCGGGGTCCATCGGCGCATTCAGCAGGCCCGCGCTGCGCTTGACGATGCGCGCCAGTTCTTCGGCGGTGTAGAACTCCAGCCGCGCCACGATGCCGAAACGGTCGCGCAGCGGGTTGGTCAACATGCCCGCGCGCGTGGTCGCGCCGACCAGGGTGAAAGGCTGCAGGTCGAGCTTGATGCTGCGCGCCGCCGGCCCCTCGCCGATCATGATGTCGATCTGGTAGTCCTCCAGCGCGGGGTAGAGGATTTCCTCGACGACCGGGCTGAGCCGGTGGATCTCGTCGATGAACAGCACGTCGTTGGCTTCCAGATTGGTCAGCAACGCCGCCAGGTCGCGCGGTTTTTCCAGCACCGGGCCGCTGGTCTGGCGCAGGTTCACGCCCAGTTCCTGCGCGATGATGTGGGAGAGCGTGGTCTTGCCCAGCCCCGGCGGGCCGAACAGCAGCACATGGTCCAGCGCCTCGCTGCGTTTTTTGGCAGCGCCGATGAAGATTTCCAGCTGTTCGCGCACCTTCACCTGGCCCACGTATTCGTCGAGCAGCTTGGGCCGCAGCGCGCGCTCGATCGCCTCTTCCTTCGGCGAAGCCGGAGCGGCTGAGACCACGCGCGGCGTGGGAGCGAAATCGTCGGTCTGGATGGTCACGGCGGGGCAACAAAGGGGGAGGCAGGGCAACGGCCACTGACTATACAGGCCAGCCCATGGTGCTCAAGTCGCTCGGGGCGGCAACACGCTGTGTGTTCGCGACGCCACCGAACAACTGCAGCGGCCGATGCAGGCGCTGCACGGACGGGTGGTGCAGGACGCCCAATAACCGAAGACGGCGAAAACAGCACTTCGGGCGATTCAGCGATAGACCTCGCGCCGATTGCCGATGCGCAGCACGCGCACGACGATGCGTTGGTCCTGTATGTCGCAGACGATGCGCCAGTCGCCCACGCGGTATTTCCAGTAGCTGCCCAGCCGGGCACCCGACAGCGCTTCGCCAATGCTGCGGGGGTCGTCCATCGGAGACAGGCGGTCGCGCAAGAAGGCGACCAGTCGCGCCTGGATCGGTCGGTCGAGCTTCTTGAGTTCCTTCAGAGCGTCGGGATCGAACTCAATTTGCCAAGCCAAGCTCGCGCTCCACGTCGGTCAGCGGAATGGTCTTGCGGTTCTTGCGCGCCCGGGCTTCGGCCAGGTAGAAGTCTTCGAGGTCATCCAGATGCTCCAGGATCGCCTCGCGCGCCAGCGCGGTCTTGGTGCGCCCGGTCTCCTGGGTCAATCGATCCAGGCGGGCTTCGATGTCGGGTGTGAGGCGAATGGCCAGCATGTCGTGCTCCTTTGCTATACAAGTATAGCAATTGACGGCAAATCACTCGACACCCCCGACCCTGTGGTTCGTTTGTATATGGCCCCTACTTCGCCAGCGCCTTCAACGCCAGCTTGATCCCCTCGCTCACCCCCACCTCCACCGGCAGCGCCTTCAGCGCCGCCGCTGCGTCCTTCTCGCTGTAGCCCAGGGCCATCAGGGCCTGCTGGATGTCGCCCTGCACATCGCTTTGCACCGGGCCGGCGCCGGGCAGGGCCAGGTCGGCGCCGAGCTTGCCCTTGAGTTCGAGCAGCAGGCGTTCGGCGGTCTTCTTGCCGATGCCGGGCACCTTGATGATGCGCCCGCTGTCCTGCGCGCTGACGGCCTGTGCCAGATCGGCCACGCTCATGCCCGACAACACCGACAGCGCCGTGCGCGGCCCCACGCCGCTGATCTTGATGAGCTGGCGGAAGGCCTCGCGCTCGGCAGCGTTGCCAAAGCCGTAGAGGATCTGCGCGTCCTCGCGCACCACGAAGTGCGTCAGCAGCGACACCTTCTCGCCCAAGGCGGGCAGGTTGTAGAAGGTGCTCATGGGCACGTCCACCTCGTAGCCCACGCCGTGGCAGTCGATCAGGATCTGCGGCGGGTTCTTTTCCAGCAGCGTGCCGGTCAACTTGCCTATCATTGGAACTTCCTTTTGTTCACCGGATTATCGGTTTGATCCTCCGCCACACCTTCTCCCCGCCCGACAACCTGCGCATGGGTCACCTCTGCGGGCCCATGGACAGCCACATCCGCAGCATCGAGGCGGGCCTGCAGGTCAAGGTGGCGCACCGCTTCGAGCAGTTCCGCATCGAAGGCCCCAAGGCCAAAGCCAACCAGGCGCTGGAAACGCTGCAGGCGCTGTACGAGATGGCGAAAAAGCCGATCCCGGCCGAAACCGTGCAGCTCATGCTCAGCGGCGACACGGCGCTGGCCGAGCCGGGCGACGGCGCGCTGGCGATGCAGACGCGGCGCGGCGAGGTGCGCGGGCGCACGCCCAACCAGGCGCGTTACCTGGAGAACATGGCCACGCACGACATCACCTTCGGCATCGGCCCGGCTGGCACCGGCAAGACCTATCTGGCCGTGGCCTGCGCGGTGGACGCGCTGGAGCGCAGCGCGGTGCAGAAGATCGTGCTGACCCGCCCGGCGGTGGAAGCGGGCGAAAAGCTCGGCTTCCTGCCCGGCGACCTGGGCCAGAAGGTCGACCCCTACCTGCGACCTCTTTATGACGCACTGCACGACCTGATGGGTTTCGACAAGGTGCAGAAAGCCTTCGAGCGCCAGCAGATTGAAATTGCGCCACTGGCTTTCATGCGCGGGCGCACGCTGAACCACTCGTTCGTGATCCTGGACGAAGCGCAGAACACCACGGTCGAGCAGATGAAGATGTTCCTCACCCGCATCGGCTTTGGCAGCAAGGCCGTGGTCACGGGCGACGTGAGCCAGATCGACCTGCCGCGCACGGAACTGAGCGGCCTGATCGACGCCGAGCGCGTGCTCAAGCGCGTGACCGGCATCGCCTTCAACCGCCTCACCAGCGCCGACGTGGTGCGCCACCCGCTGGTGGCGCGCATCGTGGACGCCTACGACGCACGCGGTTCGGGCGATAGCGACGCGGCACCCGCGAAGCGCGCTCGCCGCAAAGCGGCCTGAGGACAACCAATGGCCCTGCCCTCATTGAGCCTGTCCCTGCAGTTTGGCGATCTGGCCGACGCCGCCCTCCATCGCGCCGCGCTGCCGCGGCACAAGGTCATGCGCTGCATCCGCCACGCGCTGGCCGCCGACGCCGAAATCACCGTGCGCATCGTCGACGCCGAAGAAGGCCAGGCCCTGAACCGCGACTACCGCGGCAAGGACTACGCCACCAACGTGCTGACCTTCGACTATGAAACCGACCCCCTGGTGATGGCCGATCTGGTGCTGTGTGCCCCCGTGGTGGCGCGCGAGGCGAAAGAGCTGAACAAACCGCTGGCCGAACACTACGCGCACCTGCTGGTGCACGGCACGCTGCACGCCCAGGGCTGGGACCACGAGACCGGCGAAGAAGATGCCGAAGCGATGGAAGCGCGGGAAACACAGATCCTCGCCGGGCTGGGCCAGCCCGATCCGTACCACCGCGGCTGAAGCCCGGGCCGACCGCGGGTGCTTATACGGCTTTGCATTCAAGCGTAGAACAAGGCGCGAAGCCGCAGACAGTGCTACGGCACGGCAAGGCGAAGCAACGAAGTTATGCGCTTGAATGCGAAACCGTATCAGAGCGAACGCAGGCCCTGGGCTTCCACCTCCACCAGCAGCTCGGCGCGGCAAACGTCGGCCAGCACACACACCACCGGCGCGGCCCCGACACGTTCGGCCATCACGGCCTGCACCCGGGGCGCGTCGGCCGCGTGCCGGATGTACACGCGGTAGCTCAGTGCACCCAGGGCGTGGCCGCCGCTGCGGCTGCGCTGGTTGGCCTGATCCAGCACGACCGCCACGTTGTCCATGGACTCGCGGGTCTGCGCCACCACGTCGCCCGGGTGCACGCTCTGGTGACCGACGATGCTCGCCGTGCCTGAAATGAACAGCAGCTCCTGCCCCGGCGGGTACACCAGCGCGGCGCGCGAAAAGGTCGGGCTGCGCGGCCCGTAGTCTGCCGGGTAGTGGTAGGCGCTCACCTGGCGCGGGTTCTCGATCGGCACCGCCGGCGTGGGCCCGGCGAGGAAAGCGATCGACAGCGGGCCGCCGGCCAGGCCGAGGGCGCAGGCCGCCGGCACCCGCCCCACGACACTGCGCGCGCCCTGCAGGAACGCCTCGGCGCGCCCCAGGTTGAACTGGCGGTAACGCTCCAGCCCGTCCGCCGACCCGTTGATGTCGGCCATGTAGTTCCAGACCCGCCAGAGGTGCGGCAGCGCTTGCGCATCCAGCAGGCGAAAGAGGCGGGCATAGGCCTGTTCGCTGAGGGTGCGCAAATCCGAACGGCCCGGCTCTTCCGCCAGTTCGATCACGCCAAACAAGAGGTCGCCGGCCCGCCGCCAGTGGATGCCTTCGGTGACGCCGGCGAGCGGCGCCGAGTCGACCCGCCAGGCCTCGTGGAACGACAGGCCGTCCGAACCGAGCAGCGGCGCACGCACGTGCTGCAGCGGCCAGGCCGGTGCGGCGGCGGGCGCCTGCAGCCCCAGAAGGCCGGCGCCGAGCACGTGGGCCGTATCGGACGCCAACGGGGTGGGGGAAGAAAAGAATTGCAAACTCATGGGTTCTGTCAGCTGGCTGCCATGCGCAGCGGAATGGTCACCGGCCCGTCGTTGACCAGATGCACCTGCATGTCGGCGCCAAAGCGGCCGGTGGCGACCTGCGGGTGCAACGCGCGGGCGGCTTCGACCAAGCGATCGTAAAGCGCCTCGCCCAGGGCCGGCGGCGCGGCGGCGGTGAAGCCGGGCCGGTTGCCGCTCTTCGTGTCCGCCGCCAGGGTGAACTGGCTCACGATCAGCAGGCCGCCGGCCACGTCCTGCACGCTGCGGTTCATCTTGCCCGCCTCGTCGCTGAAGATGCGCAGCTTGAGGATCTTGGCCAGCAGCTTTTCGCCCACGGCGGCGGTGTCGTCCGGTTCGGCGCACACCAGCACCAGCAGGCCGGTGCCGATCTGGCCCACCGTTTCACCCGCGATCACCACGCGGGCTTCGCTCACGCGTTGCAGCAAGGCGATCAAATCAGGTCCTTTTCATCTTCAAAATGCGCTTCCACGTCGCTGGGCAGCAACTGGATGCTGGCGCGCAGGCCCGGCACCGCGCTCATGAGCGCCTGCTCCACGCTGCCCCGCACCGCGGCCGCGCGCCCGAGCGACCAGGCCGCGGGCATGTGCATGTGCAGGTCCACAAAACGGCGCTGCCCGGCCTTGCGGGTGCTCAGGTGGTCGAAACGGATGATGGTGGTTTCGCCGCGCTGGCTCGCGAACCCGTCCAGCGTGGCCTGGATCGTGGCCATCACCTCGGGCTCCACCGCCTCGTCCATCAGCCCCTGCGAAGAGCGCCAGATCAGGTGAACACCCTCTTTCAGGATGTTCAGCGCCACGCCAATGGCGACCACCGGATCGAGCCAGAGCCAGCCGGTGAAGTGCACCAGCGCGATGCCGATCACCACACCGGCCGAGGTCCAGACGTCGGTGGTCAGGTGTTTCGCATCGGCTTCCAGCGCGATGGAGCGGTGCTCCCTGGCGGCGCGGAACATCACCCAGGCCAGCAGGCCGTTGAGCACCGAACTCGCCACCGACAGCGCCAGACCCCAGCCCACCTGTTCGATGGGCTGCGGATCCAGCAACCGGTGCACCGCCGTCCAGACGATGCCGAGCGCCGCCACGATGATCAGGATGCCTTCAAAGCCGGACGAAAAATACTCCGCCTTGTGGTGACCATAGGGGTGGTCGTCGTCGGCCGGGCGCGCGGCGATCGTCACCATCACCAGGCCGAACATGGCGCTGGCCAGGTTGACCAGCGACTCCATCGCGTCCGACAGCAGACCGACCGAATCGGTGATGACCCAGGCCAGGGTCTTGAGCGTGATGGTGATGAGTGCGACCACCACGGACGCCATGAGCAGGCGCCGGGGCGTGAGAAAACGGGAGTCCAGAATCATCCGGGCATTGTCGCCGAGGCTCGCGGGCGTTCCGTGCCTCCCTGGCGCCGGCACCAACGGCCTCAGGATGTAACCAGCGGGTTCCCGTTCGGTGCCAGAATGGCTCAACAGCGTGCCCCCATGAACCCAACATCCACTGCCCCCACCCCCCCCGGCGCGCCCGCCAGCTTCTGGATCGGCGAGACCGATGCCTGGCTGCTGGCCGAAGGCAAACACCTGCGACCCTGGCAAAAGCTGGGCGCCCACACCACGGTGATGGACGGCGTGGCGGGCACCGCGTTCGCGGTCTGGGCACCGCACGCGCGCCACGTGGGCCTGACCGGTGACTTCAACGGCTGGCAGCCCCAGTCCATGCGTTTTCGCCCGGAATGCGGCGTCTGGGAACTGTTCGTGCCCGGTGCCGGCGCGGGTGCCTGGTACAAGTTCGAGGTGCAGGGCATCGACGGCCGGCACGTGATGAAGACCGATCCCTACGCGCGCGAAACCGAGCTGCCGCCGGGCAACGCCGCGCGCGTGTGCGAGCCGCTGCGGGCCGCGCCGGCGCCGGCCGCCGCCCACACCCGG
>JAURYH010000004.1 GCA_030653975.1 Hydrogenophaga sp. | reverse complement strand
GCTGGTTCGCCAGGCGCTGGGCCTTGAAGCCCACGTCCACCATGGCCGAGCGCATGAACTTGATGGTCTCGGGGTTGGTCGCGTTCAGGAAGAACATGGCCGCGGCGTTGCCCGGGCGGAAACTCTTCTGCCCCATCTTGCGCAACAGGTTGCGCATGTTCATGGTCACGTCGCCGAAGTCGATCTTCACCGGGCACGGCGAGAGGCATTTGTGGCAGACCGTGCAGTGGTCGGCCACGTCCTCGAACTCTTCCCAGTGTTTGATGCTGATGCCGCGGCGCGTCTGCTCTTCGTACAGGAAGGCCTCGACCAGCAGCGAAGTCGCCAGGATCTTGTTGCGCGGGCTGTAGAGCAGGTTGGCGCGCGGCACGTGCGTGGCACAGACCGGTTTGCACTTGCCGCAGCGCAGGCAGTCCTTGACCGAGTCGGCGATGGCGCCGATATCGCTCTGCTGCATGATCAGCGACTCATGCCCCATCAGGCCGAAGCTGGGGGTGTAGGCGTTGGAGAGATCCGCGCTGCGCAGGCTGGTGTCGACAGCGAGGCCCTTCACGCCCGAGAGGTCTCGAATCAGCTTGCCCTTGTTGAAGCGGCCTTCCGGGTCCACCTTCGCCTTGTACTCGGCGAACGGGCGCAGCTCGTCGTCGGTCAAAAACTCCAGCTTGGTGATGCCGATGCCGTGTTCGCCCGAGATCACACCGTCCAGGCTGCGCGCCAGCACCATGATGCGGCCCACCGCTTCGTGCGCGGTCTGCAGCATGTCGTAGTCATCGCTGTTGACGGGGATGTTGGTGTGCACATTGCCGTCGCCGGCGTGCATGTGCAGCGCCACCCAGACCCGGCCCTTGAGCACGCGCTGGTGGATCGCCGTGCATTCGGCCAGAACCGTGGCGAACGCCGCGCCATTGAAGATACCCTGCAGCGGCGCACGGATCTGCGTCTTCCAGCTCGCGCGCAGCGAATGGTCCTGCAGCTGCGGGAACAGCGTGTCCACATTGCGCAGCCAGCCGGCCCAGAGCGAACGCACCTCGCGCACCAGCGCCAGCGCCTGCTGCACGCGGTCCTCCAGCAGCTCGGCGCTGGGGATGTCGTTGGCGTCGTCGGTCTTGCCCAGCGGCAGCTGGCCGCGGGTGAAGAAGGCCTCCAGCGCTTCGCAGAGCTGGAGCTTGTTGCGCAGCGAAAGCTCGATGTTGATGCGCTCGATGCCCTCGGTGTACTCGCCCATGCGCGGCAGCGGGATCACCACGTCTTCGTTCACCTTGAAGGCGTTGGTGTGCTTGCTGATGGCCGCGGTGCGCTTGCGGTCGAGCCAGAATTTCTTGCGCGCTTCGGCGCTGATGGCCACGAAACCTTCACCGCTGCGGCCGTTGGCCAGGCGGATCACCTCGCTGGTGGCGCGCGCCACGGCGTCGGCGTCGTCGCCCACGATGTCGCCCACCAGCACCATCTTGGGCAGCGTGCCGCGCTTGCTCTTTGTCGCGTAGCCCACGGCTTTCAGGTAGCGGTCGTCCAGGTGTTCCAGGCCCGCCAGGATGGCGCCGCCGGGGCGCTTCATCTCGGCGAACATGAAGTCCTTGATATCCACGATGGACGGCACGCAGTCCTTGGGATTGCCGAAGAACTCCAGGCACACGGTGCGCACGTGCTCGGGCATGCGGTGCACCAGCCAGCGCGCGCTGGTGATCAGGCCGTCGCAGCCTTCTTTCTGGATGCCCGGCAGGCCGGCCAGAAACTTGTCGGTCACGTCCTTGCCCAGGCCTTCCTTGCGGAAGGTCGAGCCCGGGATCACCAGCTGTTCGGTGCGGACTTGCGTCTTGCCGTTGGCCTCGAAATACTTCAATTCAAAGGTGGCGACCTCGGCGTCGTGGATCTTGCCGCGGTTGTGGTCCAGGCGCGTGACTTCGAGCCACTGCGCCTGCGGCGTCACCATGCGCCAGCTCACCAGGTTGTCCAGCGCCGTGCCCCAGAGCACGGCCTTCTTGCCGCCTGCGTTCATGGCGATGTTGCCGCCCACACAAGAGGCTTCGGCCGACGTCGGATCGACCGCGAACACATGGCCGGCGCGCTCGGCCGCATCGGCCACGCGCTGCGTCACCACGCCCGCTTCGGTCCAGATCGTGGGCAGCGGATCGGCATGACCGGGCACCGCCACAAACTCCACCTCGGTCATGGCTTCGAGCTTTTCGGTGTTGATCACCGCGCTCTTCCAGGTCAGCGGGATCGCGCCGCCGGTGTAGCCGGTACCGCCGCCGCGCGGCACGATGGTCAGGCCCAGCTCGAAACAGCCGCGCACCAGCTCGGCCATCTCGGCTTCGGTGTCGGGCGCCAGCACCACGAACGGGTATTCCACGCGCCAGTCGGTCGCGTCGGTCACGTGCGACACGCGCGAGAGGCCGTCAAACTTGATGTTGTCCCTGGCCGTCAGCCGGCGCAGCGCCTTGGTGGCGCGCTGGCGCAGCGCGGCCATCTCTTCAAACGAACGGGCAAACGCATCGACCGCAGCCCGGGCCGCGGCCAGCAATTCGGCCACCAGGGTGTCGCGCGCGGCATCGTCCTGCGGCGTGCGACGCTTCTGCACCTCGCCCAGGCGGTGGTGCAAGGCGTCCACCAGCGCGGCGCGGCGCTTGGGGTTGTCGAGCAGGTCGTCCTGCAGATAGGGGTTGCGCTGCACGACCCAGATGTCGCCCAGCACCTCGTACAACATGCGGGCCGAACGACCGGTGCGGCGCTCACCACGCAACCCATCCAGCAGACTCCAGGCCCGGGCACCGAGCAGGCGCAGCACAATTTCACGATCTGAAAAAGATGTGTAGTTGTAGGGGATTTCGCGCAGACGCGGCGCGTCCTCGGTGGCGGTTTCGAGCAGCGAAAGCGGGGTGGGAGCGTTCATGGGTATGGAGGCGATCAGCGGGAAACGCCGAACATGCGATGGTACCGCAGCGCAACATACACACACCTCAGCGGCGGGTACTGGCACACTCGCGCCAACCCTGCTTTTCAACGCGTTGAACACCATGCCAGACACCCCCGAAGCTGGACCCAAGCCCTGGCCCTACCCGCGCTGGATTGCCCACCGGGGCGCCGGCACGCTGGCACCGGAAAACACCCTGTCGGCGTTCCGGCTCGGCGCATCACACGGCTACCGCATGTTTGAGTGCGACGCCAAGCTCAGCGCCGACGGCGTGGTGTTTCTGCTGCACGACGACACGCTGGAGCGCACCACCAGTGGTCAGGGCCTGGGCGGCGACCAGGTCTGGGTGGCGCTGAGCCGTCTTGACGCCGGCGGTTGGCACTCGCCAGCCTATGCGGGCGAACCGCTGCCCACGCTGGAAGCCGTGGCGCGTTTCTGCCTCGCCAACGGTTGGCTGCTCAACATCGAGATCAAGCCCACGACAGGTCTGGCGCGGGAGACCGGCCGTGGGGTGGCGCAAGAGGCTGCACGCCTGTGGGCACAACGCCCGGAAGCAACCCCGCCCCTGCTCACCTCGTTTGAACCCGATGCATTGCAAGGTGCGCGCGAGACCCGGCCCGAACTGCCGCGTGGCCTGCTCCTGGAAACCTTG
The DNA here is from genome assembly GCA_030653975.1 of Hydrogenophaga sp. GTDB lineage: Bacteria > Pseudomonadota > Gammaproteobacteria > Burkholderiales > Burkholderiaceae_C > Hydrogenophaga. Next base: position 11,821 of record JAURYH010000004.1, on the reverse strand, counting down.
TGGTCCGGCTGGCTGACAACCGCCATCGATCTCGGTTGCCAGGCGGTGGTCTGCGAACAGGCCCTGTGGGAGGCCGACAACGTGGCCCAGGTGCACCAGGCCGGTTTGCGCACCCTGGCCTACACGGTCAACGAAGAAACCTCGGTGCAGCGGCTGCTGGCGCTGGGCATTGACGGCCTGATCACCGACCGGGTGGTGGATGGTTTCCCGCCCGACTGATCAACGACTGCGCATCCACCAGGCCAGCGTGCCCTGTACCAGCACCAGCGCGGCGTAGGTGAACATCTTGCCGTCGCGGCCAAACAGGATCAGCCCCCCCAGCAACACCAGCACACCAGCCCCGGCCAGCACACCCACCTCGACCGCCGGGCGCCAGCGCACCGGGCGCTTGCCACGGCCAATGCGCGGCCCCAGCCACAGCAGGGCAGCCATCACCAACGCCGGCGCGACGAAGTTGGCAAGGTGGCCCAACAGGGCGAAAAAAGTCATTCGGAGCGAGCCTGAGTTTCAGAGAGCCGGCAATTTTATAATCGGGCCATGTCTGTCTGGGCCCTCGGCATCAACCACCACACGGCTCCGCTCGATTTGCGGGGTCGGTTTGCCTTCGCCCTCGACCAGATCCAGCCCACGCTGAACGGCTACCGCCAGAGTCTGGCGCGCCAGCCCGAGGCCACCCTGCTCTCCACCTGCAACCGCACCGAGCTCTATGGCGCGGGCGATCAGGCCGCCGTGGAACCCACGCTGGAATGGCTCGCCCACACCGGCGGCGTGAGCACCCATGTGCTCAGGGACCACGCCTATGTGTTGCGCGAAGACCAGGCTGCGCGTCACGCCTTTCGTGTCGCCAGCGGGCTCGACAGCATGGTGCTGGGCGAGGCCCAGATCCTGGGCCAGATGAAGGACGCGGTGCGCGCCGCCGACGAGGCCGGCGCCCTGGGCACCACGCTGCACCAGTTGTTCCAGCGTTCGTTTGCGGTGGCCAAACAGGTGCGCACCTCGACCGAAATCGGTGCGCATTCGATCAGCATGACCGCCGCTGCGGTGCGGCTGGCGTCCCAGCTGTTCGAAGACCTGAAAGACATCAAGGTGCTGTTTGTCGGCGCGGGCGAGATGATCGAACTCGCCGCCACCCACTTTGCAGCCAAGACTCCGAAAGCCATGGTGATCGCCAACCGCACGCTGGAGCGCGGCGAAAAACTCGCCGGCCGTTTCGGTGCCGAGGTGATGCGCCTGGCCGACATTCCGGACCGCCTTCACGAGTTCGACGCTGTGGTCAGCTGCACCGCCAGCACCCTGCCCATCATCGGGCTGGGAGCCGTCGAGCGCGCGCTCAAGAAACGCAAGCACCGCCCCATGTTCATGGTCGATCTGGCTGTACCGCGCGACATCGAGATCGAGGTCAAGGGTCTGAGCGACGTCTACCTCTACACCGTGGACGACCTCGCCAGCGTGGTCCAGACCGGCAAGGACAGCCGGCAGGCCGCGGTGGCGCAGGCCGAAGCCATCATCGACGCTGGCGTGCTCAGCTTCATGCACTGGATGGAGCAGCGCGACCCGGCCAACGGCATGGTGCCACTGATCCAGCAGATCCACGCCCAGGCCGACGCCTGGCGCAGCGCCGAGATGGCGCGCGCCAAAAAGCTGCTGGCCCGGGGCGAACCGGTCGACGCGGTGCTGGAAGCGATGTCGCGCGGCCTCACGCAAAAGATGCTGCACGGCACGCTGGCCGAGTTGCGCGCGGGCGACGCCGACACGCGCGCCGCCACCGCGCAGACCGTCTCACGCCTCTTCCTGCGCGACGACCCCGTCAAGCCGCCACGGAATTCCTAGCGCCCCCGGCCTGCCACCGCGCGCTGGTCCGCACCAGCGCATCAGCCACCCCGCCGCTCCCGCGGCGCCCCCGAACCTCTTTGCCCGCTCCATGAAACCCTTCGTCCGCGACACCCTGATGCGCCAACGCGCCCGGCTCCACGAGCTGGACGCCCTGCTGGCCGCGCCCGATGTGGTGGACAACATGGACCGCTTTCGCGCGCTCAGCCGTGAACACGCCGAGGTGGGCGCCGTGGTCGAGGTATTCAACCGCTACCTGCAGCGCGAGGCCGATCAAACCTCGGCCACCGGGCTGCTGCAGGACCCCGACATGGCCGAGATGGCCGCGGAAGAAATCCAGAGCGCCAGAACCGACCTGGAAACGCTCGACGCCGAGCTGCAGCAACTGCTGCTGCCCAAGGACCCGGACGACGAGCGCAACGCCTTCATGGAAATCCGCGCCGGCACCGGCGGCGACGAGTCGGCCCTGTTCGCTGGCGACCTGGCCCGGCTCTACACCCGCTACGCTGAAGCCCAGCGCTGGACGGTCGAGGTGGTGAGCGAGTCGCCCAGCGAACTCGGCGGCTACAAAGAAGTGGTGCTGCGCATCGTGGGCCACGGCGCCTACGGCAAGCTGCGCTTCGAATCGGGCGGCCACCGTGTGCAGCGCGTGCCGGTCACCGAAACGCAGGGCCGCATCCACACCAGCGCCGCCACCGTGGCCGTGATGCCCGAGCCCGACGAAACCGAGGCCGTGAAACTCAACCCGAGCGAACTGCGCATCGACACCTACCGCGCCAGCGGCGCCGGCGGCCAACACATCAACAAGACCGACTCCGCCGTGCGCGTGACCCACCTGCCGACCGGCATCACCGCCGAATGCCAGGACGGCCGCAGCCAGCACAGCAACAAGGCCAAGGCCCTGCAGGTGCTGACCGCACGCCTGCAGGAAAAGGACCGCAGCGAACGCGCCGCCAAGGAAGCCGCCACCCGCAAGGGCCTGATCGGCAGCGGCGACCGCAGCGACCGCATCCGCACCTACAACTTCCCGCAGGGCCGCCTCACCGACCACCGCATCAACCTCACGCTCTACAAGCTGCTGCAGGTGATGGAGGGCGATCTGGGCGACGTGATCCACGCCCTGCAGGTGGCGCGCGGCACCGAGCTGCTGGCCGAACTGGAAGGGAAGGTATGACCCCGCTGCGCCGCTTCGCGTCTTCTCCCCAAAGAGGGGGCGCACCCTGTGGCCCGGCGAAGCCGGTTCCACGGGTGCCCTGGACAAGGCTTGCCCAATGAGGCTGACCGATGCCCTTCGGCAGGCTGCGGCTGCCGGCCTGGATCGTCTGGACGCCCAGATGCTGCTGCTGCTGGCGCTGGGCCGCGACCTGAATCACCGCGCCTGGCTGCTGGCGCACGACACCGATCCCATGCCCGACGGCGCCGCAACGCGCTACGCCGAACTGGTGCGTCGCCGCCTGGCCGGCGAGCCAGTGGCCTACCTGGCAGGTGCCAAAGCCTTCTTCGGCCTCCATCTGCAGGTGGACCCGCGCGTGCTAGTGCCCCGACCGGACACCGAAACCCTGGTGCAGTGGGCGCTGGACATGTTGGCGCCGCCGCCCGCCCATCCCCGCTTCCTGGACCTGGGCACCGGCAGCGGCGCCATCGCCCTGGCGGTGAAATCGCAGCGTCCCGACGTGGACGTGACCGCCACCGACGCCAGCACCGATGCCCTGGCCGTGGCCCGCGCCAACGCGGAACGCCTGGGTCTGGCGGTGAACTTCCATGCCGGTTCCTGGCTGCAGGCCGTGCCCGACCAGCACTTCGACGTGATCACCAGCAACCCGCCCTATATCGCTGACGGCGACCCGCACCTCGCCGCCCTCGGCCACGAACCCCTCGGCGCGCTCACCTCGGGCCCGGACGGGCTGGACGACATCCGGGAGCTGGTCACCCATGCGCCCACCGCACTGGCACCTGGCGGCTGGCTGCTGCTGGAACACGGACACGATCAGGCGGCCACCGTGCGCGCCCTGCTGGTGCAGCAGGGGTTCGGACAAGTGAGCAGCCGCGCCGACCTGGCGGGCATTGAACGCTGCAGCGGCGGAATCTGGCCGCAGAAGCGATAATCGACCCTGTTTCCGGGCCACGACCGGCCCGTCCAGATCAGGAGTTTTTTGCCATGAGCGACGCCCAGACCCAAATCGACCAGCTGGTCAAATCCAACGACATCGTGCTCTTCATGAAGGGCAATGCCAGTTTCCCCATGTGCGGCTTCTCCGGCCGTGCCATCCAGATCCTGAAAGCCTGTGGTGTCGACACCAAGACGGTGAAGACCGTCAACGTGCTGGACGATGAGGGCATCCGCCAGGGCATCAAGGAATACAGCAGCTGGCCCACCATCCCGCAGCTCTACGTCAAGGGTGAGTTCATCGGCGGTTCGGACATCATGATGGAGATGTACGAGTCGGGCGAACTGCAGCAGGTCATCAACGGTCAGGCCTGAAGCGGCTTCGCCCCCCTGCCAAGCCACCATCGGGTGGCTTTGTGCTTTCTGGCCTGCGCCTTTTGGCACGCTGGCACCCGAAACCACGTGACGCGGTGCTTGTTCCGGCTTTTCCTGCATTGAGCTCTGGCATGTCTTGTGCTTGAATGAAAGCGTCGCCGAACCCCACAGGAGAACCGCATGAGCTCACGCAGCCTGGTCGCTTCACCCTCCCTCGGACTGCCCATCGCCCGGATGCGCAGCGTGTTCAGCGCCGACGAAGTCGAGCGCAAGCTGGCCCACCTGCAAGCCAGCGGCAACGAACGCGAATACGAAGGCCTGCGCAACACCTGGCAACGCATGCTGGAACGCGGCCCGCAGCGCTTCGCCGTCAAGCCCTCGGGCGTGCCCGACATGGCACCGCTGTACGACCTGCTGCCCAATTTTGGTGAGGTGCTCGATGACGTGAAGCGCCACGTGGCCCTCAGCCAGGACAGCCGCGACAGCCTGGAGGTGACCCCGATCCTGCTGCTCGGGCCGCCTGGCGTGGGCAAGACCCATTTCGCCAAACAGATCGCCGACCTGCTGGGCACCAGCATGAGCCTGGTTCCGATGAGTTCGATGACGGCCGGCTGGTTGCTGTCGGGGTCCTCGTCGCAGTGGAAGGGCGCCAAGCCGGGCAAGGTGTTCGAGGCCCTGGTGGACGGCCAGTACGCCAACCCGGTGATCGTGGTCGACGAGATCGACAAGGCCAGCGCCGATGCGCAGTACGACCCGCTGGGCGCGCTCTACAGCCTGCTGGAACACGACACGGCGCAGAACTTCGTGGACGAGTTCGCCGAAGTGCCGATCGACGCCAGCCAGGTGATCTGGATCACCACCGCCAACGACGAGCGCGCGATTCCCGAGCCGATCCTCAACCGCATGAACGTGTTCGAGATCGCAGCACCCTCGCCCGACGCCGCGCGCAAGATCGCCGCCCACCTGTACCGCAGCATCCTGGGCGAACACGACTGGGGCTTGCGGTTTGACCCGGAACCGTCAGACGATGTGCTGGACCAGCTGGCCTGCCTGGCGCCCCGCGAAATGCGCCGAGCCCTGGTCACCGCCTTTGGCAATGCCCGGCTGGACAACCGCTACAGCGTGGCAGCAGACGACCTGCCGAAAACGGGCAACGGCAAGTCGCGGATCGGGTTCCTGCAGTAGGCGCCACCAGCCTACAAAGACTTGCGGACGCGGAGGTCCCGGCTCAGGCGTCCGGATGGATCCAGTTGCGCGACGCGGCATACACCGCGTTCGGGTACTCCGACCGGCCGCGGCTGCCGTTGTAACGGCCCAGCGCGAGGAAGGTGTCGCCGCGCTCACGGTCCAGGTAGTGGCGCAGGATCACACAGCCGAAGCGCAGATTGGTCTGCATGTTGAACAACCGGGACGGGTCACCGTCGCCGATCAGGCGCGACCAGAACGGCATGATCTGCATGTAGCCCCGCGCGCCCACGCGCGAAATGGCGAATTTTCGGAACGCGCTCTCGACCTGGATCAGCCCCAGCACCATCGTGGTGTCCAGCCCGGCGCGGCGAGTTTCGTACCAGACGGTCTGCAGGAACTCGATGCGCGTCTGGAAATCCGGTTTGCGCTTCTTCAAGCGCTCACTCATGACGCCGAGCCAGCGCAGATGCGACAACCGCTTTTCGGTATCGCTGAAATCCGGAACCGGCGGAGCGCTGTTGGCGATGGCGGCGCTGAGCACCGAACGCACCGAGTCGGCGAGGGGCTCCTCCAGCTGGCGCCCGGCCCAGGCGCTGCCTGGTGCGGCCAGCAGACCGAGGCCGCCCAAGCCCAGTGCCCCGGCGCCGGCCAGCCAGTCGCGACGCCGCAGCGGACAAGCGTCGAACTGCGCCACAGGACCGCCCCCAGCCTTCATGCCGCGATCCGCTCCTTCAGAAAGGCCAGCACCTCGGCCGTGGCCACCTTGGTCGCAGCCGCATCACGGCGATGCTGGTACTCGATCTGGCCTTCCTTGATGCCACGGTCGCCGATCGTCACGCGGTGTGGCACGCCAATGAGCTCCCAGTCGGCAAACATGGCGCCCGGGCGTTCGCCGCGATCGTCCAGCAACACGTCCACGCCCGCGGCCACCAGTTGTTCGTGCAACAGCTCGGCGGCGGCTTTCACCTCAGGGCTGCGGTCCATGCCAATGGGGCAGATCACCACGGTGAACGGGGCGATCGCATCGGGCCAGATGATGCCGCGCTCGTCGTGGTTCTGCTCGATGGCCGCCGCCGGCAGGCGCGTGATGCCAATGCCGTAGCAACCCATCTCGAAGTGCGCGGGTTTTCCGTCCTCACCGAGGAAGGTGGCGGCCATTGCCTTGCTGTACTTGGTGCCCAGATAGAACACGTGGCCCACCTCGATGCCACGTTCGATGGCCAGTGCGCCCTGGCCATCCGGAGAGGCATCCCCTTCCACCACATTGCGCAGGTCGGCCACCAGTTCGGGTTCGGGCAGATCGCGGCCCCAGTTCACACCGGTCATGTGGAAGTCGGGCTCGTTGGCACCGCAGATCCAGTCGGCCATCACCGCCACCTCGCGGTCCACCACCAGCTTCACAGGCAGCTTCAGGCCAATGGGTCCGAGGTAACCGGGCTTGCAGCCAAAATGCGCCTCGATCTCGGGCACGGTCGCGAAACGGAACCCGGCGTCAAGACCGGGTACCTTGCCGACCTTGACCTCGTTCATGTCGTGGTCGCCACGCAGCAGCAGCAGCCAGACCTGGCTCCGCGCGATCTCACCCACTTCGTTGATCGTGTCGGTCGCCAGCACCAGTGACTTCACCGTCGTGGCCAGCGGCACACCCAGCAGATCGGCCACGTCGGCGCAGGTGCTCTTGCCTGGCGTGGGTGTCTTCGCCATCAAATTGGCCGCAGCGGTGCGGGGGCCTGCGGGCGCGAGCGCCTCGGCTTTTTCCATGTTGGCCGCGTAGTCGCTGGTGGGGCAGTAAACGATGGCATCCTCGCCCGTGGCAGCGATCACCTGGAACTCTTCGCTCAGGTCGCCCCCAATGGCACCGCTGTCGGCCGCCACCGCGCGGTAACGCAGGCCGAAACGGTCGAAAATGCGGCGGTAGGCCGCGGCCATGACCTGGTAGCTCGCTTTGGCGGCGGCTTCGTCGCGGTCGAAGCTGTAGGCGTCCTTCATGATGAACTCGCGCCCGCGCATCAGGCCAAAACGCGGCCGGCGCTCATCGCGGAACTTGGTCTGGATCTGGTAGAAGTTTTTCGGCAGCTGTTTGTAGCTGCGCAATTCCTGCCGGGCGATATCGGTCACCACCTCTTCGCTGGTCGGCTGAACCACAAAGTCGCGGTCGTGCCGGTCCTTGATGCGCAGCAGCTCAGGTCCCATCGCTTCGAAACGCCCGGTCTCCTGCCAGAGCTCGGCCGGCTGGACCACCGGCATGGTGAGCTCCACCGCGCCGGCGCGGTTCATCTCCTCGCGCACGATGGCCTCCACCTTCTGGATCACCCGCAGGCCCATGGGCATGTAGCTGTAGATGCCGGCTCCGAGCTTCTTGATCATGCCTGCGCGGGTCATGAGCTGGTGGCTGACCACCTCCGCATCGGCCGGGGCTTCCTTGAGGGTGGAAATAAAGAACTGGGAGGCTTTCATGGGTACGGCTGCCGCACGGCAGTGTGGGTCGTTCAAACGGAATCGGTGGGCGCCGGATCAGCGTCGGCGATGCCCGTCGGGCATCGGGATTTACCCCTCATTGCGGTGCAACGGGTGGGCAATCACTTCGCAAGCCGCAAGGGGCGATGCATAATCCAGACAGTTCAAAAAATTTGGGGTTGATTATGCTTGACAGAGAAGGCTTCAGGCCCAATGTCGGCATCATTCTGCTCAACCAGAGAAACCAGGTGTTCTGGGGCAAGAGGATTCGCTCCCACTCCTGGCAGTTTCCGCAAGGTGGCATCGACCGGGGCGAAACGCCCGAACAGGCGATGTACCGCGAGCTGCACGAAGAAGTGGGCCTCATGCCCGAGCACGTGAGCATCGTTGCCCGTACGCGGGACTGGTTGCGCTACGAGGTGCCGGACCGATTCATCCGCCGCGATGCGCGCGGCCACTACAAAGGTCAGAAACAGATCTGGTACCTGCTGCGTCTGGTCGCACAGGACTGGCATCTCAACCTGCGTGCCACCAGCCACCCGGAGTTCGACGCCTGGCGCTGGCACGACTACTGGGTGCCGCTGGACGTGGTGGTGGAGTTCAAGCGCGGCGTCTACGAAATGGCGCTCACAGAACTCGCGCGCTACCTGCCCAGGACCGAACACCGCAACCGCTACTTGCGCGGCGCCGGTCGGCAACGGGGCATGGACGACGGACCCCATCCGGCGTATTCAGGTGGTGCGCCACCGTGCATGGAGCTGCCCCCGGGAGCGAGCTTCGACCCCGATCCGCAGGGCGATTTGCGCGCGAGCGATTCAAACCACGTCGACACGCCACGACCGCTCTGAAACGCAGCGGCATCCCGCAGGATCAGCTTCGCGACAGAACCAGGTTGTCGCGATGGATCATTTCCGATTCCGCCACGTACCCGAGCAAACGCTCAAAGTCACTCGATGACTTGCGGCACAACAGGCGTGCCTCCGAGCTTGCATAGTTGGCCAGGCCGCGCGCAATCTCCTGGCCCGCGCCGTCGCGTACCGCGATCACATCACCGCGAGAGAAGTCGCCTTCAACGGCCGTCATGCCGATCGGCAACAGACTCTTGCCTTCACCCAGAATCTTCTGAACTGCGCCGTCGTCGACCCGCACCGAGCCACGCAGTTGCAGATGGTCGGCCATCCAGCGTTTGCGCGCTTGGTTCTTGGGAGTTCCTGCCACCAGGCAGGTGCCGATGGCTTCTCCGGCACACAGGCGCAGCAGCACCTGGGGTTCACGCCCCCAGGCAATGACGGTGGAGGCGCCCGAACCGGCCGCGCGCTTGGCCGCCAGGATCTTGGTGAGCATGCCGCCCTTGCCAATGCCGGAACCTGCACCACCGGCCATGGTCTCCAGCTCGGGATCGCCGGCACGCGCCAGATCCACAAACCGCGCTGTCGGATCGCGCCGAGGGTCGGCCGTGTACAGGCCCTTCTGATCCGTGAGGATCACCAGCACATCGGCCTCCACCAGGTTGGCGACCAGCGCGCCCAGCGTGTCGTTGTCGCCAAACTTGATTTCGTCGTTGACGACGGTGTCGTTTTCATTGATCACCGGCACCACTCCGAGCTGCAACAGGGTCAGCAGCGTCGAGCGGGCGTTGAGATAGCGCTCACGGTCGGCCAGATCGGCGTGCGTCAAGAGAACCTGCGCGCTGCGAACCCCGCAGGCGCTGAGCTTGCTCTCGTACATCTGCACCAGGCCCATCTGGCCCACGGCGGCGGCGGCCTGCAGTTCGTTGATTTCTTTGGGGCGTTCGCTCCAGCCCAGGCGTTTCATGCCTTCGGCCACAGCGCCGCTGCTGACCATGATCAGCTCAAGGCCCTGCTGCACCAAGGCTGCGAGCTGCTCGCTCCATTGGCCAATGGCTTCCTCATCCAGGCCCCTGCCTTCGTTGGTGACCAGACTGGAGCCCACCTTGACGACGATGCGCCGGGCGGACTTGAAGACACCGGCCTGATCCAAGACGGCGTTCAAACGGGTTTCAACTGCTGCCATGGCTGCGCTTCATCCATTTCGGGGGCGGAGGCGCGATCTCAAAGACCACGGGGATCATCGACAAACCGGGGATCCACGTCCACCGGTGCCTGGTGCGACTGGAACTCCTTGGCCAGGTACTCGTAGACACCCTGGATCAGGCGCTCACAACCTTCGCGTGTCAGTGCGGAAATTTCGAACACCGGACCCTTGTACTTGAGCCGCTTGACGATGTCCTTGACCAGCGCTTCACGCTGGTCCATGGGCACCATGTCGAGCTTGTTGAGCACCAGCCAGCGCGGTTTTGCATGCAGCTTGGGATCAAACTTCTTGAGTTCGGCGACGATGGCCTTGGCCTGCACCACGGGGTCCACGCCGGAGTCAAACGGCGCCACATCAAGAATGTGCAACAGCAAGCGCGTGCGCTGCAGGTGGCGCAGGAACTGGTGACCGAGTCCGGCCCCCTCGGACGCGCCTTCGATCAAACCGGGTACGTCGGCGACAACAAAGCTTTTCTCTGGCGCCACACGCACCACCCCGAGGTTGGGGTAGAGCGTGGTAAACGGATAGTCGGCAATTTTGGGACGCGCGTTCGAGATCGCGGAGATCAGGGTCGACTTGCCGGCATTGGGCATGCCGAGCAGGCCCACATCGGCCAGCACCTTGAGCTCCAGCTTGAGCGTGCGCTTTTCCCCGGCCCATCCCGGCGTCTTCTGGCGCGGCGCGCGGTTGGTCGAGCTCTTGTAGTGCATGTTGCCAAAACCACCGTCGCCCCCCTTGGCGATCGTGATCACCTCACCGGGCACCAGCAACTCATGCAGCACCTCGCCGGTTTCGGCGTCGGCAATGATGGTGCCCACCGGCATCTTGAGCACAATGTCGTCGCCCTTGACGCCGAACATGTCCGAACCCTTGCCGTGTTCCCCACGCCCGGCTTCAAAGCGGCGCGTGTAGCGGAAATCAACCAAGGTGTTGAGGCTGGCATCGGCCACCGCCAGCAGGTGACCGCCGCGGCCGCCATCACCGCCGTCGGGGCCGCCAAATTCTTTGTACTTCTCATGCCGGAACGACGCGCAGCCGTTGCCGCCATCACCGGCGGCGACTTCGATCGTGGCTTCGTCCACAAATTTCATGATCTGTATTCCTGCGAAAAACCAACACAAAAGGCCCGCGTCGGCGGGCCTTTTGCAATCAGGACATCACCCGCGCCTGTGGCACCGCCTGGATTCAATCCGGCAGCGCCAGGACGCCCCGCCTCAGACGGGCGTGATGCTCACCACGTGACGGTTCAACGCGCCCTTGATGGCGAAGCTGACATGACCGTCGGCCGTGGCAAACAGGGTGTGGTCTTTGCCCACGCCCACGTTCACACCGGGGTGGAACTTGGTACCGCGCTGACGCACGATGATGGAACCGGAGCTGACCAGCTCCCCGCCAAACGCTTTCACGCCGAGCATCTTGGGCTTGGAATCGCGCCCGTTTCGCGTTGAGCCGCCGCCTTTTTTCTGTGCCATGTTGACTTACTCCTCAGGCTGCGATCGACGAAATCTGCAGTTCGGTGAAATTCTGACGGTGACCCTGGCGCTTCTGGTAGTGCTTGCGACGGCGCATCTTGAAGATGTGAACCTTGTCGTGCCTGCCGTGTGCCAGAACCGTGACTGTGACCGTTGCGCCGGAAACCAAGGGAGTGCCCACCTTGATCTCGCTGCCGTTGCCGACAGCCAGAACCTGGTCAAACACGATCTCTTGGCCCACATCCGCAGCAATCTGTTCTACTTTAATTTTTTCGCCAGCAGCAACACGATACTGTTTGCCACCGGTTTTTATGACCGCGTACATATGAACCTCTTG
>JAURYH010000073.1 GCA_030653975.1 Hydrogenophaga sp. | reverse complement strand
GCTACATGGTTGGATGAAAAGGGTCGGTGCGTTGACCAAGTGCTCAAGGACGAACTCTGGGCTCCAGGGGGATGCAGGTTTGGCGCACCAACCGACAAGATTCACTCTTCAAAAAACACAGAACGGAACATACAAGGGGGTGACGGGCTCAACCCGGCGCAGGGGTGCATCAAAAACTGACCTTCACGGTCTGGCGCTCGGTTTCGTTGCTGGTGGATTCCAGCATCGACTGGGTCGAAAAACTGAACAGGCGCGCCACAATCAGCGTCGGGAACTGGGCCGCCGCATCGTTGAATTCGAGCACATGGTCGTTGTAGGCCTGGCGCGCGAAACCGATGCGGTTTTCGGTGCTGGAGAGCTCTTCACTGAGTTCGCGCATGGTCTGGTCGGCCTTGAGATCCGGGTAGGCCTCGGCGACCGCAAACAGGCGGCCCAGCGCGCCACCGAGCAGTTGTTCGGCACCGGCCAGCGCTCCCAGCGCGCCGGCATTCAGGGGGCTGGCTGCGGCACTCTGTTCGGCACTGCGCGCCTGATTGCGCGCAGCGATCACGGATTCCAGCGTCTGCGCCTCGTGCGCCAGGTATTTGCGCGCCACTTCGACCAGGTTGGGGATCAGGTCGTAGCGCCGCTTCAACTGCACATCGATCTGGCCAAAAGCGTTGGCGATGGCATTTTTCAGGCGCACCAGGCGGTTGTAGGCACCCACGGCCCAGAACACCAATGCCAGCCCAATGGCCAGCAAAATCCACAAAGTAGCCGACATGATGTGTGAACTCCTGTGATCAGACAAACGCCCTCGATCCGGTACCAAGGCGCTGGCAATATACCCCAGCGCCCGTCCACGTTGTCATGGGCATCGACCCACAGACAAGTAAAAACGCCCCCGGCCAGATGGCCGGGGGCGTTCAGGAACCGAGCGGTGAAGCCGGGTTCGGTTCGTGTGGCTTATTCAGCCGCTTCGTTGGTGCTCGAAGCGTCGGCCTGATCGGCCGCCAGCGACACGGCGTCGGCTTCGGCAATGGCGCGGCGCTCTTCGTCGTCCATCTTTTCCTTGACCTTGCGCGCTTCGTGATAAGCCATGCCGGTACCGGCCGGGATCAAACGACCGACGATCACGTTTTCCTTCAGGCCACGCAGCTCGTCGCGCTTGCCCATGATGGCCGCTTCGGTCAACACGCGGGTGGTTTCCTGGAAGGAAGCCGCAGAGATGAACGAGTCGGTCGACAGGGAAGCCTTGGTGATACCCAACAACACGTTGGTGTAGGTGGGCGGAATCTTGCCTTCGGCGCGCAAAGCGTCGATGGTGTTCAGAATTTCCGAACGCTCCACCTGCTCGCCCTTGATGTAAGACGAATCACCCACGGCCTCTACGACCACGCGGCGCAGCATCTGGCGAACGATCACCTCGATGTGCTTGTCGTTGATCTTCACACCCTGCAAGCGGTACACATCCTGCACTTCATCGACGATGTAGCGCGACAAGGCTTCGATACCCAGCAAGCGGAGAATGTCCTGCGGGTCGGCCGGACCATCCACCACGCCCTCGCCCTTGTTGACCACCTGGCCTTCGTGCACCAGGATGTTCTTTTCCTTGGGGATGAGGTCGTCCCACACATTGCCTTCAGGATCGGTGATCTGCAGGCGAACTTTGCCTTTGGTCTCTTTACCGAAGGACACGGTACCGGTCATTTCCGCCAGCTTGCCTGCGTCCTTGGGCGAGCGGGCTTCAAACAGCTCGGCCACACGCGGCAGACCGCCAGTGATGTCGCGCGTCTTCTGGCCTTCGACCGGGATGCGGGCGAGCACGTGGCCCGGGCCGACTTCCTGACCGTCACGCACTTCGAGCAGCGCGCCGATCTGGAAGCCCACCGTCACCGAGTGGTCGGTGCCTGGGATCTTCACTTCGTTGCCCTGGGCATCAAGCAGCTTGACCAGCGGACGCACCACCTTGGTCGAACCACGGTGCTTGGGATCGATCACCACCAGCGAACTCAGACCGGTCACGTCGTTGACCTGCTTGGCCACCGTCAGGCCCTCTTCCACGTTCTCGAACTTCACCAGACCGGCGAATTCCGTGATGATGGGTCGGGTCAGTGGATCCCAGTTGGCCAGAACGGCGCCGGCCTTGATGGCCTGGTCGGCCTTGACCGCCAGGATGGCGCCGTACGGCACCTTGTGGCGTTCGCGCTCGCGACCGATTTCGTCGTGGATGATGATCTCGCCGGAACGCGCAATCACCACCAGCTCGCCCTTGGTGTTGGTCACATAACGCATGGTGGCGTTGAAACCGATCGAACCGCTGGACTTGGCTTCCACGCTGGAGGCCACGGCCGCACGCGACGCCGCACCACCGATGTGGAAGGTGCGCATGGTCAGCTGCGTGCCCGGTTCGCCAATCGACTGGGCGGCGATCACACCGACCGCTTCGCCGATGTTCACCAGGCCACCACGGCCCAGGTCACGGCCGTAGCACTTGGCGCAGATGCCGAAGCGGGTTTCGCAGGTCAGTGCGGTGCGCACCTTCACCTCGTCCACGCCAGCGGCTTCCAGATCGTCGAGCATGTCTTCGTCCAGCAAGGTGCCGGCCGGCAACAACACAGCGCGGTTTTCCGGATGGATCACCTCTTCGCAAGTGGTGCGGCCGAGGATGCGGTCGCGCAGCGACTCGATCACTTCGCCGCCTTCGACGATGGCGCGCATCACCGTGCCGTTGGTCGTGCCGCAGTCCTGGCTGTTGACCACCAGATCCTGCGTCACATCGACCAGACGGCGGGTCAGGTAACCCGAGTTCGCGGTCTTCAGCGCCGTGTCGGCCAGACCCTTGCGGGCACCGTGGGTGGAGATGAAGTACTGCAACACGTTCAGACCTTCACGGAAGTTCGCCGTGATGGGGGTCTCGATGATGGATCCGTCGGGCTTGGCCATCAGGCCGCGCATGCCGGCCAGCTGACGAATCTGCGCTGCAGAGCCGCGGGCACCGGAGTCGGCCATCATGTAGATGGAGTTGAACGACTCCTGGTCCACTTCCTTGCCGTGGCGGTCGGTGGTCTTCTGCTTGGCCAGCTGGGCCATCATGACCTTGGAGATCTCGTCACCGGCCTTGCCCCAGATGTCCACCACCTTGTTGTAGCGCTCGCCGGCGGTCACCAGACCCGAAGCGTATTGCTGGGCGATTTCCTTCACTTCTTTTTCTGAGCGCTCGATGATGGCCGGCTTTTCCTTCGGCACCAGCATGTCGTCCACAGCGATCGAGATGCCGGCGCGGGTGGCCAGGCGGAAACCGTTCTGCAGCAACTTGTCGGCGAAGACCACGGTCTCTTTCAGACCGCACTTGCGGAAAGACACGTTGATCAGCTTGGAGATTTCCTTCTTCTTCAGCGGCTTGTTCAGCACGTCGAAAGGCAATCCCTTGGGCAGGATCTCGGACAGCAGCGCGCGGCCGACCGTCGTGTCCACCAGGGAGACGAAGGGCGTGAATTCGCCCGTGGCCTTGTCCAGCGTGTACTGCTGCAGACGCACGCTGATCTTGGCGGTGATCTCGACCACGCCGTTGTCCAGCGCGCGCTGCAGTTCCAGCAGGTCGGCAAAGATCATGCCTTCGCCCTTGCCGTTGATGCGCTCGCGGGTCGCGTAGTACAGACCCAGCACCACGTCTTGCGACGGCACGATGGAGGGTTCGCCGTTGGCCGGGAACAGGATGTTGTTCGAAGCCAGCATCAGGGTGCGGGCTTCGATCTGGGCTTCCACCGACAGCGGCACGTGAACGGCCATCTGGTCACCGTCGAAGTCGGCGTTGAAGGCCGCGCAAACGAGGGGGTGCAACTGGATCGCCTTGCCTTCGATCAGGATCGGCTCAAAGGCCTGGATACCCAGGCGGTGCAGCGTCGGCGCGCGGTTCAGCATCACCGGGTGCTCTTTGATCACCTCTTCCAGGATGTCCCACACCACCGGCGTGCCGGCTTCGACTTCCTTCTTCGCGGCCTTGATGGTGGTCGCAATGCCCATGGCTTCCAGGCGCGAGAAGATGAAGGGCTTGAACAGCTCCAGGGCCATCAGCTTGGGCAGGCCGCACTGGTGCAGCTTGAGCGTCGGGCCGACCACGATGACCGAACGGCCCGAGTAGTCGACGCGCTTGCCCAGCAGGTTCTGGCGGAAACGACCGCTCTTGCCCTTGATCATGTCGGCCAGCGACTTGAGCGCACGCTTGTTGGCGCCCGTCATGGCCTTGCCACGGCGGCCGTTGTCCAGCAGCGAGTCCACGGCTTCCTGCAGCATGCGCTTTTCGTTGCGCGCGATGATTTCAGGGGCCTTCAGTTCCAGCAGACGGCGCAGACGGCTGTTGCGGTTGATGACGCGGCGGTACAGGTCGTTCAGGTCGGAGGTCGCGAAGCGGCCGCCGTCCAGGGGCACCAGCGGACGCAGGTCCGGCGGCAGCACGGGCAGCACGTCGAGCACCATCCACTCGGGCTTGATGCCGGACTTCTTGAACGCTTCCAGCACCTTCAGGCGCTTGGCGTTCTTCTTGATCTTCAGCTCGGAGCCGGTCAGGTCGTTGCGCAGCTTCTCGATCTCGATGTCGAGGTCGATCGCCTGCAGCAGTTCCTTGATGCCTTCGGCGCCCATCTTGGCGATGAACTCGTCGCCGTATTCCTTGCGCTTGGCGTCGTAGTCGTCCTCGGTCATGATCGCGAATTTCTTCAGCGGCGTCATGCCCGGATCGACGATCACATAGGCTTCGAAGTACAGCACGCGCTCGATGTCGCGCAGCGTCATGTCCAGGATCAGGCCCAGACGCGAAGGCAGCGACTTCAGGAACCAGATGTGGGCGCAGGGTGCGGCCAGATCGATGTGACCCATGCGCTCGCGGCGCACCTTGGTCTGCGTGACTTCAACGCCGCACTTCTCGCAGATCACGCCGCGGTGCTTGAGGCGCTTGTACTTGCCGCACAGGCATTCGTAGTCCTTGATGGGACCAAAAATCTTGGCGCAAAACAGACCGTCGCGCTCGGGCTTGAAGGTGCGGTAGTTGATGGTCTCGGGCTTCTTGACTTCGCCGAAAGACCACGAGCGGATTTTTTCCGGCGAAGCCAGACCGATGCGGATGGCATCGAAATGCTCGTCGGGCGTGAACTGCTTGAACAGGTCGAGTAATGATTTCATGGGTTCAATCCTTGTCTTGCCGGCGAATTAGGAGCGTTCCAACTCGATGTCGATACCGAGCGAGCGAATTTCCTTGACCAGCACGTTGAACGACTCGGGCATGCCCGCTTCGATCGAGTGCTCGCCCTTGACGATGCTTTCGTACACCTTGGTACGGCCCTGCACGTCGTCGGACTTGACGGTGAGCATTTCCTGCAGGATGTAGGAAGCGCCGTAGGCTTCCAGTGCCCACACTTCCATCTCACCGAAACGCTGACCACCGAACTGCGCCTTGCCGCCCAGCGGTTGCTGGGTGACCAGGGAGTACGGGCCGGTGGAGCGGGCGTGCATCTTGTCGTCGACCAGGTGGTGCAGCTTCAGGAAGTGCATGTAGCCCACGGTGGTCTTGCGCTCGAAAGCGTCACCCGTGCGGCCGTCGTAAAGCTGCGCCTGGGTGCGGGTTTCGGTCAGGCCCTTCTTGGCGGCGATGTCGTCCGGGTATGCCAGCTTCAGCATGGCGCGGATTTCATCTTCCGACGCACCATCGAACACCGGGGTGGCGAACGGCACGCCGTTCGTCAGGTTTTCGGCCATCTCCATCACGTCAGCGTCGCTGAGCTCGGACAGGGTCTCTTTCTTGCCGGTGTGGTTGTAGACCGTTTCGAGGAACGCGCGCATTTCGGAAGCCTTGGCTTCCTGCTGCAGCATGTCGCCGATACGCTGGCCAATGCCCTTGCCGGCCCAGCCCAGGTGGACTTCCAGCACCTGACCCACGTTCATGCGCGAAGGCACGCCCAGCGGGTTCAGCACGATGTCGGCGGGGGTGCCGTCGGCCATGTAGGGCATGTCTTCGACTGGAACGATCTTGGAAACCACACCCTTGTTGCCGTGGCGGCCGGCCATCTTGTCACCCGGCTGCAGGCGGCGCTTGACGGCGAGGTAGACCTTGACCATCTTGAGCACGCCAGCGGGCAGTTCGTCGCCTTGCGTGAGCTTCTTGCGCTTCTCTTCGAACGCGAGGTCGAAGCTGTGGCGCGTCTGCTCCATCGAGTTCTTGATCGACTCCAGCTGGGCGGCCACGTCGTCGTCGGCCGGGCGGATGTCGAACCAGTGGTACTTCTCGACGTCGGCCAGGTAGGCCTTGTCGATGGTCGTGCCCTTGGACAGCTTCTTGGGCCCGCCGTTGGCGATCTTGCCGGTCAGCAACTTCTCGATACGGTCGAAGGCGTCGGCTTCCACGATGCGCAGCTGGTCGTTCAGGTCCAGGCGGAAGCGCTTGAGTTCATCGTCGATGATCTGCTGGGCACGCTTGTCGCGTGTGATGCCTTCGCGGGTGAAGACCTGCACATCGATCACGGTGCCTTGCGAGCCCTGGTCCACGCGCAGCGAGGTGTCCTTCACGTCGGAAGCCTTCTCGCCGAAGATCGCGCGCAGCAGCTTCTCTTCAGGCGTCAGCGTGGTCTCGCCCTTGGGCGTGACCTTGCCGACCAGCACGTCGCCGGGCAGCACTTCGGCGCCGACGTAGATGATGCCGGAGTCGTCCAGGCGGTTGAGCTGCTGCTCGGCCAGGTTGGGAAGGTCGCGGGTGATTTCTTCCGCGCCCAGCTTGGTGTCGCGCGCCATGACCACCAGTTCCTCGATGTGGATCGAGGTGTAGCGGTCTTCGGCGACCACGCGCTCGGAGATCAGGATCGAGTCTTCGAAGTTGTAGCCGTTCCAGGGCATGAAGGCGATCAGCATGTTCTGGCCGATCGAGATTTCACCCAGGTCGGTCGAGGCGCCGTCGGCGATCACGTCACCCTTGCCCAGCAGATCGCCCTTCTTGACGATGGGCCGCTGGTGGATGTTGGTGTTCTGGTTGGAACGCTGGTACTTGATCAGGTTGTAGATGTCCACACCGACTTCACCGGCCACGGCTTCGGCGTCGTTCACGCGGATCACGATGCGGGTCGCGTCCACGTAATCGACCACGCCACCGCGCTTGGCGGTGACCACGGTGCCGGAGTCGATCGCGGCCACGCGCTCGATGCCGGTGCCGACCAGCGGCTTTTCAGGGCGCAGCACAGGCACGGCCTGGCGCGACATGTTGGCGCCCATCAGCGCGCGGTTCGCGTCGTCGTGTTCCAGGAACGGCACCAGCGAGGCCGCCACCGACACGATCTGTGCCGGCGACACGTCCATATACTGGATGGTGTCGGCCGATGTCAGGATGGATTCACCCTTTTCACGCGCGGAGATCAGTTCACCCGTCAGGCGGCCTTCGGCGTCCAGCGTGGCGTTGGCCTGGGCGATGACGTATTTGCCTTCTTCAATGGCCGACAAATAGTCGATCTGGTTCGTCACCTGACCCTCGATCACGCGACGGTACGGGGTCTCAATGAAACCGTACTCGTTCAGGCGGGCGTACAGGGCCAGCGAGTTGATCAGGCCGATGTTCGGACCTTCCGGCGTCTCGATAGGACACACACGACCGTAGTGGGTCACGTGCACGTCGCGTACCTCGAAGCCGGCACGTTCGCGGGTCAGACCGCCCGGGCCCAGGGCCGACACGCGGCGCTTGTGGGTGATTTCGGCCAGCGGGTTGGTCTGGTCCATGAACTGCGACAGCTGCGACGCGCCGAAAAACTCCTTCAGGGCAGCCGAAATCGGCTTGGAGTTGATCAGGTCGTGCGGCATCAGTGGCTCTTGCTCGGCCTGGCCCAGACGTTCTTTCACGGCCTTCTCGATGCGGGCCAGACCGGTGCGGTACTGGTTTTCGGCGAGCTCGCCGACACAACGCACACGGCGGTTGCCCAGGTGATCGATATCGTCGACTTCACCGCGGCCGTTGCGCAGGTCCACCAGGATCTTGACCACGGCCAGGATGTCTTCGTTGGACAGCACCATGGCGCCGGTGGATTCGTCACGACCCACACGGGCGTTGAACTTCATGCGGCCCACGCGCGACAGGTCGTAGGTGTCCGGGTTGTAGAACAGGCGGTGGAACAGGGCCTGCACCGCGTCTTCGGTCGGCGGCTCGCCGGGGCGCATCATGCGGTAGATGGCGACACGGGCGGCGAACTCGTCAGCGGTTTCGTCGCTGCGCAGAGTCTGGCTGATGTAAGCGCCCTGATCGAGTTCGTTGGTGTAGAGGCACTGCAGGTCCTGCACGCCCGAGGTGCGCAGTTTCTTCAGCAGCACTTCGGTCAGCTCATCGTTGGCCTTGGCGATGATCTCGCCGGTGTCGGCGTCAACGATGTTGCGCGCGACCACGCGGCCAATCATGAAGTCTTCGGGCACGCTGATGTGCGTGGTGCCGGACTGCTCCATCTCGCGGGTGTGGCGCACGGTGATGCGCTTGTCCTTGGCGACCACGACCTTGCCCGACTTGTCGGTGATGTCAAAACGGGCCACCTCGCCACGCAGACGCTCGGGCACGAAGGCCATCTGGGCGCCGCTGTCCATCAGGCGGAAGTGGTCGTTGACGAAGAAGTTGGCCAGGATGGTTTCCGGCGTCAGACCGATGGCCTTGAGCAGGATGGTGACCGGCATCTTGCGGCGACGGTCGACGCGGAAGAACAGCACATCCTTCGGATCGAACTCGAAGTCGAGCCACGAACCGCGGTAAGGGATGATGCGGGCCGAGAACAGCAGCTTGCCCGAGCTGTGGGTCTTGCCCTTGTCGTGTTCAAAGAACACACCGGGCGAGCGGTGCAGCTGCGACACGATGACACGCTCGGTGCCGTTGATGATGAAGGAACCCTTGTCGGTCATCAGGGGCACTTCGCCCATGTAGACCTCCTGCTCCTTGACTTCCTTGATGACCTTGGACTGGCTGGTCGAGGACTCGCGGTCGTAAATGATGAGCTGCACGCGGGCGCGCACGGCCGAAGCAAAGGTCAGGCCACGGGTCTGGCACTCGCGCACGTCGAACGCCGGCTTGGCCAGGTTGTACTCGACGAACTTCATCTCCACAAAGCCGTTGTGCGAGACGATGGGGAAGGCGGCTTCGAACGCCGCCTGCAGGCCCTCGTTGGTGCGCTTCTTGGGAGCCGAATCGGCTTGCAGGAACGCCGTGTAGGCGTCCTTCTGCATCTGCAGGAGGTAAGGAATCGCGATGACGGTTTCGCGGGTGCCAAAACTCTTTCGGATGCGTTTGCGTTCGGTGTATGAATAATTCGATGCTGTGGCCATGAGATCTCCGGGCTTGAGGTCTGCGGCGACTGTCTGCCTACCAGGGATGGACTCCTGGTGACTTGCTTGGTGGCTGGCCTCTACCAACCATTGGCGGACGGCCTGTGCATTGCACACAGGCCCGAACCAAGTCGTTTTCTGCAGTCGGGGTCAGAAAACACTGATAAACAAACTCGCCAGAGTTTGCTTATCGGTGTTCATTTAAAACACGGCGCCCATGGAACAAGCGCTGGCTGCTCTGAAAGCACCAAAGGCTGGAGGCTCTTTCGAGCACTCCAGCCCTGGCCTGGCGAGTGAATTACTTCAGCTCGGCCTTGGCGCCGGCATCCACCAGCTTCTTCACTGCGGCTTCGGCGTCGGCCTTGGCAACAGCTTCTTTCACGTTCTTCGGAGCGCCGTCGACCAGGTCTTTGGCTTCCTTCAGGCCCAGACCGGTGATTTCGCGCACGGCCTTGATGACGGAGACCTTGTTGGCGCCGGCTTCGAGCAGCACGACGTTGAATTCGGTCTTCTCTTCAGCAGCAGCAGCGGCACCGCCACCACCCGCAGCGGGAGCGGCCATGGCGGCAGCGCTCACACCAAACTTCTCTTCGATGGCTTTCACCAGGTCGTTGAGTTCCATGACCGTCATGCTGTCCAGCGCGGTCAAAAATGCGTCTTTATCGAATGCCATTTTGATTTCCTAACAATTGGTTAAACGAATCTGCCATGCCTTCAGGCGGCGGCAGCGTCTTCTGCCGGTGCGGCGGGTTCAGCTGCGGGTTCTGCAGCTGCTTCTGCCGGAGCGGCAGCGCCTTCGCCTTTTTTCGCCGCCAACGCGCCCAGCACAACGGCCGTACGCGACATGGGCGACATCAGCAAGCCACACAGCTGGGCCAGCAACACTTCCTTGGAAGGAATGCTGGCGAGCTGCTTGACGCCCTCGATGTCCAGGACTTTGCCACCGTAGACGCCTGCGCGAATCACCAACTTGTCGTTGGTTTTTGCGAATTCGGCCACCACTTTCGCGGCGGCCACGGCGTCTTCGGAGAAGCCATAGATCAGCGGACCGGTCATCTGGTCGGCGACCACTTCAAAACTGCTGCCAGCCACCGCACGGCGGGCCAGGGTGTTTTTCAACACGCTCAGGCTCACACCGCTGTTGCGGGCATTGACGCGCAATTTGTCCATGTTCGCGACCGTGATGCCACGGTATTCCGCCATCACGAGCGTTTGAGCTTTTGCGGCGAGGCTGGTCACTTCGGAAATGACCGCTTCTTTCTCTCTGCGATTCAGACTCAAGGTCTACTCCTTAAATGTGCCCTCGGCCCAAAGGCCTCCGGCACGCCTCATTGCAGCGACCAACTGTTTCAGGAACGCATTCCATCTGCAGCGGGATCGCCATCTGCGTTGGCTTGTCACAATT
>JAURYH010000070.1 GCA_030653975.1 Hydrogenophaga sp. | reverse complement strand
AACGCCCACGCTTATCGGCTGTATGTTTTTAATGATCCTGCAAACCTGAGCAACACTTGCTGCCT
This sequence comes from Hydrogenophaga sp., assembly GCA_030653975.1. Classification (GTDB taxonomy): domain Bacteria; phylum Pseudomonadota; class Gammaproteobacteria; order Burkholderiales; family Burkholderiaceae_C; genus Hydrogenophaga. The sequence goes on along the minus strand of JAURYH010000070.1, from coordinate 43,010 downwards.
TCCGTCTGCTTGCTTAGCTGCGATCAGCTGAGCCTCGTATTATGACACAGTTTTTAGCGCTTCGTCAAAATATTTTAGGGTTTACGCTAACTTATTTTGAATCGCGCCGGACCTGAGCCCTCTGCGCTTCGCTGACTACTTGGTTGCTTGCCGTGAGGTGTTGCAGTGATCAGCGAAGCCTTGCAGTATACGTCAGTTTTTAGCGTCTTGTCAAAGCAGCTCAAAAAAATTGAAAAAGATGTCGTCACTCCCCTTGCGTCTTTGTCTTGCCCCTACAGGGATCCCCGAGCGAAACCAGGACCTGCGCCATCCTATATAGCTGCAGGCATCTGTTCTCCTGACCTCTTGCACATATATGAGGGGTACGTGAGCGATCCATGCTCAGCACCATGGCTTGCACAGGCCGTCTCGACCGCACGGGGATAATCGCGTCTCTTTTGACTCTGGCTCCCCCATGGCACTCATCACCCTGCAAGACGCGCAACTGGCCTTTGGTCACGTCGCGCTCCTTGATCACACCGACTTTTCTCTTGAGGCCCAGGAACGGGTCGGCCTGATCGGGCGCAATGGAACGGGCAAGTCCTCTCTGTTGAAGATACTGGCGGCGCTGGAGAAGCCGGACGACGGCACGCTGCAGACCCAGACCGGTTTGCGCGTGGCCTATGTGCCGCAGGAGCCGGTGCTGGATTTGCAGAGCTCGGTGTTTGAGGCGGCCAGCGTGGGGCTGGCCGACGCCCGGGCCGCGCGCGATCTTTATTTGAGCGGTGAAGACGGTCTCGATCTGGACGCCCTGCAAAACCGCATCGAAGCGCTGGACGCCTGGAACTGGGAACAACGCGTGGAAGAGACGCTTCATCGCCTGCACCTTGACCCCGACGTGACCGTGGGTACCTTGTCGGGTGGCAACAAGAAGCGGGTGGCCCTCGCACAGGCCCTGGTGAGCCGCCCCGACGTTCTGCTGCTGGACGAACCGACCAACCACCTGGATCTGGACAGCATCACGTGGCTGGAAGATCTTCTGCTGGAGTACAAGGGCAGTGTGGTCACCATCAGCCATGACCGCGCGTTCCTGGACCGCGTGGCGACCCGCATGGTGGAACTGGACCGCGGACGACTGTTGAGCTACCCGGGCAACTTCGCACAATACCAGTTATTGAAAGAAGAGCAACTGGCTCAGGAGGCTGTCATCAACGCCCGGGCCGACAAACTGCTCGCACAGGAAGAAGTGTGGATCCGCAAGGGCGTGGAAGCCCGGCGCACACGGGCGCAAGGTCGCATCACCCGGCTGGAAGGCCTGCGCGCCCAGCGCGAGCAACGCCGCAATGCCCTGGGCAGCGTGAAACTGGAAGTGGCCAGTGGCACCACCAGCGGGAAGATCGTGGCCGAGCTGGAGAAGATCTGCAAGTCGTTCCCCACCGCCGATGGCGGCCAACGCATGGTGGTTCGCGATTTCACCGGCACCATTCTGCGGGGCGACAAGATCGGCCTGATCGGGCCCAATGGGGCGGGCAAAACGACCCTGCTGAAGATCATCCTGGGTGAGTTGGCGCCCGACAGCGGCACGATCCGCCAGGGCAGCAAGCAGACTGTGGCTTATTTCGACCAGATGCGCGACCAGATCGACCTGGACGCCACGCTGGAAGACTTCATCAGCCCCGGCAGCGAGTGGATCGAGATCGGCAACAAGCGGACCCACGTCAAGAGCTATCTGAGCGACTTCCTGTTTTCGCCTGCGCGGGCCAACGCCCCTGTGCGCACGCTCTCGGGGGGCGAGCGCAACCGCCTGCTGCTGGCGCGGCTGTTTGCGCGTCCGGCCAACGTTCTGGTGCTGGACGAGCCCACCAACGACCTGGACATCGACACGCTGGAGTTGCTGGAAGACTTGCTGCAACAGTACGAAGGCACGGTGTTCCTGGTCAGCCATGACCGGCGCTTCCTGGACAACGTGGTCACCAGCACCCTGGTGTCCGAGGGAGAAGGCCGCTGGCGCGAATACGTGGGGGATGTGCAGGACTGGCTCACGCAGTCGGCGAGAGCCGAAGCGCTGCAGCGCGAGCGTGCGCCCGCCGCAGCCGCCACTGCACCGGCTCCCGTTTCGACCGTGTCCGCGGTGACCAGCACCACGGCCTCACCGAAACGCAAGCTCAGCTACAAGGAACAGCGCGAATTCGAAGGCCTGCAGGGGAAGATCGCCACGCTGGAGGCCGAACAGGCGGAGATCGACCGCGCACTGGCGGGGGGCCAACTCTTTGCCACCGACCCGGCCCGCGCCGCGCAATTGGGTGCCCGACACGCCGAAATAGAGTCTGAGTGGATGCAGGCCCTGGAGCGCTGGGAAGTGCTTGGAGGCCGTTGAACGTCCATACCGGACGGGCTCGCGGTGACGCGACCGTCTGTCCCGGAGCGTGGAACTGGCCGCGCGCTCGCGCCGCTGGCCACGCTTCAGCCACGCCCTGTCGTTGAAGCGGGCCGAGGCACAGCAGATCGACGGCACACTGACCGCAAGGCTCAGCGCGCCGCCGCCAGTCGCTTGAACACGGTCCAGAAGGCCGCGTCCTGTGTGGTCGCGAAGTTGATGCGCATCAGCGTGCTGGGTGCGCGCGCGGCATGGAACAGGGAACCGGGCGCGATCAGGTAACCCTGGTCCAGCATGCGCTGCGCCAGCGCCTCGGTGTCCACGCCCGTGTCCACCCAGCCAAACAGGCCCGCAGGCTCCGAGACGAAGCGGCAGCCCGCCGCCTGCGCCAGCTTCACGCTGCGTCCGCGCGCCTCGTCCAGCCGGCTGCGGATGCGTTCGGCGTGGCGGCGCAACTGGCCCTGCTCAATGCAGTGCGCGAGCGCGCGCTCCAGCAGGCTGGGCGTGGTGAGCGTGGTGAGCAGCTTGGTGTCGAGCAGGCGCTCCACCCAGTCAGGCGGCGCCACCAGGTAGCCCACACGCCAATTGGGCGCCAGGATCTTGGCAAAACCGCTGACGTAGATGGTGCGTTGCAGGCCGTCGAGCACGCTCATGCGCGTGGCGTGTTCGGGTGCGATGTGGCCGTAGGTGTCGTCCTCCACCACGTAAAAGCCGTGCTGCTGCGCGAGTTGCAGCACGCGGTGCGCGCTGGCCGGCGAGAGGCTGTAGCCGGTCGGGTTGTGCAGCACGCTCACGCTCACGAACAGCTTGGGTGCGTGTTCCTCGCAATAACGCGCCATCACCGCCAGATCAGGCCCGGCCGGGCCACGCGGCACCGGCAGGATGCGCATGCCCATGGCCGCCAGCCGCGCGAACTCGACCGCCCAGCCCGGCTCTTCCACCATCACGCTGTCGCCGGCCTTCAACAGCGTGCGGCTGACGATGTCCAGCGCGTGCGTGGCCCCCACGGTGGTGATGATCTGCTGCGGCCCAGCGGGCAGGCCCAGCACCTGCAGGCGGTCGGCCAGCACACGGCGCAGCTGTCCATCGCCCAGCGGCTCGCCGTAGCGCAGCGAGTTGTCGGCCAGCGCCGGCCCCGTGGTGACGCGGCGCACCGCCGCCTGCATGAATGTGGAGACCATCCAGTCCGGCGGGAAAGCGCCCATGCCGGGCTGCGGCCGCGAGCCCGCCGGGTGAAACATGCCGCGGATCAGCGCCGCCGCATTCACCGGTGCGGCCATGCGGTCAGGCACCTCGGCGCCCGGGGCTGGGACCGCACGCCCGGCACCCGCACCCCGCAGGGGTGTGCGCTCGCGCACGAAGAAACCGCGGTAACGCTGCGCCTGCACCAGGCCCTGGGCCAGCAGCAGATCGTAGGCCGCCACCACGGTGGACGGGCTCAGGCCCTGCTGTGCCGCGCACTGGCGCACGCTGGGCAGGCGCGCACCGGGCGCCAGCAGGCGGTCGCGGATGCGGGCGGCAAACCGATCGGCCAGTTGCTCGGCCAGCGTCTGCGCCGCCGTGCGGCTGAGCGCGGGCGCGCTGGTCAGCGCGTCGGCGGGGCTGGTGTCGGTGGCGTTGAACATGGCGGTGTGTGGGCGGGACGAACCACACAGTTCTTGAACTGGATGCCGAAACTGTATGTCTTGTGTACTGGTGCATAAGGATAAAGTGTCTGCCATGCGCACGCAAGCCCTTTTCACACACCGCCGTTTCCACGGCACCCCGACTGACCACGCCGCGCCGGGGCAGGCGAACGGGCGCACATGAACGCCACCGAATTCAGCGCCCTGCTGGTGCTGGCCACGGCCACCAGCTTCACGCCGGGACCCAACACCACGCTGTCCACCGCGCTCGCGGCCAATTTCGGCTTGCGGCATTCGCTGCGTTTTGTCTGCGCGGTGCCGGTGGGTTGGGGCCTGTTGCTGGCGCTGTGCGCCGGTGGCCTGGGCACCCTGATCGTGGCGCAGCCGGTCTTGCGTTGGGCCATCCTGGTCGGCGGTATCGGCTACCTGCTCTGGCTGGCGTGGAAACTCTGGGGCAGCCGCTCGCTGAGCCAGGTCAAGGCCGAGCGGCTGCAGGTGACCTTCCTGCAGGGTGTGCTGCTGCAGTTCCTCAACATCAAGGCCTGGATGCTGGCCCTGTCCATCGTGGCGGGTTGGATCGCCGGGCGACCGGACGCGCTGGAGCGCTTCGTGCAGGTGCTGCCGCTGATGCTGGCCTATGCGTTTTTCAGCAACCTGCTCTACGCTTCGGTCGGCTCCCTGCTGCGCCACTGGCTGGCCGGCCCGGTGGTGGACGGCGTGGCCACGGGCGCACGCCTGCTGGCCTTCAACCGCATCATGGCCACCGCCCTGGTGCTCACCGCCGCGTGGATGCTGGGGAGCAGCCTGGGCGCCCCCGTCCCGGCCACGGGGAACACGCCATGAGCCACAGCACCGCGCTGCCCGCACTGCCGAGCCACCGCGAACAGACCCTGGGCCTGTGGCTCGGCCTGATCGGCGTGGTGGTGTTCGCACTCACCCTGCCCATGACGCGGCTCGCCACCGGCACGGCCGACGCGCCCCAGCTCTCGCCCTGGTTCGTCACCTGGGCGCGCGCCGCGCTGGCCGGTGGCCTGTCGCTCATCTACCTGCTGGCCACGCGCTCGCCGCTGCCGGCGCCCGTGCACCGCAAACCCCTCGCGCTCTCGCTGCTGGGCAACGCCATCGGCTACCCGCTGCTGCTGGGCTGGGCGCTGCGCCACGTCACGGCCAGCCACGCGGCGGTGATCACCGCCCTGCTGCCGCTGGCCACCGCCGCTGCCGCGGCCTGGCTGCTGCACCAGCGCGCACGCCTGGGCTTCTGGTTGTTCGCCGGACTCGGCAGTTTGCTGGTGGCGGCCTACAGCGGGCTGCGCGCGCACCAGCTCGGCCACGGCTTTGGCCTGGCCTGGGCCGACCTGCTCTTGGTGGGCGCGGTGATCGCCGCGTCGCTGGGCTACGTGGCGGGCGCCAAGGTCACGCCAGTGCTCGGCGCCGAACGCGTGATCAGCTGGGTCTGCGTGATGGCGCTGCCGCTCACCGTGCCCGGCGCGCTGCTGACCTGGCCCGGGCAGCCGGTCAACACCTCCGCCTGGCTCGCCTTGCTCTACGTCGGCGTGCTCTCCATGTGGGCCGGCTTCTTTGCCTGGTTCCGCGGCCTGGCGCTGGGCGGAGCGCTGCGCGTGAGCCAGCTGCAACTGCTGCAGCCCTTCGTCAGCATCCTGGCCGCCGTGCCGCTGCTGGGAGAATCGCTGGATGCGATGACGCTGGGCTTTGCCCTGGCCGTGGTCGCCACTGTCTTCATGGGGCGAAAGCTGTCAATACCTCCTCGCTGAAGCAATACGAGAAGACCCCATTTCCCTATGCATGCACCCCATTTTTCATGGACATCTGATCGCCTGCACTGGCTGCAGCGCAGCGTTCTGTGCTGGCTTGCAACAGCCAACGCTGAAGGCCAGCCCAATGTTTCGCCAAAGGAAGTGTTCGTGCCATGGGAGCAGGACAAGCTACTTATTGTCCACATTGCATCCCCAGTCAGTGCTCACAATATCGGGCAGCAATCGCAGGTATGCATTTCTTGTCTGGACGTGTTCGCACAGAAGGGCCTCAAGCTGCAGGGCGTGGCCACAGTCGTCTGGCCAGACGAGCCCACTTACCCCACGCTGGCCGCCCCTCTGAAGGCCCTGATCGGAGACCGCTTCCCGCTAAGGGGCGTCATCAGGGTACACGTGCGAGAGTGCCAAACCATCTTGGCACCCAGTTACGTCCTGTTCACTGAAACCACAGAATCGGAGCAGATCCGAGCCGCTTGGCACAGCTACACCATGCGTCTGCCCGACTCCGAAGTCTTGCCTCCTCCAACAACACCCCTTTCCAACAAGGAGACCCCATGAGCAGCACCTGGACCCTCGCGAAACGCGCCCACAAGATGAACCCGTCGGTGATCCGCGAGATCCTGAAAGTGACCGAGAAGCCCGGCATCATCAGTTTCGCCGGTGGCCTGCCGTCGCCCAAGACTTTCCCGGTTGATGCCTTTGCCGCCGCCTGCGAAACGGTGCTGCGCACCGACGGCCGCGCCGCGCTGCAGTACGCCGCCAGCGAAGGCTACCGCCCGCTGTGCGAATGGGTCGCGGCCAGCATGCCCTGGGAGGTGTCGGCCGATCAGGTGCTGATCACCACCGGCAGCCAGCAGGGCCTGGACCTGGTGGCCAAGGTGCTGATCGACGAAGGCAGCAAGGTGCTGGTGGAGACGCCCACGTATCTGGGCGCGCTGCAGGCCTTCACACCCATGGAGCCGGCCATCGTGAGCGTGGACAGCGATGCAGAGGGTGTGGACGTGGATGATCTGGTCGCGAAAGCACAGGGTGCGCGTTTCCTCTACGTGCTTCCCAATTTCCAGAACCCGACCGGCCGCAGCATGAGCGAAGCGCGCCGCGCCGCGCTGGTGGCGCGCGCCGCTGCGATCGGCCTGCCGCTGGTGGAAGACAACCCCTACGGCGACCTGTGGTTCGACCAGCCGCCGCCCAAGCCGCTGACCGCGCGCAATCCCGACGGCTGCATCTACCTGGGCTCGTTCTCCAAGGTGCTCGCGCCCGGTCTGCGCCTGGGTTATGTGATCGCGCCCAGTGCCATCATGCCCAAACTCTTGCAGGCCAAGCAGGCGGCCGATCTGCACAGCCCCAGCTTCAACCAGCGCATGGTGTCCGAGGTGCTGAAGGACGGCTTCATCGACCGCCACGTGCCCACCATCCGCGCGCTCTACAAGAGCCAGTGCCATGCGATGCTGGAAGCACTTCAAAAAGAAATGGCCGGGCTGGATGTGGTGTGGAATTCGCCCGATGGCGGCATGTTCCTCTGGGTGCGTCTGCCCGAAGGCATGAACGCCGTGGAGCTGCTGCCCAAGGCGGTGGACAAGGGCGTGGCCTTCGTACCCGGTGCCGCGTTCTACGCCGACCACGCCGACCCGCGCACGCTGCGCCTGTCGTTCGTGACGGCCAGCGTGGAACAGATCCACATCGGCATCGCCGCGCTGGCCGCTGCCATCCGGGAAGACCTGGCATGACACAGCGCCCATTCAAACAGGTCGACGTGTTCACCGCCACGCCCTACCGCGGCAACCCGCTCGCGGTGGTGCTCGACGGCAGCGGTCTGTCGACCGCCGAGATGCAGCACTTCACCAACTGGACCAACCTCTCGGAGTGCACCTTCCTGCTGCCGCCGTCGGACGAAGGCCGGGCCAGCGGGGCCGACTACCGCGTGCGCATCTTCTGCCCTGGCCGTGAACTGCCCTTCGCCGGCCACCCCACGCTGGGCAGCTGCCACGCCTGGCTGGAAGCGGGCGGCGTGCCGCAGCAGGGCGAACACGTGGTGCAGGAATGTGGTGTCGGGCTTGTGCGGCTGCGCCGCGACGGCCAACGGCTGGCGTTTGCTGCACCACCGCTGATCAAAAGTGGGCCACTGGACGAAAAGGATGTCGAACTCATCGCGCGTGGTCTCGGCGTGGCGCGCAGCGACATCACGGCCCACGCCTGGTGCGACAACGGACCCAACTGGCGCGGCGTGATGCTGCACAGCGCCGAGCAGGTGCTGGCGCTCAGGCCCGACAGCGCGGTGCTGGCCGGTCTGGACATCGGCGTGGTGGGGCCGCGCGGCAAGGTCGGTGTGGTCGGCGCGCACACCGACAGCGACACACAGTTCGAAGTGCGCGCCTTCTTCCCCGGCAACAACGGCCTGTGCGAAGACCCCGTCACCGGCAGCCTGAACGCCGCGCTCGCGCAGTGGCTGATCGGTGCCGGCCTGGCGCCCGAACGCTACGTGGCCGCGCAAGGCACGGCGATGGCGCGCGAGGGCCGTGTGCACATCGAGCGCGACGCCAGCGGCACCATCTGGGTCGGCGGCGCATCCGTCACCTGCATCGACGGGCGCGTGACGCTGTGAGCGCGCTGCAGCGCGCGCAGATCGACCACCTGGTGGTGGCCGCGCGCACACTGGACGAAGGTGTGGCCTGGTGCGAGGCCACGCTGGGCGTGACGCCCGGGCCGGGCGGGGAACACGCGCTCTTCGGCACGCACAACCGCCTGCTGCGGCTGTCCTGCGCGAGCGCGCCACGCGCCTACCTGGAGATCATCGCGATCAACCCGCAGGCAGCGCCCACGCGCCCGGCCGGGCACGCGCGCTGGTTCGACCTGGACGACCCGTCCCTGCAACACCGGCTGGACCAACACGGGCCGCAGCTGGTGCACTGGGTCGTCAGCGTGCCCGACATCGAAGCGGCCCACGCCCGTCTGCTGGCGCTCGGCATTCAGCGTGGCCCGGTGATCGGCGCCTCGCGCCCCACGCCGCAGGGCCTGCTGCAATGGCGCATCACCGTGCGCGAGGACGGCCAGCGCCTGTTCGACGGTGCGTTGCCCACGCTGATCCAGTGGGGCGACACGCACCCGGCCGCGTCCATGCCGCACAGCGGCCTGACGCTGCAGGCCTTCACCCTCTCCCACCCCGAAGCAGCCCGGTTGCAGCAGGCCTTGGCCGCGATCAGCCTGGAAGGCATGGCCGTGGTGCCAGGCCCTGCCGCGCTCAGCGCACAGCTCGACACGCCCCAAGGCCCGCGCACCACAGCCTCGGCGTCCTGACCTGACGTCCTTCCCTCTGTTCAAACCATGCCCCACACCCTGCCCACCCTTGCCGACATCGAAGCCGCCGCCCAGGTGGTGTACCGCGAATTTCCAGCCACTCCGCAGTACCGCTGGGCCACGCTGAGCCAACGCCTGGGCGCGGACTGCTGGGTCAAGCATGAGAACCACACCCCGGTGGGCGCGTTCAAGATCCGCGGCGGCCTGACCTATTTCGATCAGCTGAAACAGCGCGGCGAAATGCCCCGCGAAGTGATCAGCGCCACACGCGGCAACCACGGCCAGAGCATCGGCTGGGCGGCGCGCGCGCACGGCGTGGCCTGCAGCATCGTCGTGCCGCTGGGCAACTCGGCCGAGAAAAACGCCGCCATGCGCGCGCTCGGCGTGAACCTGATCGAACACGGCGCCGACTTCCAGGAAGCCCGCGAACACGCGATGCGGCTGGCCGCCGAACGTGGTGCGCACATGGTGCCGAGTTACCACAAGGACCTGCTGCGCGGCGTGAGCACCTGTTGGTGGGAGTTCTTCCAGGCCGTGCCGCAGCTGAACGTGGTCTACGTGCCCATCGGCCAGGGCTCGGGCGCGTGTTCGGCCATCGCGGCCCGGCGGGCGCTGGGGCACGGCGCGCGCATCGTCGGTGTGGTGAGCGCCCACGCCACCACCTACGCCGATTCGATCGCGGCGGGACGCGTGGTCGAAGCCCCCGTGACCACCGAACTGGCCGACGGCATGGCCTGCCGCGTGGCCGACGCGGCGGCGCTCGACGTGTTGATGCCGCACCTGGACCACGTGGTGAAAGTCAGCGACGACGAAGTCGCCCAGGCCATACGCACGATTTTTGCCGACACGCACAACGTGGCCGAAGGCGCCGGGGCGGCCAGCTTCGCCGCGGCGTGGCAGGAACGGGAAAGCCTCAAAGGAAAGGTCGTCGGCACCACGCTGTGCGGCGGCAATGTCGACAGCGAAGTGTTTGCCAAGGTGTTGGCCAACGCCAACTGAAAACGGGGTCGCTCCGGCGCGGGGGGTTTGACTCAGGATGCGGTGGAACCGGCTTCGCCGGGCCACTCGCATCGCCCCCTTGAGGGGGGCGCGCGAAGCGCGGCGGGGGTGGGCCAAGCTAGCGTGGGGGGGCCACCAGTCTGGCCACCACCTCGCAGAACGCCTCCACCGCGTCGGTCTTGAACACCACCTCGCGCACCCCGGCGGCCAGCGCTTCTGCCTGCAGTTCGTCGGTGATGTACCCCGAAGCCAGGGCCACCGGCAGACCCGGGCTGATCGCCAGCACGGCCTTGGCCACTTCCAGACCCGACATGCCCGGCATGTTGTAGTCGGTCATCACCAGATCAAACCCGGCGGGCTGGCTGCGCACGGCTTCAATGGCCTCGGTCTGATCGGTCACCGCAGTGACCTTGTAGCCGCGCCGCTCCAGCAGGCGGCGCACCAGAAACACCAGGGTGTCGTCGTCGTCGAGGTAGAGGATGTGGCGCGGTTCGGTGATCGCATCAGGAGCCATGTCGGGTTTCTCCACTGAAGAGGGGCCGGGCAACTCGGTGTCACCACTTGTATGGGCCGCCATTGTGCCCCCATCCGAGGCGAGCCCGGTATCGGCCGTTGCCGCGGACAGCACCCGAAAAGCGGGGAAATACAGCGTGAAGGTGGTGCCCACGCCGGGTGCGCTGTCCACCTCGATGGCACCGCCGTGGGTCTGCACGATGCCCAGCACCACCGGCAACCCCAGGCCGGTGCCGGCACCGACCACACGGGTGGTGAAAAACGGTTCGAACATGCGCACGCGCGTGGCCTCGTCCATGCCGCAGCCGTTGTCCTGCACCTGCACCCGGACCGCGCCATTTTCGGCACACGCCTGCACCACCGCGGCGGGCAGGCGCGGATCGTCGGACCCCAGTGCGTCGATCCGGTATTCAATGCGTCCGGCCCGCCCATTCAGCGCGTGGGCGGCGTTGGTGCCCAGGTTGAGCAGCACCTGGCTCAGTTGCGTGGCGTCGGCCAGGATGGGCGGCACACCGTCCGCACAGGTCTGCACCAGTTCAAACGGAGACGCGGTGGCCGCACGCAGCAAGTTGCAGGACTCGGCCACCACCTCGGCCACGTGCACCGGCCTGCGTTCCATGGGTTGCTGGCGGCTGAAGGCCTGGACCTGGCGCACCAGCTCGCGACCGCGTCGCGCCGCGGTACTGATCTCGTCCAGGCTCTCGCTGGCCAGGGAGTCGGGCGGCAGATCCTGGCGCGCCAGATCGGCATTGCCCAGGATGGCGGCCAGGATGTTGTTGAAATCGTGCGCCACGCCGCCCGCCAGCGTGCCCAGCGCCTCCATCTTGTGCGACTGCGCCAGCTGGTGTTCCAGCGCCTGCTGCTGTTGCTGGGCGCGCTTGAGCGAGGTGATGTCCACGAAGGTGAACATCACGTGCCGCAGGCCACCGAGGGCGTCGTTTTCGGGGTAGGCGTTGCACAGCGCCCACTGCGTCTGCGCGCCGTCGCCCGACTGCACCCCCAGGATCACGTCGGCCACGGGTTGCCCGGTGGCGAGCACGCGTTCAAACGGGACCTCGTGGCGCGGCATCGGTCGCCCGTCTTCGCTCAGCAAGCGCCAGTCGGGCGCCAGCGGCACGGACATCGCCGAATGCGCATCGCGCTCGCTCCAGCCCAGGAAGCGCCGCGCCGCGCTGTTGACGCTGGCGAGCGTCTGGTCGGGCCGGAACACCATCACGCCGGCGCTCAGGTTTTCGATCAGCGCCCGCGAGTCGGCCTCACGGATCTGCAGCACCTGCCGCGCGCGGTCCCCCTGCTGCTGCAGGCGCAACGTGACCAGCGAACTGAAGATCACCAGGCGCAGCAGCACGTCGATCATGGTGCCCAGCAAGAGCACAGGCACCGCCGGGCTCGTGCGTTCGCCGGTGGCGCTGACCGGCAGGTACCAGACGCTCACCGTCAGCCCGATCAACGCCACGAGCTTGAACCAGGTGACCCAGCGCAGCACCTGCAATTCGAGGATGCGGTGAAAGGGATCGAAGCGGCGGATGTCGTTCAAGGCCAGGCCGGCGATCACGACTCCCGCCGCGGAAAACAGGATCTGGCGCGCCGCCATCGAGTCCCAGACCGAGGTCAGCAGCACATTGCCGACGAACACGGCCAGCAGGGCCGCCAGCACGGGCCGCAGCGCGTAGGACTGACCCAGGTAACTGCGGAGCCCGATCCACAAGAACGCCGCGCTGGCAACGAACGCGGTATTGGCCACGCCGAAGGTGAGCAGCTCGGGCCCTTCGGGGCGCAGCCCCAGCCCCACCGAACCCAGGGCCGCCAACAGCCCGGAGACCGTCCACCAGCCCGGCCCGCCCACAGAGGGATGGCGGCGCGCCTGCGCGAAGAACGCGGCGGTCACCAGCCCATCGACGCAAAGCCGAAGTGCCAGGATGGTCAACAAGTCAAGTTGCATGGAGGTGGGCCGGTTGCTCGTGGTTCCATTGAAGCACAGGACCCATCGGCCAAACGCCAGATGTGCCCTGATTTTCCAGCGCGATTTTCCGCCGGGGCCAAAGCGCAGCCGGCACGGAGGCCGGCAGTCGCTGTCGGGACAAAGCCCGGGCCCCGGCCTCCACCAGAATGCCCCCATGGGAACCCTCTACCTTGTGCGCCACGGCCAGGCCTCGTTTGGCGCAGACGACTACGACCAGCTCAGCGCGCTCGGCCAGCGGCAGAGCGAGCGACTGGGCCGCTACTGGGCCGAGCGCGGCCTGCGCTTCGGCGCCGTGCTCACGGGCAGCCTCAAGCGCCACGCCCAGACCTGGGCCGGCATCGCCAGCGGGGCCGGGCTGGACATCGAACCGCTGGTGTGGCCGGGACTCAACGAATACGACAGCGAGGCGGTGATCCGCGCCGTGCTGCCGTGCAGAAGCGAAGCCGTGCTCGGCGATCCCCACTCACCCGAGGGCTATCGCGCGCATTTCCGGCTGCTGCGCGACGGTCTCGCGCAGTGGATGGCGGGCACCGTGAGCCCGCAGGGCATGCCGGAATACACCGGCTTCGTGCACGGCATCACCAGCGCACTGGACCATGTGCGTGCGCACCACAAGGGTCAGAACGTGCTGATCGTCTCCAGCGGGGGGCCGATCGCCACCGCGGTGGGCCACGTGCTGGGTCTGAGCCCGGACGCCACCATTGACCTGAACATGCGCATCCGCAACAGCGCGGTGACCGAGTTCCAGTTCAGCGCGCGGCGCCACACCCTGTTGACCTACAACACGCTGCCTCACCTGGACGGCCCGGACTACCAGGACTGGATCACGTATGCCTGATCAGTCGAACGCGGTGCGTTCGGTCAGCGTGTCGGGCGGCAGGCGGTCGATCTCGCCCAGCAGCTGCGCCAGCGCGCGGCCCGCGGCGTCGAGCACGGCGCGCCCTTTGTCGGCGGTGGCGGCGCCCGCGTTGCCCACCGCGCCGTTGGCGTTGTAGTCCTGCATCATCCAGCCGAGCTTGGCGCTCCGGCCGTTGCCGAGGATGGGAAAGTGCATCGCGCGGTCCTGCGAGGTGGAACGGAAATATTCGGCCTGATCCATGTGCACCCGCTCAGGGCGCAGCGCCAGCATCATGGCCGTTTCGATCTCGCCGGCGTGGATGCCGAAGCGGTGTTCTTCGGCGCTGAACAGCGCATTCACGTCCTGGCCCTGCGCATCGGTCAGCGGCAGGTTGAACCAGTTCACGCTGTAGACCAGCATGCCCAGCCGCGTGCGCAGGTCGCGCGCCACCAGGTCCATCAGGCCCACCTGGCCGCCGTGGGCGTTGAGCAGCACCAGCTTCTTCACGCCACTGGCGGCCACGCACTCGCCAATCTCGGTCCACAGGCGCAGCACGGTTTCGGCCTTGAGCGTGAGCGTGCCGGCGAAACGCGTGTGCTCCGGGCTGAAGCCCACCGCCTGCGTGGGCAGAAACAGGGCGGGCAGATCGTGCGGGATGTGCGGCAGCGCGGCGGCGATCACACCATTGACCAGATCGGCGTCCACTGACAGCGGCAGGTGCGGCCCGTGCTGCTCTGTCGCGGCCACCGGCAGCACCGCGATGGCGCGCGAGCGGTCGAGCACGGCGAAATCGGCGGTGCTGAGATCGGACCAGTGGCGGGCGGGTGCTTTCATGGCGGCAGTTTACGGCTTGCGACCGCAGGCCCGTAAGATGAAGCCATGACCCAGGACCTCTTCCGCCAGGACGCCTACCTCACCGAATGCAGCGCCACCGTGACCGCAGTGGATGAACACGGCATCGTGCTCGACCGCACGGTGTTCTACCCGCTCGGCGGTGGACAGGCGGGGGATGCGGGTGAGCTGGTGCTGGCCGACGGCACCGTGATCACCATCGCCGACACCCGCAAGGGCAAGGACGCCGAAGGCCGGCCCACGGCAGACATCGTGCACCTGCCCGCACCGGGCCAGGAGGCACAGCTCGCCACGCTGCAAACGGGCACGGCGCTGACCGCGCGCATCGACTGGGCGCGGCGCCACCGGCTGATGCGCTTTCACACCACCACCCACCTGCTGTGCCACCTGGTGCCGGTGCCTGTGAACGGCTGCTCGATCACACCCGACTACGCGCGGCTCGACCTGGCGCTCACCGATCCGCTGGACAAGGAGGTGCTCAGCGCGGGCATCGCCGCCCTGGTGGCTGCTGCGCACCCGGTGCGCATCGGCGCCATCACCGACGCCGAGCTGGACGCCAACCCTTCGCTGGTCAAGAGCATGAGCGTCTCGCCGCCGCGCGGCAGCGGAACGGTGCGCACCGTGCGCGTCGGCGAGGCCGCGCTGATCGACCTCCAGCCCTGCGGTGGCACGCATGTGGCCAACACCGCCGAGATCGGCCGCGTGGTGGTCACCAAGATCGAAAAGAAGAGCGCCACCATGCGCCGCGTGGTGCTCGGGTTCGCGAACTAAGCGCCGTACATCCAGTTCCGCGACCACGGCAGGCCCTTCGTGCCCTGCCCGGCCGGGCGGCACAGCACCTGGTAAAGCGCCACCTCGTCGTTCTCGAACGCCAGTGCGCAGCCTGCGAGGTAGATGCGCCAGATGCGCCAGCGCTTCTCGTCCAGCAGCGGTTTGATGCGCGCGGTGTTGGCCTCAAACGCTTCGCTCCAGAGCTGGGTGGTGCGCTGGTAGTGGCGGCGCAGGTTTTCCACGTCGAAAGCTTCGAGCCCACCTTCCTGCAGCGTGCGCAACACGGTGCCGATGTGCGGCAGCTCGCCGCGCGGAAACACATAGCGGTCGATGAAATGGCCGCCGCCGTGGCGCGTTTCGCCGTCACAGGCGTCGGTGCTGGTGATGCCGTGGTTCATCACCCAGCCATCGGGCTTGAGCAGGCGGCGGATGTGGCCAAAGTAGCTCGCCAGGTGGTCCAGTCCCACGTGTTCGAACATGCCCACGCTGGTGATGCGGTCGAACGGGCCGTCGCTCACGTCGCGGTAGTCCTGCAAACGGATCTGAATGCGGTCTTGCAGCCCGGCGGCGTGCACCCGCTCGCGCGCCAGCTCGTACTGGTTTTTCGACAGCGTCACGCCCACGCACTGCGCGCCATACTGCTGCGCCGCGCGCAGCACCAGCGCGCCCCAGCCGCAGCCGATGTCGAGCAGGCGCTGTCCCGGCTGCAGGCGGATCTTGCACAGGATGTGGTCGATCTTCTTCAACTGCGCTTCGTCCAGCGTTTCGTCACCGTGTTCGAAGTAGGCGCAGGAATACACCATGCCCTCGCCCAGCCACTGGACGTAGAACGCGTTCGACACGTCGTAGTGGTACTGGATCGCCTCGCTGTCGCTCTCGCGCGTGTGGCCAAAGCGGCGGCGGATGCGACCGAGCAAGCCGGCTTCGGGCTGGGCCGACTCGGCCAGCCGGTGCGCCACGGCCAGGATGTCGGCCACCGAACCGTCCACATCCACCAGCCCCTCCACATAGGCCTGGCCCAGTGTGTCCAGCCCCGGGTCGATCAGCAAGGGCAGCGCCGACGGGTCGCGCACGCGGATCTCCACCATCGGCTGCTCGAAGTCGCCCAGGGCCAGCGACGCGCCGCCGCCCGCGCCCCAGCTCAGGCGCACCGGCAGGTTCACCTGGTTCTTCATCCGTTGCGCCCACGGCAGCAAGGCGCGTTCGACGATCGATCCCATGCACATTCCTCCATGCAGATCCATCCAGCAAACAGGTTGTACATAAAGCCTGCGGTTCTGTGAACCCCCTGACACATCAATCTGGGCCATGTACCCGATAGACGGAAACCATGACTTCTCGGCCCACCCCACAGACAGGCCAACAGCGCTGACTTATATTCAGATCCATCCCGGACGCGCCGGGTCCCAGGAACTTGAAGCCGGACGCGCCCTCATACTTCACCGACACCGCCCGCCCCACCGCTGCGACGACCCCCACACCCCGCTCCCGATGCTCCAGAAACTGCTTTCATCTGCCGTCCGCTCTGTCCAGCGCCTGCTTCCGGCCTTGTCGCTGGCTTTGCTGCTGCCGCTCGCCGCCCAGGCGCAGGGCATCCTGGGCGGCGCCAGCAGCCAGGCCGTGCCCCAGATGGTGCAGGCCGAGTTGCTGGCCCACGCGCCCGAAGGCGCGGCGCCCGGGCAACAGCTCTGGGTTGGCCTGCAACTCACGCACACCCCCGAGTGGCACACCTACTGGAAAAACTCCGGCGACTCGGGTCTGCCCACCGAGCTGCAGTGGACCCTGCCCGAAGGCGTCACCGCCGGTGACATCGCCTGGCCCACCCCGCGCAAGTTTCCGCTCGGCACGCTGGCCAACTACGGCTACAACGGCACCGTGCTGCTGCCGGTGCCGCTGACCGTCGCGCCCGGCTTCAAGGGCAGCCATGTGGACGTGCAACTCTCCGCCGCCTGGCTCGCCTGCCGCCAGGAGTGCATTCCCGAAGAGGGGAACTTCACGCTGCGCATTCCCGTGCATGGCTCCACCGCGCTGCACGGTCAACGCTTCGAGGCCGCGCTGGCCGCCGGCCCGAAAGACCAACCCGCTGCCGACAGCGTGCTGAAACCCGAACCCGGGTTCCTGAGCACCTCGCTCGCCGGCCTGCCCGTGGTCTGGCAAGGGCAGACGCTGGAATTTTTCCCCGAGACCACGGGCCTGATCGAACCCGGTGCCGCCTGGACCCAGGCCTGGGACGGCGCGCGCTGGACCGCGCGCATCCCGCTGTCGCCGCAGCGCAGCGACAGCCCGGCCCAGCTCGCGCTGGTGGTGGCCCAGGCCAACCCGCCCGGCGAAGGCGCGGGCAGTGCCGGCGTGCGGCTGACCGTGCCGGTGCAAGGCAGTTGGCCCGCCGCGGCGGCCCTGCCAGCGGCGGTGCCCGATGCGCTGCAGGCCGCGCTCGACGCCAACGCCGCGCGTGCCGCCGCCCCGACCAGCCCGGCGGGCGCACCGATCACGCTCTGGGCCGCGCTGATCGGCGCGCTCATCGGCGGCGCCATCCTCAACCTCATGCCCTGCGTGTTCCCGGTGCTGGCCATCAAGGTACTGGCGTTCGCCAAACACGCGGGCGACCGCAGCGCCCACCGCGCCAACGGCCTGGCCTACACCGCGGGCGTGGTGCTGTCCTTTCTGGCGCTCGGTGGCCTGCTGCTCGGCCTGCGCGCCGCCGGCGAACAACTCGGCTGGGGCTTCCAGCTGCAGAGCCCCGGTGTGGTGGCCGGGCTGGCCGTGCTGTTCACGCTGATCGGCCTCAACCTCGCCGGCCTGTTCGAATTTGGCAGCGTGCTGCCCAGCCGTGTGGCCAGCCTGCAGGCCAAAAACCCCACGCTCGACGCCTTCCTGACCGGCGTGCTCGCCACCGCCATCGCCTCGCCCTGCACCGCCCCGTTCATGGGCGCCTCGCTGGGCCTGGCCATCGCCCTGCCCACGGTGCAGGCGCTGGCCGTGTTCGGCATGCTCGGCCTGGGCATGGCGCTGCCGTACCTGGCCGCGAGCTGGTGGCCGGCGATCGCGCGCGCCCTGCCGCGCCCCGGCGCGTGGATGGACACCTTCCGCCATGGCATGGCCTTCCCCATGTTCGCCACCGTGGTCTGGCTGCTCTGGGTGCTGGGCCAACAAAGCGGCATCGACGGAGCGGCTGCGCTGCTGATGCTGCTGGTGGTGCTGGCGCTGCTGGTATGGGCGCTCGGCCTGCGTGGCAAGAGCCGCACGGTGCTGGCCGGTTTCTCGCTCGCCGGTCTGCTGTGGCTGGGCTGGGCGGTTGGCCCCAACGTGACGCGGATGCAGGAAACGGGTGCGTCTGCCGAAGTCGCCACCGCCGTGCAAGGCCTGAGCTGGCAGGCCTGGAGCCCCGAGCGCCAGGCCGCCCTGCTGGCCGAGGGCCGCCCCGTGTTCATCGACTTCACCGCCGCCTGGTGCGTGACCTGCCAGTACAACAAGCGCACCACCCTGGCCGACGCCGATGTGCTGGCCGACATGGCCACGAAAAACGTGGCCCTGCTGCGCGCCGACTGGACCCGGCGCGACCCCGCCGTCACCGCTGCGCTGGCCAGCCTGGGCCGCAACGGCGTGCCGGTGTATGCGATCCACAAGAACGGACAGGCGCCGCAGGTGCTGTCCGAGGTGCTGGGCGTGGACGAGGTCCGCGCGGTGCTCGCTGGGTTGTGACTCGCCCTCCCCCCCGCGCCGCCTGAGCGAGGGGGTGCTGCCAGAGTCATCGTTCTTCGGGCACGTCAAAGTCTGCGCAGGCAGACTTTGAGCCGTGGCCCTCACCAGCCCCCCGGCGGCCCGGCAAAGGTTCCGCGGTTGCCTTGAACCAAAACGCATCACCCGTGTCGTAGTCTGTCTGTCTGCCGTCCACCGGAGCCAAGACCATGATGCAACGCCGCCCCTTCATCATCCGGAGCCTGGCCCTGAGTGCCGCCTCTGCCCTGCCCGCTCTGGCCCCGCGCATGGCGCACGCCGCCGCCAGCGTCGGCCAGCCCGCGCCCGACTTCACGCTGAGCGACACCGCGGGCAAGCCCGTCAAGCTCTCGCAATTCAAGGGCAAGCTGGTGGTGCTGGAGTGGAACAACCCGGGCTGCCCCTTCGTGCGCAAGCACTACCAGGGCAACATGC
This sequence comes from Hydrogenophaga sp., assembly GCA_030653975.1. GTDB lineage: Bacteria > Pseudomonadota > Gammaproteobacteria > Burkholderiales > Burkholderiaceae_C > Hydrogenophaga. The sequence continues at coordinate 23,875 of JAURYH010000070.1, read as the reverse complement.
AGGCGCTGCAGAAAGACTTCACCAACCAGGGCGTGGTCTGGCTGGCGATCAACTCCACCGAAGAGGCCAGCGGCGACCACCTCAGCCCGGCGCAGCTCGCGCGCTGGATGACCGAGAAAGGCGCCAGCCCCAGCGCCACGCTGATGGACGAAGACGGCAACGTCGGCAAGGCCTACGGCGCCCGCGTCACGCCCCACATGTTCATCGTCAACACCCAGGGCCTGCTGGCCTACGCCGGCGCCATCGACAGCATCCCCACCGCCCGCGTGGCCGACATTGAAAAAGCCACCAACCACGTGCGCCAGGGCCTGACCGAACTGCTGGCGGGCCAACCGGTGAGCGTGGCGACCAGCCAGGCTTACGGCTGCAGCGTGAAGTACAAGACCTGAAGGGTCACGGCGTCTTGAGGCAAGACACCGGGAGGCCCGCGACACAAACCCGTCAGAAATAAACGCTTGACAGCCGTTACTTATGCACAAATCTTGTGCAGCGACCCGCCAGGACATCGCAGGGAACCCAAACACACCTCACCAGCCGACCACATCCTCAAGCCGTTGATTTCATTGACTTTTTATTTTTGCCATTTTTCCGGGCAGTTTAAGAAAACCCTTGATTTACAAGGCCTCCCGGACTGTACGCAGGCGCTATCAACAAAGTTATCCACAGAAAGATGGGGATGGCGGTAGAAGCCCTGTCAAATCAAAGACTTACGCCACTTTTCGACAGTTCTGCCGAAGAATGAGCTGCCCGCGGACGTTGAAAGTGATCACCGTGTGAGCCCAGTGCCTTGCCGGTACCGTTTCGATGGCGTGATGGTTCAGGCGTCGACGTCGACTTCGGTATTCGCCAGCCAAGTGCCCAGTCGATACCTGGCGCAAGTGCATTCACGGGCACCCCGCTCCGGCAAACCGCCCACGGCGCACCGTTCCTGCGCGCAGGCGGCAACCGCATTGCTGTCGTATCCGGTCACGATGATGGCCGAATCCACCCCGTGATCGGCGCCGCAAATGCGCTGCTCATGGGTCATCGCCGCCGCCTGCGCCCCTTGGAGCAAGTGCGCACTGCCGAGGCCCGGCATGCCAGGAGCGGCCGGAAGCGCCTCTTCAAGCAACCAGCGGTTCAGCGACGCGTCGGGGGTCAGGCGGATGAGACACCCTGTGTCAACCCCCCGCCGTTTTGAGCATGGTTTGAAGCCCGCCGTGGGCGGCTGGATCGTAGGGTTTGCGATCGATCCAAGCGCGCCAGATGACACGCAGCCAGGCGCGGCTGAGGATGCGCACGGCGTGAGGGTGATCGCAACCCCGGCTGCGTGCGTTCGCGTAAATGGCGGCGGCCCATGCGCTGGCATGGCGGGAGTTGTCGGCCAAGGTCGTCAGGGCACGGCGCAGCCGGTGATTGCAGGCCCAGCGGAAGGTCACGGCCTTGTGCTTGCCCGAGGCGTAGGTGACCGGAGCGACGCCGGCCTCGTCCGTCCCGGGTGATCCGTGCAACAGCAGAGCACGGCATCCAAGGGCCCCGATGGGAAGTGCCATCGCTCATTCACACAACCGTCTTGCAGAGGGAGAAAGGCATGGGCATTGACACCATCGGCATCCCACTTGCCAGGACAGAAGGTCATCGCCGTCGTTGGCGTCAACGCCGCGCGGGATAATCCCCTTTTCCTATCGACGACCGCACCGGACATCCCCATGAGCCACGCCCCCCTGCAGAACGACACTTTCCTGCGCGCCTGCCTGCGCCAATCGACCGCCCACACGCCGGTGTGGCTGATGCGACAGGCCGGCCGCTACCTGCCCGAATACTGCGCCACGCGTGCCCGGGCGGGCAGCTTCATGGGGCTGGCAACGAACGTGGACTATGCGACCGAGGTGACGCTGCAGCCGCTGGAGCGTTATGCGCTGGACGCGGCGATCCTGTTTTCCGACATCCTGACCGTGCCCGACGCCATGGGTCTGGGCCTCAGCTTCCAGCAGGGCGAAGGCCCGAAGTTTGCCAAGACGGTGCGTACCGAGGCCGACGTGGCCACGCTGGCCGTGCCCGACATGGAGAAGCTGCGCTACGTGTTTGACGCCGTGACCAGCATCCGCAAGGCGCTCAACGGTCGGGTGCCGCTGATCGGTTTTTCGGGCAGCCCCTGGACGCTGGCTTGCTACATGGTGGAGGGCGGCGGTTCGGACGACTACCGCGCCGTGAAGAGCCTGATGTACGCCCGCCCGGACCTGATGCACCGCATCCTGGCCATCAACGCGGACTCGGTGGCCTCCTACCTGAATGCGCAGATCGAGGCCGGCGCGCAGGCGGTGATGATCTTTGACAGCTGGGGCGGCGTGCTGGCCGACGGCAAGTTCCAGGACTTTTCGCTCGCCTACACGAAGCGCGTGCTGGCGCAGCTCAAGCGCGAACACGATGGCGCCACCATTCCGCGCATCGTGTTCACCAAGGGCGGCGGCCTGTGGCTGGACGACATGAAGGACCTGGAATGCGAGGCCCTGGGCCTGGACTGGACGGTGAACCTGGCCAAGGCGCGCGCGGCGGTGGGCGACACCAAAGCGCTGCAGGGCAACATCGACCCGAACGTGCTGTTCGCACCGCCGGAGGCGATCGACCGCGAAGTGGCGGCGGTGCTGGAAAGTTTTGGCACGCCGCACCAGGGCGCCGGCACCGGTCCCACGCACATCTTCAACCTGGGCCACGGCATCAGCCAGTACACGCCGCCGGAGAGCGTGAAGGTGCTGGTGGACGCGGTGCACACGCACTCGAAACGCCTGCGCGCGCAGGCCTGAGCACCACGCGTCCACCAGGCTGCAGGCCGCTTCCGGCCGGGCCGGCGCGCCGCCTGGCGCTCAGGAATCCCGGCTGGCGTCAAGCCCTAACACAAAAACTTCCCAAAAATGGCGCTTGACACAAGCCACTTATGCACAAACTTCGTGTTGCGGTGCGGCAAAGTTTTTTCTCACACCAATCAGCGCCCCCGGAAACAGTCACACGCCCAAGCTGTTGATTCATATAGATATTGTGGTCTGCTTTTTTTGTAGGCAGTTTAAGCAAGCCCTTGATTTACAAGGCTTCTCGGTCCACAAAATGCACCTATCAACAAAGTTATCCACAGAAAGTCTGGATAGTCGGATAAGCCCCGGTAAATCAAAGACTTGCACCGCTTTCCGACAGTTGAACTGAGGAACCCCCGCTAACCATGGCTTTCTGGCCCAGCATCGTTGTTGCCACCCCGGCCCACAGCGGCGTGGGGGCGACGCTCACGTACCGAAGTGAGTTGTCGCTCGCGCCGGGCGGGCTGGTGCGCGTGCCGCTGGGGTCGCGCGAGGTTCTGGGCGTGGTCTGGGACTGCCCGGACGCACCCCCCGAAGGCCTGACCGAAGCCCGGACCAAGGCGGTCGCGGGCGTGCTGGACGGCCTGCCGCCGCTGAATGCGTGCTGGCGCCAGCTGGTGAAATTCAGCGCCCAGTATTACCAGCGCAGCCTGGGCGAGGTGGCACTGGCCGCGCTGCCGCCGCAACTGCGCGAGCTCGACAGCACCCAACTGGCCCGACGGCTCAAAAAGCGCGCCAAGGTGGGAACGGCCGGACCGGCCACCCCGGGCGAACTGAACGGACACGACCTGAGCGACGAGCAGGCCGAGGCGCTGCAGGCCCTGGCCGCTGCCAGCGCCCCGGTACTGCTGTTTGGAGCCACCGGCAGCGGCAAGACCGAGGTCTACCTGCGCGCCACGCAGGCGGTGCTGGAAACCCCGGTTTCTGACGGCAAAAGCCCCACCCAGGTGCTGGTGATGGTGCCCGAAATCAACCTCACACCCCAGCTGGAAGCGCGTTTTCGCGAGCGTTTCGAGCCCGGATTCGGCGCCGGCTCGGTGGTCTGCCTGCACAGCGGCATGACACCGGCACAGCGTTTGAGCAGCTGGCTGGCGGCGCACACGGGCAGCGCGCGCATCGTGCTGGGCACACGCATGGCGATCTTTGCGAGCCTGCCGGGACTGCGGCTGATCGTGGTGGATGAAGAACACGACCCGAGCTACAAGAGCCAGGAGGGTGCGCGCTATTCGGCACGGGATCTGGCGGTGTACCGGGCGAAGGTGGAGAGCGAGGCTTTGTTGGCTGCGTCAGGGCGCTCCTGGCACACAGGCCCTCACCCTAACCCTCTCCCAGAGGGAGAGGGGACTGAAGCGGGAGAGGGCGTGAATGTCCCTCGTTGTCAGGTGCTGCTGGGCTCGGCCACGCCTTCGCTGGAAAGCTGGCACGCGGCGGACCAGGGGCGCTATGTGCGGCTGGCGATGCCCGGGCGCATCGGCGGCGGCATGCTGCCGCGCCTGCGCCTGGTGGACATGAACCACCAGCCCAAGGGCGCCATGCTGGCGCCGCCGCTGTTGGCGGCCATGAGCGAGCGCATTGAACGCGGCGAGCAGTGCCTGGTGTTGCTGAACCGCCGCGGCTACGCGCCGGTACTGGCCTGCCACGACTGCGGCTGGAAAAGCGGCTGCCCGCACTGCAGCGCCTACCGCGTGTTCCACAAGCTCGACCGCACCCTGCGCTGCCACCACTGCGGCTTCACCGAGCGCGTGCCGCGCGCCTGCCCGGACTGCGGCAACCTCGACATCGCGCCCGTGGGCCGCGGCACCGAGCAGGTGGAGGAACAGCTCGCCAGCCTGCTGGCCGAGGTGAAACGGCCCGACGGCAGCCCCGCGCGCGTGGCGCGCATGGACGCCGACTCGACCCGCCTCAAGGGCAGCCTGGAAGTGCAGCTCGCCGCGCTGCACAGCGGCGAAGTGGACGTGTTGGTGGGCACGCAGATGATCGCCAAGGGCCACGACTTCCGTCGCATCACCCTGGTGGCCGGCATCAACGCCGATTCGGCCCTGTTCGCCAGCGACTACCGCGCGCCCGAGCGCCTGTTTGCGCTGCTCATGCAGGCGGCGGGCCGCGCCGGGCGCGATGCAGAGCAGAGCGGCGCGAGCGAGATGTGGATCCAGACCTGGTACCCGCAGCACCCACTGTTTGCCACGCTGAAAAAACACGACTACCCGGCCTTCGCCGCCGAGCAGCTGAGCGAACGCGAGCAGGCCGGCATGCCGCCTTATGGCTTCCAGGCGCTGCTGCGCGCCGACGCGCGCACGCAGCAGGCCGCGCAGGCGTTTCTGAACATCGCCGCCGGGCAGGCCGCCGGCCTGCCGCACCGCGACGACATCACGCTCTACCCCGCGGTGCCGCTGACCATCCAGCGCGTGGCCAACGTGGAGCGCGCGCAGATGCTGGTGGAGACCCACTCGCGCGGCGCCTTGCAACGTTTTCTGTCGGCCTGGCAGCCGGTGTTGCACGGCTGCCGCAGCGCGCCCGAAGCGCGCGGCCTGGTGCGCTGGGCGGTGGACGTGGACCCGCTTTCTATCTGAGGAAACGCCATGGCACGCAAATCCAAAGCGCAACCCCAGCCGACAGAACCCGAAGACGAAACCGAAGAACCGGGCTCGCCCGCGCCGCGCATGAAGATGAACACGCCCTGCGCGTGGGACGGCGACACGCTGGTGGTCAACATCCTGGGCACACCGGCCGCCAGGCGCGATGCGATCGGCAAGACCAAGGGTCACCAGCTCAAGGTGAGCGTGACGGCCACGCCGGTGGCGGGCAAGGCGACCGACCACATGGTGAAGTTCCTCGCCGAAGAGTTCGACGTGCCGGTCAAGGCCATCACCGTGGTGTTCGGCCGCTTCAACGTCAACAAGCAGCTGCGCATCCTGGCGCCGAAAAAGATACCCACCGTGCTGGCCAAGCTGCTGGAAGACTGAAGCGCAGGGCGCGAAACCGGCTGCCGGCGCCCGCCTTCAGGGCAGCTGGCGGATAAGGAAGCTGCCGTTCGGGATGCGTTCGGCCGCGAAAAACGCGTCGTCGCTCAGGCCGTCGATCAGGTAACGCAGGCAGCGCACCACGAAACCGTGCGAAACCAGCAGCACAGTCTGCCCGCCGTGCATCACGCGCAGCTGTGCCAGCCCGCGCGCCACGCGGTCCACCACGGCGCGGGTGGACTCGGCTTCGGGGGGTTCCTGGTCCCAACGGTAGGCCACGTTGCGCGCGGCGAGTTCGGGGAATTGCTGCGCCGCCTCGTCGGCGGTGAGGCCTTCAAAAATGCCGAAGTCGCGCTCACGGAAATCGGCGTCGAAGCGCGGCACCAGCCCGCGCGCGAGCGCCACGGGTTCGGCGGTCTGGCGCGCCCGCAGCATGGGCGAGACCACCAGCGCATCGATGCCGCCGGGCAGCGCCAGTGCGAGCTGCTCGGCCTGCGCCAAGCCGGCAGCGTTGAGCGGCATGTCAATCCGGCCCTGCCAGCGTTCGTCGGTATTGAGGTCGGTCTGGCCGTGGCGGGCCATCAAGAGGGTCAGGGTCATGCCGTGTTGCACCGGGTTGTGTTCGGGAAACTCACACCACCGCCTCGGCGCTCACATGCAGCCGGCTGGCCAGCGGAAACCGGGCGAAAACGGCGTCGAAGCTCCCCAGCCGATGGCGCGAGCCTTGAGGTGACACATGAGCTCGCCGGGCAGGTCGAAGGTGATTCGCATGAAAGCACATTAGTGTGTTTGCATCCGATCCACAAGACCGACGAACGCAAGAAGGGCTGCCACCCGGCAGCCCTTCTCCACTGCCGGCAGGTTCAGCGCGTGAAGGTCTGCGGCGAGGCCGCCCCCATGTCGCCACCCGGCAGCGCGAGTGTGCTCAGGGGCTTGAGCTGCTCGGCATCGAACACCGCGAGGTTGTTCCATGTGCCGCCCAGGTAGACCTTGCTGCCCTCGCGGTTCATCGACACCGTGTAGTGCGAGTGCGGGATCTCCGCCGCCGCGAGCAGCTTCTTCTGCTTGATGTCGTACTTGGCCAGGCGGTTGAGCACGCCGTACATCAGGTTCGGGTCCTTGGGCGAACGCACGCCGGTGAAGTAGATCTCGGTGAAGGGGCCGAAGTCGCGCGTCTCGGTCTTGCCGGTCTTGAGGTTCACATTGAAGTAGCCGTAGATCCAGTCGGCGGTAGCCGGGTCGTCGGTTTTGCCCTTGAACTTGGCGGTGGTGTAGAGGATGGTGAAGTCATCGGCGGCGTTCTTCAGCGGCCAGACGCTGAGCACGTCGGGCGGTGCGTAGCGCGGGCGCTTCCAGTTGCGCGAGGGAATGGCCACCGTGTACTGGCCAGTTTGCGGGTCGAACTTGTAGATGTCGGGTCCGACCATGTAGAGTGAGCCGTCGTGCCCGGTGGCCATCACGGACACCTGGCGCGGCGCGGGCAGGGTGCGCAGCGGCTTGGCGTTCTCGCCCGCCAGCGCGTCGTACACCGCCAGCCGCGGCTCGCCGATGCGGTAGTGGTCGGCGTTGAGCGTGGTCGGCGTCTGGATGACGTAGAGCTGCTTGCTGTCGTTGCTCAGCGAGATCGCAAACAGCGCCTTGGCACGCTCGCCGGGCTTCTGCGACATCTTGGCCTGGAACACGACCTTGCAGCTGTCCAGCGCGATGCCGTGCACCTCGTCGAAGCGGTTGGTCACCAGGTAGGCGGTGGTCTTGTCGGGCGACATCACCAGCGTGGCCGGGCCGACCGAGCCCGGCACCGGGCAGGTCTTGTAGAGCGCGTCGGTCTTGAGATCAACAACGTGCAGGTTGTCGGGGTAGTTGCCGACGACCAGGTACTCGTCGCCCTGGACCAGGGTCTTGTCGGTGTTGAGTGAACCGGCCGACGCGAGGGCCGGCAGGAAGGTGGCGAGCGCCAGGCCGCACCACCCGAGGGCAAATGTCTGCTTCATGGGGAGGACTCCGTGTGTGCTGGTCATTCGGTGGGGAAGACGGTGCCGAGATTGCGCCAGTCGTCGCGCGTGCTCGGGGTCGTCTTGTTCCAGTCCGGGTAGGTGTTCATGGTGTCGGGCACCTGGGCCGGCCACCAGCAGGGGTCGGCGCAGCCGTAGAGGTCGGCCTCCATGGGCTGGCACAGCGAAGCGACGCCGCCGAAGGCGTCCACTTCCCAGCCGGGGTCGAAGGTGCTGGCGCAGCCGACGACGCTGGACATCGCGACGACGTCCTCGACCTTGTCCTGCGACACGGCCTGGTCCAGCAACTGGGCTTTCTGGTTGATGGCTTGGAGGTGTTTCATGTCAGTGCACCTTTCGGGGGGCGATGAAGCGGTCGATGAAGGAGGGGTTCTTGGCCATGATTTCGCTGTAGACGCCGATGCCGAAGTCGACCCAGTCGCGCATGAGGTTGCAGTAGTGGTAGGTCGGGTGGATCGGGTCCTGGTAGCGCGCGTAGCTCTCGTGGTAGCAGCCGCCGGCGCAGAAGTTGCGGATGCGGCAGGTCTCGCAGCCGGTGCCGCTGCGGTCCAGCCGCTGGTCGAGGAACGCGCCCAGCGCCTGCTTCTCGATACCGGTCTTCACGTCGCCAAAGGTCTGCAGGCTGGAGCCGGTGAAGCGGTGGCAGAGGTTCAGGCCGCCCTCGTGGTCCACCGCCAGCATCTTCAGGCCCGCCCCGCAGGGCAGCGCCTTGCGCTGGCCTTCGTGCAGGTCGGTGATGAGCTGGTGCAGGTTGGAAAAACCCGTGGTGCGGCCTTCCAGCGCTTCGCTCAGGTAGCGCTCGCCCAGGCGCTTGAAGGCGGCAAAGACCTCGTGCAGTTCTTCGGGCGAGAGGTTGAAGGTGTCGATGTCGCCCGAGGTCACGGGCGCAAAACCGACCTCTGCAAAACCCAGCTCGTTGTACAGGTGGTCCCAGATGCGCTCGACCTCGGTGGTGCCGTGCGTGAGCGTGACACGGGCGCCGATGGGCCGCGCCGTGTAGCGGGCCAGCAGCTTGCGCGCCTTGTCGCTCACGGTGAGGTAGGTGCCTTTGCCGCCCACGGTGCGGCGGTTGCGGTCGTGGACCGCCTCGGGGCCGTCCATGCTGATCGACAGACCAAAGTTGTGCTCATCGAGCCAGTCCACGATCTCGTCGTTCAGCAGCGTGGCGTTGGTGGTCATGACGAAGTCCACCCGTTTACCCAGCTGGGCAAAGCGGGTCTCGCAGTAGTCCACCACCTGGCGGATCAGCTTCAGATTGGACAGCGGCTCACCACCGAAGAAGACCACGCTGAAGCGTTTTTCGTTGGGCGACTCGGCCAGCATCAGTTCGATCGACTGCTGTGCGGTCTCCAGCGACATGCGCTTGCCCTTGTCGGGCGTGTCGAGGTCTTCCTTGTAGCAGTAGGTGCAGCTGAGGTTGCAGCCGGTATTGACGTTCAGCACCACCGTGTTGATCGCCAGATTGCCCACCGTGGTGACCGGCTTGGCGACGGGCGCGGGGCGCCCGTCGCTCAGCAGGTCCATGGTCAGCAGCTCGCCGACGGTTTCACGCAGGTCCTGCTCCGGAAAGCGGGTGCCGAGTTGCTGCACCAGCTGGTCGGTGGTCAGGGGCTGCGTGCGCACCCGCTCCAGCACGGTGTCGGTCATCTCGTCGATGCCGTACAGCGCGTTGGTGGGGATGTGCAGCATCATGGTGCGCTCACCCACCTGCACCCGGTGCAGGTTGTGTTCGCGCAGGCTCAGGGTGTCGTTCATGTGAGGCTCCTTGCGTGGGGTGGGCGCTTCATGGCAGCGGCGGATTGTTCCAACGCTGAACGGTCACGATGAAGTGGCCCTTGCCGGTCAGCGTCTTCTTGCCCTCGGTCACCGTGGCCACCGCGTTGAGGTTGCCGGCGTTGTTGGTGCTCATGCGGCGCTTCGGGTTGGGACCGGCACCGCCGGGGGTGAACACGCCCGTGTCGGTGTTCATCAGGCCGGCGAACTCGACGTCCTTCTCGGCCTTGGCGGTGTCGTCGAAGGGCTCGACCGACCACTTGGCGGGCACCACGCCGATGGCCCAGTCGTCCTTGGTGCCGGGCTTGCGGTCCGGGCCGGCCGAATGGGCGATGGCTTCGAAGCGGCCCTGCACCACCGGCGTCGAACCGCCGTTGCCGCCGACGCGGCCGATGGCGTAGTCGGGCGTGACCTTCACATAATCGATGCGGTCGTACACCGCCAGCGTCGCGGTCGGCGCAACGCCGACACTGACCGGCTTCAGGCCCTTGGGCGCAGACTTGGCCGCCGCCACTTTCAACACCACTTGCTGCTGATCGCGCGAAATGGTCTCGATCAGCGTCAGACCCTTGGGCAGCTTCACCTCGCCGTCCAGGCCGGTACCGACGATGCGCAGCGTCGCCGTCTCCCCGGCGCGGATGTGCGCAGGCTGCAGGGCCAGCACCCGGGCGCCGGAGCCCTGACGCGCGGCCGTCAGATCGCCGCCAATCTCGTCGTGCTCACGTTCGAAAAGGCGTCCGCTGGCGCGGTCGCCGTCCAGCGCCAGCACCTGGCGCATCTTCGCGCCGCCGATGTCGATGTCGGCGCGCCATTCGTAGCCGGTGTAGACCAGGGCCTGGCCGCTGCCCTTCATCGCGCTGCCGTCGGCCCAGGCGCCGTCGAAGTCCACGGCGTAGCGATCGGTCGACGCGCCGGTCTTGACCTCCATCACGCCCGCGTAGCTGCCCTTGCCCGGCCAGTGGCCCGCCACCGTCCATCGTCCCACCGGGCTCACCGGCGCCTGGGCCTTCCACTCGGTCCAGGCCTTGGACTCGTAGGGGTAGTTCTTGGTCAGGTAAGGCACCATCTCCTTGAAGGCGATGTTCACCCAGTCGCGGTCCCGGCCCAGGGCCTGGTACTCGATGGTCGGGAACTGCCCCACGTGGAAGTGCACCAGGTGCTCCCACTCGGCCATCGGGCGCCGTTGCAGCTCCACCCGAGCGCCGGAATGGCAGCGCGCGCACATCTGGCCGAACTGCTCGGTCTTGTGCTGCTCGACGGTGTTCAGCCGACGCTCCATCGCGTAGCGCGCGCCCTGGGTTTCCGATGGCGCCAGGCCCTGCGTGTCGGCCAGGTGCTTGACCACGGTGCGCACCTCCTCGGTCGTGAGATCGGCGCCGTGCATGGTGCGCATGCGCGTGAGCGTCATGAGCCAGCCCTCGGGCGTCTTGCGCTGCTGCAGGCGGTTGACCTGATCGCCCTGCCGGGTGTGGCAGGTCACGCACTTGGTGTTGATGATGTCCTGCGCCGACAGCGTGGCAGCGCCCGCGGCCGGCGTTACCGCCAGCCACGCGAACGCCACGCCCAACGGCGCCAGCGACCTGATTTTCTGCTTCCAGTTCATGGGGTTCTCTCCTCGGCAAATGGCCGCGTCATGGCGGGGTGGGTCCATGCTAGGGAGATTCCCGATGGCGTCCTATCCAGTTTTGGCAAACGCTTGAGCCTTGTCGCACCGGCATGTTCACCGGCATGTTTTTTGCGTAGTGCAGCCGGTTCGCACCATGACCGTGCAGAACCCGCCCTCAAGAATCAACGTCGCTCCATGAACCGATTTACAGGACCCGCAATGCCGCGCCGACCGGCCGGCGAGGCCGTGAGCGTGCGCGTGAGCGACACGCACGACGCCGACGAACAGGCGGCCTGCCTCACCGACTGGGGTCAGTGTTACGAGCAGATGAGCAACGGCGCCTTCGACGGGCACTTCGAGTCCTTCTGCTTCGACGGCGTGGAACTGTTCCGCGAAGAAACCAACCAGGTCGTGCAGCAATACGGCCAGCCCCAGGCCGGCACCATGACCATGGCCGCGCTGCTCGATGCTGGCGAGGGCGGCCGCTTCTGTGGTGTGCCGGTGAGCATGGAGCACTACTTCTTCCTGCGCGGGGGCAAGGAGTTCCACTTCCGCACGCCGCAACGCGTGACCCTGGCCGCCGTCACGGTGGACATGGAGCGTTTCGGTGCCTACTGTCAGCGCGTGGGAGAGGTGCCACCGCCCGGCGCCTGCGTGGACAACGGCCTGATCCGCAAACGCCCGCAAGACGAGCTGGGCAGCGTGCTGGGCAGCGTGATGCAAAGTGTCCGCCATTCGCCCGACATGCTGCGCCACGCCACCCTGCGCCGCTGCCTGGAGGAAGGCGTGTTCAGCACCCTGCTCAACCTCTGTGCGCCCACCGAGCCCAGCGGCAAGGACCTGACCGCGAGCACGCGGCAGTACGTGGTGAACAAGGCACGCGACTACATGCGCGAGCACGTCGAGGACCCCATCACCGTCAGCGACCTGTGCGCGCACATCCGCGTCTCGCGCCGCACGCTGCAGTACTCGTTTCAGGACGTGCTGGGCACCAATCCGGCCCGCTACCTGCGGAACATGCGCCTAAACGGGGCGCGACGCGAAATCCGCCGCCAGACGGACGAGCGCTCACCGGTGGCCGACATCGCGGCGCACTGGGGTTTCTGGCACCCTTCGCGCTTCGCGGCCGAATACAGGTCGCTCTTCGGCGAACTGCCATCGCAGACGCTCAAGTCTGTGACGCGGCACTAGACAGGACTCACCCTCTGCACCGTTGCGCGTCGTTCCCCTTTCCTGCGGGAGTGGGACGCACCCTGTGGCCCGGCGGAGCCGGTTCCTCCACGGGTGCACTGGATCGGCGCGCCCATCCAGCGCTCACAACCAGCCCTGCGCGCGCATCCAGCGCAGCAGGGCCTGCGCACGCTCGGGGGCAACGCCCGGCATTTGCGCCATAACTTCGGCCTCACGCCCCGGCGCAGCCTGCACCGCACGCCACAACGGCGCCAGCTGCAGACCGTCGATGTGCCAGATGCCCAGCGGCTGGTCGGCCGTGACCACCACCTCGGCCAGGCGGATGCGGTCGCGGTCCACCACGGGCCGTTCTTCGATGCGTGGGGCTGCGTCGCCCGCAGCCGCGTGGGCGGGCACCGTGTCCGGCCAGGCAAGGCGAGAGGCCCAGAACGGTTCGTCGGCCCAGCGCAGTTCCTGCGCGTAGAAGTCGCGTCCGATGCGCGCGAATCGATCAAACAGGCCGTGCACCCTCTCTCGATGGAAACGGCGTGCATGCGGTGCATCCGCCGGGTGGTTCAGCAGGGTGTGGATGACCATCGGCGCCTGCAGCGCCGATGACAGCGACTGGAAGATGCCGTTGCCCGAGAGCGGATCCGCCGCCATCGCCGCGTCGCCGACGCGCAACCAGTGCTCGCCGCAGACCTCGGGCGCCAGCACCGCGCCGCTGGTGCGGGCCAGCGCGTGCACCTCGTTGGCCGGCACATCCAGAAAAGGCCGCGCACACGCAACCGTGGACAAGCGCTGGCGGATGTAGGCACCCAGCTGCGCGCGTGGTGGCAGGTCCACCGCGGCCGGGTCCACCGTCAGCTGCAGGGCGATGGCACCACCGGGCAAGCGCGCCGTCCAGGCCCAGCCCTCGGGCAGGCTTTCCACCGCTGAGCCTGCCTCGCCGCCGGGTGCGCCCTGGCCACGCCAGAGCAACGCCACCGTCTCCGGACCGCGCCGCACGCCTTGCGCCGCGTGCGGAGCCAGCCGGCCGCGGGCCTCGACCACGAAGCGGGCGCGCAGGGTCTGTGCCTGCGTGTCGCCGGGGCGCTGGATCTGCAACCCGTGTCCCTCGTTGCCGGGCACCCAGCGCAGGACCCGCGCGGCGATGCACTCGATGCCGTGGTCCTGCAGCTCCTGCCACAGCAGGCGGTCGAACGCCGCGCGGTCCACCAGCCGTTCGCTGTTGAGCGAGGTGCTCACGCCGGCCCAGGTCGCGCGGCGCGGCGATGGCGCTTCGATGGCCGCGAGCGCCGCTTCAATGCCCACCCCGCGCAAACCGGCCAGCACACGGTCGGACACACCCTCGATGGCGTCGAAGGCGCGCGGCACGCCGACCACCGTCACGGCATGGCCCAGGCGTCGCAGGCCCAGCGCCACGGTCGCGCCGGCCGGTCCGGCGCCGAGCACCACGATCCCGCGTTCGAGGGCTGGGCTCATGAGGTCCGTCGCTCCGGTCCGTGAAAGGCCGCGCTGTCCACCAGCGCCTGCCAGATGGCGCTGCGCTCGCGTGTCACGCCAGCGGCCATCAGTGCCGCCACATGCCCGCTGAGGTGGGCGCTGCCCATGCTGGCCCCTGCCTGCGCGCGATCGCCGCCGGGCGGCAACACGCAGGCGCCGAAGTCGGCGTGCGGCAGCAACAGCGCCGAGTGCTGCCCGGGTGCGCAGCGCGCATCGCCCATGACGCGGATCACCCCCGGGTAGGCGGCAGGGAACACCGGCTCGCCGCGCGCGGGCGTGGACGCCACCACCACACAGCCCCGGTCCAGCGCACGTTCGCAGGCGGCCCGCAGCGGCGCGCGGTCCTGCCGCACGCCCAGGCTGAGGTTGACCACCGCAGCGCCCTGATCCACCAGCCAGTCCAGCGCCAGGGCGACGGTCTCGCCGTCGGTGCGCAGTTGCTCGCCGAACACCTGGGCCACGCAGAAGCGCGCGTCCGGCGCGAGCGCAGCTATGGCCTGCAGCACGCGCGAGCCGTGGCCGATGCGGTCCTGGGCATTGATGTCACCCCCTTCAGCGACAAAACTCCGGGCACCCTGCACACGGTCGCCCAGCTCGGCCGCCCAACCGCTGTCGACCACGCCCACGCACACCGGCTCAGCCATGCGCGGCCTCCACCACCGGCGGGCGGACCTCGATGCGGCCCTGTGCCAGATGCAAGAGCAGCGCGCAGCCGACCCAGGCGCTGGGCCGGTGGCTGACCACGATGCGCGTGCGGCCCGCAAAGCAGTCGTCGATCTGCGCCAGGATCTGCGCCTCCATGGCCTCGTCCACGGCCGAGGTGGCTTCGTCCAGTATCAGCACCGCCGGGTCCTGCAGCAGCGCGCGCGCAATGGCGATGCGCTGGCGCTGCCCGCCCGAGAGCGTCTGGCCGCGTTCGCCCACCGGCGTGTGCAGACCGTCGGGCAAGGTCGCGATCCACTCGCCCAGGCCCGCGCGTTCGGCCGCCTGCTGCACCTGGGTCTCATCGGCATCGGGGCATGCGTAACGGATGTTTTCCAGCAGTGGCGCGCGGAACATCACGATGTCCTGGCTCACCACGGCGACCGCGCGGCGCAGCTCGGCCAGCGCCAGGTGCCGCAGGTCCGTGCCGTCCAGCGTCACGGCGCCACGCTGCGGATCGTGGTGGCGCAGCAGCAGGTCGATCAGCGTGCTCTTGCCCGCGCCCGAGGCGCCGGTCAGTGCCACGCGTTCCCCCGCCGGGATCACCACGCTCGCACCGTCCAGCACCGGCTCGCCAAGGCCACTGTGGGCGAACACCACGCCCTCCAGCCGCAGTTCGCCGCGCAACGGTGCGGGCAGCGGCAGCGGATCGTCCGGGTCGCTCACCGCCACCGGCTCGTCACGCAACTCGGCCACCCGGTCCAGGCTCACGCGCACCTTCTGCAGCCCCACGTACCAGCCCAGCAGGCTGTTGACCGGGCCGCTGGCCATGCCCAGGTAAGTGGAAAACGCGACCAGCGAACCCAGCGCCCACTGGCCATCGATCACCCAGGCTCCACCGATCAGGAAAGCCAGCGCGCGTGTCCATGCGGTCAGTTGGCCCGGCACCGCGTGGGTGGCAAATTCCAGCACCTGCAGCCGCAGCAGCGACGACAGGTAGCCGGCGTGCAGCCCGTCCAGGCGCTGCGCCTCGCGCGCCTCCTGCCGGCTGGCCTGCACGAACTTGATCGCCGGCAGCACCTCGACAAAGAAGCTGGTCACGTCGCCCGACCGCCCGCGCAAATCGCGCGTGTGATCGGCCAGGCGCGGGCGCATGCGGCGCAGCCACCACCATTCCAGCGGCAGCAGCAGCGCCACCAGCAGCGTCAGCTCCCACGACAGCCACAGCATCCAGGCCACGGCGCCGACCAGCCCCAACAGGTTGGACACCACAGCGAACAGGCTGTCCACGGCAAAGCGCTGAATTTCCGACATGTCGCCGTCCAGTCGCGCCATCACGTCGCCGGTGCGCCAGCGGGCCCAGAACGATGGCGAGAGGCGCTGAAGGTGTGCGAACACGTCGTGCCGCAGGTCGAACAGCACCGCGGCCGAAAGCTTGGTGTGCAAGTAGCGGTTGAGCCCGGCGAGCAGCGTCGCCGCCAGACCGGTCACCAGCATGAACAGCGCGGTGGTCCACAGCACCTCGTGGCTGCGTGCGATCAGCCCATCATCGATCAGGCGTTTGACCAGCAGCGGCTGCAGCAGCACCAGCGCCGAGGCGATCACCGACAACGCCAGCACGCCGGACATGGCGCGCGCGCGCGGCCGCACGAAACCGAACAACCACGACCAGTGGCGGCGCTCTCTCTCAGGGCGCCGCCGTGCCAGCAGCGGAGCGAGCAGGCCAAACATGCCGGCATCGTCGCACAGGCCTTGGCTCCCGCGAACCGGTTGTGGCGGCGTGGCCTCACCCCACACGGTTTGCCAAAACCGGCTACCGGGTAGAGCCAGAAAAATGCCCCGGGCCAGGGATGGCACCGGGGCTGCGACAGGTGAAACCTGCCCCATCAACACGGTTTCGCTGCGCGCGCAGCGCGGCGGGGGCGGCCTTATTTCAGATCAAAACGATCAAAGTTCATCACCTTGGTCCAGGCGGCCACAAAGTCTTTGACGAACTTGGCCTGGCCGTCGTTTTGCGCATAGACCTCGGCCAGCGCACGCAGCTGCGAGTTGGAGCCGAAGGCCAGGTCCACGCGGGTCGCCGTCCACTTCAAGGCGCCGCTCTGGCGGTCGCGGCCTTCGTAGGCGTTGTCGCCGCTGGGCTTCCACGCGGTGGACATGTCCACCAGGTTGACGAAGAAGTGATTGCTCAGCTGGCCCGGGCGCTGGGTGAACACACCCGCCTGGCTGCCGCCGTGGTTGGCGCCGAGCACGCGCAGGCCACCGACCAGCACCGTCATCTCGGGTGCGCTGAGCGTGAGCAGTTGCGCCTTGTCGAGCAGCATTTCTTCGGGCGCCACGCGGTAGGCCTTCTTCTGGAAGTTGCGGAAGCCGTCACCCTCGGGCTCCATCACGCTGAACGATTCCACGTCGGTCTGCTCTTGTGTGGCATCGGTGCGGCCCGGGGCGAAGGGCACGTCGACCGCATGCCCTGCGGCCTTGGCGGCGGCTTCCACCGCCGCGGCGCCCGCCAGCACGATGAGGTCGGCCATCGACACCTGCTTGGCGCCGGCCTGCGCGCTGTTGAAGGTTTTCTGAATGCCTTCGAGCACGGCCAGCACCTTGGCCAGCTGCGCCGGCTGGTTGGCTTCCCAGTCTTTCTGCGGCGCCAGCCGGACGCGGGCACCGTTGGCGCCGCCGCGCTTGTCGGAGCCGCGGAAACTGGAGGCCGAGGCCCAGGCGGTGGACACCAGTTCGCCCACGCTCAGGCCACTGGCCAGCACGCGGGCCTTGAGTTCGGCAACGTCCCGATCGTCGATCAGCGGGTGGTCCACCGCGGGCACCGGGTCTTGCCAGATCAGGTCTTCGGCCGGCACTTCAGGGCCGAGGTACAGGCGCTTCGGACCCATGTCGCGGTGGGTCAGTTTGAACCAGGCGCGGGCGTAGGCATCGGCAAACTCGTCCGGGTGGGCGGCGAAGTGGCGCGAGATTTTTTCATAGGCCGGATCGAAACGCAGCGACATGTCGGCCGTGGTCATCATGGGCGCGTGCTTCTTCGACGGGTCGTGGGCGTCCACGATCATGTCTTCGTCGTCGACATCCTTGGCGCGCCACTGGTGGGCACCCGACGGGCTCTTGACCAGTTCCCAGTCGTACTTGAACAGCACCTTGAAGTAGCCCATGTCCCAGGTGGTCGGATTGGGTTTCCAGGCGCCTTCGATGCCGCTGGTGGTGGTGTCACCGCCCTTGCCGCTGCCGAACTGGTTGATCCAGCCGAAGCCCATGTCTTCCATGGGCGCGGCCTCGGGTGCGGGGCCCACCAGCGCCGGGTCGCCCGCGCCGTGCGCCTTGCCGAAGGTGTGGCCGCCAGCGGTGAGCGCGACGGTTTCGTAGTCGTCCATGGCCATGCGTTTGAAGGTCTCGCGCACGTCGCGACCGGAGAGCACCGGGTCGGGGTTGCCGTCCGGGCCTTCGGGGTTCACATAAATCAGGCCCATCTGCACGGCGGCCAGCGGGTTCTCCAGATCGCGGTCACCGCTGTAGCGGCTGTTGGCTTTGTCGCTGGTGGCCAGCCATTCGTGTTCGGCGCCCCAGTAGATGTCTTCTTCGGGTTGCCAGATGTCGGCCCGGCCGCCGCCGAAACCGAAGGTCTTGAAGCCCATGGACTCCATGGCCACGTTGCCGGCCAGGATCATCAGGTCGGCCCAGGAAATGGCGTTGCCGTATTTCTGCTTGATCGGCCAGAGCAGGCGGCGGGCCTTGTCGAGGTTGCCGTTGTCGGGCCAGCTGTTGACCGGCGCGAAGCGCTGGTTGCCGGTGCCCGCGCCGCCGCGGCCGTCGGCCGTGCGGTAGGTGCCGGCGCTGTGCCAGGCCATGCGGATGAACAGGCCGCCGTAATGGCCCCAGTCGGCGGGCCACCAGTCCTGGCTGTCGGTCATGAGCGCGGTCAGGTCTTGCTTGAGGCCGGCGAAGTCCAGCTGTTTGAAGGCTTCGGCGTAATCAAAATCGGGGTCCATCGGATTGGACGCGGGGGCATGCTGGTGCAGGATGCCCAGGTTCAGCTGGTTCGGCCACCAGTCGGCGTTGGACTGGGCGCCTTGCGTGGCGCGCGCGCCGGCGGCGGCGTGGAAGGGGCACTTGGATTCGGCGGCGGGCTTGCTCATGGGGGTCTCCAGTGGGTTGAACGGGCTGGTTCAGTGTGCGAGGGCCAGTGCCGCGAAACGTTCCACACAGTCAGCCAGGAAGCAGGCGAAGGTGTCGGGTGTCATGGCAGGGGACTCCAGCGAGTGATCGAACCCCCAC
The DNA here is from genome assembly GCA_030653975.1 of Hydrogenophaga sp. Taxonomy (GTDB): domain Bacteria; phylum Pseudomonadota; class Gammaproteobacteria; order Burkholderiales; family Burkholderiaceae_C; genus Hydrogenophaga. The sequence goes on along the minus strand of JAURYH010000070.1, from coordinate 5,097 downwards.
TGTAGGCTCCGCTCATCCATTTGACCACTTGATTGTCACTAGACAATCAATAGTCAAATTCTATTTTCAGGTCATCAGCGCGACCGCGCCTGAAAAGCTGAGGAAGGCCGCGGCCGTGGTCACCAGGATGATGCGGGCGATGCGCCCGTTGTCGGCGCCGAAACGCTCGGCCAGCAGCGACACGTTGCTGGCGCTGGGCAGGGCCGACACCAGCACCATCACCGTGAGCGCGAACGGCTGCAGCGGCACGCCGAGCTGGATCGCTGCCGTGCCCACCGCGAGCACCAGCAGCGGGTGCAGCAGCAGCTTCATGATCGCCACCGGCAGGTAGTCGCTGGTGGGCATGGGGTGGCTGGACTGGATCTGCGAACGCGCCAGCACCGCGCCGATGGTGAACAGCGCCACCGGCGAAGCCGCATCGGCCAGCAACCAGACGGTTTTTTCCACCGGACCGGGCAAGGTGAACTGCAGCGCCGAGGCCACGCCGCCGAGGATGATGGCCCAGGGCATGGGATTCACCACCACCCCGCGCAGCGCCTTTTTCGCGGCGTCCAGCATGGCTTCGGCGCCATGGCCCTCGCCCTCATCCAGCCGCGAGAGCGCGATGCACAGCGAGCTGGTGACGACCATGTCCACCACGATCAGCACGATCACCGGCCCCGCGCTCTGCGGCCCCAGCAGCGCGGCCAGCAGCGGCACACCCATGAACCCGGTGTTGGGAAAGGCCGCCACCAGCGCACCCATGGAGGCGTCGTTCCAGCGGATGCGGCTGTTCATGGTCATGACGATGGCAAACGCCACCATGATCAGCGCGCACAGCAGGTAGACACCCGCCACCGAAGCGTCGAGCAGCTCGGCAATCGGCGTGGTCGAACCGAAGCGGTACAACATGCAGGGCAGCGCGAAGAACAGCACAAAACCGTTCAGGCCCGGGATCGCTTCCAGCGGCAGCATGCGCCGGTGGGCGGCCACATAGCCGGCGAGCACGAGTGCGAAGAAAGGGAAGGTGACGAGCAGGATGTTGAGCACGGTGGGCGATTGTCTCAGGATCACCTCGGGCCACCGGGCAAGCCGGAGACAAGGCCCGCACACGAACCGGCGCGGGGGCCGCCGGTATCATCAGACGCTTTGCCGAATGCCTGCGATGAAGTTCCCATGTCCCACGGCCTGAACCTGGCCCAACTCGACGCCGTGAACCACCTGGGCGGCCCCTGCCTGGTGCTGGCCGGCGCGGGCTCGGGCAAGACGCGGGTGATCACGCACAAGATTGGCCGTCTCATCAACGCCGGCCTCGCGGCCGACCGCATCGCCGCCATCACCTTCACCAACAAGGCCGCTGCCGAGATGCGCGAACGCGCCAAACAGCTGGTGGGGCGCGACGCGAAGAAGGAGCGGATCTGCACCGTCCACGCACTGGGTGTGCGCCTGCTGCGCGAAGACGGCGCGGCGCTGGGCCTGAAAAAGAACTTCAGCATCCTCGACACCGACGACATCACCAGCATGCTCAAGGACTGCGGCGGCACCACCGACGCCAACACCGCACGCGGCTGGCAGTGGGGCATCAGCGCCCTGAAGAGCGCGGGCCTGAATTCAGGCCAGGCGCTGGCACAGGCGAAGGACGACAACGAACGCGTCACCGCGACCATCATGGCGCGCTACGAAGAGCGCCTCACGGCCTACCAGAGCGTGGACTTCGACGACCTGATCAGCCTGCCGCTCAAGCTGCTGACCGAGCACCTGGACGTGCGCGAGCGCTGGCAGAAGAAGATGGGCCATGTGCTGGTGGACGAGTACCAGGACACCAACGCCACGCAGTACGAGCTGCTGAAGCTGCTGGTGGGTGAACGCGCGCGCTTCACCGCCGTGGGCGACGACGACCAGTCGATCTACGGCTGGCGCGGTGCCACGCTGGACAACCTCAAACGGTTGCCGCAGGACTTTCCCGACCTCAAAGTCATCAAGCTGGAGCAGAACTACCGCTCCACCAGCGCCATCCTGCGCGCGGCCAACAACGTGATCGGACCCAACCCCAAGCTGTTCCCCAAGACGCTGTGGAGCGACCTCGGCGAGGGCGAACCGGTGCGCGTGGTCGATGCCGACAACGAGGAACACGAGGCCGAGCGCGCGGTGGCGCGCATCCAGAGCCTGCGCACGACTTCGCCGCACAAGGAGTGGCGCGATTTCGCCATCCTTTACCGCGCCAACCACATGGCGCGCTCGTTCGAGCAGTCGCTGCGCCGCGCGCAGATCCCGTACAAGGTGTCGGGCGGCCAGAGCTTTTTTGACAAGGCCGAGATCCGCGACCTCTGCGCCTGGCTGCGCCTGCTGGTGAACAACGACGACGACCCGGCCTTTTTGCGCTCGGCCACCACGCCCAAGCGCGGCATCGGCCACACCACGCTGCAGCAGCTCGGCAACTTCGCCACGCAGTACAAGCTCAGCCTGTTCGAGGCCCTGTTCTCCAACTCGCTCGGTACCACCCTGCCCGCGCGCGCCGTGGCGACGCTGCACGAGTTCGGCCGCGCGGTGAACGACCTCGAATACCGCGCCAGACACACGGTGGGCCACGAGGCGGCGCGCGCCTTCCTAACCGAGTGGCTCAAAGACATCGCCTACGAGAAGCACCTCTATGACAGTGAGGACAACGAAAAGGTCGCCGCAGCGCGCTGGACCAACGTGGTCGAGTTCTGCGACTGGGTGGCCGGGCGCTGCGGCGGCCAGATCGAAGACGAGGCCGGTGTGCAGACCGAAACCGAACGCAAGACCCTGCTGGAAGTCGTGCAGACCATCGCCCTGCTCTCCACCCTGAGCGAGCGCGAGAAAGACCAGAACGTCGTGACGCTCTCCACCCTGCACGCCTCCAAAGGCCTGGAGTGGCCGCACGTGATGCTGGTGGGCGTGAACGAGGGCCTGCTGCCATTCAAGATGGACGACGAAAACAACCGCGACGCCAGCGCCGAGAGCCTGGCACAGCGCCTGCAGGAAGAACGCCGCCTGATGTACGTGGGCATCACGCGCGCGCAGCGCACGCTGGCGGTGAGCTGGCTCAAGCGCCGCAAGAAAGGCCGCGAAAGTGTGCCCGGCATGGCCAGCCGCTTCATCAAAGAGATGGCGCTGAACGAGAACACGGTGAAAGAAGACCCGCGCGAGAAACTGCGCGCGCTGCGCGCCGAGTTCGCCCAGCGCGCCACCGAGCAGGCCGCAATGAAAGCTGCGGAAACACCATGAACCAGACCCGATCCAAGTCCGCGTTGGTCGGCTCCGTGTTGCTGGCCTTGCTGACAGCAACGCCCTCACCCGACGCCACTGCCCAGAGCAGCCCCAACGCGCCTGAGGCGTTGTCCTGCGTCGAGCCGGCCCGCATGACGCCTGTCCAGCTCTACGGCCTGTGGCAACTCACGCTGTGGCCGCTGGACGGCCTGGAAACCGAGCCCCACTCCCGCGGCGCCGCGCTGTTCGAGCGCCATCCCGAATTTCCCGGCAGCGTGCGCGGTCACATCAGGCGCGCCACCGCCGGCAACGATGTACAGGCCCAGGTTTCAGGCGATGTGGTGGACGGCGAGTTCAACCTCGACGAATCCGCCGACGGCGTGACCATGGATGCGGTCTGGGCGGGCGCGCCACTGGCGTGCGGGCAGGTCATTCGCGGCATTCGCCGCCCGGCGGAGGGCAGCACCAGCGGCCAGTCCAGCCTGTATTTCCGGCTCGACAAGGCGCCCGGCTGGCGCTGATCACGCAGTTGCGCCGCATGGGCCAAAACATCCGCCATCAATAGCCAGCAACTAAAAGGCACATAGTCAAGGCCTATTGACACCGGAAATCAAGTTGATCGAGGTCAAAAGACCCAGGGGAATACCCCATACATTGAAGCCGTCACAAGCAAACGTCTGCGGACGGTCACACCGCCACCGATGCCGTGATTCTTCTGACACTTTGAAAGTATGGACATCATGAAAACCACGAAATCTCTCCAATGGGTACTCCGCGCTGTGACCGTTGCAGCCCTCATGACCTCCGGTGCCGCCATGGCACAGGATCAAGAGCCTGTTTCTCCGGTTCCAGCGCCCAAAGCGGTCAATCCCGCGGCGGTTGAACTGGGCAAGAAGCTGTTTTTTGATCCCCGTCTGTCCAAGTCCGGTTTCATTTCGTGCAACAGCTGCCACAACCTGAGCCTGGGCGGCACCGACAACCTGAAGACCTCCATCGGGCACAACTGGCAACAAGGCCCGATCAACTCGCCCACGGTGCTGAACTCGCGCCTGAACCTCGCGCAGTTCTGGGACGGCCGCGCCAAGGACCTGAAAGAACAGGCCGGCGGCCCGATCGCCAACCCGGGCGAAATGGCCTTCACGCACGAGCTCGCCATTGAAACGCTGAGGTCCATCCCTGGCTACGTGGATGAGTTCAAACAGGTCTTCAAGACCGACCAGCTCACCATCGACGAGGTGACCACCGCCATCGCAGCGTTTGAAGAAACCCTGGTGACACCGAACTCGCGCTTTGACCAGTGGCTCGACGGTGACAAGAAGGCCATCACGGCCGACGAGCTGGCCGGCTACAAGCTGTTCAAGGACAGCGGTTGCGTGGCTTGCCACAACGGACCCAACCTGGGCGGCAACTCGTTCCAGAAGATGGGCCTGGTACAGCCCTACAAGACCGCCAACACCGCGGCCGGCCGGGTGGACGTGACCGGCAAAGATGCCGACCGCCTGAACTTCAAAGTGCCAACACTGCGCAACATCGAACTCACCTACCCCTACTTCCATGACGGCGCAGCCGAGACGATGACGGAAGCCGTGGACCTGATGGGCCGGCTACAGCTGGGCCGCGAGTTCAACAAGGACGAGAACGCCAAGATCGTGGCCTTCCTCAAGACCCTGACCGGCCAGCAACCGCAGATCGCGCTGCCAATCATGCCGCCGTCGACCGACAAGACGCCGAAGCCGCGTCCGTTCAACCTAAAAACCGCAGTTACCCGACGCCCGCGAGGGCCGACGGCTGGGATGACAAGACGGTTTGACGTGTAATTCGCTCGCAGATGTAGCCCAGCAGGACACGCCAGCGATCAATTTTTGGCAACTGCTCCGCAGCGCTTCT
>JAURYH010000068.1 GCA_030653975.1 Hydrogenophaga sp. | reverse complement strand
GGCGCCATTGATGCGCAGCGCGACTTCTGGATCGCAGAGACCGATTTGCAATGGGTTTTGCAAGGCGGAGCGCCAGACAGTTTTGTGTCACTGGGTGGAAGTGGCGGGGAAACCGCAGCCGCTGCTGGTCACTGATCACATTCAATGCATTGAAAGAATTCAAACATGAGTCTCCTAAATTCACGTCGTCAATTTTTTGCGGGCGCTGCCGCTTCAGTGGCTGGTCTGGCGGTTGCAAGGTCTGCCATGGCCGCTCTGCCTGAGCCTGTCTATCAAACGTCCGTGGACACGGCGCCCCCGCTGGTGCCCACCACAGGCCGGCCCTACAACCCGGTGGTCACGCTCAACGGTTGGACCCTGCCCTGGAAGATGAACAACGGCGTCAAGGAATTCCACCTGGTGGCCGAACCGGTGGTACGCGAAGTTTCGCCAGGCTTCAAAGTCAATATGTGGGGTTACAACGGCCAGAGCCCGGGACCGACCATCGAAGTGGTGGAAGGCGATCGCGTGCGCATCTTCGTCACCAACAAGCTACCCGAGCACACCTCAATTCATTGGCACGGTCAACGTCTACCGAATGGCATGGACGGCGTGGCTGGTCTCAATCAACCGGCTATTCCTGTGGGAAAGACCTTCGTATACGAATTCGAGGCGCGCCGTCCGGGCACGTTCATGTACCACCCCCATGCGGACGAAATGGTGCAGATGGCGATGGGAATGATGGGTATGTGGGTGACCCACCCCAAGGCAAAGCACCCGCTCATCAGTGAAGTGGATCGCGATTTTTGCTTCCTATTGAACGCCTTCGATGTGGAACCAGGGAGCAAGACCCCCAAAATTGCCACCATGACTGACTTCAATATCTGGTGTTTTAACAGTCGGATTTTCCCAGCGATCGACACCTTGAACGTGCGCCTCAATGACCGGGTCAGGATCCGCGTTGGGAATCTTACGATGACCAATCACCCGATTCATCTTCACGGACATGAGTTTCTGGTGACTGGCACCGACGGTGGTCCAACACCTGCGAGCACACGCTGGGACGAAGTGACCACCGACGTGGCCGTAGGACAGATGCGCCAGATCGAGCTGATCGCTGACGAAGAAGGCGACTGGGCCATGCATTGTCACAAGAGCCACCACACCATGAACGCCATGGGTCACGATGTGCCCACCATGATCGGCGTGGACCACCGAGGCCTGGTCAAGAAGATCCAGAAGGTTGCGCCCGACTACATGCTAATGGGTGAGCGTGGCATGGCCGACATGGGCGAGATGCAGATGCCCATCCCCGACAACACCGCACCCATGATGACCGGCACCGGTCAGTTCGGCCCGCTGGAGATGGGCGGCATGTTCACGGTCTTCAAGGTGCGCAAGGATCAGAAACCGGGTGACTACAAGGACCCGGGACCCTACAAATTCCCAGAAGGCACGGTGGCTTACGAATGGAACGGCGCTCCCCCTCCGACGCCGCGCCCAGCTGCCAGCAGCGACACGACACCCGCGACCGCCAAGGCGATCAAGCCCACCGCAAAAGGCATGTCACATTGAGATGAAACACCCCTGCTCAGCTCAGGCGCTTTCCCCCTGTATTTCCTTCCGCTTCCCCCGTTGTCAGACCATCACTTGAAAGAAGCCCCATGACATTTTCACGTTCCATCCTGTCCCTCCGCTCTGCATTGCTTTTCTCCGGCGTTCTGCTCGCCACCACGGCGGCTACGGCAGCCGGCAACCACGCCGGCGGGCACCACGAGTCTCCGATTGGAAAGCCCGGTGTGGCCTCGAAGGTCCATCGCACGATCCAGGTCGAAATGAGCAACGGCATGCGGTTCAAGCCCTCGGACATCCGCGTCAAGCAAGGTGAAACGATCCGCTTCGTGCTCAAGAACACGGACAGCGTCAAACACGAGTTCAGCCTGGGCACGCAGCAGGAGCTGCTGGAGCACTACGAGGTGATGAAGAAATTCCCCGATATGGAGCACGACGAGCCCAACAAGATCTCTCTGGCACCCGGCCAACAGGGTGAGGTGATCTGGCAGTTCACCAAGGCCGGTGCCGTGGACTTCGCTTGCCTGCACGTGGGTCACTTCGACGCCGGCATGAAGGGCCAAGTCAAGGTGGCGGCGAAATAGGGGCGCACATGTTTCATCCCGCCTTTGCGGGGTTTGATCCACACAAGGAGTATTTCATGAACAAATTTCACGCCAATTTGGCCGCTGTTGCCGTTGCCCTGTCGTCCTGGACGGTGATGCCTGCGTTTGCACAGATGCCCATGGACCACAGCAAAATGGGCATGGCGGGCATGGCGGGCATGGCGGCCATGCCCGGGATGACCGACGGGGAGGTCAAGAAAATTGACAAGGACGCAGGCAAGATCACCATCAAGCACGGTGAGATCAAACACATGGACATGCCCGGCATGACCATGGTTTTTGTGGTCAAAGACAAGGCCTTGCTGGATGCGGTGCCGGTCGGCGCCAAGATCCAGTTCATGGCCACCAACGAAAACGGTCAGATGATGGTGACCGACATCCAGCCTGCGAAGTGACCTCCAGATTCCGTTGGGTTCTCCTTGCCGCAACCGGTCTCGCGCTCGCGGGGTTGGTGGCGGCGTGGGTGCTGTGGCGGGGCCTTGCGGCCCCACCCACGGCCCTGCTGCGCACGGACGATGCGCAGATGCTGGAGCAAGGGCGGAAAGTCTATGTGGCCCAGTGCGCCAGCTGTCACGGCATCAACCGGGAAGGACAGGCCAACTGGCGCGAGCGTGGCGCTGACGGCCGCCTGCCCGCGCCGCCCCACGACGAGACCGGGCACACCTGGCACCACCCGGACGAACTGCTGTTCCGGATCACCAAGGAAGGCGTGGCGCAGGCCGCCGGCCTGCAGGACTACGAATCCAACATGCCGACCTACGGCGCGACGCTCAGCGACGCCGACATCGTGGCCGTGCTGTCGTGGATCAAGTCCCAGTGGCCCGCCGACATTCAAGCCACCCACGATGGCATCAACCGGCAGGCCCGGGAATCCCAGCGCTGAATCTGACATTTTTGTCATCTCGGCGTCATCTCGCCGACCCGATCCCTTTTCTACAGTGACCGCATGGCTCGACGGTGCTGACGCACCACGAATGGTCACCCAGACCGTCGTGCCGTTTTCTGGTGTCTTTGCCAGGGCTCTGTCTTGAAAGGAAATTCGTATGTCCAAGTGGATGCAATCTTGCGTGGGAATGATGGCTTCGGGCCTGGTGTTCGTTGCCTCGGCGCAGACAGCCGCTGAACACACGCAGCACCACCCTGCGACGCCAGCCGCCGCAGCGCCCGCCAGCGAAACGGCGCCAGCCCCCGCCCAGCCCAGCACGCCTCAGGGCATGTCGGCGATGCCGCAGATGCAACAGCAAATGCAGCAACACATGGCCACCATGCAGGCACAGCACACCCGGATGGCCGCCGCGAAGACGGCCGCCGAGCGAGAAGCCCTGATGGCCGATCACATGAAGGCCATGCACGAGGGCATGGCCATGATGAAAGGCATGAAGCCCATGGGTGGCATGCAAAGGATGGCGACCCCGGACGCCGCGCCAGCAGAACTCGCGCAGCGCCAGCAAATGATGGAAATGCGCATGGACATGATGCAGACCATGATGGACATGATGATGCAGCGCATGCCGTCCACCACCACCCCTCCCGCCACCAGGTGACCTGGGATGGCCGCCCACGGTCGTGGCGGCCGGGACCACGCTTCAACCAACAACAGGAATTCTGAGATGTCTACGTTCACGCGACGGCACTTCCTCGGCAGCATGGGCGCATTGGGTGCGGCCGGGTCCGTTCCGGGGGTTCTGGCCGCCACCCCCGGTGTCTCTGACACCATGGCCGAAGAAATCACCGGGATGGAAACAGAGGCGGCTGGCTTTGCCAACCCGTTGCGGCTGCCCGGCAGCAGTGGCCTCTACGGCGTGCTGCCCGCTTCCGAATTCCGCGAAGTGCATGTGGTGCGCAGCACCATCGAGGTGCTGCCCGGTCGGCGCACCCCCATCCTGGCCTATGCGGTGGAGTCGGGCGGCAAGACCTTCCTGAATCCCGCTCTGTTGGCCCGCCGGGGCGACGAGATGCGTGTGCGGCTGATCAACGACATCGATCAACCCACCGTCATCCACTGGCACGGCCTGAGCGTGGATTCGCGCAACGACGGCAACGGTCTCAACGTGGTGCCCCCCGGGGGCCGCATGGACTACGCCTTTGCCCTGCGCGACCGCGCTTCCATGTACTGGTACCACCCCCACGCGCACGGGTACATCCCGCAGCAGGCCTACCACGGCCTGGCCAGCCTGCTGTTCGTCGAAGACGACGAAGAAGCCGCGCTGCGCAAGGAACTGGACCTGGCCCTGGGCGACAGCGAAATCCCCCTCGTGCTGCAGGACCGCGAGTTCGACGCGCAAGGCCGGCTGCGCTACGCGCCGACAGCGGCCCAGTCCTTCGGGGGCTGGGTGGGCGACCGTCTGCTGGTCAACCTGACCGAGCGACCGTTCATCCAGGCCGGGCGCCGCATCGTGCGCTTTCGCATCCTCAACGGCTGCAACGCGCGCAGCTACCGGCTCGCGTTCGTGCAGGGCGGGCGCCGCCTGGGCTTCTTCCTGGCGGGCACCGACGGCGGCTTGCTGGCCCAGCCGCTGCGCATCGACCAGACCTTCATCTCCCCCGGCCAGCGGCTGGACGTGCTGGTGGACCTGCGCGAAGCCGATCCCGGCCGGCCTGTGACGCTGGCCTCGCTCGCTTTCGACCCCATGCACGCTGAAGGCGGCCATGACATGGGCCACACCAGCCCCGCCACGCCAGCTATGGCTGGCATGGACCACAGCCAGCACGGCACGGCGCCAGCGGCCGCATCGTCCGCGCCGATGGCCATGGAAGGGGATGCACGTGCGCTGATGCGCATCGACGTGAAACCTTCGGCCAAATACGAGCGCCGCATCCCCACGGTGCTGTCCAGCCTGCCCGCAGCCACCGCTTCCCAGAACCCACCGCGCCGCATGCAGCTCGGGCACAACGGCCAGGGCAACTGGACGATCAACGGCGGGGTATTTGATCCGAAGATTGCGGCGCTGAGCGTGCGGCGCGGTGCCCGCGAGACCTGGCTGATCGAAAACGCCGAGCGCAGCATGCCGCATCCCATGCACCTTCACGGCTTCCCGTTCCGCGTGATCGAGCGCCTGGGCAGTCCCGCGCTGGTGCGCGGGCTGGCCGGCGCCAGGGGCCTGCTGCCGCAGGACCAGGGCGTCGTTGACACCGTGCAGGTCTGGCCCGGCGAGTCGGTGCGCATCGCCGTCGACTTTGCCCATCCGCACGCGGGCGACCAGGACTATGTCTTCCACTGCCACACGCTCGAACACGCAGAGGCCGGAATGATGCTGCGTTACACGGTGAAAACCTAGGATGCAACACCCCCGCGCCGCTTCGCGTCACCCCTCAAGGGGGCGGCGGCACTGGCCGTCCGGCAAAGCCGGCCCGGCGGCGCCCTGGACGGCGCTGTTTCATGCGTCGGGGTGGCTCTTCGGTGCCATGGAAAACTGAAATGAAACACCCTGCCTCTCCCCACGCTCAACAACCCAAGAACCTGTGGCGCACGCGCTATGGCGTCGGCTTGCTGGTGCTGGGCGCGGTCGCTGCCTTCTTTCTGCTGGCCGAGCACCGGGCACACCTCTTCGGTGTCCTGCCGTTTCTGCTGATTCTGGCCTGCCCATTGATGCATCTTTTCATGCATCGCCGCCACGGCGCTCATGGTCATCACGGAAGTCCTGAGCAGCCGCGGACCAGGGCAGAAGAGCCCGCCCAGGCGAACCCGAGAGATCGGTCATGAATCACGGTGAAACGGCCTATGGCCTGTGGTCCCTGGTGGCCCTCAACTCGGCCGTCTTCATCCTGTTCGCCTTCAGCTTCTTCAAACCGGCCACCGCGCGCGATTGGCGAACCTTCGGTGCTTTCTCCGCATTCGTCGTGGCCTTGTTTGTCGAGATGTATGGATTCCCGCTGACCATCTACCTGATGTCGGGTTGGCTGGCGACACGGTTTCCCGGTCTTGACCTGCTGACCCATGACAGCGGTCACCTGTGGTCCACCTTGCTGGGCGAGACAGGCGATCCCCATTTCGGTGTGCTGCACATCGCCAGCTACGTCTTTCTGGGGTATGGCTTCTACCTGCTGTCGAGTTCGTGGCATGTGCTCTATCACGCGCAGCGCGGCCATTTGCTGGCGACCACCGGGCCTTACGCCCGCATCCGGCACCCGCAGTACGTGGCCTTCGTGCTCATCCTGCTGGGTTTTCTGTTGCAGTGGCCGACCCTGCTGACCCTGCTCATGTTCCCCGTCCTGCTGGTGATGTACGGTCGTCTGGCCCTCTCGGAAGAGTCCGAAATGCGGGCGCAGTTTGGAGAGACCTTCCAGAACTACGCCGAACGAACCCCTCGCTTCATTCCCCGCCTGTCCGGCGCAGCGCCGGCAGGCTGAATAGTGGCCGTCCCATGGGGGCCCCGGCCCTGCACCCGCTTGAAATTCAAACCGGAGAACCTTGTGAAACCCAGAAAAACAACCTGGCTGCTGGCCCTTGTGCCCGCGGCGTTCCTGGTCGGCAGCCTGTCCACCTACGCCGCTGATCGCAAGATCTTTGTGGCCAATGAAGGTGCCGGTACCGTCAGCGTGATCGACGCCGAAACCTTCAAGGTCACCCGCAGCATTGCCGTGGGTGCGGGAGCCCACAACGTCCAGGTGGCGCCCGATGGAAAACGGGTCTGGGTCACCAACAACGGCGCGCCCAAACCGGCCGCTGCCGGCATGGCCCATGCGGGCATGTCGGCGACCGAGCACGGCGCCATGGCGGATGTGGGTGAAGTCTGGGCCATCGACACCGAGACAGACCAGGTCGTGGCCAAGGTGGTGGTCGGCAAGCACCCGGCCCATGTGGTGGTGTCTGCCGACAGCCGCTGGGCCTATGTCACGAACGGTGGCGACAACACCCTCAGCGTGGTGGACACCCGCAAGCTGGAGGTCGTCGACACCATTCCCACCGGAGCCTTCCCCCACGGCATCCGGTTGAGCCCGGATGGCAAACAGGCGTACGTCGCGAACCTGAAGGGCGGAACGGTCTCGGTCATCGACACGGAAAGCCGCCAGGAAATCGCTCAGCTCCCGGTGGGCAAAGGCCCTGCCCAGGTGGGCTTCACGCCCGACGGTCGGCTCGCCTTCGTGTCCTTGTCGCAAGAGGGCCAGGTCGCGGTCATCGACCCGGTCAGCCGCGAGGTGATCCGCAAAGTGCGGGTCGGCGATGTGCCGATCCAGCTCTATGCGACACCCGACAACCGCTTGCTCTTTGTGGCCAATCAGGGCAGCCGAAAGAGCCCCGGCAATACTGTGAGCGTGATCGATCTCTCGACCTTCAACACACAGCGAATCCGCACCGGCAGCGGCGCGCACGGCGTGGTGGTGGGAAGCGATGGGCGCCATGCCTACGTGACCAATCTGTACGCAAATTCGGTCTCGGTCATTGATGTCCAGACGCGCAAGTCCGTTGCCACCATCGCGGTTGGCGCTGGACCCAATGGGGTCAGCGTGAGCCCTTGAAGAACAGGCCGAGGTCAGGCCATCGGGTCGCCCGGATGGTGCAGCGGGTGAGCCAAACGGTCGGGGTCGAAAAGAGAATCAGGAAGGAGCCACTCAATGGATATGTCATCGCACCGGTACACTGCCGACCATTCCCAGGCCAAACAAACCGATCCGGCGGCGCTCAAGGACCCCGTGTGCGGTATGACTGTCACCGAGCAATCGGTTCACCGGTCGGTCCACGAAGGCCGGACCTTCTATTTCTGCAGCGCGAAGTGCCAGGGCAAGTTCGTGGTGAACCCCCGGCAATACCTCGCCATAGCCCCAGCGCCAGAACAGGCTCCCGCGGCGGCGGGCACGGTCTACACCTGCCCAATGCACCCGGAGATCCGGCAGGACCACCCCGGCAACTGCCCCAAGTGCGGCATGACGCTGGAGCCCTTGCTGCCCGAACTGGAGGAACAGGAGAACCCCGAACTCAAGGACTTCCAGCACCGCTTCTGGTGGACCTTGCCGCTCACCGTGGTCGTCACCGTACTGGCCATGTTTGGACACAGCCTGGGCTGGTTCGACATGGCGGTTCAGAGTTGGATCGAACTCGTGCTCTCGGTGCCGATCGTGTTGTGGGCGGGCTGGCCCTTCTTTGTGCGCGGCGTGCAGTCGGTGGTGAACCGCAGCCCCAACATGTGGACCCTGATCAGTCTGGGAACGGGCGCGGCCTTTGTGTACAGCGTGGTGGCCACGGTGGCCCCGCAGGTCTTCCCCGACTCGTTTCTCTCCATGGGGCGCGTGGCGGTGTACTTCGAGGCGGCCGCGGTGATCATCTCGCTCACCTTGCTGGGACAGTTGCTGGAGCTCAAGGCCCGCTCGCAGACATCGGCTGCCATCCGCTCGCTGCTGGGCTTGGCGCCCAAGACGGCGCGCCGCATCGGCGCCGACGGCCAGGAAGAAGACGTGCCGCTCGGCCATGTGCACGTGGGCGACTTGCTGCGCGTGCGCCCCGGCGAGAAGGTGCCGGTGGACGGCACCGTGGTCGAGGGCAGCAGCGCAGTCGACGAATCCATGCTCACCGGCGAGCCGCTGCCGGTCACGAAGCGGGTGGGCGACAAGCTCATTGGCGCCACGCTCAACACCAGCGGCGCGCTGGTGATGCGCTCCGAACACGTGGGCTCGGCCACCGTGCTGGCGCAGATCGTGCAGATGGTGGCCATGGCGCAGCGCTCGCGCGCGCCCATGCAGCGCATGGCCGACCAGGTGGCGGGCTACTTCGTGGTCGGCGTGGTGGGCATTGCCTTGCTCACCTTCCTGGGCTGGGGTCTGTTCGGGCCCGAGCCGAGCTGGGTCTATGCGCTGATCAACGCCGTGGCGGTGCTGATCATCGCCTGCCCCTGTGCCCTGGGCCTGGCCACGCCCATGTCGATCATGGTCGCAACCGGGCGCGGCGCCACGCACGGCGTGCTGTTCCGCGACGCCGCCGCCATCGAGAACCTGCGCAAGGTGGACACGCTGATCGTGGACAAGACCGGCACCCTGACCGAAGGGCGGCCGACCTTCGAGCGGGCGATGGGTTTCGGTGGGTTCTCGGAAACCGAGGTGTTGCGCCTGGCGGCCAGCCTGGACCAGGGCAGCGAGCACCCGCTGGCCGCCGCCATCGTGGCCGCCGCGAAAGAACAGGGGCTGATGTTGGACAAGCCCGAGCAGTTCGACTCCGAATCCGGCATCGGTGTGCAGGGTATTGTGGGTTCGCAGCAGCTGGCGCTGGGCAACACCGCGCTGATGCAGCAGCTCGGGGTGGATGTGTCGCCGCTGGCCACCGAGGCCGAAGCACTGCGTGGGCAGGGCGCCAGTGTCATGCACCTGGCGGTGGACCGGAAACTGGCCGGTCTGCTGGCGGTTTCGGACCCGGTCAAGGCCACCACGGCCGATGCCCTGGCCTCGCTGCGCCTGGCCCACATCCGCGTGGTGATGGCCACCGGCGACGGCCTGACCACCGCGCGCGCCGTGGGCCAGCGACTGGGCATCGACGAGGTGCATGGCGAGGTCAAGCCCGCCGACAAACTCAAGCTGGTCGAAAAGCTCCAGGCCGAAGGCCGTGTGGTGGCGATGGCGGGTGATGGCATCAACGACGCGCCGGCGCTGGCGCGGGCGGATGTGGGCATCGCCATGGGCACCGGTACCGACGTGGCCATGAACAGCGCCCAGCTCACCCTGGTGAAGGGGGACCTGCGCGGCATCGCCACCGCGCGCGACCTCTCGGTGGCCACCGTGGCCAACATGAAGCAGAACCTGGCGTTTGCCTTTGTGTACAACGCGCTGGGCATTCCGCTGGCGGCGGGTCTTCTGTACCCGTTCACCGGCTGGCTGCTCTCGCCCATGATCGCCGCGCTGGCCATGAGCCTGAGTTCGGTCTCGGTCATCGGCAATGCCCTGCGCCTGCGGGCGGTCCGAATTCAGCCGGTGGAGCCCCCAGGGCGCCATTGACCATGGACATCCTGGCGCATGGACTGTGGGTGGGCGTCGGTGCCGCCTGGCTGCATCGCCACAGGCGCCTGGACCGCCGCACCACGGTGCTGGCGGTCGGCATGGCGGTGGTGCCCGACCTTGCGCAGTTGTTGCCATTGGTGTACCTGGCGCTGTTCACGCCCGGCGGGTGGACGGTCCTGCTGGCCTACGCCAACGCCCTGCCGGGGTACGAGCCTGCGCTGTCTCCGGTCGTCACGGAACTCACCCACCACCTGCACTGTGTGATGCACAGCGCCCTGGTGGCTGGCGTGGTCACCACCGTCATCTGGATAGGGCTGAAGCGGTTCTGGATTCCCTTGTTGGGCTGGTGGTCGCACATCCTGATCGACGTGTTCACCCACTCCGCTGAGTTCTATCCCTCCCCCGTTTTCTATCCGGTGACCTATTGGGGTTTTGATGGGCTGGCCTGGAACACGCCCTGGTTCATGATCTTGAACTATGTGTCTTTGGCATTGGCCGGACTCGGCCTGGTGTGGCTGCGCCGGCGACAGGCTCGCGCGTGCGCCCCAAGGCGATGACGGTGCCGGTGATCGTGGCCGGCCTGCTGCCCCAGAGCAGGGGCAGCAGGCCTACCGAGAGCACTCAGGCAAGGACGTCGCGCGTTCGACGATCTACCGACTGCTGGAGCGACACGGCTGGCGCAAGGTCGTGCCGCGACCCAGGCATCCGAAAGCAGACCAAGCGGCCCAGTCCGCCTTTAAAAAAAATGCGCCGCACGGTAGGCCAAGAGGTCTTTCGCCAGGCTGAGCGGGGTCGCCGCCTGCGGTTGATGCTCCAGGACGAGGTCGCACAACGCCACGCCGACGAGTTCGTCCTCATGGTCATGGACCAGGCGGGCTGGCATCTGGCCGGCGAACTGGTCGTGCCACAGAACATGCGCTCGCTCATGCTGCCACCCTGCAGCCCCGAGCTGAACCCCGCCGAGCATCTGTGGGAGGCGATTCGAGAAGACTGCTTCGCCAATCACGTTTTCGCAGATCTCGATGCGGTCGTGTCCGCGTTCACCACCGGCTTGTGCGATCTCGAGGCCGACCCATGTCAAACCCGATCAATGACTGGATTCGGGTGGATTAATTCCATATTTTCGAACGCAACTTGGTAACACAACAACACCAGCATCCATCCTGGATAACGAGCGATACTGCACAGGGATTTACTGCAAAACGACAAAGCCTGTTGATTTTCAAGAAGGCCGGTCAGATCAACTGCACCGCCCTGGGTCTGCGCATCAACGGCGCACCCAACGACTTCGGCGGGCACCTGCCGCTGGACATCGTCACACGGCCTCAAACCAGCGGACGAGTAAAACCTCGACCGGCACGATGAACCCCACATAAGTGAGGCTTCAAGTCATCGTCGCTTGGCTTTCACCCCCGCCCGTGGCGGCAGTCCCGTGTGTTGGGTAAGGATTTGGCCTTTGCGGGATGAAACCGGATTGGCCGAGGTGGACTTCACCACCGCAGCAGCCCCCTCGCTGGACTTGACGCCGCCAGCCGTGCTGTTCTTGCGCCGCGCACTCTGGTACCCACCATCCGTCATCGGCTGGAAGGTCGGGATCAGGTGGTGTTTGCCGTTGCCGATCAGGTCAGCCCGCCCCATGGTCTTGAGTGCTTCGCGCAGCAGCGGCCAGTTGTTCGGGTCGTGATAGCGCAAAAAGGCCTTGTGCAGGCGGCGACGCTTGTCGCCGCGCACGATGTCCACCTTCTCGGCCCGCTCGTCGCGGTGCACGCCCTTGAGCGGATTCAGGCTGGTGTGGTACATCGCCGTGGCGGTGGCCATGGGGCTGGGGTAGAAGGTCTGCACCTGGTCGGCGCGGAAGCCGTTTTTCTTCAGCCAGATGGCCAGGTTCATCATGTCCTCGTCGCTGGTGCCCGGGTGGGCGGCGATGAAGTACGGGATGAGGAACTGCTTCTTGCCCGCCTCTTCGCTGTACTTCTCGAACATGGTCTTGAAGCGGTCGTAGCTGCCGATGCCAGGCTTCATCATCTTGCTCAGCGGCCCGCCTTCGGTGTGCTCGGGCGCGATCTTGAGGTAGCCGCCCACGTGGTGCTGCACCAGCTCCTTCACGTACTCGGGGCTTTTCACGGCCAGGTCGTAGCGCAGGCCGGAGCCGATCAGTATCTTCTTGATGCCGCGCAGCGCCCGCGCGCGGCGGTAGATCCTGATCAACGGGTCGTGGTTGGTGGTGAGGTTCTGGCAGATGCCGGGGTAGACGCAGCTGGGCTTGCGGCAGGCGGCTTCGATGGCCGGGCTGCGGCAGCCCAGGCGGTACATGTTGGCCGTGGGGCCGCCCAGGTCGCTGATGACGCCGGTGAAGCCGTCGACCTTGTCGCGGATGTCTTCGACCTCTTTGATGATGGATTCTTCAGAGCGGCTCTGGATGATGCGGCCTTCGTGTTCGGTGATGGAGCAGAAGGTGCAGCCACCGAAGCAGCCGCGCATGATGTTCACGCTGAAGCGGATCATTTCCCAGGCCGGGATCTTGGTCGCGCCATCGTGTCGGCCGTGTTCGTCGGCGTAGGCGGGGTGCGGGCTGCGGGCGTACGGCAGGTCGAATGCCCAGTCCATTTCGGCCGTGGTCAGCGGGATGGGGGGCGGGTTGATCCACACATCGCGCGCCGTTGCGCCTTCGCCATGCGCCTGCACCAGCGCGCGGGCGTTGCCCGGGTTGGTTTCCAGGTGCAGCACGCGGTTGGCGTGGGCGTAGAGCACGGCGTCGCTTTTCACCTGCTCGTAGCTGGGCAGGCGAATCACGGTGCGTTCGCGCGGCAGCCTGGCCACGCCGCCAGCGCCTTGGGGGCGGTGGATGGTGATGGGTTTGTAGTCGGGGGAGCCCTCACCCCTGCCCTCTCCCGCAAGCGGGAGAGGGGGTTGGTCCCCTTCTTTTGAACAGCTCTGGCCTTGTGCCTGGGCCTGTTCGCTGGTGGTCAGGTAAGGGTTGATGTGGTCTTCCACGTGGCCGGACTGGTCCACCTCGCTCGAATCCAGCTCGATCCAGCCCTCGGCCGTCGGGTCGCCCGGGCGGCGCACGAAGGCGGTGCCGCGCACGTCGGTGATGTGTTCGATGGGTTCGCGCGCGGCGATTCGGTGCGCCACTTCGACCAACGCGCGCTCGGCGTTGCCGTAGAGCAGCAGGTCGCACTTGGCGTCCACCACGATGCTGCGGCGCACCTTGTCGCTCCAGTAGTCGTAGTGGGCGATGCGGCGCAGGCTGCCTTCGATGCCGCCGAGCACAATGGGCACGTCCTTGTAGGCCTCGCGGCAGCGCTGGCTGTAGACGATGGCGGCGCGGTCGGGGCGTTTGCCGCCCACGTCGCCGGGGGTGTAGGCGTCGTCGCTGCGGATCTTGCGGTCGGCCGTGTAGCGGTTGATCATGGAATCCATGTTCCCCGCGGTCACGCCCCAGAACAGGTTGGGCTTGCCCAGGGCCTTGAAGGGCTCGGCGCTCTGCCAGTCGGGCTGGGCGATGATGCCGACGCGAAACCCCTGCGCTTCCAGCACACGGCCGATCACGGCCATCCCGAAGCTGGGGTGGTCGATGTAGGCATCGCCCGTGACCAGCACGATGTCGCACGAGTCCCAGCCCAGCTGCTCCATCTCGGCGCGGCTCATGGGCAGGAAAGGCGCCACGCCGAACCGCTTGGCCCAGTAAGGGCGGTAGCTGGTCAGCGGCTTGGCGGCGCGCGCGAAAAAGGAGACGTCGACGGGGGCGTTCATGGGGGCAATCGGGGGATAACCTACAAGTGTACGGTTTACCCCCTGCCCCGCCGCTCTATAGGGCTGCTCGGCTCAAAGGTCTTTCAACGCGGCATCGATGTGCGCCTGAAACACCACCGGGTCGGCCAGCGCCTGGGCGTTCAGCAGCGCGAGCTTGACGAGGAACAGCTCGGATTTGTGCTCGCCGGCGGCGTCGATGGCGGTGGCCAGCGCATCGTAGACCTGCTCCAGGCCGGGGATGGTGAGGGCTTGGGATGGATTCATTTCAGGCTCCTTGCAGGGCTGCGGCGTTGATCAGGGCGGCGCGCAACCGCGTGGCGTCGAGCGACATCCACCGCGCACACACGTGCTGGTCGGGCCGCAACAGGTAGGCGGCACCGCCAGCGAACACGCCGTAACGCTCGCGCAGGTGGCCGTCGGTGTCAGCCAGGGTTTCATCGGCACCCGCGACCGGCTGTGCGCTGCCCACGGCGATCACGCGCAGCGGCAGACCTTTGACGCGGAGTTCGTTCACCACCTCGGTCAGCGCATCGGGAACGTTGGCACCTTCGGTGAAGTACAGCAGTGAAAAACGGTGGTCCAGGTGGTCCAGCAGGTAATCGTCAGCGCCCAGGCGCACGTTCTGCGGCGGCGCGCCGTGACCGGGTCCGGCCTTGAACAGTGCGTTGTCGTCGCCCGCGCTGTTGGCAGGTGAGTGTGCGTATTCGTGTGGCCGCGAAGTGCGCCAGTGGTAGAGCGGCCCCACGAAGGGTTCGCTGAGCGAGAGCGAGAGCACCGCATCGCGCAGCAGGCGGAAGCCGCGCGTGGGCGGGGTCATGAAGCGCGTGCTCTTGCCCGCCTCGTCGATGATTTCGCGCGCCGCGCCCACGCGCTCGCTGCTGTAGCCCGCCAGCAGCGGCGCGGCGGCCAGGCCCTGGACCACGAAGGCCAGCCGCCAGGCCAGCGCCTGCGCATCCTGGAAGCCGGTGTTGGCGCCGCGCACGCCGAAGATGGGCAGCAGGTGCGCCGCGTCGCCGGTGAACAGCACGCGGCCGTGCACGTAGTCGGGCAGCGTGAGCGCGCGCGCCGAATAGACCGAGCACCAGTCCATTTCCCAGGGCACACCGGCGTGGCCGATCATGGCCAGCTGGGCGTCGATGCGGGCTTTCAGCGACTCGGGTTTCAGGGCCGCTTCGGCGTCTTCGCCGGGTGGGAGCTGGTAGTCCACGCGCCAGATGCCGTGCGGCTCGCGGTGCATGAGGATGGTGTTGCCCGGGTTCCAGTCGGGGTCGAAGAACGCCAGGCGCTCAGTGGGCAGCGGCAGGTCGATGCGGATGTCGGCGATGACGAAGCGGCCCTCATAGGACGCGCCTTCGAGCTTCAGGTCCAGCAACGTGCGGATGCCGGAGCGCGCGCCGTCGGCGGCCACCAGCCAGTCGGTCTGCAGCGTGTACGGGCCTTCGGGTGTGTCGACCTCCAGCGTGGCGCCCTGCCCGTCCTGCGTCACGGCGTTCACGCGGTTGCCCCAGCGCAGCTCGATCAGCGGGTTCGCCCGCACGGCATCGATCAGGTATTCCTCCAGATATTGCTGCTGCAGGTTGATCATGGGGAAGAACCGGTCGTCCGGGTCGTGCGGCGCTTCCATGCGGAACACGCGCTGGCCGCGGTAGACCGAGTTGCCAAAACGCCAGGGCAGACCGTCCTGAGTCACCCGGTCCGCCACACCCACCTGCTGCAATATTTCCATGGAGCGGCGGGTGAACACGATGGCGCGGCTGCCTTCGGACACCTGGCGCTCGGATTCGAGCAGCACGCACTTCACGCCGTGGCGCGCCAGCTCCAGCGCGGCCACCAGTCCGATGGGGCCGGCCCCGGCGATCACCACGGCGTGGTGTTGTGGCTGCGGGTGCTGCGAAGGCAGCCAGGCGTCGAACACCTGGTAGTCGTAGTAGATGGAGCGCCGGGGTTCGGCGTGCGGCTGGTGCATGGTTTGTCTCCTGATGGTGGGGGCAGTGTAGGCAATGCTGCTGCATTCAATGTCCCCATATGGGAACAAAACTGGTCCACCACGGGGAGACCCCGATCAGGCTTCGCCGCCCAGCAAGAGCGCCAGCAGTTCGCGCTGACCGGCCACGCCGAGCTTGCGGTAGACGCGCTTCTGGTAGGTCTGGGCGCTGGCCAGCGTCAGGCCCAGGCGTTGTGCCAGCGCCTCGGTGCCCAGGCCCTCGATGAGCGCACGCAGCACATCGTGGTCGCGCTGGGTCAGCGCCGGAAAGCGCCGTGCCAGCCGCGCCAGCACCAGGTCGGGCAGCTCCTGGCTCAGCGCCTGGCCGGTGTGGTGCAGGCGCACGGCGTGCACGATCAGGGGCGCAAAGGCCTCCACCACGGCGATGGCCACTTCGTCGAACGGCCCGTGCTCGGTGCCGCGGTAGAGGTTCACCGAGAGCCAGCGCCGGCCCTCGTACAGCGCCATCACGGCCAGCCGCTCGGCCACCTGCGGCAGCGCGTAGCAGATGCGCCGGTATTCGGGGTGTGCGATGTCTTCGCTGCGCTGGCGGTGCAGCACGATGCGGGGCTCGGCCATGCCGGCCTTTTGCGCCGCCGCGAACTCCTGGCGCATCACCGCCACGCTGCCGTCGAGCCGGTAGAAGCGCGAAACGTAGGCTTCGGAAATGTCGGGCAGCGACTGCGTGCGCGAGCGGTCGCCCACGGCCACGGTGCGCGGCCGGCGCTGGCCCTCGAAGGCGAAGATGGTGCACTGCGCCAGCGGCACCTGCGCACCCACCAGGCGCAGCAGGTCTTCGGCCACTGCGTGCCGTTCACTCAGGCCCAGGCGCGCCAGCAGCGCAACCACCTGCGACAGGGGTACTGCGATGGATGAGGCAGGACGGGTGCCCAGCACCCAGTGATCGGACATGGTGGGGCACTGTAGCGCAGGCCGCCGTTACAAGAAAAAATGCAAAACAGGCAACCGCATGTACCGTTCTTCCCGTTACCACTCTTACGGGACAAACGGGAATGTAAGCCGCGTCGCCTTTAGCATGGGCGCTTCACTTTTGAAGGAGCTGACATGGCATTGCACTTTGGCAAACGCGAGACCGAACAACCCAAAACCCTGAACTCCGGCATGGCCACGCAGCGCTACGGTGTCGGCAGCAACAGCGCATCACCCGTGACACCGCAAGCGTCCACTGCCTCAGAACCTGCACCCACACCCACACCCGCAACCCCTCCCGCACGCACCAGCACCGTGATCCCGGAGGGTGGCAGCAAGCTGACCGTGGGACCGAACATCAAACTCAAGGGTGTCGAGATCACCGACTGCGACACGCTGGTGGTCGAAGGTCTGGTGGAAGCCACCATGGATTCGCGCGTGATCCAGATTGCCGAACAAGGTGCCTTCAAGGGTTCGGCCGAGATCGACATCGCCGAAATCCACGGCGTGTTCGACGGCAACCTCACCGTGCGTCAGAAGCTCGTGATCTACGCCACCGGCCGCGTCACCGGCAAGATCCGCTACGGCAAGGTCGTGATCGAAGAAGGTGGCCAGCTCTCGGGCGACATCGAGTGTTCGGTGAACGCCGCACCCAGCAAGAGTTCCAGTTCCACGAGTTCCACCAGCATGCCTGCGATGGCGCTCGCGGCCTGATCGAACGCATCTGACACGCGCCCGGCAAACAGATGCCGGGCGCGATTGTTCCAGCCTCCGGCCCCCGCTATGCTGCGGGTATGTACGCCGACTTCTTTGGCCTGAAGCAAAGCCCCTTCTCCATCGCACCCGATCCGCGTTACCTCTTCATGAGCGAACGCCACCGGGAGGCGCTCGCCCATTTGCTCTATGGCGTGCAGGGCGGTGGCGGCTTTGTGCTGCTCACTGGCGAGATCGGCACCGGCAAGACCACCATCTGTCGCTGCTTTCTGGAGCAGACCCCCGAGAACTGCCGGGTCGCCTACATCTTCAACCCCAAGCTCACGGTCGTCGAGCTGCTGCGCACGGTCTGCGACGAGTTCGGTGTGCAGGTCAGCCACCAGGGGCCGGGTGAGGTCACGGCCAAAGACCACATCGATCCCCTCAACGCCTTCCTGCTGGCTTCCCACGCCGCTGGGCAGAACACCGTTCTGATCATCGACGAGGCGCAAAACCTGTCGGCCGACGTGCTGGAACAACTGCGCCTGCTGACCAATCTGGAGACCAACACCCGCAAGCTGCTTCAGATCATCCTGATCGGACAACCCGAGCTGCGCCGCCTGCTGGCCCGACCCGAACTGGAACAGCTCGCGCAGCGTGTCATTGCACGCTTTCACCTTGAAGCACTCGACGAAGCTGAGACACAACAATACATCCAGCACCGCATGGATGTGGCGGGATTGCACGGGCCCCTGCCCTTCACGCGCGACGCCCTGCGCCGGGTTCACACGCTCACCACTGGCGTGCCGCGTCGGATCAACCTGCTGTGCGACCGCGCCTTGCTCGGTGCCTACGCCAGCGGTCAGCACCGCGTGGAACGCGCCGTGGTGGACAAGGCCGCCTCCGAGGTGTTTGACACACTCAAACCCTCGGCACCCACCCGTTCACGCCGTCCGCTTGCCAGCCTGGCGCTGGTGGCCACGGGCGCGGTGAGCGGCGCGCTGCTGGTGTTCGCGGCCATGCAGGTCGACAAGAACCCGGTCAAGCTCGCCACCGAAGCGGGTGCACCGCCGTCGGCGGCTGCGCCACCGCAGCCAGCCATGGCCGATCCTGCGCCCACCGACGAGACCACCGCGCCAGCCACTGTGCGCGATGTCGAACCACCACCCCTCGTTGAGGTGCCCGCGTTCAGCGACCTCCTGCGCTCCGAAACCCTGGCCTGGCACGCGCTCGGCCGGACATGGAACCAGTCCATCGAGCAAGGCGAGCCCTGCGCCACCGCCCTGCAACACGGGTTGCAGTGCTATCGCACCGGACGCATGACGTTGCACGGCCTGCGACAACTGGGTCGCCCGGGCCTCCTGACCCTGCGCCTGCCCGGTCAACCGCCTGCCTGGGCCCTGCTGGTCGCCATGGGCACGGACAGCGCGGTGCTGCAGGCCGGAGAACGCCGCTGGCAACTCCCGCTGACCGGGCTCGCCGACATCTGGCGCGGTGACTTCGCCACCCTGTGGCGACTGCCGCCAGGGCAATCGACCCGGCTGGTCGACGGCCGTCAAGGGCTGGCGGCCGAGTGGCTCAACACCCAGCTCGGCACTTTGCAGCGTGACGGCAAGCTGGCGCCGGGCGCGGCCACTCTGGACGCCCGCGTGCAGGCGTTCCAGCGCGCCCACGGGATCGACGCGGACGGCCTGGCGGGCCCTGTCACGTTCATGCAGGTCAATCGCGCCCGCGGTGTGGACGAACCCCGCCTGCAGCCCCTCTGAAAGACGGCCAGGAGGCCCCACCCACCATGTCCTACATCCTCGACGCACTCAAGCGGGCCGATGCCGATCGCGAGCGCGGCCATGTGCCCGGTCTTCACAGTCAAGGGAAAAACCACCCGGCAACCGCGCCGGGCGCATCATGGCACCGTCAAACCGTGTGGGCCATTGCCGTTCTGGTCTTGCTCGCGGCGGCGGTGCTGACGTGGTGGTCTCTTCGCGCGCCAGATACACCCATGGCACCCGACGTGCGCACCGCGGCAGCATCCGTGGAGCCACCTCTGGTCGACGCAGCGCCACCCACCACGCCCAGCTTGCCCATCCTGTCGCCCGAGCCACCCGTCGAAGCCCACACCCCGGCACCCGCCCGACCACCGTCAACACCCCCGCGCCTGCAGCCAAGTCGGGCGAAGGCCGAGGCCGTTGAAGAGGCTATGGCGGCTGGCGCCGTGGACACGGCTGATGCCGCCACGGAAACTGAAGATACCGTCGACTCGGTGACCACACCGCCACCGCAGACAACCCTGCCCCCGCGACCAGCGGCAGCGCGCCCTGTGGCCACAACCGATGCCAGCGGAAGGCCGACGGTCAGGGTCAGCGGATCTTCCTACTCGAAAAACCCCGCCCATCGCATGCTGATTGCCAACGGCAAGGTGGTGCACGAGGGACAGGAAATCGAGCCTGGTCTGAGACTGGAGACCGTCGGGCCACGCAGCGCCGTGCTCAACCACCGTGGCACGCTCTACAACATCACGTACTGAAACCTTGCCGAACAGCCATGAACAAAGCCTCGCCCGTTCTGCAAGCCCAAGGGCTGTGCTTCCGCTGGCCGGAGCGACTCCTCTTCGAAGGCTTGAGCTTCGACGTTCCCCCGGGTGTGAGCCTGATCAGCGGCGAAGAACACAGCGGCAAGACCAGCCTGCTTCGGCTGCTTGCGGGAGATATCCATCCCCAGTCCGGCACCCTGGTGATTCGGGGCAACAGCCTGCACGAGGATCCCGAGCGTTACCGCCAGCAGGTCTTTCGCACCGATCCACGCAGCGAGTCCATCGATCAGATCAGCGCAGCAACCTGGTTCCAGAGCCTGCCTGGCCGATACCCGAACTTCGATCCAGAGGCCCTGGCCGATCTGATCCAGGGCTTTGCTCTGGACCCACACATCGAAAAACCGATGTACATGCTGTCTGCCGGTAGCAAGCGCAAAGTCCTGCTCACCGCGGCATTCGCATCGGGAACACCACTCACGCTGATCGACCAGCCCTTTGCTGCGCTGGACGCCCCTTCCATGCGTTTCCTGAGCGAGCTGCTGCAGGAAGCCGCCGAACACCCCGGCCGGGCCTGGGTGCTGGCCGACTACGAGGCGCCGGTCGATGTGGTTCTGGCCAGTGTCATCGGACTCTGAGGCCAAAAACAACCACGTCGGGCTTCTTTGGGCCGCGCTGCTTCCTGCAGGCGGCGGTGACCGTGAGGGGTGGTTGAACGCGACGGCAGGTGATCAGCCCCGGCCCTCGCCGCCCGGAGCGGCGTTCTGGCCAGAATCAGGGGTCTGCTCGGTCGGCGCTTCGGGCGCATCGCTGCCGTCGTGCGGCTTGCCCGAAGCCTTGGCGCGCAACTTCTCTTCCTTCTTTTTCTTTTTGGCGAGCTCGCGCTGGCGCTTTTCGTATCCGTAATTGGGAGTGGCCAAAACAGTCTTTCTTTGGAGGGGTTGGAAGGATCGGTCAGGCGTTGAGTGTAGCCAGCGCTTGCGCCAGATCGGCGCGCAGGTCTTCCACCGCTTCAAGACCGACGGCAAAGCGCACCAAGCCACCCTTGTGGGGCCAGGCCTGGGTACGGATCGAAGACACGTTGTACGGCGCGCAGAGGCTGATGGGACCCGCCCAGCTCCAGCCCAGCTTGAACAGCTTCAACCCATCGCAGAAGGCGTCCACCTGTGCCAGGCTGAAACGCGAATCAAACACCACGCTGAAGAGACAGGCAGCGGCCTTCGCATCGCGCCGCCAGTTGGCGTGTCCTGGTGATCCGGGCAAGGCCGGGTGCAGCACCTGCACCACACCGGGCTGCGCCTGCATCCAGGTCGCGAGTGTGCGCGTGGCGGCGTCCTGTGCCTGGTAGCGCAATGTCATGGTGTTGAGGCCCCGCAGCACGAGTTCGGTGTCGTTGCCGCTGACCCCGAGTCCCAGGCGCATGTGCGTCATCAGCAACTGCTGGTGCAACGCCTCGTCTCGCGTGACGACCGAGCCCATGAGCACGTCGGAACCGCCACTCGGGTACTTGGTGAGCGCCTGCATGGACATGTCGGCGCCCAGATCGAAGGCGTTGAACGCGATCCCGGCGCCCCAGGTGTTGTCGAGCGCGGTCAGGATGGGACGCTTGCTGGCGCGGGCAGCGTTGGCCTGTTTCACCACCGCCACCAGCGCAGGCAGATCGGGGAACTCCAGCGTGATGGACCCCGGCGCTTCGAGCCACACCAGGCGCGTGGCGGGGCCGATCTTGGCGGCCAGGTCGGACGGGTTCTGCGCATCGTAGTAGCTGTGCGTGATGCCCCAGGCCGCCAGCTCGACGCTGGCAAAAGCCTTGTTCGGCCCGTAGGCGTTGTCGGGGATCAGCAGCTCGTCGCCCTGCCGCAAAAAGGCCATGTCCACCAGCGACACGGCCGACAAGCCACTGGGTGCCAGCACGCAGAAGCGCCCGCCTTCGATAGTGGCGATGCGCTCTTCCAGGATGAAGGTGGTGGGCGTGCCGTGCAGGCCGTAGGTGTAGCCGCTCTTGTCTTTCCACTCCTGCGTGCGCAGCGCCTGCACATGGGGGAAGATGACTGTGGATGCTTTGTGAACGCCGGGCGCGACAGCGTCGAAGCCCTCAGGTGGGCGGTACGGATGGTGAATCAGTTGTGTGGAGAGATCGCTCATTCAGCTCAGAGCTTCCATTTTTCCAGCAGTTGCTCGGGGCGCATGCTGTCATAACCTTCGAACGGCTGGTGGATCCAGGGGTTGGTCGGCAGGAATTCCACCGAGTAGTCGGGTGTGAAGGTCGAGAGCTGCTTGGTCCAGATCACCGCGCTGCGCAGCTCGGTGATGGGCGCGTAGTTGTTCTTCAGCATCTCGATCACGGCCTTGAGCGTGTGGCCGGAGTCGGCCAGATCGTCCACCAGCAGGACCTTGCCAGCGATCTCGCCCTTGGGGGTCGTGATGTAGCGCGCGATGTCCAGATTGCCCTGCTGGGTGCCCGCGTTGGCGCGGTACGAGCTGGTGGACATGATGGCCAAGGGCACATCAAAAATTCGCGACAGCACATCACCCGGACGCATACCTCCGCGCGCCAGGCACAGGATGGTGTCGAACCGCCAGCCCGACTGGTGCACCTTGAGCGCCAGCTTTTCGATGAGGTTGTGGTACTCATCGTAGGAAACGTAGAGGTGTTTGCCGTCTTCGGTCAGCATGGGGACTCCGGGTTGGATGGTCTGTCTTCATTCTGCACGATGCCGTGCAGGGCCCCGTCAGGCATGGTACGGATGGTGGAGCAGGATGGTGTGGTCGCGGTCCGGACTGGTCGAGACCACGTGGATCGGCACCCCTGTGGTCTCCTGGATGCGGGTCAGGTAGCGGCGCGCGTTCTCCGGCAGATCGTCGTAGCGCGTGACGCCGACCGACGAATCGGTCCAGCCCGGCAGCGTTTCGTAGATCGGCGTGCAGCGCGCGATCTCGTCGGCCCCCATGGGCAGGATGTCGATGGTTTCGCCATCGAGTTCATAACCGGTGCAGAGCTTGAGCTCGGCCAGGCCATCGAGCACGTCGAGCTTGGTGATGCACAGACCTGTCAGACCGTTGACCTGGGCCGAGCGCTTGAGCAAAGCCGCATCGAACCAGCCACAACGGCGGCTGCGCCCGGTGGTCACGCCTTTTTCTGCACCGATGGTGGCCATGTGCCAGCCCGGCGTGCCCTCTTTCTCCCACTCCAGCTCGGTCGGGAACGGGCCACCGCCGACGCGGGTGCAGTAGGCCTTGGTGATGCCCAGCACATAGTGCAGGAGACCCGGGCCCACACCCGAGCCCGCGGCGGCGTTACCCGCCACACAATTGCTGGAGGTCACAAACGGATAGGTGCCGTGATCGATGTCCAGCAATGTGCCCTGCGCGCCTTCGAACAGCAGGTTCACCCCTTGCTGGTGGGCTTCGTTCAGCTCGCGCGAAACGTCGGCGATCATGGGCTTGAGCTGCTCGGCCTGGACCATGGCCTCGTTGTACACCGCGTCGAACTGGATCGCACCGTCCTGCATGTAGGCGGCTATCTTTTCGTCCCAGACCATCTCGGCCGAGTGCAGATAGGTCTTGAGCACGTGGTTGTGCAGATCCAGCAGCTCGCGCAGCTTGGTGGCGAAGCGCTCGGGGTATTTCAGGTCCATCGCGCGCAGGGCGCGGCGGGCGATCTTGTCTTCGTAGGCCGGACCGATGCCGCGGCCGGTGGTGCCGATCTTTTCGGTACCGGCCTTCACCTTGGCGGCTTCGCGCGCGATGTCAATGGCCGCGTGGAAAGGCAGGATCAGCGGACAGCCTTCGCTCACGCGCAGGCGCGAACGCACTTCCACACCGGCCTTTTCCAGGCCGGCGATTTCTTCAAACAGCTTGCCCACCGACAGCACCACCCCGTTGCCGATGTAACACTTGACGCCGGCGCGCATGATGCCGCTGGGAATCAGGTGCAGCGCCGTCTTCACGCCATTGATCACCAGGGTGTGACCGGCGTTGTGGCCGCCCTGGAAACGCACCACGCCGCGCGCGGTTTCGGTCAGCCAGTCCACCAGCTTGCCCTTGCCTTCGTCACCCCACTGGGTGCCCACCACGACCACGTTGCGCCCGGGTACCACGGCGCTGCTGTTTTTGATCATCTGCTGTTTCCGGTTAAATGTTCTTCAGGGTCCACACCCCGCCCTGCGCTGGCACCTGCACCAGTTCGCGGTCGCAATGAAACTCGTCGACTTCGTGTTCATGGCCCGGCAAGGCACACACCACGGTGTGGCCCTGGGCCCGCAGGCTGGCAATGGCTTCGCGCAGTTCCACATCCATGCCCCAGGGTGCGCGGATCGCGGCCACCAGAGGGCGCGGCGCGATGGCCGATACCAGCTCCTTGATGTCCAGGCTGAAGCCGACCGCCGGGCGATTGCGTCCGAACACGGCGCCCACCTCGTCGTAACGACCACCGCGCGCAAATTCCACCGACTCACCGTCCGTGCCCTGTGCAAACAGGGCAAAGCGCATGCCGGTGTAGTAGGCATAGCCGCGCAGATCGGCGAGGTCGATCGACACTTCCAGGCCCCGGGCCTGCTCGGCCAGCCAGGCCAGGCTGTCCAGCGCGGCGTGCAGCTCGGGCGAAGCCTGCAGGGTGCGGCGGGCTTCGTCGAGCACGTCCACACCGCCGAACAGGCGCGGCAGAGCGCACAGATCACGGCTCACCGACGCTGGCAAGTCACGAGACAGCAACTGCAACTCGGCCACATCCTTGATCGCCAGCGCCGCATGGATTTGCGCCGTGCGGGCTGCGCTGAGTGGCACCGGGGCGAGCACGGCGTCGATGATCCGCACGTCGGCCATGTCGAGCAGCAACTGTTCCACACCGGCACCGCGCAGACAGGCGCTCGCCAACTCAATGACCTCCAGGTCGGCCTCCAGACCGGCATGGCCATAGATTTCCGCGCCGAACTGCAAAGGTTCGCGGCTGGCCAGGGGGCGGTCGATGCGCGTGTGCACCACCGGCCCGCAATAACTCAGCCGCGCAACACCCTGGCGGTTGAGCAGGTGGGCATCGATGCGGGCGACCTGGGGCGTGCTGTCCGCGCGCAGGCCGAGCGTGCGACCCGAGAGCTGGTCCACCAGCTTGAAGGTTTGAAGATCGAGTGCTTCGCCGGTGCCGGTGAGCAAGGATTCAAGGTGCTCCAGCAGCGGCGGCATGACCAGTTCATAGCCGTAGCTACGGGCTGTGTCCAGCAAACCCCGGCGGAGTTCTTCGATGTGACGGGCCTCGGAGGGCAGGACATCGGCAATGTGATCCGGGAGGACCCAGGCAGACATGGGCATAGGGGAACGCTGTTAAAAACGAGATTTTACCGGCCCGGCAGACCGCTCGGCGGCACCCTGGCCAGTCAATTGACATCGGTCTGCGTGGCAGACGGTTCAGCCACTCAGCCGACCCACCACCAGAGCAGCACACCCGCGCACAGACTGCACAGCCCGAAAAACCGGATCTGGCCGTCGTTCATCTTGAGCATTTCAGAAAAAACCCGGCGCCAGGCGCCGGGTGCGATGAAGGGCAGTAGCCCCTCGAAGATCAGGACAAGCGCCAACGCAGGCCAAAACAGATCAGCCATGCGCAGCCCCGGATCACTTGGCGACGTTGCTGCTGCGCAGGGCCTTGAAGAAGTCCGACGACGGGTCGACGACCATGACATCGGACTTGCCCGCAAAGCTGGCCTTGTAGGCGTCCAGGCTGCGGTAGAACTGGGCAAACGCAGGGTCACGGCCAAAGGCTTCGGAGAATGCCGCAGCGGCCTTCGCATCGCCTTCACCCTTGATGAGCTGCGCATCACGGTAGGCCTCGGACACGATCACCTCACGCTGGCGGTCGGCATCGGCGCGGATCTTTTCCCCCTCGGCAAAGCCGGTGGAACGCAGTTCGTTGGCCACGCGCTTGCGCTCGGCTTCCATGCGCTGGTAGACCGACGCCGTGATGCTCTCGGCGTAGTCCACGCGGGTGATGCGCACATCCACCACGTCCATGCCCCAGGGCTTCTCGGCACCACGCACCGCTTCAAGCACCTCGCGTTTCACGTCGGCCATGAGGTCTTCGCGGCGGGTCGAGAGCAGTTCGTTCACGGTGCGCTTGTTCACTTCCTGCTGGAACGAGTTGCGTACCACGCGATTGAGCTGCAGGGCACCCGCGCGCTCATTGACACCCACGTTGCGGATGTATTCCTGCGGCTCGCTGATGCGCCAGCGGACATACCAGTCAATGACCACGCGCTGTTTCTCGGCCGTCAGCGAGGGCTCGGTGTCGGTGCTCTCCAGGGTGAGCAGGCGCTTGTCGATGTACGACACGTTCTGGAACGGCGGCGGCAGCTTGAAGTTCAGCCCCGGCTCGGTGACGACCTGCTTGATCTGCCCCAGCTGGAACACCACGCCAAACTGGCGCTGGTCCACCACGAACAGCATGGAACTGGCAATCGCCAGCGCCACAAGAAGGGATGTGAGTATGAAACCCAGTTTGTTCATTTGCGTTGCTTTCTCATCGCGTGTACTTGGGCCAGCGCTCAGCGGCTCTCCCGCTCACGGGAGCGGGCGGCATTGTCCAGACTGCGGGACGCGGGCGTGGCTGGCGAGGTGGTCGCCGGTGCCGCGCTGGTAGAAGGTGCCGCGGCGCTCGGCCCGGTCATCTGCATGAGCTTGTCCAGCGGCAGGTACAGCAGGTTCGAACCCGACTTGGAGTCCACCACCACCTTGGTCACATTCGAGTACACCTCTTGCATGGCATCGGTGTACATGCGCTCACGGGTCACCTGGGGCGCTTTCTGGTACTCGGTCAGAACCGAGCGGAAACGCTGCGAGTCACCTTCGGCCTGCGCCACGATGCGAGCCCTGTAGCCTTCAGCCTCTTCGGTCAGGCGGGACGCCGCACCCCGTGCGCGGGGCACGACGTCGTTCGCATAGGCCTGGGCTTCGTTCTTGGCCCGTTCACGTTCCTGGCCTGCCTTCAGCACATCGTCGAAAGACGCCTGCACCTGCTCGGGCGGCCGCACGCCGCCCTGCTGCAGGTTGATACCCACCACTTCTATACCGACCTTGTAACGGTCCAGGATGGTCTGCATCAGGGCACGCACCCGCGGTGCGATCTGATCGCGCTCTTCGGCCAGCGCGGCGTCCATCTTCATCTTGCCCACCACTTCGCGCACAGCGGTTTCCGCCACCTTGATCACCGAAGCATCGGGATCCAGACTTTCAAACAGGAACGCACGGGCATCGTTCAAACGGTATTGCACCGCGAACTTGATCTCGACAATGTTTTCGTCCTGGGTCAGCATCGCCGACTCGCGCAGACCCGTGGCCGGCATCAGGTTGTCACGCCCCACATCGACCGAGCGGATCTGGGTCACAAAAACCGTCTCGTGACGCTGCACCGGGTACGGCAGCCGCCACTGGAAACCGGCACCGACCGTGCTGTGGTACTTGCCAAACTGCGTGATGACAGCCTGCTGACCTTCCTGCACGATGAAGAAACCCGTGCCCAGCCAGATCAGCGCCACCACACCAACAATCAGGCCCGCACCAATGCCCGTGGTTTTGGGACTCGGATTGAAGCTGGGCAATCCTCCGCCACCGGAACCATTGCCACCACCCTGCCCGCCACCGCGACCACCCTTGCCGCCCAGCATGCCGCCGAGCTTGCGGTTGAAGTCGCGCCAGAGCTCATCCAGATCGGGCGGTCCCTGGTTGGGGCCCTGGCCGCGCGGCGGCTTCTGATCGGCCTTCGGCCGCTCCTCGGCTTCCGGCTCGCTGCCCTGGGGCTTGTCGCCATCGCGGGCGTCGTCGCCACGGCCCCAGCGGGGATCGTTGAGGTTGAACACGCCCAGCAGGCCACGCCAGCCTTTGCGGCGCCCGCCGGATTCAGCATCGCGGCTCGGTGATTGCAGATTCACATCCATGTGTTGCCAACTTCTATTCGAATCAAAACCATGACATTGTGCCCAATCAGGGCAGCTCACTCCCGATCAAGGACATCTCCCCCGGGGGTATTGCCGCCATCCGGACCCTCGGACGGCGTCACCTGCTTCGCCAGCAAGGCCCGCAACGCCGGAAGACCGTCGCCCGTGAGGGCACTCACAAAAATACGAGGCATCAACACGCCATCAAGTTCCATCACATCTTCCAGCACGCGGGGCACTGCAGCCGGGTCCATGGCATCGAGCTTGTTGAACACCAGTATCTGCGGCACACGGTCGGCCCCGATGTCCTTGAGAACACCCTGCACCGAAGCAATCTGCTCCAGATGCGAGGGGTTGGACGCATCGACCACATGCAGCAGCAGATCGGCGTCGGCGGCCTCCTGCAGGGTGGCCGCAAACGCATCGACCAGCCCGTGGGGCAGATCCCGGATGAATCCCACGGTGTCGGACAGCGACACTGAGCGCCCTGCTTCGCCCAGGTACAACTGCCGCGTGGTGGTGTCGAGCGTGGCGAACAGCTGGTCGGCCGCGTACGCGCGGGCTTTGACCAGGGCATTGAAGATCGACGATTTGCCGGCGTTGGTGTAGCCCACCAGCGAAATCGCGAACGCATCCCGGCGTTCGCGCTGGCGGCGTTGCGTGGCCCGCTGTTTCTTGACCTTCTCCAGCCGCTCTTTGGTGCGCTTGATGCTGTCACCGATCATGCGGCGGTCGAGCTCGATCTGGGTCTCACCCGGACCACCGCGCATGCCGATGCCGCCGCTTTGCCGCTCCAGATGCGACCAGCGGCGCACCAGCCGGGTCGACAGGTATTGCAGGCGAGCGAGCTCCACCTGCAGCTTGCCTTCATGGCTGCGGGCGCGCTGGGCGAATATCTGCAGGATGAGCAGGGTGCGGTCATTGACCGGCAGGCCGAGCGAGCGCTCCAGGTTGCGCTGTTGCGCCGGACTCAGCGCCTGGTCAAAAAGAATCTCGCTGGCACCCGTGGACTGGGCCAGCATCTTGATTTCGTCGGCCTTGCCGGACCCTACAAACAGGGCCGGATCGGGTGCACGGCGCTTGCAGCTGACCCGATCGGCCACGGTGAAGCCCGCGGTCTGCGCCAACAGACCGAGCTCTTCGAGTTCGGCGTCAAAATGCGGCAACCCGAAATCCACCCCGACCAGAATGACCGAAGGGCTGGACGGGTTTTGAGAAGCGGACGGGTTCAATGCCATTCAACAGCCGCCTGTGCCGTGACCAACACGGCAGGGTTCAGGGGCTGGATCAAGAGGCTGGCGCTTCGTCCGGGCCGGCTGCGGAAAATTGCACAGGACGACCCGGCACGATGGTGGAGATCGCATGCTTGTAAACCATTTGTGTCACGGTGTTGCGCAGCAACACGACGTACTGGTCAAACGATTCGATCTGGCCTTGCAGTTTGATGCCATTGACCAGGTAAATCGACACGGGAACGTGTTCCCGGCGAAGCTGGTTCAGGAAGGGATCTTGCAAGAGCTGGCCTTTGTT
The DNA here is from genome assembly GCA_030653975.1 of Hydrogenophaga sp. GTDB lineage: Bacteria > Pseudomonadota > Gammaproteobacteria > Burkholderiales > Burkholderiaceae_C > Hydrogenophaga. Next base: position 16,846 of record JAURYH010000068.1, on the reverse strand, counting down.
ATTGCTCACGATATGCTCCGTGTTCAAAAAAAGTTGATAGGAGGCGCACCATACCACACCGCTGCGCTTGAACAGGCGATGACAGGAAAGACGCTCACGCCTTGAATGGATTCTCTGACGTCTTGTACTCGATACGCAGCGGCGTGCCCACGAGGTCGAACGCCTTGCGGAAGCGCCCCTCAAGGAAGCGCGTGTAGGCGTCAGGCACGTGTTCCAGCGAATTGCCGTGGATCACGATCACGGGCGGGTTCATGCCGCCCTGGTGCGCGTAGCGCATCTTGGGGCGGAACATGCCGCTGCGGGTGGGAGCCTGGAAGGCCACGGCTTCCATCAGCAAGCGCGTGAGCACGGGGGTGGACATCTTGCGCATGGCCGACGCATGAGCCTGTGTGATCGACTTCCAGACCGGGCCCAGACCCTGGCGCTTCTGGGCCGAGATCAGGTGCAGCGAAGCAAACTTCAGGAACGCCAGCCGGGTTTCGATCTGGCGCTCGATCTGTTCGCGCTGGTAGGCATCGACAGCGTCCCATTTGTTGATCGCCAGCACCACGGCACGCCCACTCTCCAGGATATAGCCCGCGATGTGGGCGTCCTGGTCGGTCACGCCCTGGGTGGCATCCAGCAACAGCAGCACCACGTGGGCATTTTCAATCGCCTGCAGCGTCTTCACCACCGAAAATTTTTCAATGGCTTCGAACACCCGGCCCTTGCGACGGATGCCTGCGGTGTCGATCAGCTCGTATTTCTGACCGCCACGCTCGAACGGCACCGAAATGGTGTCGCGCGTGGTGCCGGGCAGGTCAAAGGCCACCAGGCGCTCTTCGCCCAGCCAGACGTTGATCAGGGTGGACTTGCCCACATTGGGACGCCCCGCCACCGCCAGGCGGATCACGCCAGTCTCGACCTCAACCGCTTCTTCATCTTCGCTGGCCAGACCCGGGATCGCTTCCAGCGCCAGATCCAGCATGGAACGCACGCCCTGTCCGTGAGCGCCGGAGACCGGCACCACCTCGCCCAGACCCAGCTCAAAAAACTCCACCAGCTGCAGGCCCTGGGTCATGCCCTCGGCCTTGTTGGCCACCAGCACCGTGGGCTTGCCCAGGCGGCGCAGGTACTTGGCGATTTCATGGTCCTGGGCGTTGACGCCGGCGCGCGCATCGACGACAAAAATCACCACGTCCGACTCGGCCACGGCCTGTCGGGTCTGCTTGGCCATTTCCTTGTAGATGCCAGACTCGGCTGTGGGCTCGAAACCGCCGGTGTCGATGACGATGTATTCCTGCTTGCCCGACTTGCCGTTTCCGTAGTGGCGGTCACGGGTCAGACCGGCAAAGTCGGCCACGATGGCGTCGCGAGAACTCGTCAAGCGGTTGAACAGGGTGGACTTGCCCACATTGGGGCGTCCCACCAGAGCGATGACGGGTTTCACTACAGAGCTTTCGTTCAGGACCAGGCGAAACCGGCGGCTCGCCCTGTGATCGTTATTGGGGACGCCAGCCGTAGACGCCGCCGTTGCGCGTCTGCACCACCAGGGTCTGCCCGGCCAGCACTGGAGCACCGACGATCGGCGTCCCGTCGGTGGTCAGCCGGTTCATTTCGGTGCCGTCCTCGCGCGAGAGCAGGTGCACCAGGCCCTTGCTGTCGCCGATGGCTACCACCCGACCCACCGTCAGGGGTGACGTGAGTTCGCGGTATTTCAGCCGTTCGATTTCCCAGCTGCGTTCACCGCTGGCGCGCTGCCAGGCGATCACGCGGCCATCGGATTCGGTGCCAAACACCATGCGGTCGTCGCCATGCACGCCGGTGGAACCGCGCGCGGGTTTGCTCCACACCACCGCGCCGCGGCTGGTGTCCACACAGCCCACCGCGGCACCAAAGGCGCGGGTACAGACACTGTCGCCCTGCCGGCTGACGGTGCCCACCAGATCCACCAGGCGTTCGACCTCGTTGGTTCCCCGTGCGCTGGCCACCAGGGCCTCCCAGCGGACCGTTCCATTGAGGGGGTTCAAACCGGTCAGGCGCGCGGACAAGCCGGCCACCAGGGTGTCGCCCACCGCCAGCAGCACGCCCGACTGGCCGAGCACCAGGGGCTCACCCGGACGGGCCTGGCTCCACAACCGCGCACCGCTGCGGCCATCAAAGGCCGTGACGCTGCGGTCCGCCGTCAGGACAAACACCCGCTGCCCAGCCACCAGCGGCGCCGTGAACGAGCGCGCCGGCAGGCGCACGCGCCACAGTTCACGCCCGTCGACGATGGCGACCAGTTCGTTGGACTGCGTGATCACGGCGGCCATCTGGCCATCCGACCCCACGCCCGCCGAAATGCCGGTGCGCAGATCCACGCGCCAGACATCCTTGCCCGTGTTGGCATCAAGCGCCGCCACGGTGCCCGTAGCCCCCGCCACGAACACGCGGCCGGGTGTAGCCAGCGGCATCAACGCGGTCCCGGATGTCCCCACCTGGGTCGACCAGGCGAGATTGGCGCCCAGCAAAGCCGCAGGCGGCGGCAGAGGCGCCGGTTCAAATTTGGGCGGCGAAGAAGAACAGGCGGACAGCCCGATGGCCACGGCGACACCCAGCCCAGACAGAAGCGAACGCCCCCGTGTAGCCAGTTGCACCGAAAACCCAGTTCCCTGGGGCATGATTGACTTCATCAACGCGTCACCTCCGCAGCGCCGCCCAGGGTGGAAGCATCCACCCCCAGCGACGCGAGTTTGACTTCCACCAGCTGGCGGTATTCGGTTTGTGGACCCAGCGCACGCCATGCGGCCTGGTACTGGGCCTTGGCTTCCGCGGTCTTCCCTTGGGCCAGGAACACATCGCCCCGGCGGTCCGCAGCGAGCGGTTCGAAGGCCTTGGGCATCGGCGTTTCCAGTGTCTTCAAGGCCTGGTCAAAAGCCTTGGCTTCCACATCCAGCGCCGCCAGCCGCAAACGGGCGATGGCCTGGAGCGATGTGTCCGACGACTTTTCCGACACCCAGGTGAGCGCCGCGCGTGCGCCATCGGCCTTGCCTGCTTCGTACAGCGTCTTGCTCGCCAGCAAAGCCCCTTGTGCGGCAAACGTGGTGCTGGCAAAGCGGTCTTTCATCTCGGCGTAGGCGCGCCCGATCTTGTCGGCATCGCCCGCCAGCGCGGCGCGCTCGATTTCTTCGTACAGGGCGGATGCCTTGGTCGCCTGATCGCGTTGCCAGTAGTTCCAGCCGTTCCAGGCCGCCAGGCTGCCAAACGCAGCGATCAAGACCCAGGTGATCAGGTTGCCGTACTGGTCCCAGAAGTGTTTGATCTGGTCGAGCTGTTCCTGCTCTTCAAGGTCGAGGTGTTTGGCCATGGGTGGTAGTCAGTGAGTAACGAAGGATTGTAGGGCGCTGCCGGTCGCCAGGGCTGACCGGGGCATGCCCGGGGCAAAAGGCCTCAGCGCAGGCTCTGCGCCCAGGCGGCCAGATCGGCCAGCGGTTGGGCCACCTGGGCGGGCATGTCCCCTGATCCTTCACCCGGACGCGGACCGCGCAGGGGCTTGACCGACACCAAACCTTGCGCCAGCTCGTCGGCGCCAAAGATGAGTGCAAAACGCGCTCCGCTGGCGTCGGCCTTCTTGAATTGCGACTTCATGCTGCCCATGCCTTCGGCACCACCAGCGTGCATCTGCACCCGCACGCCCTGCTGGCGCAGGGCGCGCAACAACGGCATGACCCGGGACACACTGCCTGCATCGGGCACCACGGCATAGGCATCGGGCGTGGGCTGTTCGGGCAGCTTGCCCTGCTCCTTCAGCAGCTCCAGGATGCGCTCCATGCCCAGCGCCCAGCCCACGGCCGGTGCGGCCTTGCCGCCGATCTGCTCGAACAGGCCGTCGTAGCGGCCACCGGCGCAGACCGTGCCCTGTGAGCCGAGCTGCGTGGTCACGAACTCGAACACGCTGAGGTTGTAGTAGTCCATGCCGCGCACCAGGCGCGGGTTGATGCGGTAGGCAATGCCGTGCGCGTCCAGCAGACCACGCAGGCGGTTGAAATGGTCCAGCGACTCGGCACCCAGGTGGTCCATCAGGCGCGGCGCGGCGTTGACGAGCGCCTGCATCGCCGGGTTCTTCGTGTCCAGGATGCGCAGCGGGTTGCTGTGCAGGCGGCGCCTGGCGTCTTCGTCAAGCTGGTCAGCATGGCCTTCCAGGTAGGCAATCAGCGCCTGGCGGTGCGCCTGGCGCTCGGTCGACTGGCCCAGGCTGTTGATTTCCAGCTCGATGCCTTCCAGACCCAGTTCAGTCCAGAGGTCGCAGGCGAGCACGATCAGCTCGGCGTCCACATCGGGGCCGACGAAGCCCAGCGCCTCAGCACCGAACTGGTGGAACTGGCGGTAGCGGCCACGCTGCGGGCGCTCGTGGCGGAACATCGGCCCCATGTAATAGAGGCGCTTGCCACCGTCGTACAGCAACGAGTGTTCAACCGCAGCACGCACCACACCGGCGGTGTTTTCCGGGCGCAGGGTCAGTTGCTCGCCGTTGAGCCGGTCTTCGAAGGAATACATCTCCTTCTCGACGATGTCGGTCACCTCGCCCAGGCCGCGAACGAACAGTGCCGTGGGCTCCACGATGGGTGTGCGCAGGTTGCGGTAGCCGTAGCGCTGCATGAGCGAGCGCAGCTTGTCTTCGAGCCACTCCCAGTGTGCGGACACGGGAGGAGCGATGTCGTTCATGCCTTTGACGGCGCTGAGTTTTTCTGCCATGGGAATGCGGTGCGGCCGGGCACCATCTGACATGCCGGCACCGTCCAGCGGCACCAGAGACAAAGTCAGACAGCTGCGCCGAATCTCTTTTCTATGTAGTTTTCAACGATCTGCTGGAATTCGCGGGCGATGCCTTCGCCGCGCAAGGTCATCGCCTTCTGGCCATCGATGAAGATGGGCGCGGCCGGCGCTTCGCCGGTGCCCGGCAGGCTGATGCCGATGTCGGCGTGCTTGCTTTCACCGGGGCCGTTGACGATGCAGCCCATCACCGCGACCTTCAGGTTCTCGACGCCGGGGTAACGCACGCGCCAGGCCGGCATCGACGAGCGCAGGTAGTCGTCGATCTGCTTGGCGAGTTCCTGGAAGGTGGTGCTGGTGGTGCGGCCACAACCCGGGCAGGCCGTGACACTGGGCACGAAGGCGCGCAAGCCCAGCGCCTGCAGGATCTCGGCAGCGATCACCACCTCCTGCGTGCGGGCCTCGCCGGGCTGCGGCGTGAGTGACACCCGGATGGTGTCGCCGATGCCTTGTTGCAGCAGCACCGACAGCGCCGCCGTCGAAGCCACGGCGCCCTTGGTGCCCATGCCGGCTTCGGTCAGACCCAGGTGCAAGGCGTAGTCGCAGCGCTGGGCCAGGGCCTGGTAGACCGCGATCAGGTCCTGCACGCCACTGACCTTGCAGGACAGGAAGATGTTGTTGCCGTTCAGCCCCAGCGCCTCGGCCCTGGCCGCGGAATCGAGCGCCGACATGATCAGCGCCTCGTACATCACCTGACGGGCATCCCAGGGTTCGGCGCGCTGAGAGTTCTGGTCCATCAGGCGGGCCAGCAGGTCCTGGTCGAGGCTGCCCCAGTTCACGCCGATGCGCACGGCCTTGTCGTGGCGCGCCGCGATCTCGACCATCTGGGCAAACTGGCGATCGCCCTTTTCGCCCTTGCCCACGTTGCCGGGGTTGATGCGGTACTTGGACAGTGCCTCGGCACAGGCCGGGTGATCGCTCAGCAGCTTGTGGCCGTTGTAATGGAAGTCGCCGATCAGGGGCACGTGGATGCCCATGCGGTCGAGCTGCTCGCGGATGTGGGGCACCGCTTTGGCCGCTTCGTCGTTGTTGACCGTGATGCGCACCAGCTCGGAGCCGGCGATGGCCAGCTCCTTGACCTGGATCGCGGTGCCGATGGCGTCTGCCGTGTCGGTGTTGGTCATGGACTGCAGGCGCACCGGCGCGTCACCACCCACCGTCACGTGATGATCACCCCAGGACACCACCCCCTGCCGCGTCCTGCGCGGTCGGGCGCCGGCCAGTGCGACCGGTGCAGCGGTCGGGTTGTTCTCCGTCACAGACCGGTTGGCTACAGGCATGTCCATGGTCATTTCACCTCGAATCGGGCCACGCTGTTGCGGGCAAAAGGCGTCACGTCAAATGGACGCCCGCGCACCTGCACCTGCACCGCATCGGCGCGCCCGAGCACCACCGAATAGGGCGGCGGGCTGGAAAAATTCAGCGCATCACCCGCCTTGAGTATGCGCTGCACCTGCACCTTGCCCGTACCGTCGATCACTTCGACCCAGGAGTCGCTGGTCGCCTGCAGGATCAGGAGGCTGCCCGAGGCAACCGGTTCAGCGAGCGCAACGGGTGGCGTGCCAGAAAGCACTGGAGCCTGAGCCAGCACAGGGTCGACCGGTGCGCCAGGGGCTGGCGCAGCAAGCACGTCGGTCACCGTGGACACCTGCGACACGGCGCTGGTGTCAGGCGAGTCTGAATCCGGCGCAGGAGGCACAACGGTCGTCACCACTTTGCCGGTCGTGGGATCGCTGCTGAAAACACCCGTGGCACCTGTCAGCAGGTCCTTCCCCGGCAAGGCGTTCCAGTCGGGCACCAACGCAATCAACAGAGCACCCAGCAGCGCCAGCGAAGCAATCAACACCGCCGGACGGCGCAGCCAGTCCTGGGGACTGAAGGTCGACGCACCCTGATCGCCCTTGAAGGGCGCATTGATGGTCAGTCGGGAGTCGCCCAGCACAGGCATGTGCCCCTGGGGAATCTGTTCGAGGATGGGGCCCGGGTCGGTCTTGAGCTGGCGGCAGGCACTGGACGCCAGTGCGCGGGCAAACGTCAGGTCGGGCAACTCGTCGTAACGACCGGCTTCCAGCGCTTCCAGCTTCTTGACCGGCACCTTCAGCGCCGCCGCCAGCGCGGCGATGTGCAGGCCCGCGGCTTCCCGCGCCTGGCGCAGCAGCACCGGAGCGGACCAGACCGGTTCGCCAGCGCAGGCGCCGTTGACCTGTTGATCGTGGATCACCGACTCATTCATGAAACGAACCCCGTTGGTAGGCCGCCCATTCACGCGACTTCGGGTAACGCCGCTCCAGCTGTTGGGCCAGCTGGCCGACCGCCGCGTTGTTGTTCAGCTTGCGCTCGACCTTGATGCCCAGCCACAGCGTCTCGGCGTTGGCCAGATCGGAGTTGTTCAGACGCCGGATATAGAACTGGGCACGCGTGTCGTCGCCCCGTTTGAAGAGCAGCGCCGCCAGGTTGTAGCCCGTGATGGGGTTGGCGGCGTCCAGTTCGTAGGAACGGGCAAAGCTGCCTTCGGCCTCGGCCAGCTGGCCCATGCGGGTCTGGCAGATCCCCTTGGCCATGTAGGTCTTGGCCTGGCCTCCGTAGACCGGGCTGGCCAGCGCCCGGGTAAAGAGCGGGATGGCTTCGGTGTAACGGTTCTGGTTGCAGGTGAACCAGCCGTAATTGTGCAGTGCGTCCGGGTCACGGGGATTGATCTGCAGGGCGCGGCGGAAACTGTCCTCGGCCAGGCGGGCATCGTTCAGCCGCATGTAGACGAGCCCGCGCAACACGTACGCCGGCCCGTAGCCCGGGTCGGCGGCCAGCGACTGCTTGATTTCGTCCAGCGCCACCGTGTTTTGCCCTTGCTCGAAATAGCTCGACGCCAGCTCCAGGCGAATCCGTGCCCGCTTGCGCGTCTCGGGTTCATCGGAATCGGTGATCGGCTCGGCCGTGGTCGTGGTGGCCGAAGCCGGTGCCCCGGCGCAAGCCGACAACAACGCCACACCGGCGGCCAGCAGCAGCCACAGCATCACGGTGCTGACCCAGAATCGCTGAACTTCGCCGGTTGACTGGGCGCCGTGCACCGCACACGAGGCGGCTGGCAACATGGAAGGAGCGTGATCCCGGTGGCTGTGGGCAAATGCGTCTGTCATACCTGTGGGTCCTTGGCTGTGTGCACGAATCGGATGGGTTGCACGGCGGCGTCCTGGCGGCGCTCGGCCAGGCGGCGGGCTGCGTCGGTGCGGTCGAGCACGTCGCCCGCCAGCTGGCCGCAGGCAGCGTCGATGTCATCGCCACGGGTCTTGCGCACCGTCGTGACCACCCCGCCCTCGTTGAGGATCTGCCCGAAGCGCAGCACAACGGCGCGCGGTGAGCACTTGAGCCCCGAGTCCGGGAAGGGATTGAACGGAATGAGGTTGATTTTGCACGGAACGCCGCGGCCACCGTGCGTCTTGACCAGCTTCAGCAATTGCTGCGCGTGCTCTGGCTGGTCGTTCACACCCTCCAGCATGCAGTACTCGAAGGTGATGAAATCGCGCGGCGCGGCCGGCAGGTAACGCAGGCAGGCGTCGAGCAGCTCGGCGATCGGGTATTTGCGGTTCAGCGGCACCAGCGAGTCGCGCAGGGCATCGTTGGGCGCGTGCAGCGAAACGGCCAGCGCCACCGGCACGTCCTGCGCCAGGCGGTCGATCATCGGCACGACACCGGACGTGGACACCGTGACCCGGCGGCGCGACAGGCCATAGCCGTGGTCGTCCAGCATCACGCGCAAGGCGGGCACGAGGGCGCTGTAGTTCTGCAGCGGCTCGCCCATGCCCATCATCACCACGTTGGTGATCACGCGGTCGGCGGACTTCAGGTGCTTGCGCAGGAAATGTTCGGCGTGCCAGAGCTGCGCCAGGATCTCGCCGGTGGTGAGGTTGCGCGAAAAACCCTGGTGGCCGGTGGAGCAGAAACGGCAGCCCACGGCGCAACCAGCCTGGGAAGAAATGCAGAGGGTGCCCCGATCGTCTTCGGGAATGAACACGGTTTCCACCGCGTTGCCGTCTCCGACATCGAACAGCCACTTGATGGTGCCGTCGGCCGAATCCTGGCGCGATAGCACCGGCAGGTCGGAGATGTGACAGACCGAGGGCAGTTTCTCGCGCAGGCTTTTGGCGAGATCGGTCATCTCGTCGAAACGCGAGGCCCCTTTTTGATGGATCCAGCGAAACAGCTGGACGGCGCGAAAGCGTTTTTCGCCCAGCTGTTCGCAAAAGGCGGCCAGGCCCTCAAGATCAAGGTCGAGCAGGTTGGCCGTCATCACATGGTCAACGCGCGTGTTCAGCGCGTGTAGACGTTCATGCCGGCGAAGAAGAACGCCACTTCAGCGGCGGCCGTCTCGGGGGCGTCAGAGCCGTGCACGGCGTTGGCATCAATGCTGTCGGCAAAGTCGGCGCGGATGGTGCCTGCGGCGGCCTTCTTCGGGTCGGTAGCGCCCATCAGGTCGCGGTTCTTGGCAATCGCGCCTTCGCCTTCCAGCGCCTGGATCATCACCGGGCCGGAGATCATGAAGTCCACCAGGTCCTTGAAGAAAGGACGCTCTTTGTGCACAGCGTAGAACTGCTCGGCTTCGCCGCGCGACAGGTGGGCCATGCGGGCGGCCACGACCTTCAGGCCGGCGGCTTCAAAACGGGCGTAAATCTGGCCGATCACGTTCTTGGCAACGGCGTCGGGCTTGATGATCGAGAGGGTGCGTTCGATGGCCATGGTGGTCCTTGAATTTATTGATAAAAACGATTTTTTCGCAGTGCTGCAAAACCTTTGATTCTACATCGCCCCCATGACCTGCATGGGGCAGACGCGCCTGGGCCCTGGCGCTCAGCGCCCACCGCTGCGCCCGCCGCCACCGCCGCCACGCCGACGACCACCGGACGGCCCACCACGAGCGCCGTCCTGCTCTCGCTTGCGCTGCAGCGCGTCCTGGCCGATGTAGCCAAACGAGGTTTTCAAGGGATCGGGCTGGGCAGCGCCGCCGCCCTGCCCGCCCGGCTTGCCGCCACGGGCCTTGGGGTTGTCGGAGGGTGTGCCAAACATGCTGCTGCGCCGCACAGCGGGCGCTTCACCCCGGCTGCCGGGCGGGTTGCCGTAGTTGCGCCCGCCACCCTTGGGTGCCGGCTTTCCGCGCGTGGCCGGGTGCCGGCCACGGGGCGCACGGTCGTCGCCGGTGGCTGCCGGCATGCCGGCGGCAGCGGTCAGGCGGTCGATGTCCTGCTGGTCCAGTTCCACCCAGACGCCCCGCTTGAGCCCCCGCGGCAGCATCATGGCGCCGTAGCGGATGCGGATCAGGCGGCTGACCGCGTGGCCCACGGCTTCGAGCATGCGGCGCACCTCGCGGTTGCGCCCCTCGCCGATGGTCACGCGATACCAGCAGTTGGCCCCTTCACCGCCACCGTCTTCGATACTCGAGAACTGGGCCACACCGTCGTCCAGCCGCACACCGTCGAGCAGGCGCTGTTTTTCTTCATTGGACAAGGCACCGAGCACGCGCACCGCGTATTCGCGCTGCAGGCCGAAACGCGGGTGCATCAAGCGATTCGCCAGCTCGCCCGAGTCGGTCAGCAACAACAGGCCTTCGGTGTTCAGATCGAGGCGACCGACCGACTGCCATTTGCCCTGGTACAGGCGCGGCAGGCGGCGAAACACGGTGGGCCGATTCTGCGGATCATCATGGGACACGACTTCACCCGCGGGCTTGTGATAGGCCAGCACGCGCGGCGGCGGCGGCGTCATGCGCACACGCACCGGTTTGCCATTGACCTTGATCACATCGCCGAACTGGATGCGCTGACCCACGTGGGCCGGCTCGCCGTTGACGGAGATGCGGCCCTCCAGGATCAACTGTTCCATCTCCAGCCGCGAACCCATGCCCGCCTGCGCCAGCACCTTGTGCAGCTTCGGCGAGTCGGCCTGCGGAGCGAGCACGCGCTTGGTCGGCAACGGCAGGCCTGTTTCCTGCTCGGCATCAAAAGCGCCACTGACCACGTCATCGAACTGCAGGGCGTCGGGTGCTTCGGCCGGGGGACGGGCCGTCGCCACAGGGACATCACTCTGCGCCTGCGGCGCGGTCGTGTCGTGGCCGACGGGTTCGACCATTTCGACCTCGCGGGGGGTGTCTGGAGGTGTGGGGGTGTTCGCCATGGTCATGGTGTTCCTGTGGAAGGCTCGGGCGTCTCGGTCGCGGTTTCGGATTCGGATTCGGTGGGGTCGGCGTCGATCAACGACACCTCAACGGTTTCGCCCGCCTCGGGCAAGAGGCTCGATGAAAGCGCCTCGAAGTCCAGTCGGTCCAGCGCAGATTCCTGCACCTCGCTGCCTTCGAGCGGCGGCAGCTGGTCCAGCGAAGCCAGGCCCAGATCGTCCAGAAACTGGCGGGTGGTGGCAAACAGGGCCGGGCGCCCAACCGTTTCGCGGTGACCGATTACTTCGACCCAGCCCCGGTCTTCAAGTTGCTTCAGGAGCAGTGAGTTGATGGTCACGCCGCGGATGTCTTCCATGTCACCGCGGGTGACGGGCTGGCGGTAGGCGATGATGGCCAGCGTTTCCAGCGTGGCGCGGGTGTATCTGGGGGGCTTTTCGGGGTGCAGCCGGTCCAGGTAAGGACGCATGTCCGGCCGGCTCTGGAAGCGCCAGCCGCTGGCCACCTGCACCAGCTCCACGCCGCGACCAGCCCACTCCAGCTGCAGGTCGGCCAGCAGGCTCTTGAGGGTGTCGGGCGACACTTCCATGTCGAAAAGCACGCCCAGCTCCCGCACGGAGAGCGGTTGCGGCGCGCAGATCAAAGCGGTCTCGAGGACGCGTCGGGCATCCGTGGTGTTCATCGCTGGTGTCTGTCAAAAACCGGTTGTCCGGTCCGGGCTGCGGAGGGTGCGAAGGCTGCTGGTGTGCCCGACCGGCGGCGGGGCTGGGTCACCAGGCGGTCCGCAACATCAGGGCATCGGGCGGAGCCATCCGGGTGGGGCTGTCAAAATCATCGGGAACCATCCCGAAAAAGCGGCCTGCTGAAGGCTTTTGCACAGCCGGGGTGGCATCACCCCAACTGGACTTCATTGTAATGGAGCCCGGCCTGTTCCAGTGCTTCCTGAAAATCGCCCGGTGGCGCGGACTGGAATGCGAGCTGAACGCCCGAGATCGGGTGCAAAAGACGCAGGCGGGTGGCGTGCAAGGCCTGGCGCGGCATGCCATACAAAGGTCTGCCGCCGTACAGCGCATCACCCACCAGCGGATGCCCGAGCCAGGCCATGTGCACCCGGATCTGGTGCGTGCGGCCGGTGTGCAGCTTGCAGGCCACCAGGCAGGCCTGGTCGTTGCCGTCGAGCAGCCGGATGGTGGTCTGGGCGGGTTTGCCACTGGTGGCGTCCGGCCGCAGCACCGCCATGCGCAGGCGGTTGTGGGTGTCGCGGCCCACAGGCTGGTCCACCACCTGCTCGGTCGCGCCCTTCCAGCGGCCCTGCGCCAGCGCGAGATAACCGCGATGCACCTCGCGCGCAGCGATGGCACGCACCAGTGCGTCCACCGCCGGCCGGCTCTTGCCCACCAGCATCAGGCCCGAGGTGTCCTTGTCGAGCCGGTGCACGATGCCCGCGCGCGGCAACTGGGCCGCCGCAGCGTGGTGGGCGAGCAGACCATTGAGCAGCGTGCCACTCCAGTTCCCGGCCGCCGGGTGCACCACGAGCCCGGCGGGCTTGTTGATCACCAGCAGGTGCGGGTCTTCGAAAACCACGTCCAGCGCCATCGGCTGGGCCACGAAGGCCATGGCCTGCTGGGTGGGGCGCAATTCCACCTGCAGCAGATGCCCCACCTGGATGCGGGTCGAGGGCTTGTGCACCGCAGCCCCCAGCAGCTGCACCGCACCATCGGCCATGAGCTGCTGCAGGTAGGAACGCGAGAACTCGGGGATCAGGCGGGCCAGCGCGCGGTCGACCCGCCAGCCATGCATCGCGGCCGGGATTTCGCAACAACGGGTCTCGGTTTCCAGCAGGGCGTCATCGCCGCCGTTCATTGGCTCGGAAGCCTCAGGGGTCATCCCCGGTGTCGGCCGCCCCCCCGTCGATATAATTTCAGCTGCCAAGACCTGTTTTCCTGTTGTAAAGGTGTGCGTGTGAAGCGTTCGTTCAGATTATCGGCTGTGTCTTTGTGCACGCTGGGACCATTGCTCGCCCTGTGGGGGTGCAGCAGCACGCCGGTGGACGAAACCGTGGGCTGGAGCCCCAACAGGATTTACAGCGAAGCCCTTGAAGAGCGCGATGCCGGCAACTTCGAAAAGGCGGTGACGCTGTACGAAAAGCTCGAAGGCCGTGCAGCCGGCACGCCGCTGGCCCAACAGGCCCAGCTTGACAAGGCCTACGCCCATTACAAAGCCGGCGAACAGGCACAGGCCCTGGCCGCGCTCGACCGCTTTCTGCGCCTGCACCCCGCCAGCCCCGCGCTGGACTACGCGCTGTACCTCAAGGGCCTGGTCAACTTCAACGACAACCTGGGCCTGTTCGGTTCACTGGCGCGGCAGGACCTGTCCGAGCGCGACCAGAAGGCGGCCAAGGCCTCGTTCGAGTCGCTGCGTGAGGTCGTGACACGATTCCCCGATTCGCGTTATGCGCCCGATGCGCGCGTGCGCATGACCTACATCGTGAACTCACTGGCGCAGTACGAGGTCCATGTCGCCCGCTACTACTACAACCGGGGCGCCTACGTGGCCGCCATCAACCGGGTGCAGAGTGCCTTGACCGACTACACCGACGCCCCGGCGCTGGAAGAAGCGCTGTTCATTCTGGTGCGCAGCTACGACGCACTGGGCATGACCCAGTTGCGTGACGATGCCCGCCGGGTGATGCAGGCCAACTACCCGCAAAGCGCCTACCTCGGCCCGGGTGGCAAGTCCGTCAGCGAGCCTTGGTGGAAGCTCTGGTGAGCGCGAGCTCTTCCAGCGCGCGCATCACTTCGTCTTCATCCACCAGCCGCCGCATCGGTGGCAGCGCGGCCAGCAAGGCATTGCCGTAGGACCGCGTCAGCAGACGCCGGTCTCCGATCACCAGCACCCCGCGGTCGGTTTCGCTGCGGATCAGGCGCCCGACCCCTTGCCTGAGCGCCTGCGCCGCCTGGGGCAGATAGACACCGTTGAACGCGCTGAGACCGGCATCGGTGTGCTTCTGGGCCCGCGCCTCGATCAAGGGATCGCCAGGTGAGGGAAAAGGCAACTTGTCGATCACCAGCAGCTGCAGCACATCACCGGCCAGATCCACACCCTCCCAGAACGACGCAGACGCCACAAGGATGGCTCCCGGCTGACCAGCGCCGGCAGCCGCACGGAACCGCGCCAGCAGCGCACGCCGGGACAAACGCCCCTGGCCCAGCACCTGCAGCGCAGCGTCCGGGCCGGCGGGCAACATTTCAGCGAGCAGATCGGTCATGCGGCTGGCCGCGCGCAGGGTGGTGGTCAGTACCAGGGTGCGCCCGCCCAGGCGCGATGCCCAGCGCGCAACCGCCTGCGCCAGCCGCGGCGTGTGATCGGGTTCACCGGGTTCCGGCAGGTCGTGGGGCACATACAGGGAGGCCAGCGCGGCGTGGTCAAACGGACTGGGCAGTCGCAGGGTGCGCAACCCCTCGTGGTGTTGCAGGCCCAGCGGCTCGGTGAACCAGCGCAGCGCCTCGTCGCTGCCCAGCGTGGCCGAGGTGAAGATCCAGCTGCGCGCCGCCTGAGGCGCCCTGCCCGCCAGCGCAAAGCGGGCCGAAGCATCCGGCGGCACGCTCACCAGGCGCCAGCCACCGGCCCCATCCACATCGGCCCAGCGCACGGCTTCACTGGCTGTGCTGGCCGTCGGTGATTCTGTCCAGCGGGGCCAGTCGGCCAACCATCCGCGCACGGTGTCCAGCAGGCGCTGCAGCTCGACCGCAGCACCCTGGGTTGCCTCCAGCGCGTGTTCCATGGCCCGCAGGGCCTGGGCCAGGCCATGCAAGGCCAGCGTCCAGAGCCGCGGATCCAGCCCCTCGGGGGTTGGCGACGACCAGCGACAGCGCCCAGCGGGTGCCGCACCCGACCGAGGAACCCGCGCCAGGTGGTGTACGGCGTGCTCCAGCTCCAGCGCCAGATGCGCCCAGGGTCGCTGGCCGCGCGCCCACACCGGCCCCTGGCTCGCCAGTTCGCGCGCCAGTGCCCGCAACCGCCCCGAGTCCAGCGACACGCCCATGAACTGCACCCCGATCTCGTTGAGCCGGTGGGCCTCGTCAAACACCACCACCTCCACCTGCGGCAACAGTTCCGACAGACCGGACGCCTGTACGGCCTGATCCGAGAAGTAGAGGTGGTGGTTGATCACCACCCAGTCGGCCCGCTGGGCCGCACGCCGGGCCCGGTTCACATGGCAGCTCGCCAGCCGCGGGCAAGCGTCCGCCAGACAGTTCTCGCGCGTGGAACTGATCCACGGGCGCAGGGGCGAGTGCTCGTCAAGCCCAGGCAACTCGGCGAGGTCGCCCTGCACCGACGCGCTGGCCCAGCGGTGCACGTGCTCCAGCCCGGTGGCCAGCGCCGGGTCGCGCAACGTGCCGGCCACAGGACCGCTGCGCGCCTGCTCCAGGCGCTGCAGGCAGACGTAGCTGGCGCGACCCTTGAGCAGGGCCACCCGCACCGGAAGACCCAGCGCCCGGCTCAGTGCCGGGATGTCGCGCGCAAACAGCTGTTCCTGCAAGGCCTGGGTGGCTGTCGACAGCAGGGCACGGCGTCCGCTCAGCAGCAACGGTGCGAGGTAGGCAAAGGTCTTGCCCACGCCGGTGCCCGCCTCCACGGCAAGCCAGGTCTGCGCCTCCAGGGTCTCGGCCACGGCGCGCGCCATGTGAATCTGCGCCTGGCGCGGCTGCAGACCTCCGGGTGTGGTCGCAGCCAAGGGTCCATCGGCGGCAAAAACAGCCTCGACCGCGTCCACAAAAACAGTCAAACGACGCCTCCCGCCGGCACGGGTAACCCGATGGTGGACAAGGCACAACAGGACACCACACACCACGGCCCGCCAGCAGGATGAATCAAGCGCATTTGGTGATAGTCTCGGCCTCTGTAGGGATTTCTCGTTACCATTCGCATCGCATCGCCTCGACACCGCCAGTGTCGCCCTGATTTTTGATCCACATGTCCAAAGGCTACCGCATCCACGCGTCCACCGGCATCCACCGGGGTGATCGCGATTACCAGCAGGACCAGGTCTGCCTGCTCCACCACCAGCGCCACGACGGTTGCCTGCTGTCGGTGATCGCCGATGGCATGGGGGGACGCAGCGGTGGGCGCAAGGCCTCGGACCAGGTCATGCTGACCGCGCGACAGCTCTTTGAACGCTTTGATCCCGAGACCGACGACCCATCGGCGATGCTGCGCCAGATCGTGGAAGAGTCGCATCTGGTCATCAAGCTGACGGCGGTCTCTGCCGAACAGGAACCGCACAGCACCATCGCCGCCTTCCTGGTCAACCCGGGTGGCGACTGCCACTGGATCCACGCCGGCGACTCGCGCATCTACCACTTCCGCCAAGGTCAGATGGTCTTTCGCTCCATGGACCATTCCTACGTGCAGACCCTGGTCAACCAGGGCGAGATCACCGAAGAAGAGGCGCTGGACCACCCGCACTCCAACATCCTCATGGGCTGCCTGGGCACAGACAACGATCCGCCGGTGGACATCCACGTGGTACAAAAGCTCGGCCCCGGTGACGCCCTGCTCGCCTGCAGCGACGGCGTCTGGCACTACTTCACACCGGAAGAACTCGCCAGCACCGTGGCCATGCTCACCCCGCGTGAAGCGTGCGAATTCCTGATCCAGAAAGCGCGCTCGCGTGCCAAAGGCATGGGCGACAACCTGTCGCTGACCATCGTCAAGTTTGACCCTTTGGGTTGAGCGTTTTTCTGCGCCCTGCGGGTTTCGCCGCCGGGCCGCCCCAAGGCGAAACAGCCCCCTCGGGGGGCAGCGACCCGCGCAGCGGCGGAGCGTGGGGGCCAGGTTTCGCCGCCGGGCCGCCCCAAGGCGAAACAGCCCCCTCGGGGGGCAGCGACC
>JAURYH010000066.1 GCA_030653975.1 Hydrogenophaga sp. | reverse complement strand
GGCAGGACCTGGCCCAGCTGCGCTCGCTGCAGGACTGGTTCCTGCGCTTCGAGCTCAAGACGGTGCCCGACGTGGCCGAGGTCGCCAGCATCGGCGGCATGGTGCGCCAGCACCAGATCGTGCTCGACCCAGACAAACTGGCGGCCTACGGCATCACGCAGCAGATGGTGAGCGAGGCCGTGGCGCGCGGCAACCAGGAGGCCGGCGGCTCGGTGCTGGAACTCGGTGAAGCCGAATACGCGGTGCGTGCCAACGGTTACCTGAAAACCCTGGACGACTTCCGGGCGCTGCCGCTGAAGACCACCGATGCCGGTGTGTCGGTGCGGCTGGGTGACGTGGCGCGCGTGCAGATCGGGCCCGAGATGCGGCGCGGCATCGGTGAACTCAACGGCGAAGGCGAAGCGGTTGGCGGGGTGGTGATCATGCGCTCGGGCAAGAACGCCTTGCAGACCATTGAAGCGGTCAAGGCACGGCTGGCGGAGCTGCAGCGTGGCCTGCCCGAGGGGGTGGAGATCGTGCCCGTGTACGACCGCTCCGGCCTGATCAAACGCGCAGCCAGCAACCTGGGCATCAAGCTGCTGGAGGAATTTGGTGTGGTCGCCCTGGTGTGCGCGCTGTTCCTGTTTCACCTGCGCAGCGCGTTGGTGGCCATCGTCTCGCTGCCGCTGGGCATTCTGGCGGCCTTCATCGTGATGCACCAGCAGGGCGTGAACGCCAACATCATGTCGCTCGGCGGCATCGCCATCGCCATTGGCGCGATGGTCGACGCGGCGGTGGTGATGATCGAAAACGCCCACAAGCACCTGGAGCGCTGGGCGCACGAGCACCCAGGCGAAACGCTGGAAGGCGAGAAGCGCTGGCAAGTGATTGGCACCGCGGCGGCAGAGGTCGGCCCCGCCTTGTTCTTCTCGCTGCTGATCATCACCCTGAGCTTCATCCCGGTGTTCACCCTGCAGGCGCAGGAGGGGCGGCTGTTCGCGCCACTGGCCTACACCAAGACCTACGCCATGGCGGCCGCCGCCGGTCTGGCCGTCACCCTGATCCCGGTGCTGATGGGCTACCTGGTGCGCGGGCGCATTCCCGAAGAGACCGCCAACCCGCTCAACCGCGGCCTGATCGCGCTGTACCGGCCGGTGCTGGACGCCGTTCTCAAGTGGCCGAAGGTGACCCTGCTGGTGGCCGCCGTGCTGCTGGGTGTGAGCCTCTGGCCGCTGCAGCACATCGGCGCCGAGTTCATGCCACCGATGGACGAGGGCGACCTGCTGTACATGCCGACCGCGCTGCCCGGCCTGTCGGCCGCCAAGGCCGCCGAACTGCTGCAGCTGACCGACCGCCTGATCAAGACCGTGCCCGAGGTGGCCAGCGTGTACGGCAAGGCCGGCCGCGCCGACAGCGCCACCGACCCGGCACCGCTGGAAATGTTCGAAACCACCATCCAGTTCAAGCCGCGCGAACAGTGGCGCGCGGGCATGACGCCGGAGCGCCTGGTGGACGAACTGGACCGCACCGTGCGCGTGCCTGGTCTGGCCAACATCTGGGTGCCACCGATCCGCAACCGCATCGACATGCTCGCCACCGGCATCAAAAGCCCGGTGGGTGTGAAGGTGGCCGGCGCCGACCTGGCCACCATCAACCGCCTCACGCAGCAGATTGAGACGGTGGTCAAGGGCGTGCCCGGTGTCACCAGCGCGCTGGCAGAGCGCTTGAGCGGTGGGCGCTACATCGACGTCGACATCCACCGCGACGAGGCGGCCCGTTACGGGCTGAACATCGCCGACGTGCAGGACGTGATCTCGGGTGCGGTGGGCGGCATGAACATCGGCGAGACCGTGGAGGGGTTGCAGCGGTATCCAATCAATCTGCGCTACCCGCGTGATGCGCGCGACTCGCTCGCCGCCCTGCGCGAGCTGCCCATCGTCACGCCACGCGGCCAGCGCCTGGTGCTCGCCGACGTGGCACGCCTGAGCATTGCAGACGGCCCGCCCATGCTGCGCAGCGAAAACGCGCGCCTGGCTGGCTTTGTCTACGTGGACATCCGCGACCGCGACCTGCGCGGCGCCGTGCTGGACATGCAGCAGGCGGTGGCCGACCAAGTAGCGCTGCCGGCCGGGTACTCCGTGTCGTGGTCGGGCCAGTTCGAGTTCCTGGAGCGCGCCAGCGCCCAGCTCAAGCTGGTGGTGCCGTTCACGCTGCTGGTGATCTTCCTACTGCTGTACCTGACCTTCCGCCGCCTCGACGAAGCCCTGCTCATCATGGCCACGCTGCCCTTCGCGCTGATCGGTGGCATCTGGCTGCTCTGGGCCCTGGGGCACAACCTGTCGGTGGCGAGCGTGGTCGGCTTCATCGCGCTGGCCGGCGTGGCGGCCGAGTTCGGCGTGATCATGCTGCTGTACCTGAAGCAGGCCTGGGCCGCGCGGCTGGACCAAGGGCTGGACACCGACACCGACCTGCTTGACGCGATCCGCGAAGGCGCGGTCCTGCGCGTGCGCCCGAAGGCGATGACGGTGGCGGTGATCGTGGCCGGCCTGTTGCCGCTGTTCTGGGGCGCGGGTGCGGGCAGCGAGGTGATGCAGCGCATCGCCGCGCCCATGGTCGGCGGCATGCTCAGTGCACCGTTGCTGTCCATGCTGGTGGTACCGGTGGTCTATCGGCTGATGCGCAAGCCCAGGGGGGCGGTAGCCGCGAAGACAGATCGATCCACCCACTGAAGCCCCTTCTGGACCTCAGCCTCTCCTGTGCCATGCCCGCAGCAGCAGCGCATTGCTCACCACGCTCATGCTGCTCAGCGCCATGGCCGCGCCGGCGACCACCGGGTTGAGCAGGCCAGCCGCCGCCAGCGGGATGCCAATCACGTTGTAGGCAAAAGCCCAGAACAGGTTCTGGCGGATCTTGCGGTAGGTGCGGCGCGAGATGTCGATCGCGTCGGCCACCGGCGCCGGGTCGCCGCGCATGAGCGTGATGCCGGCGGCGTGCATGGCCACGTCGGTGCCGGTGGACATGGCGATACCCACGTCGGCCGATGCCAGGGCCGGCGCGTCGTTGATGCCATCGCCCACCATGGCCACCGAGTGGCCGCCTTCCTTCAGGCGATTCACGATGGACGCCTTGTCAGCGGGCAGCACCTCGGCCTCGATGTGGTCGATGCCGAGCACACTGCCCACCGCCAGGGCGCTGCCCAGGTTGTCGCCGGTGACCATCACCGTGCGAATACCCAGGGCCTGCAGACTCCGGATGGCGGTCATGGCGCTGGCCTTGGGTGCATCGCCGAAAGCCAGCATGCCCACCAGAGCCGGCGACGCCGTCACATCGGCGAGCCACGACACCGTGCGCCCGTCGTCCTGGAGCTTGCGCGCTGGCTCGGCCAGGACCGATGTGTCCACGCCCAGTTCCTGCATGTAACGCGGGCTGCCCAAACGCAAGGCACGGCCCTGCACTTCGGCCGACATGCCGCGTCCAGGCACAGCGCTCACCTTGGCGGCCGAGAGCAGATCCAGGCCAGCCTGTTCGGCGGCAATCATCACGGCGCGCGCCAGCGGGTGTTCGCTGCCTGCCTGGATGGCGGCACTCCACGAGAGCAGCTTGTCTTCATGGCCCGGTGCAGCGAGTGCGGTCACCAGCGTGGGCTTGCCCTCGGTGAGCGTTCCCGTCTTGTCGAACGCCACGGTGTCGATGCGGTGCGCCACCTCCAGCGCTTCGGCGTCCTTGATCAGGATGCCCAGGCGCGCGGCCACACCGGTGCCGGCCATGATGGCGGTGGGCGTTGCCAGGCCCAGGGCACACGGACACGCAATCACCAGCACCGCCACCGCATTCAGGATGGCCTGCTCCCAGTGGCCGGTGGCCAGGCCCCAGCCGAGCAGGGTGAGAGCAGCGATCAGCAGCACCACCGGCACGAAGACGGCGCTCACGCGGTCCACGATGCGCTGAATCGGGGCCTTCTTGGCCTGGGCCGACTCCACCATGCGCACGATGCGCGAGAGCGTGGACTCGGCACCCACGGCGGTGGTCTCCACCAGCAACAGGCCCTCGGCATTGACGGCGCCGCCGGTGACCTTGTCGCCCGCGTGCTTGGCCACCGGCAGGCTCTCTCCCGTGATCAGGGATTCGTCCACCTGGCTGGCGCCGGTGGTGATGACACCGTCCACCGGGATGCGTTCACCCGGGCGGATCACCACCGTGTCACCGACCTTCACGCGGGCCATCGGCACGTCCACGTCGCCGTGGGGCATGCGCACGCGCGCCACCTCAGGCTTGAGGGCGTTGAGCGCCGCGATGGCGGCGGTGGTCTGGCGCTTGGCGCGCGATTCCAGCCACTTGCCCAGCAGCACCAGCGTGATGATCACCGCCGAGGCCTCGAAGTACAGGTGCGGCGTCCCGTGTTCCGCGTGTTTGAACAGCAGGTAGACGCTCAGACCGTAGCCGGCGCTGGTGCCCAGGGCCACCAGCAGGTCCATGTTGCCGGCGCCGGCGCGCACCGCCTTCCAGCCCGCGCGGTAGAAGCGCGCACCCAGCCAGAACTGCACC
>JAURYH010000049.1 GCA_030653975.1 Hydrogenophaga sp. | reverse complement strand
GCGTCGAAGTTCTTGCCCGGCACCATGGGGTCGTGGTAATTCAGAATGCTCAGACCCGTCACCGGGTCCAGATCCCCGGCCTTGAGGCCCTCGCGCATGTGGCGCTCGGTGGCTTCGAAACCTTGCGTGATGGTCCAGGTGTTGGGGTCCTGTGGCGAAACGCTGGCCGCACCGGTTCCGGTGGGTGCCACCTGGGGCGTACCCATGGTCATGCCGGCGTTCATGCCCGCGGTCCAGGCGCCATAGCCCACCGCAGTTAATGTGCCTAGGGCGGCCGTTGCCAGCCAGAGAGAAGTGGATGTTTTCATGGGGTCGGTCCGCTAAAAACCGGTGTCGGGGCGGTAGCGGCGGCCACCTGGGGCGCGCTGCCGGGGATGAGGTATTCGAGTTGCGCCCACAGGCGCGCGGTGGACAGCTGCAGATCGATGCGCTCCATCTCCAGAGCCAGCGCTGCGCGCCGCTCGGCGAGCACATCGGCCAGCCGGGCGCTGCCGCCCCGGTAGGCGGCCAGCGTCAGCTGCACGCGCTGGCGGGCCAGCGGCAGGCGTTCCCGGTCGAGCAGCGCGAGCTGCGCCAGGCCGGCGCGCCAGGCGACCTGCCAGCGTTCGGTTTCGGCGAGCGTTTCGCGGGCGCGTTCTTCGCGCTCGGCGCGCAGTTCATCGACACGCGCCAGGCGCGCGGCCAGTTCCCGGTCCTGGCGTTGCGCGCGGTCCCACGCCAGCGGCACCGACACGGCCAGCGACACCATGTTGGCGTAGCGCGGGCGGCGCTGGCTGAACATCAGCTCGACGCTCCAGTCGGGCTGGCGCTCCTGCCGTGCCAGCTCGGCATCGGCCTCGGCGGCGCTCTCGCTGGCGCTGAGCACCGTCAGGTCCGGGTGCTGTTGCTGCCGCACCGCCATGTCGGCGTTTGTCAGCGCCTGCAGGGTCCCTGCGGGCGCGGCAGCGAGCGGTTGGTCAGCGGGGGTTCCGGTCCAGCGGGACAGCGCCTGGCGGGCGTTGTGCAGCTCGGCCTCGGCGCCCAGCAAAGCCTGCTGAACCTGAGCGACTGCGTCGCGCGCGCTCAGCGTGTCTGCGGGCGGCGTTCCCGTGCCATCGGGCTGGCCACTGCGTACTGCGGCTTCAGCGGCCTGGACCTGCAGGCGGCTCTCGGTCAGTTGCGCGCGCAACAGCGCCACACGCTGTTCCTGCGCCTGCCGCTCCAGCCAGGCCAGGGCGGTGTCGCGCTGCACGCTGGCCGCGCGCTGGGCGCGCGTGGCCAGTGCCACGTGGGCCTCGGCTTCAAAGCGCTGGGTGCGGATCTGGCGCTTGGCCTGGCTGGGCAGTGTCTGCATCAGCGACACCGATTTGCTGGTCATGAAATCACGCGTGGTGCTGAAGCGTTCTTCGCCTTCGATGGGCAAATTTTCCAGCGACAGGCGAAGCACCGGGTCGGGCCGCTCGCCGGCGGCCACGGCAGCCTCGCGTGCCGAACGGGCTGCGGCATCTTGGGCACTCAGTGCCTGCGAACGGGCCAGCGCGGCCTGAACGGCCGCAGCCAGGCCGAGCGGCTCGATGTCCGATGCGAAGCCGGGCAATGGCACGCCCAACATCAGGGCGATCAGCAGGGCGGTGGTGTTGAAGAGGCGGGTGGGCGCGACGTCGCGATTCACCGGCCTCGGGGGTCGGCTTCTGGCCGTTTGGAGGGCTTGCATATCTCTGCTCCATGAAGATGAACATGGGCTGCGCGCGCCACAGGCGGGCAGCCACGTCACGGACAGCGCGCCAGCCTCAGCAGCGGCGCGCAGACCGGATCAACGGAGTCAGAGAGCGGGGGGGCGCCAGACGCTGGCGGGAGCACCGCGTGGCGGTGTGGGCGTGTCAGCCACGAGCGAGACGCTCATCGGGATGGCCTGAACGACAGGCTGAGAGTGCGGTGCGAGCCAGCCGGTGGGCACTTGGCATTCTTGACCGGTTTTGCAGAGTTTGCCGGTGAGCGCTGCGGTCGCCGCGTCATTGCAGCAGTCAGCGAGGCCGGCCATCACACCGGGGTCTGCCAACGCTTCGCTGGCGGTGTCGGCTTGCATCGCCATCATGTCGCCCATTGGGCAAGGCGCCTGCGCAACTGCGCCCGCAGCCCAACCCTGGAGCGGGATGGCCAGGCACAGCAGCAGGGCGATGAGCAGACGCATGGGCGGATTCTAGGCGGTCGTTGCGGATATGGAGCAGATTTTTGCGTTTGATCTCGATCAACGACTGTCGCAATGGCTGCTGCTGCCGGCTTGCCTGGGAGGGCACGGGACAGAGAGGTGCGGCGCCTGTCGGGTCACGGATGCCCTATGTCCGCAGTACCTCGTGTAGCCGCCATTCGGGCAAGCGCCGGTTGCCGTACCTAACAGCCGTTTCGTGGCAGTCAACGTGAGCACGCTGGTCAGAACCCGCCGTCAGCAATCGCTGCAAAGTTGCCTGTCAGTCAGGTCAACATCCGGGGCCATGAGCCTATCGTCAATAGTCAGCCCAGATATGCCAGCTGATCAAAGTCATGGGCTACGCGTGGGCCATAGACGGGCCATGGTGATGTAGAGCTTCTTGCCGTGACCACAAGTCCATTTGCCCTGTGGCCCAGTACCACCACGGCTTTTGCGTCATCGGGACAACTTTGACAGTCACGTGGGCCACAAGAAACCCACGTATGTCATTGATTTTGGTGCGGCTGGCGGGGATCGAACCCACGACCCTCGGCTTCGGAGGCCGATACTCTATCCACTGAGCTACAGCCGCATGCTGTAAGGAGACCAATAGTCGAATTGTTGCATGCCGGGCCCGTGACCATAGGCTTCGGAGGCCAATACTCTATCCACTGAGCTACAGCCGCAACAGCGTTCGATTCTATCAGGCGAGCCCTGGTGCAAGTCTTCGGCAAGGGGGGTTTGGCTATAATCACGGGCTGTCCGGCGCTTGGCCGGGCACGGCCTGCCCCACCCATCCTGGCCCCGTTCCGCCATTCTTGAGGACACCATGAGCGATCACGCGCACGATTCCCACACCGGCCCGATCAAAACCCCTGCCCAGTTGCTCTGGACATCGTTTTTCTCGTTTGTCGCCCCGATCTTCATCATCATCGGCCTGGTGTACTACGTCACCTCGGGCGACAAGCCGGCTGCTGGTGCGGTGGACCCCGAACTCGCCACCGCCCAGCGCATCCAGCGCGTGGGCACGGTGATGCTGGGTGATGCCGAAACGATCGCTGCCGCCCTGGCCGCTTCGGGCGCTGCTCCCGCCGCTGACGGCGCGGCCGCGACCGCACCCACCGCCGCACTCAGCGGTGAGGCGCTTTACAACAAGGCCTGCGCGGCTTGCCATGTGGCCGGTGTGGCCGGTGCGCCCAAGTTCGGCGACAAGGCCGCCTGGGGCCCGCGTCTGGGCAGCGGCCTGGATGCGCTGACCGCCAGCGTCATCAAAGGCAAGGGCGCGATGCCCCCCAAGGGCGGTTCCGCAGCGTCGGACGCCGAGATCCACTCGGCCGTCGAGTTCATTCTGGCGGCGGTCAAATAAGCTGGCGCGGCTTGTCCGCTGCCATGCAAAAAAGCCGGTCACTGACCGGCTTTTTTGCGTCTGTCGTCAACCGCGTGCTCCGTGCATGTCACTTGGGAGGTGATCGCCTGTGCGGCTTTGCGCGGCGTGCAAGCGCTGCGGGCTGCGCACAAAGCCCCGGTCGTTCGACAGCGCAAGCCATTGCACCGGCTCGGGCACCCAGCGCCCCAGCTCCACGGCGTCGGCCGCCAGCGCCATGTCGCTGGTGTGCACGAGACCCAGACCCATGGTGGTCACGAGGTACAGGCGGCCCTGTTCGTCCAGCAGGCACTGCTGCACCTCGCCGGCATCGGGACCCGTGTGTGCCCGCACCCGACCATCAGGCTGCAAGCGCCAGATGAAGGGTGTGTTTTCCAGCTCAACGTACACCCGCTGCGGACCGTTCTGGAAGAACCATTGCCCTTGCTCATCCGCGGCGTAATTGCGGTGGATGAATTCGATGAGCTTCTCGTGTTTGAGCAGGGAGCCCTTGCTGGCGGCGCCCTCGTCGCCCTCGGCCAGCGCAAACGGGCCGGCGGCCTGGCAACGGTCGTCGCGCATGTACCAGTTGCCACGGGCGTCGAGTCCCAACCAGCCGTAACAGTGCGGCACGTTGGGCCATTTGGCGAGGGCGGCTTTGACGATGTCATCCATACCGTGGATTACAACCCGTTTCAGGCGCGCGAGACACAAGTCAATGCCAGCAAAGGGGAAGTCGTTCCAAGGGCAGCGCGGAGCCGGCTTCGCCGGGCCGCCAGTGCCGCCCCCCCTGAAGGGGGTCGCGCGCAGCACGGCGGGGGTGGGTCAAATCATCGCCAGCAGCCAGCGGCCGACGGCTTCGGGCATGGCGCGCACATGGCTGCGCAGCAGCGGGCGCGAAGCCGGGAAGCCCACGTGCCCACCCTGCGCCGGTTGCCACAGCGTAACGCAGGGTCCGGCGTCTTGCGAATTCGGCAGCGAACCAGCGGGCACAAAAGGGTCATTGAGCGCGTTGAGGGCCAGCGCTGGCACGCGGATCTGCGCCAGCAGGGGCTTGGCCGATGCGCGCGCCCAGTAGTCCTCGGTGTCTCGAAACCCGTGCAGCGGGGCGGTGAACAGGTTGTCGAAGGTGTAGAGGTCGCGCGCCGCCAGCAAGGCCTCGCGGTCGAACAGTCCCGGGTACTGCGCCAGCTTGCGCAAGGCCTTGGGCACCATGGAGGCGAGGAACATGCGCGTGTAGACCAGGCGGTTGAAGCCGCGCCCGATGGCGTGACCACCCGCAGCAAGGTCCAGCGGCGAGCACACGGCGGCCACCGCACGCACGGTGTGTGCGGCGCCCTCGCCCATCTCGCCCGCCCAGCGCAGCAACGCATTGCCGCCCAGCGAGACGCCGACCGCCAGCAAGGGGCGACCCGGGTGCTCGGCGGCGAGGCGGTTGAGGATCCAATCGATCTCCTGAAAATCACCCGAATGGTAGGCGCGGGGTGCGCGGTTGATCTCGCCCGAACAGCCGCGAAAGTGGGGCACGGCAAAGGCCAGCCCCTGCGATGCGGCAAAGTCGGCGAAGGCGACGGCGTACTGGCTGGCCGACGAACCTTCCAGCCCATGAAACAACACCAGCAAGGGGGCGAGAGGCGCGACGGTGTGCGCGGCCATGTCCACATCGATGAAATCACCATCGGGCGTGTCCCAGCGGGTGCGTTGCCAAACGGGCGCCGGCCCGAAATGGCGCTGGGCATACAACGCCGCCCACAGCGTCTGCGCATGGCCGCCCGGCAGCCACCAGGGCGCGCGGTAGCCGTCCATCCCGGCGGACAGCGGCTCGCGTCTCATGTCACTGGCGCCCGGCCGCCCGAATCCATGGGCGCGCTTCCCTCGGGGGGCAGCGAGCGAAGCGAGCGTGGGAGTCGTTTCATCCTGGTTGCACGATCAGTGCAGGACCGGCGGCGCGGTCAGAACCTCGGGCGGCTCGGTGCGGGAACCGGGACTGGCGTGGTGGGCCATCAGGCGCCAGCCCTGTGCCGTCTTGGCGTAGACGTTGGTGGCGACCACCCAGGCGTGCTGCAGCCCGTCGTCGCTCAACACCTCCACGCGCTCGACCACGCTGTGCACACTGCAACTGCCCGCATCCAGACGGCGCACCTTTTCCGGATGGGCCTTGACACTGCCGTTGGCAAACAGTGCCTCGAACGCTGCACGCACCGCGGCATGCCCCACCATCCGAGGGCCCCCGGGGTGCACGCAGACGATGTCGTCCTCGTCGGCCCAGCAGGCCATGAGTCGCTCGAGATCGGCGTGCTGCAGGGCGTCGTAGAACGCCTGCTCGGTGTCGTCGGGAGAGCTGGGAGGCAGTTTGGTTTTGCGCATGGCCGCCATTTTGCCGCTTGCCCGTTGCGCCGGGGGCAACGGGCGCCGGTTTCCCCTGCACGACTCGACCGTGAACACTGGCCGGTTCCTTGCCGGGGTCTGGCGGCAAGGGGCTGCCACGCGCCACAGGTATAGTGGCCCGACAGCAGGCCTCGACTCCGCCTGCCCCATTCTGGCCAACGCCTTCGGAGGACCCATGCGCACCTTGATCAAACCTTTGACAACCTGGGCCCTGGCCCTGTTCCTCATGGCCGGCCTCAGCGGTTGCGGCTACAACGATTTCCAGCGCCTGGACGAGCAGAGCAAGTCCGCCTGGTCCGAGGTGCTGAACCAGTACCAGCGCCGTGCCGACCTGATCCCCAACATCGTCGCCACGGTCAAGGGTGAGGCCAACTTCGAGCAGGAGACGCTGACCAAGGTGATCGAAGCGCGCTCCAGGGCCACCTCGATCCAGATGACGCCGGAGATGCTGAACGACCCGGCCGCGATGCAGAAATTCCAGGCCGCGCAGGGTGAGGTGAGCAGCGCGCTGAGCCGCCTGATGGTGGTCGTTGAGCAGTACCCCAACCTGAAGGCCAACCAGGCCTTTAGCGACCTGCGCGTGCAGCTCGAAGGCACCGAGAACCGCATCACCGTGGCCCGCAACCGTTACATCCAGGCCATCCAGGAATACAACGTGCTCGCACGCAGCTTCCCGACCAACCTGACCGCCATGGTCTTCAGCTACGCGCCCAAGGCCGGCTTCCAGGTGGAGAACGAAGCCGCCATTTCCGCACCACCGACAGTCGACTTCAACAAGCAATGACTGCCCACTGGCGTCGCCCCTTGCTGGCGGCGGCCCTCTGGCTGCTGGCATCAATGGCCTGGGCCCAGGGGCTTCAGCCCTTGCCCGAGTTGCGCGCCCGCGTGATGGACCAGACGGGCACGCTTGATGCGAGCAGCCTCGCCGCCATCGAAACCAAGCTGGAAGCTTTTGAGAAGAGCCGCGGATCGCAGGTCGTGGTGCTCATGGTGGCCACCACGGCGCCGGAGGACATCGCCGACTACACGCAGCGCCTGGGTGATGCCTGGAAGCTCGGGCGCCCAGCCGTGGGTGACGGGGTGTTGTTCGTCATCGCCAAGGACGACCGCCGCCTGCGCATCGCGACGGCCAAGACCCTGGAGGGCGCGATCCCCGATCTGATGGCGCGCCGCATCATCGACCAGGCGGTCACGCCCGCCTTCCGCCGGGGCGATTACGCCGGTGGCATCCAGGCCGGGGTGGACCAGATCCTCGCGCGCATCGCCGGCGAGGATCTCCCGCTGCCACAGGCCGCATCCGCTGCGGTGAATGGCTTTGAGTGGATGGACGTGCTGATCTTCATGGTGTTTGCCGTGCCCATCGTCTCGGGAGTCTTGCGGGGCATCTTTGGCAACAAGCTCGGCACCCTGCTGACCGGTGGTGCAGCGGGTGGGCTGGCCTGGTTCATCACCTCGGTGGCCTGGATCGCCATCGGTGCCGGCTTACTGGGGATGCTGGCCGCCCTGTTCGTCCAGTTTCTGCCCACTGCACCCACCTCGGGGCGCGGTTCTCGTGGTGGACGCTCTGGTGGCGGCTGGGGCGATGGTGGTTTTGGCGGTGGCGGCGGTTTCGGTGGGGGCGGCGGATTTGGCTCGGGCGGCGGCGGGAATTTTGGGGGCGGTGGCGCGTCGGGAGGCTGGTGAGCAAGATGAACAAATGGCTGCGCATCCTCAAACACCGCTGGCTCGACGCCTCGGACACCCGCCGCGCGGTGCCGGACGAGATGGCCGAACGTCTGGCCCAGCGGGTGGCGGCCAGCGAAACCCGCCACACCGGCGAGGTGCGTTTGTGCGTCGAAGCGGCACTGCCCTTGTCCTACCTGTGGCGCCTGCAGCCGGACCGGCCGATCAAAGCCCTGGTGCGCGAGCGTGCGGTGAGCTGGTTTGGACGCCTGGGCGTCTGGGACACCGAGCACAACAACGGTGTGTTGATCTACCTGCTGCTGGCCGAGCACGCGATCGAGTTCGTGGCCGACCGGGCCCTCGCGCAACGCGTGGATCAGGCGCAGTGGCAGGCCATCGTGGACCGGCTCGGTGCCCGCCTGCACAGTGGTGAGTTCGAAGACGGTTTGACGCAGGCGCTGGAAGAGGTTTCGGCGCTGCTGGTGGCGCACTTCCCGGCTCCGGCCGATACCTGGCGCCCCAACCAGTTGAGCAACAACGTCGTGCGCGCCTGATGCGTGCCTGCAGGCCCGTGTTCGGCCTACCGGCGTTTCGGGGTGTCGAATCCGGTGCGGTTGTTCATGCCCACCTGCAGCTCCTGCTGCAAGGCCTTGTTCATCTGGGCAAAGGTCCTGAGCTTGCGGGTGGTCTCGCGCAGGCGATCGGCCATGCGTCTGGAGATCGCCAGCAACAATCGGGCACCGACACGGGGCTCGTCCTTGAGCAGCCGCATGAGGGCGGCTCGGGAGAGGACCGCCGCGTAGATCTCGGTGGTGGCGGTGCAGGTGGCAGAGCGGGGTGATCCGTCCAGCAAGCCCATCTCGCCGATCAGATGTCCCGGCCCCATGATGTTGACCACCATGCTTTCGTTGAGACCGGGCATGGCATTCTCTACCGCGATGTCACCTTCGAGCACCAGCAGCATGTAGTCGTTCTGCCGGATTTCGCCTTCCTGAATGAACACCGTCCCGGACTTGATGCGCTTGGGTCGCATGTACGCCACCACCTTCACGGCGTCCGCCAAGGTCAGGTCGTCCAGCGCAGACGCGGTGACCAGAAGGCGTGCCGCCACTTCCTCGGGTGCCAAGTCCGGGCATTCAAATATCGACGACATGGCGGAAGTGGGGGTTGAGGCGATTCGACAAGATCCTTGTATTGTGCGGGATCTCAACAGAAACCAGCAAAAAAAAGACCGGTCAAAGACCGGTCTGCTTGGGGCAAAACGCACAGAGGGCGTTTTACTTTTTCTGGCGGTACTTGCGCAGCGCTGCAATCTGGGCGGCCATGACGGCGAGCTCGGATGTGGCCTTGGCCAGATCGATATCGCTCTTGGCGTTCTTGACCGCTTCTTCGGCCTGCTTGCGCGCGTCGGTAGCCTTGGCCTCGTCCAGATCCTTGCCACGGATGGCGGTATCGGACAACACGGTGATGTGGTTCGGCTGCACTTCCAGAATGCCGCCGGCCACAAACACGAATTCTTCGCCGCCATCGGCTTTTTCGATGCGCACGGCACCGGGCTTGATGCGGGTGATCAGCGGAATGTGACCGGGCAGAATGCCCAGCTCGCCCGCTTCACCCGGCAGTGCCACAAACTTGGCCTCGCCCGAAAAGATGGACTCTTCGGCGCTGACCACATCGACGCGGATGGTGCTCATATGTACTCCTTTAAAAAGTCGTCGGAAAGCAAGTAATCGGGTGTCCGGCTAGGCGGTGCGCGGAGATGTGCTGCTGCACATAGCGCACCCCACAACGCCGGGCCCCCGAGTACGACGCTTTACGCGACTTTTTTGGCCTTTTCGAAGGCTTCGTCGATGGTGCCGACCATGTAGAACGACTGCTCGGGCAGGTGATCGCACTCGCCGCTGGTGATCATCTTGAAGCCGCGGATGGTTTCCGACAGCGGCACGTACTTGCCGGGCGAACCGGTGAACACTTCGGCCACGTGGAACGGCTGCGACAGGAAACGCTGGATCTTGCGCGCGCGGGCCACGGCCAGCTTGTCTTCAGGGGCCAGTTCGTCCATGCCCAGGATGGCGATGATGTCGCGCAGTTCCTTGTAGCGCTGCAGCGTGTTCTGCACGGAGCGGGCGGTTTCGTAGTGATCCTGGCCCACGACCAGGGGGTCGAGCTGGCGGCTGGTGGAGTCCAGCGGGTCCACAGCCGGGTAGATACCCAGCGAAGCGATGTCTCGCGACAGCACCACGGTGGAATCCAGGTGGGCGAAGGTGGTGGCGGGCGACGGGTCGGTCAAGTCATCGGCTGGCACGTAAACGGCCTGGATGGAGGTGATCGAGCCAACCTTGGTGGAAGTGATGCGCTCTTGCAGGCGGCCCATTTCTTCGGCCAGCGTCGGCTGGTAGCCCACGGCGGAAGGCATGCGGCCCAGCAGGGCGGACACTTCGGTACCGGCCAGCGTGAAACGGTAGATGTTGTCCACGAAGAACAGCACGTCACGGCCTTCGTCACGGAAGGACTCGGCGATGGTCAGACCGGTCAGGGCCACGCGCAGACGGTTGCCCGGGGGTTCGTTCATCTGGCCGTAGACCATCGCCACTTTGGAGTTGGGCAGGTTCTCGAGGTCCACGACCTTGGAGTCGGCCATCTCGTGGTAGAAGTCGTTGCCTTCGCGGGTACGTTCACCCACACCAGCGAACACCGACAGACCGCTGTGGGCCTTGGCGATGTTGTTGATGAGTTCCATCATGTTCACGGTCTTGCCCACACCGGCGCCACCGAACAGACCCACCTTGCCGCCCTTGGCAAAGGGGCAGATCAGGTCGATCACCTTGATGCCGGTCTCCAGCAGCTCTTGCGAGGGGCTGAGTTCGTCATAGGCCGGAGCCTTGCGGTGGATGGAGGCGGTCAGGGTCTGGTCGACCGGGCCGCGCTCGTCGATGGGCGTGCCGAGCACGTCCATGATGCGACCCAGCGTGGCCTTGCCCACGGGCACCATGATGGGTTCGGCGGTGTTGGTCACCAGCATGCCGCGGCGCAGGCCGTCGGACGAGCCCAGCGCAATCGTGCGCACCACGCCGTCGCCCAGCTGTTGCTGGACTTCCAGCGTCAGGGCCGAGCCCTCCATTTTCAGGGCGTCATAAATGTGGGGCATCTGGTTGCGTGGAAATTCCACGTCAACCACGGCGCCGATACATTGGACGATCTTGCCTTGTACTTGAGACATGATGGATACCTTTTAAATTCTCTGGATTCTGTTGAACGGCTGCTTCAGACCGCTGCGGCGCCGGCGACGATTTCCGAAAGTTCTTTCGTGATCGCGGCTTGGCGGGTCTTGTTGTAGACCAGCTTGAGTTCGCCGATGACGCTGCCGGCGTTGTCGGTGGCGGCCTTCATGGCCACCATGCGCGCCGACTGCTCGGAGGCCATGTTTTCGGCCACGGCCTGGTAGACCTGGGCTTCCACGTAGCGCAGCAGCAACTCGTCAATCACGGCGGGTGCGTCGGGTTCGTAGATGTAGTCCCAGTCGCGTCCGCCAGCGCCATCCTGCAAAGTGCCCGCGTTCAACGGCAGCAACTGCTCGGTCACGGCTTCCTGCTTCATCGTGTTGATGAAACGGGTGTAGCACAGGTAGACCGCGTTGATCCGGCCTTCGGTGTAGGCGTCGAGCAGCGTTTTCACGGGGCCGATCAGCTTGTCCAGATGGGGCGTGTCGCCCAGTCCGGTTGCGCTGGACACCACCTTGGCGTTGATGCGGTTGAGGAAACCGAGACCCTTGTTGCCAATGGCCACCGCCTCGGCACCCACGCCTTTGGCCTGCAGATCCTTGAGCTGGGACGTCAGCGCCCGCAACACGTTGGTGTTCATGCCGCCGCACAGGCCTTTGTCGGTCGTCACAACGACAAAACCGGCGGTCTTGGCGTCGTTGACCTTCATGAAGGCGTGCGTGTACTCGGGGTTCGCGCGGCTCAGGTTGCCGGTGATCTGGCGCACCTTTTCCGCGTAAGGTCGGGCCGCACGCATGCGTTCCTGCGCCTTGCGCATTTTGGAGGCGGCGACCATCTCCATGGCTTTGGTGATCTTCTTGGTGTTCTCCACCGATTTGATCTTGCCGCGTATTTCCTTGCCTGCTGCCATTGCTGCTCCTTTATCGGGTCAATGGGCCGGTTCAGTACGTGCCGGTTTTCTTGAACTCGGCAATGGCGGCAGCCAGCTGGGCTTCAGCATCCTTGTCCATGGCCTTGTCGTTTTCCAGCTTGGCCAGCAGGGCCGCGTACTTGTCCTTGAGGTGGGCATGCATGCCGGCTTCGAAGGGCAGAACCTGCTTGATCTCGATGTCGTCGAGGTAGCCCTTGTTCACGGCGAACAGCGTGGAGGCCATCAAGGCGATGGACTGCGGGCTGTACTGGGCCTGCTTGAGCAGTTCGGTCACGCGGGCACCGCGGTCGAGCTGCTTGCGGGTGGCTTCGTCCAGGTCGGAAGCGAACTGCGCGAACGCAGCCAGTTCACGGTACTGGGCCAGGTCGGTACGGATACCGCCGGACAGGCTCTTGATCAGCTTGGTCTGGGCAGCACCACCGACGCGCGACACCGAGATACCGGCGTTGATGGCGGGGCGGACACCGGCGTTGAACAGGCTGGTTTCCAGGAAAATCTGGCCGTCGGTGATCGAGATCACGTTGGTTGGCACGAAGGCGGACACGTCGCCGGCCTGCGTTTCAATGATGGGCAGCGCGGTCAGCGAACCGGTCTGGCCCTTGACTTCACCCTTGGTGAAGGCTTCGACGTAGTCGGCGTTCACGCGGGCAGCGCGTTCCAGCAGGCGGCTGTGGAGATAGAACACGTCGCCGGGGTAGGCTTCACGGCCTGGCGGGCGGCGCAGCAGCAGCGAAACCTGGCGGTAGGCCACGGCCTGCTTGGACAGATCGTCATAAACGATCAGCGCGTCCTGGCCGCGATCGCGGAAATACTCGCCCATGGTGCAGCCGGAGTAGGCCGACAGGTACTGCATGGCAGCGGATTCAGAAGCCGAAGCGGCCACGACGATGGTGTAGTCCATCGCGCCGGCCTGCTCCAGGGCACGCACCACGTTCTTGATCGACGAGGCCTTCTGGCCAATCGCGACGTAAACGCAGGTCATGTTCTGACCCTTCTGGTTGATGATGGCGTCGATGGCCACCGCCGTTTTACCGGTCTGGCGGTCACCGATGATCAGCTCGCGCTGGCCACGGCCGACAGGCACCATGGAGTCGATCGACTTCAGGCCGGTCTGCACCGGCTGGTCCACCGATTTGCGGGCGATCACGCCCGGAGCGACCTTTTCGATCACGTCGGTCATCTTGGCGTTGATCGGGCCTTTGCCGTCGATCGGAGCGCCCAGGGCGTTGACCACGCGGCCGATCAGCTCGGGGCCGACCGGCACTTCCAGAATGCGGCCCGTGCACTTGACGGTTTCGCCTTCGGAGATGTGTTCGTATTCACCCAGAATCACGGCGCCGACGGAGTCGCGCTCGAGGTTCAGTGCCAGGCCAAAGGAAGGCACGCCATCCTTGTTGGCCGGGAATTCCAGCATTTCGCCCTGCATCACATCGGACAGGCCGTGCACGCGGACGATACCGTCGGTCACCGACACCACGGTGCCCTGGTTGCGCACATCGCTCGATGCACCCAGGCCCTCGATGCGGGACTTGATCAGTTCAGAGATTTCGGCGGGATTGAGTTGCATGACTCTTTCCTTCTTTCGTTAAATGGGATGAGGGCGCGCCCGGGATTCGACCAACGGGCTTCAGGCCGTTAGCGCAACTTTCATTTGTTCCAGGCGGGCTTTGATCGAGGTGTCGAGCACCTCGTCACCCACCACCACGCGAACGCCACCGATCAGGTCCGGCTGGAGCTCCACCTTCAGGTTGAGCTTGCGTCCAAAGCGCTTTTCCAGCACACCCGACAGATCGGCCAGTGCAACACTGTCCATGTCGAAGGCGCTGTAAACCACGGCGTCGAAACTGCCCTGCTGGGCGTTTTTCAGCACACGGAACTGCGCTGCCATTTCGGGCAACGCATCGATGCGACCGTTGTCGATCACCGTGCGCAGAAAGTTCTGGGCCATGACCGGCAGCGCGTTCTTGAGCACACCGGTGATGACCCCGAACACCTGCTCGGACGAAGACTTGGGCGCATCAGCGAACTGGCGAAGCTGCTCATTGGAAGCAACAGCGGCCAGCTCATCGAGCCAGACGGCGGTGCCGGCCGCGTCAGCGCCTGCAGCCTGGAACAGCGCTTCGGCGTAGGGGCGGGCAATGGTGGCGATTTCGGCCATGGTCTACCTTTGGATGCCTGCGGATAACGGATGGAACGTGGACATCGAGCGCATCAGAGCTCGGTCTTCAGGCGACCCAGCAACTCGGCATGAACGCCGGCGTTGACTTCACGCTTGAGGATCTGCTCGGCACCCTTGACGGCCAGCGCGGCCACTTCTTCGCGCAGCGCTTCACGGGCCTTGACGACCTGCTGATCGGCTTCCTGGCGGGCGGTGGCGACAATCTTGGCGGCTTCGTCAGTGGCGCGGGCCTTCGCCTCGTCGATCACGGCCTGTGCACGACGCTCGGCGTCGGCCAGGCGGGTGGCGGCCTCGTTGCGCGACTGGCTCAACTCTGCTTCCACGCGCTTGTTGGCCACGGCCAGTTCGGACTTGGCCTTCTCGGCAGAGGCCAGTCCTTCGGAAATCTTCAACGCACGCTCGTCAAGTGCCTTGGCGATGGGGGGCCACACGAATTTCATCGTGAACCACACCAGGATCGCAAAAACGACGGCCTGCGCGAAGAGGGTTGCATTGATATTCATCGCAACGCCTTTCTGTGTGTTGACAGGAGTGGTGACGCGCTTGCTGCAGCGTCAGCGGACAACCGGATCGCAGACCAGAACCAACCGGCCTGCAGGGCGCCGCCGCGCATGGCAGCAAAACCCATTAAGCGGCGAGCGTGAAGGGGTTGGCGAACGCGAACAGCAGGGCAATGGCCACACCGATCAGGAAAGCGGCGTCGATCAGACCAGCCAAGATGAACATCTTGGTCTGCAGGTCGTTCATGAGTTCAGGCTGACGGGCCGACGACTCGAGGAACTTGCCACCCATCAGGGCGATACCGATAGAGGCGCCAACGGCACCCAGACCGACGATAAGACCGCAAGCCAGTGCGACAAGACCCAGAACGTTTTCCATGATGACTCCTATGAGATGAACGAAAGTTGAGAAAGAAAAGAAACGAGAGAACTCAGAGCGAGGTGAAACCGCGCAACTTAGTGAGCGTCATGCGCTTGACCCAGATAAATCAGGGCCAGCATCATGAAAATGAACGCCTGCAAGGTGATGACCAAAATGTGAAACAAGGTCCACACCGTGCCTGCGATCACGTGTCCGACGAAGAAGAGCCCACCGGACAGCGAGAGGGAAGCGAAGCCACCCAACAGCGCAATCAGCATGAACACCAGTTCACCCGCGAACATGTTGCCAAACAACCGCATGCCGTGCGAAACCGTCTTCGCCACGAACTCGATCATTTGCATCAGGAAGTTGGTCACGCCCAGAAGCAGTGCCCAGAAAGGATTTTTGCTGGTGCCAAAAGGCGCGGTCACCAGTTCGTGCGCCCAACCACCCAGACCCTTGATCTTGAGGTTGTAGAACACGCACATCAACAGCACGGAGACCGACAGACCCAGCGTGGTCGAAAGATCGGCGGTAGGCACGACACGCAGATAGGCGTGGTGTGGATCGTGACCAGCGGCACCATAGATGCCTTCCCAGATCTTGGGCAGCAGATCCACCGGGATCATGTCCATGAAGTTCATGGCAAAAATCCAGCAGAACACGGTGAGCGCCAGCGGGGCAACCAGCTTGCGGCTGTTGGCGTTGTGGATCACGCCCTTGGCCTGGCTGTCCACCATTTCAACCAGCATTTCCACCGCCGCCTGGAAGCGCCCCGGTACACCGGCATGCGCCGAACGAGCGGCGCGCCAGAGGACGAAACACACGATCGCACCCAGCACGGAGCTGACGATCACGGAGTCGAGGTTGATGACCGAAAAGTCGACGATGAAGCCCTGCTCCCGGTTCGTCAAATGGGTCAAGTGGTGGCGAATGTACTCACCGGGGGTGGGACCGATACCTTCTGCTGCCATGTTCGTTCGCGCCAATCAACCGTTTAACTTTGAACGCCTGGCTTGGGCCAAAAACCCAAACCAGTACACCTTGAGAGTCAACACCAGACCGGCCAGAAGGCCGAGCCAGCTGAGTTCCGGGACGATTTTCGGCGCCAGCCACAACATGGCGACCGCCAGCAAAATCTTGACCCCTTCCCACAGCAAAAAACCGGCAAATGCAGCCTGCGCCACACCCGCCAACAACCGGGCCAGGAAACTGGAGGTCAGTCCGTAGGCCATCAGGGCCGACGGGATCACCACCGACGCAGCGCCGTACAGAACCGACCAGGCCACCGGAGCGCGCTGCGTCAGCAACCACCCCAGAACACCCGCCGCCAGCCCCACCAGCAACTGCATTCCCACCAAGCGCCAGACCGAAACTTCCGGCTGGCTTGCCCGCCACTGCTGCGCTTCTTCGCGCGTCAGGGGCTTGAATTCGGGTTCTTGCGACCCATCTGCATTCCGTTCGTCATCTGCTTGTGCTGTCGACTCAAGCCTCGGCATTGTCGGCATGGCAAATTACTCGCAGGTTACAAATGTGTGCGGTTCCGCAAAGCCGCTGATTATACGTAGAAACCCCACCGCGTCGTCAATACGCCGGTGGGGCTTATCTGTGCCTGTCACGGCCGCGGCCGATAATCTCAGCCATGACGCATCCCCTGCCGGTCACATCGCCCGACCTTCCGCCGCCACTGCCCGAATCGCTGTGCCACCTGAACGGCGAGTACATCCGGCTGTGCGACGCCAGGGTCAGCGTGCTGGACCGCGGCTTCATTTTTGGCGACGGTGTCTACGAGGTGCTGCCTGCCTACGGGGGCCGCATTTTTCGCTTCGAGCAGCACATGGCCCGACTGGGCCGCTCGCTCGACGCGTTGCGCATCAACAACCCGCACAGCCCCGCCGAATGGCTGGCCATGGCCCGGCGCTTGATCGACGCGCTCGTGGCGTCCACCGGTGCACCCAACCAACTCGTTTACATCCAGATCACGCGCGGCGTGGCGCCTCGCGACCACGTGATGCTGCCCGGCCTGCGCCCCACCGTGTTTGTGATGGTCAGCGAGATGAAGCAGGCCACGCCAGCCCAGCGCGAACAGGGTGTGCACTGTGTGAGCGCCGATGATTTCCGCTGGCAGAAAGCCCACATCAAGACCACCAGCCTGCTCGGCGCGGTGATGGCACGCCAGATCAGCGCCGACGTGGGCGCGGTCGAGACCGTGATGTTTCGTGACGGCCATCTCAGCGAGGCGTCGTCCAGCAACGTGTGGGTGGTGAAGAACGGCAAGGTGATGGGCCCACCCAAGGACCACCTGTTGCTCGAAGGCATCCGCTTCGGCCTGATTGAAGAAATGTGCCAGGCGCTGGACATCCCGTTCGAGCTGCGGCGCATCACCCGCACCGAGGTGCTGGACGCCGACGAACTGATGTTGTCGTCCGCCACCAAAGAGGTCCTGCCCATCACCACCCTGGACGACCAGCCTGTGGGCCACGGCGCCGCGCGTGGTCGCCCGGGCCCGATCTACACCCGCCTGTACGCCGCCTACCAGCAGGCCAAGGCCAGCCAATCGATTTGAGGTGCACCCATGGACCTGCCCCGCGAAATCCCGCCCGAACAATCGCTCATCGAATACCCCTGCCACTTCCCCATCAAGGTGATGGGCGCCAACGTGGATGGCTACGTCACGGCCATGACCCATGTGGCCAAGGCCTTCGACGCCAGCTTCGACGCCTCGACCATCGAGCTGCGCCCGAGCAAGGCAGGCAACTACATGGGCCTGACACTGTCGGTCTACGTGACCAGCCGCGAACAGCTCGACGAGTTGTACCGCACACTGACCACGCACCCGATGGTGAAAATTGTTCTCTGACAAAACGATGATGGTTCGCCAGTTCGGCCGGGTGGACTACGCACCCACCTGCGACGCCATGGTGGCCTTCACCGGGGCGCGCACGCCCGACACGCCCGACGAACTCTGGATCTGCGAGCACCCGCCCGTGTTCACCCAGGGTATCGCTGGCAAGGACGACCACCTGCTCGCGCCGGGCGACATTCCGGTGGTGAAAACCAACCGCGGCGGCCAGGTCACCTACCATGGTCCGGGTCAGGTGGTGGCCTACCCGCTGATCGATCTGCAGCGCGCCGGCTACTTCGTCAAGGAATACGTCTACCGCATCGAAGAGGCGGTGATCCGCACACTGGGTCATTTCGGCGTGACCGGTCACCGGGTGGCCGGTGCGCCTGGCATCTATGTGCGACTGGACGACCCGACCAGCCATGCCCTGCTGCCGCAACGCCCTCAGAAAAAGGTGGATGACCAGCCCGCCGCCGCCCCCGACTTCACCGGCCTGGGCAAGATCGCGGCGCTGGGCATCAAGGTCAGCCGCCATTGCACTTACCACGGCGTGGCGCTCAACGTCGACATGGACCTGCAGCCCTACTGGCGCATCAACCCGTGTGGGTATGCGGGGCTGCAGACGGTGGACCTTTCTACAATCGGGGTCGCCGCTTCATGGGATGAAGCGGCCCAGGTCCTGAGCCAGAAGCTCGGCGCCACCCTCAGCCCCTGAACCCCAACGCGCCACCGCGCCTCCGCCATGACCCGCCCCGATACCCTCACGGCCACCGACACGAACACCGTCCGCGAAACCCAGACCACCGCCGGCTACAACGCCAGCGCCAAGCAGAAGAGCCAGGCCAAGACCTCTCGCATCCCGATCAAGATCGTGCCGGCAGAGGTGCTGAAGAAACCCGACTGGATCCGTGTCAAGGCCGGCTCGCCGACCACACGCTTCTATGAAATCAAGGACGTGCTGCGTGCCAACAAGCTGGTGACGGTGTGCGAAGAAGCCAGTTGCCCCAACATCGGCGAATGCTTCGGCAAGGGCACGGCCACCTTCATGATCATGGGCGACAAGTGCACGCGCCGCTGCCCGTTCTGTGACGTCGGCCACGGCCGCCCGGACCCGCTGGACGTGAACGAAC
The DNA here is from genome assembly GCA_030653975.1 of Hydrogenophaga sp. Lineage (GTDB taxonomy): Bacteria > Pseudomonadota > Gammaproteobacteria > Burkholderiales > Burkholderiaceae_C > Hydrogenophaga. Next base: position 15,305 of record JAURYH010000049.1, on the reverse strand, counting down.
CGGAAAACCTGGCCAGGACGATTGCCCAGCTCAAGCTGAAATACGTGGTGATCACCAGCGTCGACCGCGACGACCTGCGCGATGGCGGCGCCGGCCATTTCGTGGCCTGCATCGAAAAGACCCGCGAGCTGTCACCGCAAACGCAGATCGAGGTGCTGGTGCCCGACTTCCGCGGTCGCGACGACCGCGCGCTGGAGATCCTGAAGGCCGCGCCGCCCGACGTGATGAACCACAATCTGGAAACCGCGCCGCGCCTGTACAAGGAAGCGCGCCCGGGTTCTGATTACCAGTTCAGCCTGAACCTGCTCAAGAAGTTCAAGGCCCTGTTCCCGCACGTGCCCACCAAGAGCGGCCTGATGGTCGGCCTGGGTGAGACCGACGAAGAGATCCTCGACGTCATGCGCGACATGCGTGCGCACAACATCGAGATGCTGACCATCGGCCAGTACCTGGCCCCCAGCGGCCACCACCTGCCGGTGCGCCGTTACGTGCACCCGGACACCTTCAAGATGTTCGAGGCCGAGGCCTACAAGATGGGCTTCACCCACGCCGCCGTGGGCGCCATGGTGCGCAGTTCGTACCACGCCGACCAGCAGGCGCACGGCGTGCTCAACGCGAGCGCCACCAAAGGCTGACCATGCGCCTCCCGGCCGATGCCCTGTCGGTCCGGTGCTGTGGCGACTCGCATGGCAGCCACGCGCACGACCACTTCCAGATCCTGCTCGGACTGGACGGTCTGCTGGAACTGGAAGTGAATGGCCGCGGCCGGCGCATCGCCGCCGGTGACGGCGTCGTGATCGATCCGGGGGACCGCCACGACTTCGAAGCCAGCGGGTCGGCACGCTGCCTGGTGCTGGACTCCCGCGATGCGCGCTGGCAACACGCCCACGACAACCCCAAGCCCCGGGCGCTGGCACCCCTGGCCAGCTACCTGGCCGCGGCCTGCGACGGTGCCCTGCCCCGCGCCCGGCTGCTGGGCCCGGCCCTGCTCCTGGAAGCCTGGACACCCCCCGCCACGGTGCGGAGCGCACGGCGCGCCATCGACTGGGCCGCGTTGACCACCTGGGCACAGGCGCACGGTCATGAAGCCCTGCAGGTGGGCGACCTGGCGTCGCGCGTGCACCTGAGCGCCGCGCAGTTCACCGCCCGTTGCCGCGAAGACCTGGGGCAAAGCCCCATGGCATGGCTGCGCGAGCTGCGGCTGGCCGAAGCACGCCGCTTCAGAAGCCAGGGCCTGCCGGTGGCCGAGGTGGCCCGGCGCACGGGCTACCGCTCGCCGTCGGCACTCACCGCCGCCCTGCGCAAGCAAGCGGGCCACTGAAGCGCAAGACCCGTGGATCGCGACGATCCACCCGCGGCTGGCGACGGTGCCGCCGCTATGCTGAAGCCATGTGTCCACGCCCTGCGATCAGCCCACCCGCGCACGCCCATGCGCTCGGGTTCTCAGGCCTTCACGCTGAGCTTTTCCCACGCCGCGATCACTTCCGCGGCGTACATCAGCGCGGGTCCGCCCCCCATGTAGACGCAGACCGCCAGCATTTCCTCCAGTTCGGGCCGGGTGCAGCCGAGCTGGACCAGCGCTTTGACGTGGAACCCGATACAACCCGAACAACGTTGCGTGACCGCGATCGACAACGCAATCAGTTCCTTGTGTTTGGCGCTGAGTTCGCCATCGGTGATGGCGGCCTTCGCCAACTGGCCGAAGCCGGCCATGGCGTTGGGTTGGGCTTTGCGAAACGGCGCCAGGCTCTCGTTGATGTCGCGCATCAGGTCGCTGTGATTGAACGTGCTCAAGAAATATCCTTTGAAAATTGATACCCAGTGGAGTATTCACCATGAACTGGCCATTGCGCCTTGTCATTGATCAAAACCCGCTCGCCCACGCCAAGGTGTGCACATGACGGCCAACCTGCTGGCGCTTGGCGCCATGGCGCTGTGGGCCTCGCTGGCGGCGCTGGGCGTGGCCCTGTCCCACGTGCCCCCCTTCCTGCTCACCGGGTTGGCGCTGCTGGTCGGCAGCCTGATCGCCTTGCCACTGTCGCGCTTCGACTGGCGGCAGTGGCGGGTGCCCGGCGCCACGTTGGCGCTCGGTGTGTACGGCCTGTTCGGTTTCCACTTCCTGCTGTTCATCGCGTTGCGCCACGCGCCACCGGTGCAGGCCAATCTGGTGAACTACCTCTGGCCGCTGGGCATCGTGGTCATGGCGCCGCTGTTCCTGCCGGGCGTCTCGCTCACCGCGCGCCACGTGCTGGCGGCGCTGATCGGCTTTGCCGGCGCGGTGCTGGCCATACTCGGACGCGGTGGCACCGGTGAAACGGTCTGGGCCTGGGGCTACATCCCGGCGCTCGCTTCGGCCTTCATCTGGGCCAGCTATTCGCTGCTGACGAAACGCGTGCGGGCATTCCCCACCGCGGCCATCGGCAGCTTTGCGCTGGCCTCGGGGCTGCTCTCGCTGCTGTGCCACGCCTGGCTGGAACCCGCCACCGCGCTGTCAGCACGCGACTGGGGCCTGATCGCCCTGCTTGGCCTGGGGCCGCTGGGTGGCGCGTTCTTCCTGTGGGACGCGGCGCTCAAGCGCGGGGATGCGCGGCAGATCGGCGTGTTGAGCTTCCTCACGCCTCTGCTCTCCACCCTCACGCTGCTCTGGGTGCGCGGGGAGGACCCGAGCGCTTCCGTGGTCCTGGCCGCGGTGATGATCATCGGCGCCGCGGTGATGGCGACGCGGATCCGCTGAAACGCGCACCTCCCACCTCACGCGCCTCAGCACGGATCAAGCCACGGGTGAGGTGCGCGTCAATCGACCTGATTCGGCGGCGCTGCCTCGTACAGCTCCAGGGGCAAGCCGTCGGGATCGGCGAAAAAGGCGAACCGCCGCCCCGTGTATTCATCCACCCGCACGGGCTCGACTTCCACGCCTTGCGCCTCCAGCGCGCGCTTGGTAGCCTCAACGTCGAGCACTTCAAAGGCCAGGTGACGCAAGCCCTGCGCCTCCGGATAAGAAGGCCGGGGTGGCGCACCCGGGAATGAAAACAGTTCGATCTGTGAACCGTCGGGCAAGGCCAGGTCCAGTTTCCAGCTCTGGCGCGCCTCGCGGAAGTGTTCACCGATCACCGGCAGACCCAGTACCCCGGCATAAAACCGCCGGGACCGATCGACGTCCGAGCAGATGATCGCGGCGTGGTGGATGCGCCTCAGCACAGGACTCTCCCGATCCGGCCAGCTTCAGTCCGCCATCAGCGCCGCCGGGTCCTCGGCCACAAGCACGCTCTGCGCCCAGGTCGCAAGCTTGACCGTGTCGCAGCGCAGGATTTGTTGCTTGACCGCGAGGATCTGCGACGGGTGCATGGAGAAACTGCGCAGACCCAGGCCGAGCAACAAGCGCGTCATGGCCACGTCGCCCGCCATTTCGCCGCACACGCTCACGCCCTTGCCCTGGGCGCGGCACTGCGCGATGGTGCTGGCCAGCAGTTGCAGCACGGCCGGATGCACCGGGTCGTACAGGTGCGAAACGGCTTCGTCGGCGCGGTCGATGGCCAGCGTGTACTGGATCAGGTCGTTGGTGCCGATGGACAGAAAATCGAAGTACCGCAGAAACAGCGGGATGGTGAGCGCCGCAGCGGGGACCTCGATCATCGCGCCCAGGCGCACCGGACCACAGGCCTGGCCGCGCGCGTCGAGTTGCTCGCGGGCGCGGTCCACCAGCGCCAGCGTCTGGCGGATCTCGCTCGCGTGCGCCAGCATCGGAATGAGCAGGTTGATCGCGCCGTGCGCCGCAGCGCGCAGGATGGCCCGCAACTGCGAAAGAAACATGGTCGGCTCGGCCAGACTCCAGCGGATGGCGCGCAAGCCCAGCGCCGGGTTCAGATGGTCTTCGCCCGCTCGCACGGGTGTTCGGTCCAGGGGTTTGTCTGCGCCCACGTCCACCGTCCGGATGGTGACGGGCAAGCCCTGCATGCCCTCGACCGCACGGCGGTAGGCCTGGTACTGCTCTTCCTCGTCGGGCAGCTTGCCGTTGCGGCCCATGAACAGGAACTCGGTTCGGAACAAGCCCACACCCACGGCGCCGGCCTTGAGCGCGCTGACCGCGTCTTCGGGTTGTTCGATGTTGGCCAGCAACTCGATCTTCTGCCCGTCGAGGGTGATGGCCGGGGTGTTCTTCAATCGCGAGAGGCGCTCGCGCTCGACCTCGCCCTGGCGTTGCTTGAAGCCGTACTCGGCCAGCAGAATCGCTGACGGATCGACCACCACGACGCCGGCGTCGCCATCGATGATGACCCAGTCGTCCTGGTTGATCAGGTGGCTGGCCGAGCGCGCACCCACCACGGCCGGGATGTCCATGCTGCGCGCGACGATGGCGGTGTGGCTGGTCTTGCCGCCCACGTCCGTCACGAAGCCCGCAAACACGCTCTGCTTGAACTGCAGCATGTCGGCCGGCGAGAGGTCGTGCGCGATCAGCACCAGCGGCACTTCGACCGAGGGGTCGAACAGGGCGTCGCTCTTGCCGTCCGGGGCAGCGGGCCGTGGCGCTGCCACGGGCGAGGCCACGCCGCGCATGAAGCGCAACATGCGCTCGACCACCTGCTCCAGATCGGCCTTGCGCTCGCGCAGATAGGGGTCTTCCATTTCGTCGAACTGGCGCGCGATCACCTCCAGCTGGGTGGTCAATGCCCATTCGGCGTTGTAGTGGCGGTCCACGATCCAGTGTTTGACGCCGTTGGTGAGCTGCTCGTCCTGCAGCAGCATGAGGTGCACATCGAGCAGGGCGCTGAGTTCCGGGTGGGCGTCGTTGGAACCCAGTTCGCCCAGGCTGTGCTGCACGCGGCCGATCTCTTCGACCACCGCCTTGCGCGCCGAGCGCAAGCGTTCAATCTCGGTTTCGACCTGATCGGTCTTGACGAAATAGTGCGCCACATCCACGCGGCTGGAAGCCACGATGACGGCCCGCCCGATGGCAATGCCCCGGGAGACTGCCAGGCCGTGGACGGTGAAACTCATGCTGACCTCGGGCGGAAACTCTCGAGGTCAATGGCCGTTTCGCCGCCGGGCCGCCCCAAGGCGAAACAGCCCCCTCGGGGGGCAACGACCCGCGCAGCGGCGGAGTGTGGGGGCGTCATCATTCTCCCTCGCCGAACCTGTCGTTGATCAGGGCGACGATGGCGTCCATCGCAGCCTGCTCGTCCGCGCCGCTGGTCTCGATCTCGACCGTGCTGCCCATCCCGGCGGCCAGCATCATGACGCCCATGATGCTCTTGGCGTTGATGCGACGGTCGCCGCGCGACATCCAGACGTCGCAGCTGTGGCTGCCGGCGATTTTGGTGAGTTTGGCCGACGCGCGTGCGTGCAGTCCGAGCTTAGTGCTGATGGTCACGGTGGTCTTGATCATGGGTGGCTCTTCGGGCCTGGTTCTGGGGTGCGGTGACCGCCACCTGGATGACCCCTTGCGTGGCGCCGATCATGGCGCGCGCGACCAGGGCATCAAGCGACTCGTGGCGGTAGGACACGGTGCGCAGCAGCATCGGCAGGTTGACACCGGCGATCAGCTTGGAGCGCACGCCGTCGACCAGCTTCTGGGCCACGTTGCAGGGTGTGGCACCAAACACGTCGGTCACGACCAGGGTATTGGGCTTGTCGAGCTGGCGCAACAACGCACGCGCCTGCGCCAGCGATTCTTCGGGCGGTACGTTGGGCTGGACATCCAGCGCCGACACCGCATCCGCGCTGTCGGGAAACACATGCAGCACACACTGGCGCAGGGCCGAAGCCAGCGGGGCGTGCGCAATGATGAGGATGCCGTTCATGGGTGCAGTTTAGTCCCGCGACGAAACCGCATGCCGCCGGTAGCCGCGCAAAAAAACCCCATACGCTGACAAACAGCACAGCCCGAACACGGCCACGGCACCCCGGAAGCTGGATTCGGTGCTCCAGTCCAGCGTGTCGAAGGCGTCCACCACCAGGCCGATCGACCACTGGACCACAAAAATCCCGGCAAATATCACCAGATTGAAGGCCGAGAGCGCCCGTCCGGCCGCCTGGGGCGGCAAGGCCTGGGCCACCGCTGGCTGTGACAAGGCCACAAAGGTGCTGCCCACACAAAACAAGGCCCACAGTTGCCAGCCCGCATCGGCGCCCAGCCAGACGATGGCGCCCAGTGCCACGAAACTGAACGGCAGGCCCCACGCGATCAGGCGTTCGGGCAACAGGCCGCGGTGCGCGAGGTGGGGGTTGATCACGCCCCACAGCCAGAACGCCGCGAGCATGCACAGGTTGATGCCAAACAGGCCCAGCGCCGACTGTTGCGGCGTGTAGCCCGCCACCTTCACCATCCAGGGTCCGGCCCAGAGGGTTTGCACCGCCACCATGCCGCCGTAGTTGACAAACCCGATGGGCAGCATTTGGCGGAAATACGGGTGGCGCCAGATCTCGCCGTAGCCGATGGTCCGGCCGGCAGCGGACGCCTCGGCCGACCCGTGGGTGCGCCAGGCGGGCACGAGCGCTGCGATGCCCAGCATGGACACCACCACCAGCCCGGCAAGCAACCAGAACAAGCCGCGCCAGCCCAGCAGCGGCATGAGCCACTGCACGGGCAAGGTTGACGCCACCATGCCGAACGAGCCGGTCATGAGCATCCAGGAGTTGGCGCGCATCTGCGTGGCCGGGCGCAGCCAGCGCCGGTAGCCGGTGAGCGGCGCCATCAGGCAGGCGCTCACCCCCATGCCGGTCAGCACACGCGCCGCGAGCAGTCCGGCGAAACTGGTGGCCGACGCAAAGGCCACACAGCCCAGCACCGCCACACACAGGAAAGCCAGGATGACGCGGCGCGGGCCATAGCGGTCCAGCCAGGTGCCCAGCGGCAGCTGCGTCAGCGCAAAACCAAAGAAGTAACCCCCGGCCAGCAGGCCCAGGTCACTCGCCTGCAGCGAGAGTTCGGCGCTGAGCACCGGCGAGAGTGTGGCGGTGACGGCGCGCACCAGCGCCGACAAAAAATAGGCCAGCGCAAAAGCGAGAAAGACCCACACCGCCGTGCGCGGTGCCAGCCATTCGTTCTCCGGCACCGGCTTGGCCAGGACGCTCATGGGGCGGGCAGGCGCAAACCGGCGAAGAACGGCTCCACCGCCTCGTCGGTCAGCTGGGCGCCGTACACGGCGGCTTGAAACACCTGCGTGCCCTGGGCGAAATAGACGGCGCGCGTCTGCACCGGCTGGCCTTGTGGATCCTGGCCTTGCGCGCTCACGCCGAGAGCGGCCGGTGCACCGGCCACGCTCACGGTCCAGCGGGTGGCCGGATCGTTGGCCGATGTGGGCACCGCTCGAATGGATTGCAGACTGGCGCTGCGCCAGGCGGCCAGCGCGGTCGGCACCTGAGCGGCATTGCCCACATCGGCCCAGGCCACGGCAAAGCGCAGGCCACTGGTTTCGCAGCTGTGCATGTGCAGCTCGACCGGCGCGCCAGCCAAAGGCACCGTGCGCGTGGCGCTCTCGGGTTTGCAGGGCATGAGGGCGAGCAAGGGCGCGCCGTCCAGGCGCAGCTCGCGCCAGTTGAAGGTGGGACTGCAGGCGCCCAGGGTGAGCAGCGAAGCCAGCCACACCGCGCGGGATGAATACGACAACGTGATCTCCGGACAAAAAAGCGCGACAACCGGGCAACGCCGGTGCGGGCACAATGGCCCGATGAACGCTCTGGATGGTATCCGCATACTCGACTTGTCCCGCGTACTCGCCGGCCCCTGGTGCACGCAAACACTCGCCGATCTGGGCGCCGACGTGGTGAAGGTCGAGCGCCCGCCCGGCCCCAGCCATCCGGGCGGTGACGACACCCGCGGCTGGGGTCCGCCCTTCCTGAAAGGGCGCGACGGCGCCGACACCGCTGAGGCCGCCTACTACCTCGGCGCCAACCGCAACAAACGGTCCATCACCTGCGACATCGCCCAGCCCGAGGGCCAGGCGCTGATCCGCGAACTGGCCGCAAAGGCCGATGTGTTCGTGGAGAACTACAAGGTGGGCGACATGGCGCGCTACGGGTTGGACTTTGATTCGCTGCACGCGATCAACCCGAAGCTCGTGTACTGCTCCATCACCGGCTTCGGCCAGACCGGCCCGTACAAGGACCGCGCGGGTTACGACTACGCGATCCAGGGCATGGGCGGGTTGATGAGTGTGACCGGCGAACGCGACGACCTGCCCGGCGGCGGACCGCAGAAGGTGGGCGTGGCGGTGGCCGACCTGTTCACCGGCCTGTACGCCACGGTCGCCATCCAGGCCGCGCTGCGCCACGCCGAGCGCACGGGCGAAGGCCAACACATCGACATGGCCCTGCTCGACACCCAGGTGGCGATGCTTGCCAACCTCGGCGCCAACTACCTGGTGCGCGGCCGTGACGACGGCAAGGTGCCCGGTCGCGCGGGCAATGCCCACGTCAACATCGTGCCTTACCAGGTGTTTGAAGTCGCACCCGATGCGCAGGGCCAGCCGCAGCACATCATCCTCGCAGTCGGCAACGACAGCCAGTTCGCCAAGTTCTGCGAAGTGGCCGGCCGGCCCGAGCTGGCGGCCGACGAGCGCTTCGCCCGCAACCAGGACCGCGTGCGCCACCGTGCCGTGCTGGTGCCACTGCTCGAAGCCATCATGCAGACCCGCAGCAAGGCCGAGTGGCTGGCCGCGCTTGAAGCCGCCAAGGTACCGGGAGGCCCGATCAACAACCTGGCCGAGGTGTTTGCCGACCCGCAGGTGCAGCAGCGCGGCATGGTGCAGCGCTGGGCGCACCCGCTGGCCGATCAGGTCGACCTGGTGGCCAGCCCGCTCAAGCTCAGCGCCACCCCGGTGCGCAGCGATCTGCCGCCACCGCTGCTGGGCGAGCACACGGCCGAGGTGCTGGGCGACTGGCTGGCGCACACGCCCGAGCGCTTGTCGGAACTTCGTGCGCGCGGTATCGTCTGATGTTGGCCTGCTCGTCCCCTCTTCCAGTCCCCCTGACGCCCCACTTGCCATGAGCACCACCGCAACGACGCCTGAAGAAGCCGCAACCGCCGCCACCCCGGTCAACCGATCCGCGGCCTTGCCCAGCCCGGCGTCCTTGCGCGGCGCAGCTCTGGCCGCCGCAGCCCGCGGTGAACCGCTGGTGGTCATGACCACGCTCAGTGGCTGCCCTTATTGCGACCTGGTCCGCAACAGCTACCTGCTGCCCCTGCGGCGCGAGGACAAGGTGCAGGCGGTGCAGATCGACATCCGCGACCGCAACAGCAACCTGCAGGGCTTCCAGGGCGAAAACACCACCCCGGCCGAACAGGCCCGGCTGTGGAAGGCGCGTTTTGCGCCCACGGTGCTCTTCCTCGGGCCCAAAGGGCAAGAGCTGGCCGAGCGCCTGGTCGGCGTGGCGGTGCCGGATTTTTACGGGGAATACCTCAACGCACGTCTCCAGGAAGCGCGCACCAAACTGAAATCGGCACACGCCACCTGAAGCCCCGGCGGATTGAACTTTTACCGGTTCCGTTGAACTCCCACTGCTGTTCAAGGTCCATCTCTCACATTCCGCTGACAATTGGCCGCGAACTGCATCCCCTCCCATTGAGCGCCTCTACCCCATGCCTTTCCGTTCCACCATCACCCGCCGCCGCTCCGCCATGACGCTGTTGGCTGTCGGGGCCGTCGTTGCAACTTTCAGCTTGAGCGGTTGCGGCACCCGTGACGCCGCCCCGGCTTCCACCTTTGTGCTGATCGACGGCAGCCAGTCCACCACCGCCGACCTCAAAGGCAAAGTGACGCTGGTGAACTTCTGGGCGACCACCTGCGTCTCCTGCGTCAAGGAAATGCCGGCGCTGGCCGCGACCTACAACAAGTACAAGGACCGCGGCTACGACACCGTGGCCGTGGCCATGAGCTACGACCCGCCCGCCTGGGTGCTCAATTTCGCCCAGACCCGGCAGTTGCCCTTCAAGGTGGCACTCGACAACACCGGGGAACTGGCGAAGTCCTGGGGCGACGTGAAGCTCACCCCCACCACCTACCTGGTGGACAAGCAGGGCAACATCGTCAAGCGCTTCGTCGGCGAGCCCGACATGACGGCCCTGCACAACCTGATCGAAGAGCTGCTCGCCAAAAGCTGAAGCCAGGCTGGACAGGTCCTCACACAAAAATGCCGGTGTCAACAGACCCGGCATTTTGTTGACCGCGGACCCTGTCGAGCTTCCGCGGGCGCCGATCAAAGACGTCAGTCCTTGCGGAAATCGTCGTGACAGGCCTTGCACGACTGGCCCGCTGCGCCGAACGCGGTCTTCACGCTGTCCAGATTGCCGGTTTTCGCAGCAGCGGCAAGCTTGACCACGTCGCCCTGCATTTTCTCTACCGCCGCGTTGAATTTCGCCTGCTCGGTCCAGATCGCGGGCAGCGCACGGGTCTCACCCTTGTCCGTCCCCGGGCCGAAGCCCGCAAAAGGCAGCTTGCTCATGGTTTGCACAATGGCTGCGTTGTCCTCTGCCACTTTGGCATCGAACGGCGCCTTGCCACTGGCCATCGCGCCAATGCGCCCGAAATGGGCCGCCATCACGGTCATGGCGGCCTTTCGGTATTTGATAGCGTCTTCCGGTTTCTGGAACTGGGCCATGGCGGGCGCCGACAGGCTGACCGCAGCAACGGCCAATACAAGAGAGGCAAGCGTTTTCATGGTGACTCCTGAGCAAGTGGGTTGGAGGTTCTGTTGTAGTCTGTGAGTGCTACAACGCGCTGAGTCACGTCCTGTGATTTAGTTCCTCAGGAACCGATGGCGCATCGATTTCTCCATAATGCAAGCGTCACCACTGGAGGCTAGACCATGCACACCGTCCGCGTCTGGGATCTGCCCACCCGCCTGTTCCACTGGGCCCTGGTGGCCTGCGTCATCGGCCAGATCGTCACGGCCAATGTGGGCGGGAACTGGATGAACTGGCACTTGCGTCTCGGGTACACCGTCTTGACTCTGCTGTTGTTCCGGCTGGTCTGGGGTTTTGTGGGCGGGCACTGGTCGCGCTTCTCCAGTTTTCTGTATGGACCCACCACGGTGCTGAACTACCTCAGGGGCCGCGCCCGCCCGGAACACCGCGTCGGCCACAACCCCCTGGGGGCGTTCTCCGTTTTTGGCCTGCTGGCCCTCTTGTTGCTGCAGGTGGGGAGTGGCCTTTTCAGCGACGACGAGATTGCGTTCACCGGCCCACTGGTGAGCCTGGTCTCAGGTGAGACCGTCAGTATGGCCACCAGTTACCACAAGAATGTTGGCAAGATCGTCGTGCTCGCCCTCGTGGGGCTGCACCTTCTCGCCATCGGCTACTACCGGATCGCCAAGAAGGAAGATCTGGTGCGTCCCATGATCGTGGGTGACAAGCAGGTTGCCACGCCCGTTTCGAGCGCCCGGGACTCGGCACAGTCGCGCCTGCTGGCCCTGGGTGTGTTGTGCCTGTGCGCGCTCGTGGTGTATGGGCTGGTGGGCCTGGGTACCGTGACCGGGTTTTGACTGACTGCGACCCGAAGGCCTTGTCGTCTATAGTCGTGATCCGGAATTGCCCGAGCACCCCGCATCCATGAACGAGTCCCCAGCCGAAGTCAGCTTGCGCCTGGTCCACGCCAGCGAAGATGTGGACACCATCCGCACACTCTTTCTGGAGTACCAGGCCGATCTGGGCGTGGACCTGTGCTTCCAGGGCTTCGCCAACGAGCTGGTTACCCTGCCCGGCGATTACGCGGCACCCGGAGGTGGCTTGGTGCTGGCCTGTGTGGATGGCCTCCCCGCCGGCTGCTGCGCCTTCCGTCCATTGATCAGCAGTGACCACCTCAACGCCTGCGAAATGAAACGCCTGTTTGTCCGGCGCGCCTTCCGGGGTTTTGGTCTGGGGCGCCAGCTGGTCGAACAGATCATGTCGATGGCCCGTCTCGCGGGCTACACCACCATGTTGCTGGACACCCTGAGCGAGATGGAGACAGCACGGGCCATGTACCAGGAAGCCGGTTTTGTCGAGGTGCCCCCCTATTACCACAACCCACTGGCAGGAGCACACTACCTCAAGGCCATGCTTTAGTGTGGCGATCACCAGCGATCAAGGGCAGACGACCCGCTGGCGGTCTGTCCTTGATGCCACCCGCTGCGTTCAGACGCCGGCTTTGACCTGTGCCAGCAAGGTATCGGCGTCGCTCACCTCGAACTTGCCCGGCCCTTCGATGTTCAGCGCCTTGACCACACCATCCTTCAACAGCATGGAATAGCGGTTGCTGCGCAAACCCATGCCGCGCGCCGTCAGGTCCAGCGTCAGGCCGGTGGCTTTGGCGAAATCCGCGCTGCCGTCGGCCAGCATGCGCACCTTGTCACCGGTTTTCTGGTCGCGCGCCCAGGCGCCCATCACGAACGCATCGTTCACGCTCAGACACCAGATTTCATCGACACCCGCGGCCTTGAGGGCATCGAACTGCGCCACATAACCCGGCACATGTTTGGCCGAACAAGTGGGTGTGAACGCACCCGGCAAGGCAAAAACGGCGATCGTCTTTCCAGCGCTGGCCTTGACCGTGTCCACCGGGTTGGGCCCGATGCTGCAGCCATTGCCCTCGACCTCCATGTACTCCATGAGCGTGGTCGCGGGAATCCTGTCGCCTATCTGAATCATGGGTGCTCCTCGTTGTGCGTGAAAGGGCCGCGTCGGGCCGGATGGGACAAACCGCCAGCCAGCGGCGTCAGAAATGAAAAAAGCGACCGAATTGTCGGTCGCTTCTTCGAGTTGCGCTGCAAGGCGCAACAACAGGCTTACACCAGTGCGGCCTTTTGGACCAGGCGGGTGGCAACCCAGTTCTTCGTTTTCGACAGCGGACGGCTTTCGGTGATCTCGATCACGTCGCCCGTCTTGTATTCACCGGTTTCATCGTGCGCGTGGTACTTGCTCGACTTGGCAACGATCTTGTCGTAGAGCTCGTGCTTCACACGGCGCTCGACCAGAACCGTCACGGTCTTGGCACGCTTGTCGCTGACGACCTTGCCAATCAAGGTGCGCTTGAGGGATGTTTTAGCTTCCGTCATGGTTTCGCTCCTTATTTGGCAGCAGCCGCTGCACGCTGTTGCTCGGCCAGGATGGTCTTGGCGCGGGCAATGGCACGGCGGGTGTCGCCCAACGTACCGGTGTTGTTGAGTTGTTGCGTGGCTTTTTGCATGCGCAGGCCGAAATGGGCCTTTTGCAGCGATTTCACTTCGGCTTCGAGGCCGGCCACATCCTTTTTGCGCAGATCAGCAGTTTTCATCTCATGTTCTCCTGAATCACTGACCCAGCATGCGCGTCACGAACGTGGTGCGCAAAGGAAGTTTGGCAGCAGCCAGCGTGAAGGCTTCACGCGCCAGCTGTTCGGGCACACCGACGATCTCGTAGAGCACCTTGCCGGGCTGGATCTCAGCCACGTAGTACTCGACCGAACCCTTGCCGTTGCCCATACGGACTTCGGCAGGCTTCTGGGAAATCGGCTTGTCCGGGAACACGCGGATCCAGATGCGGCCACCACGCTTGACGTGACGGGAAATCGCACGGCGTGCGGCTTCGATCTGGCGGGCCGTCAGGCGGCCGCGGTCGGTGGACTTGAGACCGAAGTCACCAAAAGCCACGGTGGCGCCACTGGTAGCGACGCCCGTGTTGCGGCCTTTTTGCTCTTTACGGAACTTGCGACGAGCGGGTTGCAACATGTTTATTCTCCTTTGCCGTCCGCAGCTGCAGATGCGGGTGCGTCTTTACGAACGCGCTTAACGGCGGGTTTGGTGTCACCACCCGTGGCTTCGGCAGGCTTGTCGCTGCCATCGGCCGGGGCGGCATTGGCGCCAGGGCGGCGAACCGCAGCGCGGGCAGGAGGACCTGCCGGACGCTCGCGGCGCGGACCACGCGGACGACGATCTTCTTCGGAACGCGGTGCTTCGGCAGCCACTGGTGCATCGTTGCGACCCAGGGTGTCGCCCTTGTAGACCCAGACCTTGACACCGATGATGCCGTAGGTGGTCTTGGCTTCGGACGTGCCGTAGTCGATGTCGGCGCGCAGGGTGTGAAGCGGCACGCGGCCTTCGCGGTACCACTCGCAACGGGCGATTTCGATACCGTTCAGACGACCGGACGACATGATCTTGATGCCAAGGGCACCCAGACGCATGGCGTTCTGCATGGCGCGCTTCATGGCGCGGCGGAACATGATGCGCTTTTCGAGCTGCTGCGTGATGCTGTCGGCGATCAGCTTGGCATCGATTTCGGGCTTGCGCACTTCTTCGATGTTGACCGCGACCGGCACGCCCAGCTTGGCGGCCAGTTCTTTCTTCAGCTTCTCGATGTCTTCGCCCTTCTTGCCGATCACCACGCCCGGACGTGCCGAGTAGATGGTGATGCGGGCGTTCTTGGCGGGGCGCTCGATCACGACGCGGGAAACCGCGGCGTTCTTCAGCTTGCCCTTGAGGTACTCGCGCACCTTGATGTCTTCGGCCAGCATGCCGGCGAAGTCGCGGTTGCTCGCGTACCAGCGGCTGGCCCAGTTGCGCGAAATGGCGAGGCGGAACCCGGTGGGGTTGATTTTCTGTCCCATATTCCAGTGACCTCTTCAGTTGCCAACCGTCACATAGATGTGACAGGTGGGTTTGCTGATGCGGTTGCCGCGGCCTTTGGCGCGGGCCGAGAAACGCTTGAGCGTGGTGCCTTGTTCGATGTAGATGGTCTTGACCCTCAATTCATCGATGTCGGCGCCGTCGTTGTGTTCCGCATTGGCGATGGCCGATTCAAGCGCTTTCTTGACAATGCCAGCAGCTTTTTTCTGCGTGAACGCCAGGATGTTCAGGGCTTGGTCGACCTTTTTGCCGCGAATCAGGTCCGCAACCAGGCGGCCCTTGTCCATCGACAGGCGCACGCCGCGAACGACAGAGCGAGTTTCTGTATTCATGGTTGGTCCTTACTTCTTCGCTTTTTTATCGGCCGGGTGGCCTTTGAAGGTGCGCGTCAGCGAAAACTCGCCGAGCTTGTGACCCACCATCTGATCGGTGATGTACACGGGCACGTGCTGCTTGCCGTTGTGCACGGCAATGGTCAGACCGATGAATTCGGGCAGGATCATGGAGCGGCGCGACCAGGTCTTGACGGGCTTTTTGTCCTTGGTGGACACGGCCTTTTCCACTTTGGCCATCAGGTGATGGTCAATGAAAGGGCCTTTTTTGAGTGAACGAGTCATGTTGTCAACCCTTTACTTCTTGCGACGCGACACGATCATCGACTGCGTACGGCGGTTGTTGCGCGTACGGTAGCCTTTGGTCAGGTTGCCCCATGGATCCACCGGAGCACG
>JAURYH010000041.1 GCA_030653975.1 Hydrogenophaga sp. | reverse complement strand
CTGAAGCTTGTCCTTCAGTTCGATTTCCTTGGCCACGGACACACCGTCCTTGGTCACGGTGGGGGCGCCGAACGAGCGCTCGAGCACCACGTTGCGGCCCTTGGGGCCCAGGGTGACCTTGACGGCGGTGGCCAGGATGTTCACACCCTCGAGCATGCGTGCGCGGGCTTCGCCGCCGAAAATGACGTATTTTGCTGCCATGTTGATAGCTCCTAAATGATGTGAACTGTTGGGGACAGAGCGAGCAGGCGCTTTGCGCGTTGCTCGGTCAGTCCCGCAAAATTACTTGGATTCGACGACTGCGAACAGGTCGTCTTCTTTCATCACCAGCAGTTCGTTGCCGTCGACCTTGACGGTCTGGCCGCTGTACTTGCCAAACAGAACGCGGTCACCGACCTTGACGTTCATGAGCGACAGTTCGCCCTTGTCGTTTTTCTTGCCGGGACCGACCGCCAGGATTTCGCCCTGGTCGGGTTTTTCTGCGGCTGCGTCGGGGATGACGATGCCGGAAGCGGTCTTGGTTTCGCTGTCAATACGCTTGACGATCACGCGATCGGCGAGAGGACGAAGGTTCATTGCATCTCCTGAGATTGGGATAGGGGTTGGGTCAGACAGTCAGGACCGACCGCAAGGGTCGGGTAAGGCCGTCGATCGACTTGGAGCAAGTGTTAGCACTCAACTCCAGCGAGTGCTAATGATAAGGGCGCTTCAGTGGTATTTCAAGAGGCACATGGGTTTTATCCCCACCAAGGACGCCCAGGGTGAAGTGTCAAACTTGGCGCTTTGCTGTCAATTGTGGCGGTTCCGCCGCGACCTCTGGAGGTGAAACCGCACGCTAACTGTTGCAAGTCCTTGATTCTTTGTGACTTCGGGGACTGGCACGGTTCTTGGAACATGGACTGGCGCGCACACCGGCCTGGCGCTCAGAGGCAGGGCCCAAACACCGCGACACCCTCAAGAAAGCACCCATGTCCACGACCACCGCCAACCAGCCTTTGGGCACCGTGCCCGGGGACGAGCCCGACGAAATCGAGGTTTCCCTCTATGAGTCGCATAAAAAGATCCACCCGAGGTCGGTATCGGGCTTCTTCACCCGCTGGCGCTGGGCCATGGTGTGGATCACGCAGATCGTTTTCTACGGGTTGCCTTGGCTGAACTGGAACGGTCGCCAGGCCATCCTGTTTGACCTGCTGTCGCGCCGCTTCTACCTGGGTGGGCTGGTGCTCTATCCGCAGGACTTCATTTACCTCACCGGTCTGCTGGTGATGGCGGCGCTCTCGCTCTTCCTGTTCACGGCCGTGGCCGGGCGCCTGTGGTGCGGCTACGCCTGCCCGCAGACGGTCTACACCGAGGTCTTCCTGTGGATCGAAAAGAAGATCGAGGGTGATCGCTCGGCCCGCATCCGCATGGACGAGGCGCCGATGTCCGGCGCCAAGGCCGGACGCAAGGCCACCAAGCACGCCGCCTGGATCCTGTTTGCGCTCTGGACCGGTTTCACCTTTGTCGGGTACTTCACCCCCATTCGCGATCAGGCTGCTGAAATGCTGTCCGGTTCGCTGGGCGCCTGGCAGACTTTCTGGATCTTCTTCTACGGCTTTGCGACTTACGGCAACGCCGGCTTCATGCGCGAGCAGGTCTGTAAATACATGTGTCCCTACGCACGCTTCCAGAGCGCCATGTTCGACAGGGACACGCTGATCGTCACCTACGACACCACCCGTGGTGAACCGCGTGGTTCGCGCGGCAAGAAGGTGGACCCTAAAGAGAAGGGGCTTGGTTCGTGTGTGGACTGCACCTTGTGTGTGCAGGTCTGCCCGACCGGTATCGACATCCGCAAGGGCTTGCAGTACGAGTGCATCGGCTGCGGCGCCTGCGCCGATGTGTGCGACGAAGTGATGGACAAGTTCGGTTATGCGCGCGGTCTGGTCAAGTACTCCACGCAGAACGCCATGACCGGGGGCTGGGCCAAGGCTCAGATCATCCGCCGAGCGATGCGCCCGCGGGTGCTCATTTACACCATGGTACTGACGGCCATCGCCATCGCCGTGGGGGTGAGCCTCTACATGCGCGTGCCCATGAAGGTGGATGTGATCCGCGACCGCGGCGCGCTCGCCCGCATGGTCGAGCAGGGCCGCATCGAGAACGTGTTCCGCCTGCAGATCATGAACGCTACCGAGGCGAAACAGGTGGTTCGGCTGGGAGTGGAAGGCATGGATGGCATCGTGATCGCATCCGAACCCATGGTGGACGTCTTGCCGACCGAAGTGCGCACCCTGGCTGTGCGGGTGCAGGTGCCGCCGGGTGCGTCCAGTGGCTCGCACCCGATCGTGTTCAAGCTTCAGTCCACCACCGACACGGCGATACATCTCGACGAAAAATCGGTTTTTCTGGTGCCGCGCTGACTCCGAAGGAGGGGAAAAGCCGAGCACCGGTGCGATGGCGTTGACTTTGTGGCCTTCGGGTCCGAGTTCAGCGGCCAGAGCGCGGGCCTGGTCTCCACGCCTTTGCTTGTGGCGCAGGCCGCGTCTGCGGCTCGGGAAATGGGAGCAGCGATGGAGGTCACGTGTGGCCGGTGTCGCCAGTGACGATCACAGCTCGCCCATGCAGGATGACAGCCTCCTCACGGCTGTACGGCACGGGATTTGGACCGGCTGGGTCTACGCACCCACGATGGTGGTGCGAACCCGCCGGTCTCAGGAACGTGTCATGTCAGTTCGCCAGTTCTGGTGTGGGGAAGTCCAGTTCGGGCTCCAGGCCTTCGAACGGCAGGGTGAAGTAGAACGTGCAGCCTTCACCGGAGGCGGTTTCGGCCCAGATGCGACCGGTGTGGCGTTCGATGATGCGCTGGGACAGCGCGAGACCGGTGCCGGTACCCTCGAAGTCCATGGAGTGGTGTTGCCGCTGGAACATCACAAACAGGTTGTGTGCTTTCTCCAGGTCGAAGCCCACACCGTTGTCGCGGATGTAGAAGGTGCGACCGTTGACCGGATCGACCTTCCAGCCGATTTCGATCCGGGCGTGTTCGCGGGGGCGGGTGTATTTCACCGAATTGTTCAGCAGGTTGCTGAACACCTCGGCCAGCAACATGGCGTCGCCACGCACGTTCGGCAGATCTTCCTGCACCACCCATTCGATGGAACGGGTGGGGTTTTCCTGTTTCAGGTGCGCAATCACGCCGCCGACCAGCGGCGCCAGTGGCACTGGCTGTGACTCGATGGCAACCCGCCCCAGGCGCGCGTATTCGAGCAGGCCTTCGATCATGATGCTCATGCGTTTGCTGGCCTTCGCGATCGAGTTGAGGTATTGCAGCGCCAGGCCGTCGCTGGATTCGCCCATCTGCTCCTGCAGCAGGCTGACGAAGCTGGCGATGTGGCGCAAGGGCGCACGCAGGTCGTGCGACACCATGTGGGAGAACACATCCAGGTGCTTGTTGGCCGTTACCAGCTCGTGCGTGCGCTCGGCCACACGCTTTTCGAGTTCCTGATTGAGGTCCTTCATCACATCTTCCAGGCTTTTGGCCGCGGTCATGTCGCGCGTGATGCAGGACAGACCCTGCAGTTCATCTGCCTCGTTGCGCAAAGCGGTGAGCACCGTGTGGGCCCAGAAGCGCGAACCATCGTTGCGCAGTTGCCAGCCCCGGGATTCCCACTGGCCGTGGGTCTTGGCCGAGAGCAACGCCTGGGCCGGATCGACCGCTTCCTCGCCGGCGTCGGCGGCGGCCAGCAGTTGCGAGTAGGGTTTGCCCAGCATCTGCGAGCGGGAATGGCCATGCAAACGCTGTGCGCTCTCGGTCCAGTCGGTCAAGGCGCCGTCTTCGTTCACGAAGTAGACGCAGTAGTCCTGGAGGGCATCGACCATGAGACGGTAGCGTTGCTCGCTCTGGAACAGCTCGGCGCTGCGCTCCCGCACGCGCTCTTCGAGGTCGCGGTTGGCTCCCAGCACGAACTCCTCGGTGCGCCGACGTTCGGTGATGTCGTGCAGTTCGACGAAGATACCCTCGACTTCACCGTAGCGAAAATCCGGAATGTAGTGGATTTCGTAATAGTTGAGCGAGCCGTTCTTGTCCACACGCTCGGCCTCAAAACTGTGGGGTTTGCCGCTGAGCGCCTCGGCCACGTGCGGGAGGATTTCGGGCAGCAGTTCGGGGCGCACAAACTGGCTCAGGTGGGTGCCCACCATCTCGTTGGGCTGTTTGCCGTACCGGCTGGCGTGGGCAATGTTGGCAAAACGGCAGATCAGGTCTTTGTCGTAGTAGGCCAGGCGCACCGGAATACGGTCGGTGATGGTCTGCAGGAAGCTGTTGTGGGCGGCCACCCGCAGCTCAACCGCCTTGCGGTCGCTGATGTCCATCACGTTGGTGTTGGTGTGCAGGAATCGTCCCTGCTCGTCGAACACGGCGGTGGACAAGAACAGGGCGTGGAACTGGCTGCCGTCCTTGCGGCGGATCTCGACTTCCGTGGGCTCGGTGCGGCCTGAATGGCGCAGCAATTCCATGCGCGTCTGCAACAGTGTGCGGCACGACGCATCGACCAGGGCAAGAAGATCCAGTTTGTTGAGCACCTCGTCGCGCTCGTAGCCCAGCCAGTTCAACAGGGTTTGGTTGATGTTGACCAGGCGCAGCTCGCCGTCGAGCGACAGGTAGCCACAGGGGGCTTGTTCGTAGAGCGCCTGGGCACGGGCCAGTGCCTGCTCCAGTGCTTGGGTGCGTTCGGCCACCAGCCGCTCAAGTTCGGGGATGGCGTTGTCGTTCCGGTCCGGGCGGTCAGGGTTTTTCATGGCTCAAAGCTCCAGGTCGATGCGATGCACAGCAAGAATCATCTGTTCATGATATCGGTCACCATGCTGAAAACTCAGAAGTGTCTGCGCCTGTAGCGCCGGGGTTACAAGTGTTCGCTCCAGCACCCCCCCCTCGGAAAGGTGCTCGGAGGCTTCCGGTTGATTGTTGGTGCTTGCTGACAGATCCGACATCCTAAGATAGGAACACGTAACTCAGGAACACACTTCGGACATCGCCAATTGATGGACGGGGGTATTGTCATGTGCCGGCGCGGCCTCGCCAGTACGACTGCGGACGCAGAAGCACGCGTGACCGCGCTGGCAAGTTTCGGCGCCCCGCAGGCCGCCAGCGCTGGACGATGTGGAACTCGAACGCGCCGCACGCCAGGAGCCCGGTCTGGGCCGCGTGAGTCGAGAAACCGTGGGGCGCATGTTCAGAAAAACGATCGCATGCCCTGGCGCAGGCTGGGTCGCGTGCAGCGACGGTGGAACCACCGACATCGGCATTGCCCGACACGGGGCAAGTCCCCGGATGGTCAGCGTGGCCGATGGATTTATTGGAGTCCGGCCGCTGCGCGCAGCGCCTGCGCCTTGTCTGTCCGCTCCCAGGTGAACTCGGGCTCTTCTCGTCCGAAGTGACCGTAGGCGGCCGTCTTTTCGTAGATCGGGCGCAGCAGATCAAGCATCTGGATGATGCCCTTGGGGCGAAGGTCGAAGTGCTCGCTCACGAGCGCGGCGATCGCTTCGTCCGGTATCACGCCCGTGCCTTCGGTGTAGACCGTCACGTTCATCGGTTTGGCCACGCCAATGGCGTAGGCCACCTGGATCTGGCACTGCTTGGCCAGGCCCGCCTTGACGATGTTCTTGGCCACGTAGCGTGCGGCGTAGGCCGCTGAGCGATCGACCTTGCTGGGGTCTTTGCCGGAGAACGCGCCACCGCCGTGCGGACAGGCGCCGCCGTAGGTGTCGACAATGATCTTGCGGCCGGTCAGGCCACAGTCACCCTGCGGGCCGCCGATGACGAAACGACCGGTCGGGTTGATCAGGTACTTGGTGTTCTGCAGCCATTCCTTGGGCAGCACCGGCTTGATGATCTCTTCGATGATGGCTTCGGTGAAGCTGGCCTTCATCTGGTGCTGGTTTTCGCTCTGGTCCGGGCTGTGCTGGGTGGACAGCACCACGGTGTCGATGCTGTGCGGTTTGCCGTCCACATAGCGCATCGTCACCTGGCTCTTGGCGTCGGGTCGCAGGAAGGGCAGGCGACCGTCCTTGCGCAGCTGGGCCTGGCGCTCCATCAGGCGGTGCGCGTAGTAGATCGGCGCGGGCATCAGCTCGGGCGTCTCGTCGCAGGCGTAGCCGAACATCCGGCCCTGGTCGCCGGCGCCGGTGTTCAGGTGGTCGTCGGACGCGTGGTCCACGCCCTGGGCGATGTCGTTCGATTGTTTGTCATAGGCCACCAGCACGGCGCAACCCTTGTAGTCGATGCCGTATTCGGTGTTGTCGTAGCCGATGCGCTTGATCGTGTCGCGCGCGACCTGGATGTAATCGACGTGCGCGTTGGTGGTGATCTCGCCCGCCAGCACCACGAGGCCGGTGTTGGTCAGGGTCTCGGCGGCCACGCGGCTGCGCGGGTCCTGCTTGAAGATCGCGTCGAGGATCGCGTCGGAGATCTGGTCGGCCACCTTGTCGGGGTGGCCTTCAGAGACGGATTCTGACGTGAAGAGAAAGTCGTTCGCCATGTATAAACTCCAGAGTTGGTGGATCGGCGTTGCCGGTCTTCTGGGTTCGGCGAACGCTTTAGCGGAATTTGTGAATCGCCCCGCAATTAGTTCAGTAACTCGGCGATGACGGGATTTTAGTGCAAACGGTTTTCCGTTGTCCGTGCTCTGTCCATGACCTGGTGCAGATACCGGATATGAAACCACTGCCGGTATATTCCGACGGCCATGCAGGCCTTTTGAGCAATTCGTGACCGTCTTCATTCAACTGCTTTTCCGTTTTTTTTCCCTCATGCCGCTGCCTGTGCTGCATGCCGCAGGCTGGGTGGTGGGCTGGCTGAGCTTTCTGCTGTCGCCCCGCTACCGGCGCCGCTTGATGGCCCATGTTCGGCAGGCCGGATTTTCCCGCCGGGTGGCGCTGGCTTCGGTGGGGGAGGCGGGCAAGATGGCCGTCGAAACGTCCCGCCTGTGGCTGGGGCGCCCCATGAAAGTGGGCTGGGAAGGGGCTGCGTTGATTGAAGCGGCGATGGCGCATGGATCGGGGGTGCTGTTCCTCACGCCGCACCTGGGGTGTTTTGAAATCACGGCGCAGGCGGTGGCACAGCGTTTCGGTGACCGCATGACAACCACGGTGTTGTTTCGCCCGTCGCGCCAACCCTGGCTGCGTGATCTGGTGGCCCATTCCCGGGAGCGCCCGGGCCTGTTGACGGCGCCGACCACGCTGGCCGGGGTGAAACAACTGATCAAGGCGCTCAAGACGGGTCAGGCGGTGGGGCTGCTGCCCGACCAGGTGCCGCCCGCTGGCCAAGGCGTGTGGGCGCCATACTTCGGGCGCGAGGCCTACACCATGACCTTGTCGGCCCGGCTGGCACGGACGCCGGGCGTGCAGCCGGTGTTGATCTGGGGCGAGCGGCTCTCGTGGGGGCGCGGCTTCCTGGTGCATGTGCGACCCTTCCCGGGTTTCGCCAAGGATGGCCTGAGCGGCGACCCGCACACGGCCGCTTTGCAGATCAATCAGGCCATGGAGTCGCTGGTGCGAGAATCGCCGGCGCAATATCTCTGGTCGTACGACCGCTACAAACAACCCCGCGCATCTGCGCCCCTGGAGACTGGTGACATGCCCCAGCGCTGAAGCGCTCTGACGCCCACCGCAGCCATTCATGTCCACAATGCCTCCATCACCGCACAGCCCATCTGGTTCCAAGTCCTGGGGTGGACGACTGGGCGTGGGGTTCATGCGCCTGCTGGCCAGATTGCCTCTGTCATGGGTGCGCGGTCTGGGGTGGCTGTCGGGGCAGTTGCTGCACTCGGTGGCGGGACGGCGCCGGGGCATTGCCCGCACCAACTGGGCGCTGTGCTTCCCCCAGGACAACGAGGCCGAGCGCAACCGCGCCGTGCGCCGCCATTTTGTGTATTTTGCGCAGTCCTGGCTGGACCGCAGCTGGCTCTGGGAGGCCAGCGAAGCGGTTGCCCGGCGTCGTCTGAAGCTGGTGGGGGCGGTCCACGAACTGACCACCGACGAGCCGATTCTGGTGTTCGCACCGCACTTCGTCGGACTGGATGCTGGCGGAACCGCATTGGCCCTGGGGTTCCCGCGCCGATTCATCAGCCTGTATGCCCGCCAACGCAATGTGGTTGTGGATCAATGGATCCGGGCGGGTCGGCTGCGCTACGGCTCGGTCAGGCTGGTCGAAAAGCACCAGAGCATGCGGTCGCTGGTGCAGGCGTTGCGCGCGGGGGAGGTGTTGTACCTCTTGCCGGACATGGACATGGGGCCGGCAGAGTCGGTGTTCGTGCCGTTTTTCGGTGTGAGCACCGCCACCGTACCCACCCTGCCGAGGCTGGCACAGATGGGTCGTGCGCGCGTGGTGCCCGTGATCAGCCGGATGACGCCCAGTGGTTACGAGGTGGAGGTGCTTCCGGGCTGGGACGGCTATCCCGGCGGCGACGCGGTGGCCGACACCGCGTTGATGAACCAGCATCTGGAGCAGATGATCGCCACCATGCCCGAGCAGTACTACTGGGTGCACAAACGCTTCAAGACGCGACCGGCCGGCGAAGCGTCGCCTTACGGCCGTGGTTGATCAGGCTGCAGCGACCTGACCTGGGCACAAGACGCTCAGCTTTTCAGTCCAGGGCCGGCGGCTCGTCGTCTTCTGCTGCTGTGACGGCTGGTTCCACGGGCACCACGGCATCACCATGGGTCCAGTCCCACAAGAGCCTTGCCATCTCGTCCAGCCCCTGTTTCTTCAATGCGGAAAACAGGCGGGCTTCACCACCGCCGCACTGCAGCTTGGCAATGGAGAGGGCCTTGTTGGCCTCGGCGCGCGTGAGTTTGTCCGATTTGGTCAAGAGGATCACGAACTTCAGGCCGCTTTGTACCCGCGGGCGGATCACGTCGAGCAGAATTTCGTCGAGTTCGGTCAAACCCAGGCGGGGGTCGCACAGCAACACCACCGCCTTGAGGTTTTCGCGCGTCATGAGGTAATTGCCCATCACGCGCTGCCAGCGCAGCTTCGCTTCACGCGGGACAGCAGCGTACCCATAACCAGGCAAATCGGCCAGCACGGCGTCGGTCTGTCCCTGCTTGCCCAGCGAGAACAGGTTGATGCTTTGCGTGCGCCCGGGCGTCTTCGATGCAAAAGCCAGGCGTTTTTGCTGGGTCAGGGTGTTGATGCAGGTGGATTTCCCCGCATTGGAGCGACCCACGAAAGCCACCTCGGGCACATCCAGCTGAGGCAGGTGCTCCAGTTGAGGTGCTGTCGTGAGGAATCGGGCGGTGTGCAGCCAGCCGTGCAGGCTCTTGATGTCGGGCGGCGCGGCGTCCTGAGCGCCCCCGGGTACGGAGGGGGTGCTGGGCGGTGTGTTGTGGGGTGCGGGGGCGGTATTCTTGACTTGAGTCATTTGGGTATCCTGTGAGGCATTGTAAAATCGACTGCTGTACGGCCCGAAAGCCGCGAACTTCTTCAAACCGACGCGTCGTTGCCGACGCCGCCCCGACATGAAATTGCCCGTTTCTTTCCTTTGCGTCGCTGCCGCTGCAGCCCTGTCGTTCAGTGCCCACGCGCAGTCGGTCAAACCCGATTCTGCGAAAGGGGCAGCCACCTACGGGCAGGTTTGTGTGGCTTGCCACGCTGCAGACGGGAATTCGGTGACGCCGGAGAATCCGATGTTGGCGCAGCAGCACCCTGAGTACCTCGTCAAGCAGTTGCAGGAGTTCAAGTCTGGCAAGCGCGCCAGCCCGATCATGCAGGGATTCGCAGCAGCGCTGTCCGATGATGACATGCGCGACATCGCCTGGTGGCTGGCCGATCAAAAAGCCCGCGAAGGCTTCGCAACCGACAAAGACCTGGTTCGCCTGGGTGAACGCATCTACCGCGGCGGTATCGCCGATCGCCAGATTGCTGCTTGTGCAGGCTGCCACAGCCCCACCGGCGCCGGCATTCCCTCGCAGTACCCGCGCCTGAAAGGGCAGCATGCCGGTTACACGGCTGCCCAGCTCAAGGCCTTCCGGGACGGCACGCGCGCCAACCACATCCAGATGACCGGGGTGGCGGCCAAGATGAACGACCGCGAAATCC
The DNA here is from genome assembly GCA_030653975.1 of Hydrogenophaga sp. GTDB lineage: Bacteria > Pseudomonadota > Gammaproteobacteria > Burkholderiales > Burkholderiaceae_C > Hydrogenophaga. The sequence goes on along the minus strand of JAURYH010000041.1, from coordinate 67,574 downwards.
AGGCGGTCTCTGACTACATCGCGGGCTTGCGCTGACCGGTCACGTGCTTAGCCCCCGGTGTCTTCGGGGATATAAGCGTTGGTTAATATTTGGCCTCACAATGCGGGTTTATCGGACGTTGCATTGAACCGCCACACAAACAAAGCATCACATCAGGGCGTGTTCTGGGTTCTTCCAGATCCGCCCTGTTTGTTTTCTACGACGCCTCAATGACTGTATCTACCCAAGGCCTGCAGATCCGTACCGGGTCGCGCTTCGCCAGTCAACTGGTTGAGTTGGTGTCCTCCATGCGGTTTGCGATCTCGCTGCTGACGGTGATCTGCATCGCCTCGGTCATCGGGACCGTGGTCAAGCAACACGAGCCCCTGAACAACTACGTCAACCAGTTTGGCCCGTTCTGGGCCGATGTGTTTGGCAGCGCCCGGCTGTTCACGGTCTACAGCGCATGGTGGTTTCTGCTGATCCTGGCGTTTCTGGTGGTCAGTACCAGCCTGTGCATCGCGCGCAACACGCCCAAGATCCTGGTGGACTTCAAGGCCTACAAGGAGAACATCCGCGAGCAAAGTCTCAAGGCTTTTCCACACCGGGCCGAAGGTGCTCTGCCCGAAACGCCTGAATCGGCGGCCAACCGCATGGGTCAGACCCTGCTGGGTTCCGGCTGGAAGGTCAAGCTGCAGTCGCGGGAAAGCGCGGGCGGTACCGGCTGGATGGTGGCGGCCAAGGCGGGATCGACCAACAAGATTGGCTATCTGGCGGCGCACAGCGCCATTGTGCTGGTGTGCCTCGGGGGCCTGCTCGATGGCGATCTGGTGGTGCGTGCCCAGATGTGGTTCAACGGCAAGACGCCATTCACAGGTGGTGGCCTGATTGCCGATGTGGCACCTGAACACCGCCTCTCACCCAGCAATCCGACGTTCCGGGGCAACCTGCTGGTGACCGAAGGCACCACAGCGGGCACGGCGATTCTGGCCCAGTCCGATGGCGTGCTGCTGCAGGACCTGCCGTTTTCGGTCGAACTCAAGAAATTCATCGTCGAGTACTACGACACGGGCATGCCCCGGCTGTTCGCCAGCGACATCGTGATCCACGACCACGAGACCGGCGAAAAAAAGGAAGCGCGGGTCGAGGTGAACCACCCCGCCAGCCACCGCGGCATCAACATCTACCAGTCCAGTTTTGACGATGGTGGTTCGCGCGTCAATCTGCAGGCGGTGCCCATCAACGGGCCGGCCAAGGCGTTCGAGGTGTCGGGCGTGATCGGTGGCACCTCCGCGCTGAGCAATGGTGATGAGAAGCTCACGCTGGAGTACACCGGTCTGCGCGTGATCAACGTGGAGAACTTTGCGAACCAGGGCGAAGCATCGGGCACGGATGTGCGCAAGGTCGACCTGCGCAGCTCGATCGAGAGCCGTCTGGGTTCCGGTCACAAGCCGGGTGCCGAAAAAACACTGCGCAACGTGGGTCCCAGCTTCAGCTACAAGCTGCGCGATGCTGCGGGCCAGGCGGTGGAATACAACAACTACATGCTGCCCCTGGAGATCGACGGTGCGCGCATGTTCCTGTTCGGCATGCGTGAAACGCCGTCCGAGCCCTTCCGGTACCTGCGCATCCCCGCCGACGAGCAAGACAGCACCGATGGTTTTGTGCGCCTGCGCTCGGCACTCGCCGATCCGGTGCTGCGCGAACTGGCGGTGCGCCGCTACGCGGTTTCTGCGGTCGAAGCGGGGCGCACCGAACTCGCCGAGGCGCTGCAGGCGTCTGCCGGGCGGGCGATCGGTCTGTTTGCCGGCGCCGAGATCCCTGAAGCGGCGGCGGGGGATCCGCCCATCAAAGGGGGACTGCAAGCGGTGTCGGCGTTTCTGGAGAACAACGTGCCCGAAGCAGAGCGCGAGCGCGCCAGCGATGTGCTCGTGCGCATCCTCAACGGGACGCTGTTCGAGCTGTTGCAGGTCAGTCGCGAACGGGCCGGCCTGCCGCCGCTGGAGCGCAGCGAAGCCACGCAGCAGTTCATGACGCACGCTGTCATGAGCCTGAGTGACGCGTTTTACTACCCGGCGCCGATGACGTTCCAGCTCAAGGATTTTGAGCATGTGCAGGCCAGTGTGTTCCAGGTGGCCCGTGCGCCCGGGCAGAGCATCGTGTATCTGGGCTGCGTCTTGCTGATTCTGGGTGTTTTTGTCATGCTCTATGTGCGAGAGCGGCGCGTGTGGGTGTGGCTTTCGCCCACGGCCTCGGGGGGCGCGCAGGCCACGATGGCGTTGTCGTCCAACCGCAAGACGATGGAAGCCGATCAGGAGTTTGACGTGTTGAAGTCCCAGTTGTTGAAGGTGCCCTCATGAATACCGCTACCCAAACCTTTGAACTCAAGCGGAGCCAGAACGGCCCGGGCCTGGAACCTGGCTATTTCGCCCGTCGCAATGTATGGGACTGGCTGTTCGCTGTTCTCGTGATAGCGGGTGCGGCGTGGAGTTTCATGTACTACAGCCCGGCCATGGACGGCTATGAAAAAGCCATCCTGGCGGGCACGGTGCCGGTCGTGATCTGGCTGGGCTGGTTCTGGCGCCCCCTGCGTGTGCTGATGGTGGTGGTGGCGGCGCTGTCGTTGCTGGCCATCTCGCTGTACCAGACGCCGGAAGGCACGGCAAGCCTGGCGCGTGCCGACCAGGTGTTCATGCTCAAGTACTTCATCTCCAGCCAGTCGGCCATTCTCTGGATGAGCGTGCTGTTCTTCATGAGCACCATCTTTTACTGGATGGGGATGTTCACGCGCGCGGGCAATGCGTTCGAAGGCCTGGGGTCGCGCCTGGCCTGGGTGGCCGTGACGCTGGCACTGGTGGGTACCATGGTGCGCTGGTACGAGAGCCACCAGATTGGTGTCGGGATTGGTCACATCCCGGTGAGCAATCTTTATGAGGTCTTCGTGCTGTTCTGCTGGATGACGGCGGCTTTTTACCTGTATTACGAGGAGCAGTACAACACCCGTTCGATGGGCGCTTTCGTGATGCTGGTGGTGAGCGCGGCCGTGGGCTTTCTGCTCTGGTACACAGTGGTCCGCGAAGCCCACGAGATCCAGCCGCTGGTGCCGGCACTGCAAAGTTGGTGGATGAAGCTGCACGTACCAGCCAATTTCATTGGCTACGGAACCTTCGCGCTCTCGGCGATGTTGGCCTTTGCCTACCTGATCAAGCAGAGCGCCAGTGAATCGCGCTGGTACAAGCTGGCGCCATTGTGGTTGCTGGGCATCGTGTTGTGTTTTGAGCCCATCGTCTTTCGCACGTCGGCCGCAGAAAAGGGCGGCAGCTACTGGTTTGTGTATTTCGGTATTTCGGCGCTGATCGTGGCCACCATCCTGTTTGGTCGCCGCCGCATCGCCGAGCGTCTGCCGAGTTTCGAGGTGCTGGACGATGTGATGTACAAGGCCATCGCGGTGGGCTTTGCCTTTTTCACCATCGCGACCGTGCTGGGTGCCTTCTGGGCCGCCGAAGCCTGGGGCGGTTACTGGAGCTGGGACCCGAAGGAAACCTGGGCGCTGATCGTCTGGCTGAACTACGCCGCCTGGCTGCACATGCGGCTGATGAAGGGCCTGCGCGGCACCGTGGCGGCTTGGTGGGCGCTGGTGGGGCTTGCGGTCACCACCTTCGCTTTCCTGGGCGTGAACATGTTCCTTTCGGGTCTGCACAGTTACGGCGAGCTTTGACACGCTGGCCGGGTCCGACGCGACGCTGCGCGGAATCCGGGCGGCGTGGCGCTCCGGTCCGGCCTGTGGGCCGGCACCGTGAATGAACAGGTCAGGAACTTGGCAAGAAATGACGGGCTCCTACGAACAACGTGGACCACTGGAGCCTTTCATGATCATTCGTGCTGCCGACAACGGGTACCTCCATCCTCGTTCGAGCGAGATCACAACGCAATCGGCCTACCTCGGTCGTCGTGAGTGGCTGCATCGCCTGGCGCTGGGGGCTGGCGGTGCGGCATTGACCGGGTGGGCCGCGCGCGATGCCATGGCGGCGGTGAGACCCGGCAAGCTCGCCGCACTGGCGGGTGCACCATCCACGTTGCCCGGGGCTTCGACAGGTGAGAAAATTTCCGCTTACGAACACGCGTCGACCTACAACAATTTCTACGAATTCGGCACCGACAAGTCGGACCCCGCGGCCCGCGCCAAATCGCTGAAGACGAACCCCTGGACGGTCTCGGTCGAGGGCCTGGTGAACAAGCCCAGAACTTACGGGCTGGAGGAACTGCTCAAGCTGGCCCCCATGGAAGAGCGCATCTACCGGCTGCGTTGTGTGGAAGGCTGGTCCATGGTGATTCCCTGGGTGGGGTATTCGCTGGCTGCGTTGATCCGGGCGGTGCAGCCGCTGGGCAGTGCGAAGTATGTGGAGTTCGTGACCCAGGCTGACCCGCAAGCCATGCCGGGATTGCGTTCCAGCGTGCTGCTGTGGCCGTATGTCGAGGGCTTGCGTCTGGACGAGGCCACGCATCCTTTGACGCTGCTCGCATTTGGCATGTATGGCGAGGTGTTGCCGAACCAGAACGGCGCCCCTGTGCGCCTGGTGGTTCCGTGGAAATACGGTTTCAAAAGTGGCAAGTCGCTGGTGAAGATCCGGTTCACCGACAAGGAGCCGCGCACGGCCTGGAATATCGCAGCGCCACAGGAGTACGGCTTTTACTCCAACGTGAATCCCGATGTGGCCCATCCGCGCTGGAGCCAGGCCACGGAGCGGCGCATTGGAGAAGAGGGTGGCCTGTTGGCCAAACGCCGCAAGACCCTGATGTTCAACGGCTACGAGCCGCATGTGGGGCAGCTGTACGCCGGCATGGACCTGCGCAAGTCTTTCTGACCCCCGGACCGTTCATCCGCAAAGTCGCTCTCGTGGACGCTCGACTTCCCGCTGTGCCAGCGAACCGATCTGGGTTGGTGGATTCGGCCACCACGCCGCGCAAGGCAGGGCCGCTCGTGAACCGGTGGCTCTCGCACCGCGTTGCCAAGCCCCTGTTTTTCATTTTTTGCAGCCTGCCGGCGGTCTGGCTGTTCTGGGCTGCATGGAACGACCAGCTTGGCGCCAATCCGGCCGAAGCCCTGATCCGGTCACTGGGCGACTGGAGCCTGCGAGCGCTGGTGCTGGTGTTGCTGGTGACGCCGTTGCGGGTGTTGGCCGCGTGGCCCGCGCTGGCCCGCCTGCGGCGCATGCTGGGTTTGTTCGTGTTTTTCTACGCCAGTCTGCACCTGATGGCCTACGCGTTGTTCGACATGGGTTTCGAGTGGCGCGACCTGCTGGCCGATCTGGCCAAGCGGCCCTTCATTCTGGTCGGCTTTGTCAGTTGGGTGTTGCTGCTGCTCATGGCGGCCACCTCGTTCAATCGGGCCATCCGGGCGATGGGGGTGGCTCGCTGGAAGTCGCTGCACCGCAGTGTGTATGCCGTGGCTTGCCTGGCGGTGCTGCATTTTTTCTGGATGCGCAGCGGCAAGAACGACTTCGCGGAGGTGGGTGTTTACGCGGTTCTGTTGGCAGCGTTGCTGGGCTGGCGAGTGTGGCGGCGCTGGCGACCCAGCGGCCGGCCAATGCCATAAAAGCGCGCGGGCCGGTGGCTCAGGTGGCCGAGATCAGCATTTCGTTGCGGAACTGGTCGGCTGCGGTCTCTCGTGACCGGATCAGCGTTGCATGGTTGCCGTCGACCAGCACCTCGGCTGCCCTGCCACGCGTGTTGTAGTTGCTGGCCATGCTCATGCAATAGGCGCCAGCGGACATCACCGCGAGCACATCACCCGCCTGCACCGCCAGGCGCCGGTCGCGCCCGAGCCAGTCACCACTTTCACACACCGGGCCGACGACGTCCCAGGTGGTGGGGGGCAGGGCCTGGCGCGGCGACAGTGGCACGATCTGGTGAAAGGCCTGGTACATGGCGGGTCGCGGCAGGTCGTTCATGGCCGCGTCCACGATCAGAAAATTCTTGTGTTCACCGGGCTTGAGGTAGAGCACCTCGGTCAGGCAGACGCCTGCGTTGCCCACCAGGGAGCGGCCTGGCTCGATGACCAGCCTGCGCTGGCCGTAGCCTCGGGCATCGAGTTTTTCCAGCAAGCGCTGCCAGAGCTCATCGGCCGCTGGCGGGGTTTCACCTTGGTAGTTGATGCCCAGGCCACCGCCCAGATCCAGGTGTTCGAGTGGTACCCCGGCGGCTTCGATCGCGCTCACCAGGTCCAGCATGCGGTCCAGTGCGTCCAGATACGGATCGATGTCGGTGATCTGCGACCCGATGTGACAGTCGATACCGACCACGCGCAAACCGGCGCAGCTGGCGGCGTGTCGGTAGGTGGCGAGCACGTCTTCGTGCGCGATGCCGAATTTGTTGTCTTTGAGGCCGGTCGAAATATAGGGGTGGGTCTTGGCGTCCACGTTGGGATTCACGCGCACGCTCACCGGCGCGCGAAGTCCCATGCTCTGCGCAACCGCATCGAGCACATCCAGCTCGGCGGTGCTTTCCACGTTGAAACAGCCGATGCCGACTTCCAGCGCGTGGCGCATTTCGGCGCGCGTCTTACCAACACCGGAGAAGATGATGCGCGTGGGCTCCACTCCAACGGCCAAAGCACGTTCCAGCTCGCCGCGAGAGACGATGTCGAGTCCGCAGCCGGCTTGCACCAGGGTCTGCAGGATGGCCAGATTCGAGTTGGCCTTCATGGCGTAGCAGATCAGGTGCTCGCGCCCCTGGAGTCCGCGCTGGTAGGCGGCCAATGCATCGAGCATGGCCGCACGGCTGTAAACAAACAGGGGTGTTCCGTACTGCGCGGCCAGCGTATCCAGCGCGATGCCCTCGATCGTGAGTCGATCACTCTGGTAGCTGAAGCCGGGAGGCAGCGACGGGGCGGATGTACCGGTCAAGGTGGGCATGGTGGAATCAGGGTGGCTCGGTGGCCGCGAACAACCGCAGCCGGTGCCAGCTGCAAAATGGGTTTCAGCGCTGCGGAGTCTCGTCCAGCGTGTCCGTTGCAGCGGGGAGGGTGGCCGGATTGGGCGCGGCAGGCCGGGCATCGGGTTGCGCGCTGGGCAGGTAGAGCGGCCCCTTTTGCCCACAACCGGCACCCGCCACGCTCAGGGCGATCAGGGCCATGCAACCCGCGACACGGACATGGGCGAATGCTGCGCCTAGAATTCGATGCATCTTCATAGTGGGTGCATTGTAATGACCGATATCGAGTATCTGGATCGCGCCGAGGCCTTGCTCACCGCCATTGAACTGGCTTGCGACCGCATCAATGACCAGACAACGGCGGATATTGACAACCAGCGCGTGGGCGGCATGGTGACGTTGACCTTTGCCAACCGCAGCCAGATCATCGTGAATCTGCAGAAACCGCTGCAGGAGGTCTGGATGGCGGCCCGTGCGGGTGGCTTTCACTACAGGTACGACGGGGCCCAGTGGATGGACAGCAAAGGGCAGGGCGAGTTTTTCTCACACCTGTCACGTTGTGCAACCGAGCAGGCGGGCCAGCCACTGACGTTCAGTTCCTGAACAGATCGAGGATCGTGCGCCGGTCTTCTTCGGTATCGTTCGGTGGGCGGGCCATCTCTTCAGGTGTGGAGTCGCTTTCAACCGGGCGGCCGGGCCAAGGATCCCGCAAACCGAGGCCATGCACGCCCTGGCCAGGGCCAAATTCCTCGTAGTACCAGTCGCCACCGACGCGAATCACGCCCGATGGCGGTTTGTATTCGGCCACCGGTACCCCTTTGAGCACTTCGGCCATGTAGTCGATCCAGATCGGCAGACTCAGGCCGCCACCCGTTTCACGGCTGCCCAGATTGCGTGGCGTGTCGTACCCCACCCAAACCGTCGCCACCAGTGTGGGGTGGTAGCCCACGAACCAGGCGTCCATGGAGTCGTTGGTGGTGCCCGTCTTTCCGTATAGGTCGGGGCGTTTCAGCGTTGCCTGGACGCGCGCGGCCGTGCCGGTTCGCGTGACCTCCTGCAGCAGGCTGTTCATGATGAAGGCGTTGCGTTCATCAATGACCTGGCGCGAGGTGTCCACCGCTGGAGGTGGCGCATCAAACAGCACCTTTCCCCGTTGTTCGACCACGCGGGTGATCAGGACGGGTGTGACACGATGGCCCCCGTTGGCGAACACGGCAAAGCCGGTGGTCATCTGCATCGGGGTGACCGCGCCAGCGCCAAGGGCCATGGTCAGGTAGGGGGGATGTTTCTCCGGCGGGAAACCGAATCGGGCGACCCACTCCTGCGCGCTTTTCGTTCCAACGAGTTGCAGCACCCGGATCGACACCATGTTCTTGGACTTGGCCAGCGCGCGGCGTACCGACATCGGGCCTTCGAATTGTCCGTCGTAGTTTTTGGGTTCCCAGGGCTTTCCGCCTGTCTGCTCAGCGCTGTAGAAAAGCGGTGCGTCGTTCACCACGGTCGTGGGTGTCAGGCCTTTTTCAAGTGCGGCGGAGTAGATGAAGGGCTTGAAGCTGGAGCCCGGCTGGCGCCAGGCCTGGGTCACGTGGTTGAACTTGTTCTTCTGGAAGTCAAAGCCACCCACCAGCGCGTGCACAGCGCCGGTGGTGGGATTCATCGCCACGAAGGCGGACTCGACCTCGGGCAACTGGCTGATGCGCCACTCGGTTGCCGAAATCCTGACCACTCGGACCACGGCCCCCGGGCGGAGCTTGATGGAAGCGGCGGCCTTTTCCGCCAGACCCGATTGCACGGAGCGCAGGCCGGCGCCGGTGATCGCGAAGGGCTCACCATCCTGGCGAACCACCACCACCTTGCGAGGCCCGGCTTCAAGCACGACGGCCGAGAGCAGGTCGCCGTTGTCGGGGTGCTCCGCCAGCACGCCATCAATCACATCCTCGCGTGCGGCATCGTCTGCCGGCAGGTTGACGAAAAACTCGGGGCCCCGGTACTTCTGGCGGCTCTCGTAGGTCAGGATACCCCGTCGCAGGGCCTGATAAGCGGCTTGTTGTTCGCTGGATTGCAGCGTGGTGGTGACGGTCAGGCCGCGGGTATAGGCCTCCTCACCGTATTGGGCCACCATGGACTGGCGAACCATCTCGGCAACAAATTCACCATGAACCCGTACCGGCCCTCCCACCGGTCGAAGCTTGAGTTCTTCGACCTTGGCCTCTCGGGCTTGTTCGGCGGTGATGAATCCGTTCTCGAACATGCGCTCGATGATGTGGAGTTGCCTGGCGCGTGCGCGCTTGGGGTTGGAGATGGGGTTGTACGCCGAGGGGGCCTTGGGCAGTCCTGCCAACATGGCGGCTTCGGCGATGCTCACGTCCTTGAGCGGCTTGCCGAAGTAGGTCTGTGACGCAGTGGCAAAGCCATAGGCCCGTTGACCCAGAAAGATCTGGTTCATGTAGATCTCAAGGATCTGCTCTTTGCTCAACAGGTATTCCAGCTTGAAAGTGAGCAGCACCTCATAGATCTTGCGGGTGTAGCTTTTTTCTGCCGACAGGTAGACGTTTCGGGCCACCTGCATCGTGATGGTGGATGCTCCCTGGCTTTTCGCCTGCCCAAAATTGACCAGCACTGCCCGGAGCATGCCCCGATAGTCCACGCCGCCGTGTTCGAAAAAGCGGGCGTCCTCTATCGCGAGAACGGCATTTTTCATGACATCCGGGATCTCTTTGATCGGAAGAAGACTGCGGCGTTCTTCGCCGAATTCCCCGATCAGATGCCCATCGGCTGTCAGCACCCGAAGGGGCAGTTTGGGGCGGTAATCGGCGAGAGCAGCCACATCTGGCAGGTTGGGATAGGCCACGGCCAGTCCGATCCCCACACCTAGAACGAGTGTGAGCAACGCTGCAAGCACCAACCCTGTCAAACCTGCCAGAACGCGTCCAAGCCACGCCAGCAAACCAGCTTTCTTGGAGGGGGTTGGCTCGGAAGAGCGGGTGGTAGCGGGATCGTGTTGGGGCATGCGAACAGTCAGGGCGAGGGAGACCGATTATAAAAATCGGCCTGCGGTGAAGATGTCAGCGCAGAAGCGGATATTGTGAGTCGTTGTGTGTTTCTTATCTTTCTGCGTGATGCCTGCCCACAGGAAGTGGTGGGTTTGCGTATGCTTTTGGCAACGTTCTCTTTTGTGTCAAAGGTAGAAAATCTTTGCTGCACAAGGGGCTTGCTGCTAGCATTCAAGTGAAATCTTAAGTCTGGCGCCTTGCCGCGCTTCTATTTTTTGGGGGTCACCTTGATCTCATTGGGGTCGTTTTTCAGCCGTGATCCGGCACCGTTGTTGGGTATTGACGTCAGCTCTTCCAGTGTCAAGCTGGTCGAGTTGAGCCGCAATCGTTCAGGCGATCTGGTGTTGGAGTGTTGTGCCATCGAGCCCCTGGAACGAGGGTGGATCACCGACGGGAATATCGAAAAGTTCGATGAAGTGGCCGAAGCTGTGCGCCGGGTTGTCCGCAAAAGTGGCAGCAAGACCAAAAACGTGGCCATGGCGTTGCCTGCATCGGCTGTGATCACCAAAAAAATCGTTCTTCCCGGCGGCCTGTCTGAAAAAGAGCTTGAGGTGCAGGTCGAATCGGAGGCCAACCAATACATCCCTTTCTCTCTTGATGAAGTCAGTCTCGATTTCTGCGTGGTGGGGCCGAGCGCCAACTCGGTCGGAGATGCCGAGGTATTGATTGCAGCTTCACGCAAGGAGAAGGTGTCTGACCGACAGGGTCTCGCTGAGGCCGCCGGCCTCAAGCCGGTCATCATGGACGTCGAACCCTATGCTTCCCGGATGGCGGCTGGACGGGTGATCGAGACGTTGCCCAATCAAGGCGTGGACTCTCTGGTGGCCTTGTTTGAGGTGGGTGCCCTGACCACCAGCATGCAGGTGATGCGCAACGATGACGTGTTGTATGAACGCGATCAAGCCTTCGGAGGCGCCCAGCTGACGCAGTTGATCGTGCGCCAGTATGGTTTTTCCGCGGACGAGGCTGAGGCCAAGAAGCGATCGGGCGACCTGCCTGAAGACTATCGCTCGGCTGTGCTGGAACCATTTATTGAAAGTATGGCGCAAGAAATTGGACGAGCGTTGCAGTTTTTCTTCACCAGCACCCCATACAACAAGGTTGATCACATCTTGCTGGCCGGAGGTAGTGCAGCATTGCCAGGTTTGATCGAGGGTGTCACCCACCAGACCTCGTTTGCCTGCATGGTGATCAATCCGTTTGACGGCATGGAAATGGCTTCCAGTGTGCGGGGTCGAAAAATCGCCCGTGAAGCGCCGTCGTATTTGACCTCCACTGGCTTGGCGTTGCGGAGGTTCTACCAATGATTTTGATCAATTTGCTGCCTCATCGAGAGGCGGCTCGAAAAAAGCAGAAAGAACAGTTCTTCACCCAGTTGGGATTGTCCGTTCTGCTGGGCGGCATCATCTGCGGTGCGCTATTTACATTGTATCAAGGGCGTATCGCGGAGCAGCAGCAGCGAAATTCGTTTCTGCAAAACAAAACGAAGGAGCTTGACGCGGAAATCAAGGATATTGCAAGCCTTCAGGCGCAAATTGCTTCTTTGCGAGCCAGGCAGACTGCGGTAGAGGATCTTCAGGCTGATAGAAACATGCCGGTGCACCTGCTTGATGAGCTGGTGGCGCAACTGCCCGATGGCATATATCTCAAGAGCATGAAGCAAGAAAACCAGAGTGTCTTGCTGGAGGGTGTGGCCCAATCGCAAGAACGGGTTTCTGAGTTGTTGCGGAATCTTGCGAACAACTCGTCCTGGCTAGGGAAGCCTGAATTGATAGAAATTGTTGCAGCCAACGCAGCCGTTTCAAATCGCGAGCAACGCAGGGTATCGAATTTCAAGATAAGAGTGGCGCTCAACCGTCCAGCAGGTTCGAATGCTTCTGGGCAGGGTGCTTCGGGGGCAGCGCTCCCGGTGCCCGGAAAAGTCTGACCGAATGGGTAATCATGGCTCTATCATCTAGCACCAACCTGGATTTCAGTTCTGTTCAGGATAAGCTTCAGAAACAGTTTTCTGGTCTTGATCCCAACGACCCTTCTTCGTGGCCGTCATTGCCACGAAATCTACTTTACATTCTGGTTTGTGGCGCAGTTATTGCTGGTCTCTGGTTCTTCTGGCTCAAAGCTGTGGACGAGGAGTTGCTTGCTGAGCAAACCCGAGAGCAGCAGTTGCGGGAGGACTATCGGAAGAAGCTGGTCCAAGCGGTCAATCTGGATGCGCTGAAGAAGCAGCTTGAACAGGTTCAGCAATATGTGAATCAACTGGAAAAACAACTTCCCAGCAAGGCAGAAATGGATGCTTTGTTGTCTGATATCAACCAGGCTGGTTTGGGTCGCAGTTTGCAATTTGAATTGTTTCGTCCAGGCCAGATCTCAGTGAAGGAGTACTATGCGGAACTTCCAATCGCTGTGCGCGTGACGGGTGGCTATCATGACATCGGTCTTTTTGCAGCGGACATCGCAAATCTTTCTCGCATCGTGACTTTGAACAATCTGTCCCTTGCTCCCGTGAAGGACCGGGATGGTACATTGACCATGGACTGCACGGCCAAAACGTTCCGGTATCTGGATCAAGAGGAAATCGAACTGCAGAAAAAAGCAGTCACTTCTAAGGGTGCATCCAAATGAGCTTCTCAATGAGCTGGTGCCAAAGAGGCGTGATTCGGCGTGTTGCACTGATCATGTGTTCAATGGCATTCCTTCAAGGGTGCGGAAGTGCAGATCAGGAAGAGTTGAGTGTCTGGATGCAAAACGAACGGAACTCGATAACGCCGAATGTCAAGCCAATTCCAGCGCCTACAAAGTTTCAACCATACGCCTACACAGGTGAAAAATTTTTAGAGCCTTTTAGCAGCGAAAAATTGGCGAGTATTTTGCGTGGTGGGAAAAGTCTCTCCGCAGGAAGCTCCGCATTGATTGATGCAGAGATGAGCCGGCGGAAACAACCTTTGGAGGCCTTCCCGCTGGATACCATGTCGATGGTGGGCAGCCTGAATCGCGCTGGAAAGCTTGTCGCCTTGGTGAAGGTGGATCAACTTCTTTACCAGGTTACTCAAGGTAATTATCTTGGTCAAAACTATGGACGCGTGTTGAAAATTTCTGAAAATGAAATTAATTTACGCGAGATTGTGCAAGATGCGGCGGGTGAGTGGATTGAGCGTCCAGCGACATTGCAGTTACAAGAGGAAGTTTCAAAATGACAAAATCTTATGGCATGATCAACTCTGAGTCAAAGGAACGGAGTTTGCGCAAACTGTCTTTGTTTGTGGCCATTGCCATGACTTCGTGCCTGGCACATGCCCAGAATGCCATCCAATCGTTGACTGGTGGGCTGCAGGCCGGCGTGGAGGTTGTGCGTATCGACACCGCAGAGGCTTTGACTGCTCTGCCCACCGGATTCACGATCCAATCACCCGCGCGCATCGCCTTGGATTTTCCGGGTGTGGTGAATGCCATGGGTAGGAATACCGTGGAGCTGAATCAGGGAAACTTGCGATCTGCCAATGTGGTTCAGGCGGGAGACCGGACCCGGGTGGTGATCAACCTGAAGCAGCCCGCTGCATACCAGGCCAAGCTGGATGGAAAGACCTTGCTGCTGGTCCTTGATCGGACGGAGGCAGGCGCCTCTTTTCCGAGTGGCCCTGCGGTGTTTGCGGCTGTGCAGGTTGATCAAACGGTTGCGCTTAAAGACATTGATTTTCGGCGCGGAGCCGGCAATTCGGGGCGGATTGTGGTCGATCTTGCGAGCAACCAGGTCGGCGTCGATATTCGCCAGCAGGGCAAGGATCTTGTCGTGGATTTTTTGCGCACCTCTTTGCCTGAAGGGTTGAACCGCAAACTGGATGTGACCGATTTCGGAACCCCTGTCCAAACCGTGGTTACCAGCCAGATCGGTGACCGTGTTCGCATGACGGTTACGCCAAAAGGCAACTGGGAGCATTCTGCCTATCAGAGTGACAATCAGTTTGTGCTGGAAGTTCGCGAACAGAAAGTGGATGAATCCAAGCTGACTCAAGGACCTGGCTACAACGGGGAAAAGTTGTCGCTTAATTTCCAGAACATTGAAGTCAGATCGTTGCTTCAGGTCATTGCGGACTTCACCAATTTCAACATTGTCACTTCAGATTCGGTGAGTGGGGCTGTGACGTTGCGGTTGAAAGATGTTCCATGGGATCAGGCTTTGGATATCATTCTTCAGGCCAAAGGTTTGGGAATGCGGAAAAGCGGGAATGTTCTCTGGATAGCTCCTCAGGATGAGATCGCCGCTCGTGAAAAGCAGGAGCTGGAAGCCAAGGCATCCATTGAAAGTCTTGAAACACTGCGTACTCAGAGTTTCCAGATGAATTATGCAAAAGCGAGTGACGTTGCTGCTCAACTTGCGGCCACAGGAGGCGGTGCTTCTGGTGCTGGTGCGCGGATATTGTCTGCGCGTGGAAGCGCGATTGCTGAGCCGCGAACAAACCAGCTTTTTGTGACTGATGTACCATCCAAACTGGAGCAGGTGCAGCAATTGATCAGTAAACTGGACATCCCCATCCGGCAGGTTCTGATCGAAGCCCGTATCGTGGAAGCAGATGACCGTTTCGGACGTTCTTTGGGTGTACGACTGGGTGGCAGTGACCTGCGAGGTGTTCGTGGAGGTGATGCGGGCTATGCAGCCGGTGGTCGGAATCGCATCGCCATTGGTGGCAGCTACAACGCCGTGTCAAGCACCACTGTTGAATCTGAAAACGTGCTCGATACGATCAATACGAGTTTCGTCAATTTACCCTCTGCCGGTGCAGGCGGTTTTCTTCCGGCCGCGTTTGCCCTGTCCTTGTTCAGCTCGGCGGCGAATCGATTTCTGAATCTTGAAATTTCTGCTTTGGAAGCGGATGGTCGAGGAAAAATCGTTTCGAGCCCTCGGGTAGTGACGGCAGACCAGGTTAAAGCGTTGATTGAACAAGGCACCGAGTTTCCATATCAGACGGCGACGTCCAGTGGGGCAACCGCTGTTGCTTTTCGAAAGGCCAATCTCAAGCTGGAGGTTACTCCGCAGATCACGCCTGAAGGCAGTATCATTCTCGATGTTGATATCAATAAAGACAGCCGTGGTGAAACGACTGCTGCCGGCATTGCGATCAATACGAAGCATGTTCAGACGCAAGTGCTTATAGAGAATGGTGGTACCGTGGTGATTGGTGGTATCTTTGAGCAAAATGAAACTGAAGATGTCACCAAGGTCCCGTTGTTTGGAGACCTTCCTGTGGTGGGGAATCTGTTCAAGAATAAAAACAGAACCGCGAACAAGTCAGAGCTTCTGATCTTCATCACGCCGCGTACGATCGGTGACAGAGGCGTGTCTCGGTAATTTTTAGAGATTGATCATGAAAAAATTGAGTTTGCTTTCCCGGTTATTGACTGTTTCGGCGTTGTCGTTCGCAGTTGTTGCTTGTGGCGGTGGCGGTGATGTTGCTGGAGATACAGAAGAATTCTTCACCAATCCAGATGAATGGAAGATTACTTCTCTTGGTTGCGGTGGGGGCTCTCAGGTTGTTGTTACGATCGTCGGGGGAACGCCTCCTTACAGGATCCATAATCCTTTTCCCAGGGGATTGCAAGTGGATAGAACAGAGGTCACTGGAAAGGATCCGAAGTTTCGGATCACTACACTTGGTGGCTGTATGGAAACGGTTCCCGTTCTGGTTCTTGACTATCATTCTCGATCAACAAAGATTGAAATTACAGTTGAAGAGCCAGAAGAAGTGGCTGAGTAAATCGGAAGTTTGTGTGTTGCTGTTTGGTTGCCGTGGTATTTGTCTGTTGTGAGAAGGGTTCGATGTTCACATCAGATGGGTGATGAATTATAGAAAACGATACTGTGCTGATTATCTTGTGCCGCGTTCTTTGCTGATTTCGTTGGTGGGTTTGCCAGGGTCTGGCAAGTCCACCATCGGCCGCCAACTGAGCCGCCGGCTTGCTGTC
Organism: Hydrogenophaga sp.; assembly: GCA_030653975.1. Lineage (GTDB taxonomy): Bacteria > Pseudomonadota > Gammaproteobacteria > Burkholderiales > Burkholderiaceae_C > Hydrogenophaga. The sequence goes on along the minus strand of JAURYH010000041.1, from coordinate 51,651 downwards.
CCTTTTTTTGACTCGGATCATGTGATCGAGCAGCGACTTGGATGCTCGATCCGAGAGTACTTTGATCGCGAAGGTGAAAGCAGTTTCCGTGACCTGGAAGCAACGGTGATTGACGAGTTGACGCTCGGGCCTTCTTGCGTGTTGTCGACCGGTGGTGGCTCGGTGTTGCGAGCGGCGAATCGAACTTGTCTTCACGAACGCAGCCATGTGGTGTATTTGCGCTCCTCACCTGAAGAGGTTTTCCGGCGTCTGAGACACGACAGGAACAGGCCACTTCTTCAAGTGGCGGATCCCCTCCAGCGGCTTCGCGATTTGTTTGTACAGCGTGACCCTTTGTACAGGGAGGCGGCGCACTTCGTGATCGAGACGGGGCGACCTTCGGTGTCGACCCTTGTCAACATGATCGTGATGCAGCTGGAACTGGCCGGCGTCGTAAATGATGGCTTCGCGCGTGGTCAGGACTCTGGCAAGGCCTGATTGCCCATGCAGGTTTTTTCGGGCGGCCGAGGGGTGCAGCATCCTCACTTGCCGCTGCCAGAGGCTCTACACTCTGGCTCTATGCAAGAGACCACATCAGTAAAGCCGCATTCCGAGGTTGGAATTCACCTGGGTGAACGAAGCTACCAGATAGCCATTGGCAGCGACTTGCTTGGTTCGCCACATTGTTACGACGGGTTGCCCAGCGCCAGAACAGCGATCATCGTGACCAACGAAACGATCGCACCGTTGTACCTGCAATCCTTGGTGAGTGCCCTGGATAAACACTATCCGGTGGTGGGCCACGTGGTTCTGCCTGATGGTGAGGTTTACAAGACCTGGGCGTCTCTCAATCTGATATTTGATGCCTTGCTTGAGCGGGGGTGTGATCGCAGAACGGTGTTGTTTGCCTTGGGTGGTGGCGTTGTCGGAGACATGACCGGGTTTGCTGCAGCGACTTACATGCGGGGCGTGCCTTTTGTGCAGGTGCCCACGACGTTGCTGGCCCAGGTTGACTCCTCGGTAGGGGGGAAAACCGGCATCAATCATCCAATGGGCAAGAACATGATCGGTGCGTTTTACCAGCCGCAGCGGGTGATCTGCGATCTGGATACGCTCAAGACGCTGCCGGAGCGGGAACTGAGCGCGGGCCTGGCCGAAGTCATCAAGTACGGGCCCATTGCCGATGCGGCTTTTCTGGAGTGGATCGAAGCGAATATGGATTTGCTGCGGTCTCGCGATCCCGTTGCGCTGGCTTTTGCGGTCAAGCGCAGTTGTGAAATCAAGGCCCAGGTGGTGGGGGCGGATGAACGGGAGGCCGGACTTCGGGCAGTTCTCAACTTCGGTCACACCTTCGGCCACGCGATTGAGGCAGGCATGGGATACGGGCGATGGTTGCACGGTGAGGCGGTGGGTTGCGGCATGGTCATGGCCGCGCGGTTGTCGCAACGCCTGGGCTTGATCGATTCAGCCTATGTGGACCGCCTGACCCGTTTGATTGAGCGAGCCGGTCTGCCCATTGTGGCGCCCGTGCTGGATGACAAGGACAACGCGGGCCGATACCTGGCGTTGATGCGTGTGGACAAAAAGGCCGAGGCCGGGGAGATCAAGTTTGTGTTGATCGACAGCTCGGGACAGGCGGTCGTCCGCAGCGCACCAGACGGCCTGGTGACCGAGGTGATCCAGGCCAGCTGTCGCCCGTGAGTTCGATGTGTCAGCAAATGTCGGCATGCCGAGTCCTGTTGGTGACCCCGGGATGCAGATGAACAACGGGATGGGGCTGGCGCTGTACGCGTGCCACCCCGGTAGCAGCAGGGGCCGGCGATTCAGCGAGCCCGAAGCACCCACGCGTACGGCGTTTCAGCGAGATCGTGATCGCATCATTCACAGCACGGCTTTTCGCCGGCTGGTGTACAAGACCCAGGTGTTTCTGAACCATGAGGGCGATCTGTTCCGTACGCGCCTGACCCATTCGCTGGAAGTGGCGCAATTGGGGCGCAGCATTGCTCGTTCGCTGGGCTTGAACGAGGACCTGGTGGAGGCCATCGCTCTGGCGCATGACCTGGGCCATACACCGTTTGGACACGCGGGCCAGGATGCGTTGAACGCCTGCATGAAAGGCCAGGCATTGTTGCAGAGTGGGCCCCGATCGGTTGATCGAGCCGGCTTTGAACACAACCTCCAGAGTCTGAGGGTTGTCGATGCGCTGGAGGAGCGCTATCCCGACTTTGATGGATTGAACCTCACGTTCGAGACGCGGGAGGGCATTCTGAAACACTGTTCACCGGCGAATGCACGGCGTCTTTGCGTCCAGGATGCCACTGGCGTGGCGCTGCGTTTCTTGACGGGTGGCTCTCCTTCTCTGGAGGCGCAACTGTGCAATCTGGCTGACGAGATCGCCTACAACGCGCACGACATCGACGATGGCGTGCGCTCCGGTTTGCTGAGCATGGAACAGCTTGGGGCGGTGCCGTTGTTTGAGCGGTATCAGCGGCTGGTGCTGGAGAAACACCCGCGACTCGATGGCCGCCGTCTGTTGTTTGAGGTGATCCGGCGGATGCTCAGCGACCAGGTCTACGACGTGATCGACACGTCGCGCGCCCGAATCGGCACGTCGAAGGTCGGCTGTGTGGATGATGTGCGGGCGCAAGGCACCCTGGTGGCGTTCTCGGAGGAGATGCGTGACCGGTCATCTGAACTGAAGCAATTCCTCTTGCGCAATCTGTACCGCCACCCGCAGGTACTGGAAACAACCGAACGGGCCCGGCGGGTGGTGTCGGAGCTGTTTGCCTTCTATATGGACCAGCCTCATGAACTTCCCCCTGGCCACCAACCCGCCACGCATCGGGCGCGGGCCGTTGCCGACTACATAGCGGGCATGACCGATCGCTTTGCGATTCGTGAACATGAACGTCTGAGTGGTGCGGTGCTCTTCCCGTGAAAGAGTCTGAGTCCGCGGCCGTACCCGAACGCGATCCCGTGGTGTTGGCGGCGGTTGTGGTTGGGGTTGGCGTTGTCTGCGCCCTGCATGTGGGCAAACTGCCGGTCGCCATTCCCGTGTTGCAGGCCTCTTTGGGGCTCAGTCTTCTGCAGGCCGGTTTTTTGTTGTCACTGGTTCAGCTCGCTGGCATGACACTGGGTCTGGTTGTGGGGCTGATGGCCGATCACCTGGGACCGCGGCGCGTGATGCTGTCCGGCCTGGGTCTGCTTGCGATGGGCAGCGCATTGGGTGGGGTGTCGACCGGGGTCCATGGGCTGTTGGCGACCCGTGTGCTCGAGGGGCTGGGTTTTCTTCTGGCCGTGCTTCCTGCGCCGGGCTTGCTGCGCCAGCGGGTTCGCAATCCGAAAACACTCGCGCGAGCACTCGGTTGGTGGGGCGCCTACATGCCCTTGGGCACGGCGACCGCACTTCTGTGTGGTGCGCCTTTGTTGGAGCTGATCGGGTGGCGCCTGGTGTGGCTTTTGCTGGCTCTGCTGACATGCTTGGCCGCCATCGGGCTTGCTACCCAGGTTTCACGTGACCCAACGCATGCGAGGGGCTCGAGCTCTCTGGTGGCCGCCATGGCCTTGAAGCCCTGGACCAGGGTTCAGCTGACGCTGGTTGCATCGGGCCCCTGGCTGGTCGCGCTGGCTTTCTTTCTCTATTCCGGTCAGTGGTTGGCGGTGGTGGGGTTTTTACCCACGATCTACAGCGAGGCCGGCTACAGCGGCGTGGTGGTGGGTGTTCTGACGGCGCTCGCAGCGGGCATCAACATGGCGGGCAACATCGGTGCGGGACGGTGTCTGGCACGAGGGGTGCGTCCCGGCGTGTTGTTGTCGATCGCTTACCTGGCCATGGCAATGGGAGCGGTCGTGGCCTTTGGAGCGCAAGGCCATCCGGTGTGGCAATACCTCGCCGTGCTGTTGTTTTCCGGTGTGGGCGGTCTGATCCCGGGCACGCTGTTCAGCTTGGCTGTGGTGCTGGCGCCGGGAGAGGCAACGGTGTCCACCACGGTGGGCTGGATGCAGCAGTTTTCAGCGCTGGGTCAGTTTCTCGGACCACCGTTGGTGGCTTGGGTGGCCACGCAGGTGGGCGGGTGGCACTGGACCTGGGTGGTGACGGCCAGTTGCTCACTGCTCGGCGTTGCGCTGGCTGCCCGGTTGCAGCGCGCCTGGAAACATCGCGTCCATGCGGTGGTTAGTGCAGCCTGACCCGGTCATGGGAGTCTGTTGAGCCTTGCGCTGAAAGTGGGTGTCCCTCCGCCAGTGCCGATCACCGTATCGACAGGATACTAAAATGGGGTCAGATTTCAAATCCTGTAAACCTCGCTGAACGGATCGCGTTATGGCCCGTCTTCCCCGCCTCACTGTTCCCGGCTACCCGCACCACGTCATACAGCGTGGCAACAACCGGCAGCCGATTTTTTTGGATTCGAAGGATCGGGATCGTATTTTGGTGTTACTGGCCGAAAGCGCGACCAGGTTCAGGGTGGCCATTCACGCCTATGTGCTGATGGGCAACCATTTCCACCTTCTGGTCACACCCGAAACGGTGGACGGTCTTCCCCGAATGATGCAGGCGGTTGGGCGTAGCTATGTGCGTTATTTCAACGACCGATACGGGCGCACTGGAACGCTATGGGAAGGGCGCTACCGCTCCACGATGATCGAAACCGATCGGTACCTGCTGGCCTGCATGGTCTACCTGGACCTGAACCCTGTGCGCGCCGGCATGGTGGGGCAGGCGGGGGACTTCCCTTGGTCCAGCCATGGGCACTACATCGGCCAGCGACATGACAAACTCATCACCCCGCACCCCTTGGCATGGACACTGGGCAACACCCCGTTTGCGCGGGAGGCGGCATACGCCGATCTGGTGCACGCGGGGGTGAGTGCGGATCAGCAGGCCGCGCTGACAGACTCCGCTCTGCGGGGCTGGGCCCTGGGCGGGGCGGATTTTGTGGCGGAGCTCGAAAAAAAAACCGATCGTCGCCCGAGCCAGATGCGGGCCGGCCGGCCGGCCTCCCGTGTCAAAAAGCCTGCTTGATTGAGCTAAGTGATTGAATTCATTGCACATAACTGGGGTGATTTTGATGTGTCCCTATTTTATTTATGAGTTATTTTAGTGTTTATTAATTAGATTCTGACCCCATTTAATCTGCTTGGCATTTTTGTTGCGTTGCACTAAGCTCTGCACCCCGCGAATTTTGTTTTTTGCCCTCGAACCGAGAAGGAAGCGCCATGACCACGGCAGCCGAACAGCAGCAACTCCAGCAACAGGGTCTGTACGACCCGGCCAACGAACACGATGCCTGTGGTGTCGGCTTTGTGGCGCACATCAAGGGCGAAAAAAGCCATGCCATCGTCCAGCAGGGTCTGAAGATCCTGGAAAACCTGGACCACCGGGGTGCCGTGGGTGCCGATGCGCTCATGGGCGACGGGGCTGGCATCCTGATCCAGCTGCCCGATGCGCTGTACCGCGAAGAAATGGCCGCCCAGGGCGTGATCCTGCCGGCGCCGGGCGAATACGGCGTCGGCATGATCTTCATGCCGAAGGAACACGCTTCCCGTCTCGCCTGCGAGCAGGAGATGGAGCGCGCCATTGCCGATGAAGGCCAAGTGCTGCTGGGTTGGCGCGATGTGCCGGTGAACAAGGACATGCCCATGTCGCCCACCGTGCGTGAAAAGGAGCCCATCCTGCGCCAGGTGTTCATCGGCCGCGGCAACGACGTGATCGTGCAGGACGCGCTGGAGCGCAAGCTCTACGTGATCCGCAAGACCGCCAGCGCCCACATCCAGGCGCTCAAGCTCAAGCACAGCAAAGAGTATTACGTGGTGAGCATGAGCAGCCGCACCGTGATCTACAAGGGCCTGCTGCTGGCCGATCAGGTGGGCACCTATTACAAGGACCTGCAGGACATTCGCTGCGTTTCCGCCCTGGGTCTGGTGCACCAGCGTTTCTCCACCAACACCTTCCCCGAGTGGCCGCTGGCCCACCCGTACCGCTACGTGGCGCACAACGGTGAGATCAACACCGTCAAGGGCAACTACAACTGGATGAAGGCGCGCGAAGGCGTGATGGCCTCGCCGGTGCTGGGTGCCGACCTGCAGAAGCTCTATCCGATCAGCTTTGCTGGCCAGTCCGACACAGCCACCTTTGACAACTGTCTCGAACTGCTGACCATGGCGGGTTACCCGCTGGCGCAGGCCGTGATGATGATGATTCCCGAGCCGTGGGAGCAGCACACCACCATGGACGAACGCCGCAAGGCCTTCTACGAATACCACGCCGCCATGATGGAGCCCTGGGACGGCCCGGCCTCCATCGTGTTCACCGACGGCCGCCAGATCGGTGCCACGCTGGACCGCAACGGCCTGCGCCCGTCGCGCTACTGCATCACCGACGACGACATGGTCATCATGGGTTCCGAGTCGGGCGTGCTGCCGGTGCCGGAAAACAAGATCGTGCGCAAGTGGCGCCTGCAGCCCGGCAAAATGTTCCTGATCGATCTCGAACAGGGCCGCATGATCGACGACGAGGAGCTGAAAGCCAATCTCGCCAATACCAAGCCCTACAAGCAGTGGATCGAGAACCTGCGCATCCGCCTGGACGACGTGGAAACGCCAGTCGCCGGTGAGGCCGCGCAGGAGCTGCCCATCGGCCAGACCGAACCGCAGTCCACCGGCGCAGAGAGCGTGACGCCAGAGTTGCTGGACCGCCAGCAGGCCTTTGGCTACACGCAGGAGGACATCAAGTTCCTGCTCAGCCCCATGGCCGCCAACGGTGAAGAGGGCATTGGCTCCATGGGCAACGACAGCCCGCTGGCCGTGCTCTCCGACAAGGACAAACCGCTCTACAACTACTTCAAGCAGCTGTTCGCGCAGGTGACGAACCCGCCGATCGACCCGATCCGGGAAGCGATCGTGATGTCGCTGGTGTCCTTCATCGGCCCCAAGCCCAACCTGCTGGACATCAACCACGTCAACCCGCCGATGCGCCTGGAGGTGAGCCAGCCGGTGCTGGACATGGCCGACATGGCCAAGCTGCGCGACATCGAGGGCAAGACCCAGGGCAAGTTCCGCAGCCACACGCTGGACATCACCTACCCGGTGTTCTGGGGCCGCGAGGGCGTGGAAGCCAAACTGGCTTCGCTGTGCGCCGAAGCGGTGGATGCGATCAAGAGCGGCCAGAACATCCTGATCATCAGCGACCGCGGCGTCAGCGCCACCCAGGTGGCGATCCCCGCGCTGCTGGCGCTGTCCGCCATCCACCAGCACCTGGTGCGTGAGGGCCTGCGCACGTCGGTGGGCCTGGTGGTCGAAACCGGCACCGCGCGCGAAGTGCACCACTTCGCCGTGCTGGCCGGCTACGGTGCCGAGGCCGTGCACCCTTTCCTGGCGATGGAAACCCTGGCCGCGATCTGTAAGGACCTGCCGGGCGACCTGGGCGCCGAAAAGGCAATCACCAACTACGTCAAGGCCATCGGCAAAGGCCTGTCCAAGATCATGTCCAAGATGGGCGTGAGCACCTACATGTCGTACTGCGGCGCCCAGCTGTTTGAGGCCATTGGCCTGAACAGCGAGACAGTGGTCAAGTACTTCACCGGCACGTCCACCCGCGTGGGCGGCATCGGTGTTTTCGAGATCGCCGAAGAGGCCATCCGCATGCACAAGGCCGCTTTCAGCGACAACCCGGTGCTCGCCACCATGCTGGACGCCGGCGGTGAATACGCCTGGCGCGCCCGCGGTGAGGAGCACATGTGGACGCCCGACGCCATTGCCAAGCTGCAGCACAGCACGCGTGCCAACAACTGGAATACGTACAAGGAATACGCGCAGATCATCAACGACCAGAGCAAGCGCCACATGACGCTGCGCGGTCTGTTCGAGTTCAAGATCGATCCTTCCAAGGCGATATCGATCGACGAGGTCGAGCCGGCCAAGGAGATCGTCAAGCGCTTTGCCACCGGTGCCATGTCGCTGGGTTCGATCTCCACCGAAGCCCACGCCACGCTGGCCGTGGCCATGAACCGCATCGGCGGCAAGAGCAACACCGGTGAGGGAGGTGAAGACGCGCTGCGCTACCGCAACGAACTCAAGGGTATCCCGATCAAGCAGGGCCAGACCATGTCCGACTTGCTGGGCAAGGACACCTTCGAGGTCGACTACGTGCTGCAGGAGGGCGACTCCATGCGCTCCAAGATCAAGCAGGTGGCCTCGGGCCGCTTCGGTGTGACCGCCGAGTACCTCAACAGCGCCGACCAGATCCAGATCAAGATGGCGCAGGGCGCCAAGCCCGGCGAGGGCGGCCAGCTGCCCGGCGGCAAGGTGTCGGACTACATCGGCAAGCTGCGCCACAGCGTGCCGGGCGTGGGCCTGATTTCTCCCCCACCGCACCACGACATCTACTCGATCGAAGACCTGGCCCAACTGATCCATGACCTGAAAAACGTGGCGCCGCACAGCTCCATCAGCGTCAAGCTGGTGTCTGAAATTGGCGTTGGCACCATCGCCGCCGGCGTCGCCAAGTGCAAGGCCGACCACGTTGTGATCGCCGGTCACGACGGTGGCACGGGTGCATCGCCCTGGTCGTCGATCAAGCACGCCGGTTCTCCCTGGGAAATCGGTCTCGCCGAAACCCAGCAGACACTGGTGCTCAACCGCTTGCGCAGCCGCATCCGCGTGCAGGCCGACGGCCAGATGAAAACCGGCCGCGACGTGGTCATCGGTGGCCTGCTGGGCGCTGACGAGTTCGGCTTTGCCACCGCGCCGCTGGTGGTCGAGGGCTGCATCATGATGCGCAAGTGCCACCTCAACACCTGCCCGGTGGGCGTGGCCACGCAAGACCCGGCGCTGCGCAAGAAATTCACCGGCAAGCCCGAGCATGTCGTCAACTACTTCTTCTTCATCGCCGAAGAGGTGCGCCAGATCATGGCGCAACTCGGCATCCGCAAATTCGACGACCTGATCGGTCGCGCCGACCTGCTGGATACCAAACAAGGCATCGAGCACTGGAAAGCCAGGGGCCTGGACTTCAGCCGCCTGCTGGCCATGCCCGCCGTGCCCGCCGATGTGCCGCGCCTGCACACCCAGAGCCAGGAACACGGTCTGGAGAAGTCGCTCGACAACATCCTGATCGCCAAGAGCCGTCCCGCCATCGACAAGGGCGAGAAGGTGCGCTTCATGGAAGCCGCGCGCAACGTCAACCGCTCGGTGGGCGCGATGCTCTCGGGCGCCGTGACCCAGGTGCACGCCGAGGGCCTGCCCGACGACACCATCCACATCCAGCTCGAAGGCACGGGCGGTCAGTCGTTCGGCGCTTTCCTGTGCAACGGCATCACGCTCTACCTGATCGGTGAAGCCAATGACTACACCGGCAAGGGCCTGTCGGGCGGCCGCGTGGTGGTGCGCCCGAGCCTGGACTTCCGTGGCGTGGCGACGCAGAACATCATCGTGGGCAACACCGTGATGTACGGTGCCACCAGCGGCGAGGCCTTTTTCGCCGGCGTGGCCGGCGAGCGCTTCGCGGTGCGTCTGTCGGGCGCCACCGCGGTGGTGGAAGGCACGGGCGACCACGGTTGTGAATACATGACCGGGGGCACCGTGGCCGTGCTGGGCAAGACCGGCCGCAACTTTGCCGCCGGCATGAGCGGTGGCCTCGCCTATGTGTACGACGAAGACGGCCAGTTCGCCAAGCGCTGCAACACCGCCATGGTCAGCATGGAAAAAGTGCTGAGCACGGCCGAGCAGGAAGCCACGATGGACAAGGCCATCTGGCACCGCGGGTTGAGCGACGAAGCACAGCTGAAAAAGCTGCTCGAAGACCACAACCGCTGGACCGGCAGCAAGCGCGCGCGCGAACTGCTGGACACCTGGGCCGAGTCACGTGGCAAATTCGTGAAGGTGTTCCCGAACGAATACAAGCGCGCCCTGGGCGAGATCAACGCCCGCAAGACGGCCGCGATCACCACCACCAAAGCCCAGGTCACGGCGAAGCAGGCCACGGCCGCCGCCAAATAAACCCGGAACGCACGCACACGAAGGACACACATCATGGGAAAAGTCACCGGCTTCATGGAATACGAGCGTCTGGAAGAGGGCTACAAGCCCGTGCCCGAGCGCCTGAAGCACTACAAGGAATTTGTCGTCGGCCTCGATGACAGCCAGGCCAAGCTGCAGGCGGCGCGCTGCATGGACTGCGGCACGCCGTTCTGCAACAGCGGCTGCCCGGTCAACAACATCATTCCGGACTTCAACGATCTGGTCTACCAGGCCGACTGGAAGAACGCGATCAACGTGCTGCACAGCACCAACAACTTCCCCGAGTTCACCGGCCGCATCTGCCCCGCGCCCTGCGAGGCCGCCTGCACGCTCAACGTGAACGGCGAAGCGGTGGGCATCAAGTCCATCGAACACGCGATCATCGACAAGGCCTGGGCCGAAGGCTGGGTGCAACCGCAGCCGGCGCGGATCAAGACCGGGAAAAAGGTGGCCGTGGTCGGTTCCGGACCAGCCGGCATGGCTGCGGCGCAGCAGCTGGCGCGCGCCGGCCACGACGTGACGCTGTTCGAGAAGAACGACCGCATCGGCGGTCTGCTGCGTTACGGCATCCCCGACTTCAAAATGGAGAAGATCCACATCGACCGCCGCGTCGAGCAGATGACGGCCGAAGGTGTGGTGTTCCGCACCGGCGTCATGGTTGGTGAACTGCCCAAGGACAGCAAGGTCACCAACTGGGCCAAGGAGACCATCACCCCCGAGCAACTGCAGAAGGACTTCGACGCCGTGCTGCTCACCGGTGGTTCCGAACAGAGCCGCGACCTGCCGGTCCCCGGTCGCGACCTGGACGGCATCCATTTCGCGATGGAATTCCTGCCGATGCAGAACAAGGTCAACGCCGGCGACAAGCTCAAGGGCCAGTTGCGCGCCGATGGCAAGCACGTCATCGTGATCGGCGGCGGCGATACCGGTTCCGACTGCGTGGGCACCAGCAACCGCCACGGTGCGGTCAGCGTGACCCAGTTCGAGGTGATGCCGCAACCGCCCGAAGAAGAGAACAAGCCGCTGGTGTGGCCCTACTGGCCGCTCAAGCTGCGCACCAGCTCCAGCCACGAAGAAGGCTGCACCCGCGAGTTCGCCATCTCCACCAAGGCCTTCAAGGGCGAGAAAGGCAAGGTCACCAGCCTGACCACCGTGCAGGTCGAAATGAAGGACGGCAAGCTGGTCGAGATTCCGGGCACCGAGAAGGAATACAAGGCCGACCTGGTGCTGCTGGCGATGGGCTTCGTGAACCCGGTCGCCAGTATCCTGGACGGCTTCGGGGTCGAGAAGGACGCCCGCGGCAACGCCAAGGCCAGCACCGATTTCACCGGTGGCTACGCCACCAACGTGGCCAAGGTGTTTGCGGCCGGCGACATGCGCCGTGGCCAGAGCCTGGTGGTGTGGGCGATCCGCGAGGGCCGTCAGGCGGCGCGCTCGGTGGACGAGTTCCTGATGGGGTTCTCCGACCTGCCACGTTGATCCCTAGGGTTTCCTCGCTATGAAAAAGGGAGAGATCGACCCGCGTGCGACAATGCGCAGTCATTTTTCCTGGCCCCATGAGCGAATCCACCTTCATTGAAATTGATCATGTGACGTTTGGCTACGACAGCCGCCGAACCATCCTGAACGACCTCTCGCTGCGGTTTGTTCGAGGAAAGGTCACGGCGGTGCTCGGTGGCTCCGGCTGCGGCAAGACGACCTTGTTGCGTCTGATTGGCGGCGTGCATGCACCCAACAGCGGGCGTGTGGTGTTTGATGGCGAGGTCGTGAACACCGGTGACAAGACCCAGCTGTTCCGTTTGCGCCGCCGCCTGGGCATGTTGTTTCAGTTCGGCGCCCTGTTCACCGACCTCTCGGTGTTCGACAACGTGGCTTTTCCGTTGCGTGAGATGACCGACCTGCCGGAGTCGCTGATCCGCGACATCGTGCTGATGAAGCTGAACGCGGTGGGCCTGCGGGGTGCGGCGGGCCTGCGCATCAGCGAGGTGTCGGGCGGCATGGCTCGGCGCATCGCGCTGGCCAGGGCCATCGCCCTGGACCCCGAACTCATCATGTACGACGAGCCCTTCGCCGGGCTGGACCTGGTGTCCATGGGCGTGGCGGCCAAACTCATCCGCACGCTGACCGACGTGACGGGCGCGACCACGCTGCTGATTTCGCACGACGTGCCCCAGTGCATGGCCATCAGCGACTGGGTGGTGCTCATGGCCACCGGCGGACGCATCGTGGCCCAGGGCACGCCGGCCGAGCTGATGGCCAGCACCGAGCCAGAGGTGCGGCAGTTTGTGCGTGGCGAGCCCGATGGCCCGGTCAAGTTCCACTATCCGGCGCCGCCGGTGGCGGTGGACTTCGGTCTGGAGGCTTCACGATGATGAACCCGCTTCAGCAGCTGGGTCGCCGCGCCCTGGATGTTTTCATGGCCTGGGGTCATGGCGCCTTGTTTTTCATTGAACTGATCAAGGCGGTGCCCGCTGGACTGGTCCGTTTTGGCCTGGTCGTGACGCAGATCCACGCGATTGGCAACCGCTCACTGGTCATCATCCTGGCCTCGGGCCTGGCGGTGGGCTTCGTGCTGGCACTGCAGCTCTACAACACGCTCACCAATTTCGGCGCCGCCGAGTCCCTGGGGCTGGTGGTCAACCTTTCGCTGGTGCGCGAACTCGGGCCCGTGGTCACAGCGTTGCTGTTCGCTGGCCGCGCAGGCACCTCGCTCACCGCCGAGATCGGCCTCATGAAGGCGGGCGAGCAGATCGCTGCCATGGAGTTGATGGCGATCGATCCGCGCAAGCGGGTGCTGGCGCCACGCTTCATCGCCGGTGTCATTGCAATGCCCTTGCTGGCGGCATTGTTTTCGGCCATTGGCATTCTGGGTGCCTGGGTTGTCGCCGTGGGTTTGATCGGCATCGATGCTGGAAATTTCTGGTCGATCCAGCAAAACGGAGTGGATGTATGGCGCGATGTCGGCAACGGTGTCGTCAAGAGCGCCGTGTTTGGCGTCATTTGCACAGCCGTGGCCTTGTACCAGGGATATGAGACCGAAGCCACGCCCGAGGGCGTGGCCTACGCCACGACGCGTACCGTGGTGACGGCCTCGCTGGGTGTTCTGGCGATGGACTTCATCCTCACCGCCCTGATGTTTTCGACCCCCTGATTCTTGAGCAGCTGACGTATGAACAAAAGAAGCACTGAAATCCTGGTTGGCCTGTTTGTCGTGCTCGGCGCGCTGGGCCTGCTTTTCCTGGCCTTGAAGGCCGCCAACCTGGGCAGCTTCACCAACGGAGGAGAGACCTACGTGGTGCAGGCGCGGTTTGACAATATCGGGGGGCTGAAAGCGCGCGCGCCGGTGCGCTCCGCGGGGGTGAATGTCGGTCGGGTCACCAGCGTCGTGCTGGACACACAGACCTACCAGGGTGTGGCCACCATGGAGATCAACCAGAGCGTGTTGTTCCCCAAGGACTCCTCGGCCAAAATCCTCACCTCCGGTCTGCTCGGAGACCAGTACATCGGCATCGAGCCCGGTGGCGATACCAACAACCTCGCGGGTGGTGACGTGATCACACAGACCCAATCCGCTGTGGTGCTCGAAAACCTGATCGGACAGTTTCTGTTCGACAAGGCTGCCGGCGGTGGTGAGAGCAAGGCTCCGTGAGTGTTGAGCCGTTCAGGTGCATCATCTGAAGCAGGGAGCAAAACATGAAAAATAGAAATCTTGAGCCGTTTTCGGGGGCACTGTATCGCTGGGCGACTGCTGTATTGGTGTGTCTGGTGTTGACCGGTTGTGCCACCGGGCCGAATGCGAATCCACGCGATCCCTGGGAGCCGTTCAACCGCCAGGTGACCGAGTTCAACGACGCTGTGGATGGCGCGTTGCTCAAGCCGGTTGCGACGGTTTACCGCGACATCACACCCGACCCGGTGCGGACCGGCGTGAACAACTTCTTTGAGAACCTGCGCGACGGATGGTCGTTCATCAACGCGTCGCTGCAGTTGCGACCACGCGAAGCCGCCGAGAATTTCATGCGCTTCAATGTCAACACCTTCTTCGGTCTCGCCGGGGTGCTGGATATAGCGTCCGAGATGGGCATTGAGCGCACGCGGCTTGATTTCGGGCAGACGCTGGGCCGCTGGGGCATCCCTTCGGGTCCTTACCTGGTGCTGCCAATCTTCGGACCCTCGTCGGTGCGGGATGCGGCGGGCTTCAGCATCGAGGCACGCGGGGATCTCGTGCAGAGGCTCTCGAATGTGTCATTGCGCAACTCGCTGTACGCGCTGCGGGCCGTGGAAACGCGTGCCAATCTGTTGCGGGCCACCACCATGCTCGACGGGGCGGCACTGGACAAATACAGTTTCACCCGCGATGTGTACCTGCAACGCCGTGAAAGCCAGATCGAAGACCTGAAAGACAAGGGTATCGGTTTGCAGAACGGCGACTGACAACACGTTGATACCAAACAATGACAGTCCGGACACACAAAGGCGGAACCGCTGACTTAAAGTCCGCTTCCAAGTGGGTGACGGTTCTCCAGCCCGGTGGACCACCATTCCATAGAACACAGAAGGAATTTCAGATGATGCAACGTCGCCAATGGATCTCCCGTTTGCTCGCAACTGGCGCCTTGCTGGCCAGTTCGCTGGCTGTCACTCAGGTTTTTGCCGCCGATGAAGCGCCCGATGTGCTGGTCAAGCGCATTTCTGGCGAGGTCATGGATGCCGTGAAGGCCGATGCCGCGATCCAGAAGGGGGATGTCGGTCGCATCGTGACCTTGGTGGACACCAAGATCATGCCGAACGTCAACTTTTCCCGCATGACCTCGTCGGCTGTCGGGCGCTACTGGCGCCAGGCCACGCCCGAGCAGCAGAAGCAGCTGCAGGACGAGTTCAAGATATTGTTGGTGCGCACCTATGCCGGGGCCCTGGGTGAAGTCAAGGACCAGACCCTGAGCTTTCGCCCCCTGCGTTCCCGGCCCGAAGATACCGAGGTGGTGGTGCGTTCCGAAGTGCGTGGACGGGGCGAACCCATCCAGCTGGACTACCGGCTGGAGAAGACGCCACAAGGCTGGAAGATTTACGATCTGAACGTGTTGGGTGTCTGGCTGGTGGAGACCTACCGTTCCCAGTTCGCGCAAGAAATCGGCAGCAAGGGCATTGACGGCCTGATCGCCACGCTGTCCCAGCGCAACAAGGCCAGCGCGCCCAAAGCGGGTTGAACACATGAGCGACGACAGCATGGTGTTGGCTGATGCGGCCCGGTTGCCGCAGAGGCTGACGCTCAATGAGGCGGTGCAGACCCTGGAGCAACTCGACACCGCGCTGGCCCGGCAAACGCCAACGACCTTGCAGATCGATGCGAGCGGTCTGGAGGTGTGTGACTCATCGGCTGTTGCTGTTTTGCTGGAACTCCGCCGGCGGCTGCTGGCGCAAGGCAAGACCTTGCAGGTGCATCACATCCCTCAACGTTTGCGCGATCTCGTGGGGCTGTACGGCATGAGCGAGTTGTTGCCCGGCTGAGGGTTGCGGGCGAACCGTTTGCGGCAAGCCCGATGGCATGAACGGGCCTGGCTGTTGGCCCTGTACCCGATGTGCTGCTGCGCGCAGGCTTAAAATGTCAGGTTGTCCCACCGTGATCAGATGTCCTGGTCAGGGCCGGTGATCTCGTGGTCCCGCACCCTCCATGCCCGCAGTTTCCTTTCAGAACGTCTCCAAGATATATCCTTCCGCCCGCGGTGACCTGCATGCGCTCAAGGCGGTGTCCTTCGACATCCAGCCGGGTGAGTTTTTCGGGCTGCTGGGTCCCAACGGAGCGGGCAAGACCACCCTCATCAGCATCCTGGCCGGGCTGGCCCGCGCCACAGGCGGGCAAGTGCTGGTTCACGGCCACAACGTGCAGTCCGACTACCAGGCCGCGCGCCGCGCCCTTGGCGTGGTGCCGCAGGAACTGGTGTTCGACCCGTTTTTCAACGTGCGCGAGGCCTTGCGATTCCAGTCGGGTTACTTCGGCATCCGCCACAACGACGCCTGGATCGACGAGCTGCTGGACGGGCTGGGGCTGGCCGACAAGGCCGGCGCCAACATGCGCCAGCTGTCGGGCGGCATGAAACGCCGGGTGCTGGTGGCGCAGGCGCTGGTGCACAAGCCGCCGGTGATCGTGCTCGACGAACCGACCGCGGGTGTGGATGTGGAGTTGCGCCAGACACTGTGGCAGTTCATTTCCCAGCTCAACAAGCAGGGCAGCACGGTGCTGCTGACCACCCACTACCTGGAAGAAGCCGAGGCGTTGTGCAACCGCATCGCCATGCTCAACCGGGGCGAGGTGGTGGCGCTGGACCGCACCTCCGAACTGCTCAGGCGTGCGGCGTCGAACGTGCTGCGGTTCAAGACCGATGACGCGCTGCCCGACGATCTCGCCGCGATCGCCCGGGTGACCGGGCGCGTGGTGCAACTGCCGGCCAACGACGCGATCGCGGTCGAGCGCATTCTGGCCAGCGTGCGCGAAGCCGGTGCGCGCGTGGACGACATCGAGATCCGCAAGGCCGATCTGGAGGATGTGTTCCTGGAGGTGATCGAAGGCAGCAATTCGGCGCACCGTGCGCAGGAAGGGGTTCTGCCGCCGGGCCGCCCCAAGGCGGAACGCACCCCCCTGGGGGGCCGAGAGGACACGTCAGTGCAGAACGTGGGGGCACCGTCACCATGACCGGCTGGCAAATGCTGTTCTACAAAGAGATCCTGCGCTTCTGGAAAGTGGGCTTCCAGACCGTGGCTGCGCCGGTGATCACCGCCATCCTGTACATGATGATCTTTGGCCATCTGCTGGAGGACCGTGTGCAGGTGTATGGTTCTGTGAACTACACCGCGTTCCTGCTGCCCGGTCTGGTGATGATGAGCGTGCTGCAGAACGCGTTTGCCAACAGCAGCTCGTCCCTGATCCAGAGCAAGATCATGGGCAACCTGGTGTTCCTGCTGCTCACGCCGCTGTCGCACCGCGCGTGGTTCGTGGCCTATGTGGGTTCGTCCGTGGCGCGTGGTCTGGCCGTCGGGGCCGGTGTGATGCTGGCGACCTGGTGGTTTGCCCGACCCACCTTCGAGGCCCCGTTGTGGATTCTCGTGTTTGCGCTCCTGGGAGCGGGCCTGTTGGGTGCCCTGGGACTGATCGCCGGCCTGTGGGCGGAGAAGTTTGACCAGATGGCCGCCTTCCAGAACTTCATCATCATGCCCATGACCTTCCTCTCGGGCGTGTTCTACTCCATCCATTCACTGCCAGACTTCTGGCAAACCGTGAGCCACCTCAACCCGTTTTTCTACATGATCGACGGCTTCCGCTATGGGTTCTTTGGCGTCAGCGACGTCTCACCCTGGCTGAGCCTGGGTCTGGTCGGGGGTGCGTTCGTTCTGGTCAGTGCCGTGGCGCTGCACCTGCTGCGCATCGGCTACAAAATCCGCCACTGACTTCATCGAATGCCATGACCGCTGACCAACTGCAACAACTGATCGCCGCCGGCCTGCCCTGCGAGCACCTTGAAGTCACCGGCGATGGCCGCCATTGGTCGGCCGTGATCGTGTCGCCCGCGTTCGAAGGCATGCGTGCCATTGCCCGCCACAAGCGGGTGTACGCCACGCTGGGCGAGCGCATCCAGAGCGACGAGGTGCATGCCCTGTCGATGAAGACCTTCACCCCCGCCGAGTGGGCCAAACAATGACCCCCCTGCGCCGCTACGCGTCACCCCCCAGGGGGCGTCACCCGCAGCCCGGCGAAGCCGGTTCTGCGGTGACCCGGACCCGCGCGGTGCTGCTGGCGCTGGCCGGTACCAACTGAAAGACATCTCCCCCATGGACAAACTGCGCATCACCGGTGGCCGCCCCCTCAATGGCGAAGTGGTCATCTCCGGCGCCAAGAACGCGGCCCTGCCTGAGTTGTGTGCCACCTTGCTCACCGCCGAGCCGGTGACGCTGACCAATGTGCCGCGGCTGCGCGATGTGGCCACCATGCGCCTGTTGCTGGACAACATGGGCGTGCAGTCCGAAACCCACGGCGAACGCGGTGGCATGACTTTCCAGGCGCCCGATTCGCTCAAGGCTGAAGCGCCCTACGAACTGGTCAAGACCATGCGCGCTTCGGTGCTGGTGCTGGGCCCGCTGCTGGCGCGCTTTGGCCACGCCAAGGTGTCGCTGCCCGGTGGCTGCGCCATCGGCTCGCGTCCGGTGGACCAGCACATCAAGGGCCTGCAGGCCATGGGCGCCGAGATACAGGTCGAACACGGCTACATGGTGGCCCAACTGCCAGCAGGCAAGACGCGCCTGCACGGTGCGCGCATCGCCACCGACATGGTCACCGTGACCGGCACCGAGAACTTCCTCATGGCCGCGGCGCTGGCCGAGGGCGAGACGCTGCTGGAAAACGCGGCCCAGGAGCCCGAGATCGCCGATCTGGCCGAAATGCTGATCGCCATGGGTGCAAAGATCGAAGGCCACGGCACCAGCCGCATCCACATCCAGGGCGTGGACCGCCTGCACGGCGCTTCCCACCAGGTGGTGGCCGACCGCATCGAGGCTGGCACCTTTCTGTGCGCCGTGGCCGCGACAGGGGGCGACGTGATCCTGCGCCACGCGCGCGCCGAGCACCTGGACGCGGTGATCGACAAGCTGCGCGAGGCGGGTGCCGAGATCGAGGCCGGTGACGGCTTCATCCGCGTGCGGGCTTCGGGCCGCTTGAAGGCTCAAAGTTTCCGAACCACCGAGTACCCGGGCTTCCCGACCGACATGCAGGCGCAGTTCATGGCGCTCAATTGCATCGCCACCGGTTCCAGCAAGGTGACCGAAACGATTTTTGAAAACCGCTTCATGCACGTCAACGAGCTGGTGCGCCTGGGCGCGAAGATCCAGACCGATGGCAAGGTGGCGGTGGTCGAGGGCATTGACAGCTTGTCGGGCGCGATTGTCATGGCGACCGACTTGCGCGCGTCCGCCAGCCTGGTGATCGCCGGCCTCGTGGCCAAAGGCGAGACCATCGTCGACCGCATCTACCACCTGGACCGTGGCTACGACCAGATGGAAGAAAAGCTGCGGGGCATCGGCGCCCATATCGAAAGAGTGAAATGATCACCCTCGCCCTCTCCAAAGGCCGCATCTTCGATGAAACCCTGCCGCTGCTCGCGGCTGCGGGCATCGAGGTGCTGGAAGACCCGGAAACGTCGCGCAAGCTGATCCTGCCGACCAACCAGCCCGGCGTGCGCGTGGTGCTGGTGCGGGCCACCGATGTGCCCACCTACGTCGAGTACGGCGGCGCCGACCTGGGCGTGACCGGCAAGGACACCTTGATCGAACACGGTGGCCAGGGCCTGTACCAGCCGCTGGATCTGCAGATCGCCAAGTGCCGCATGAGCGTGGCGGTGCGCAATGACTTTGATTACGCCTCGGCCATGCGCCAGGGCTCGCGTCTGAAGGTGGCGACCAAGTACACGGCCATCGCGCGCGAATTTTTCGCCAGCAAGGGCGTGCACGTGGACCTGATCAAGCTCTATGGCAGCATGGAACTCGCACCGCTGACCGGCCTGGCCGACGCCATCGTGGACCTGGTGTCCACCGGCAACACGCTCAAGGCCAACCAGCTGGTCGAGGTCGAGCGCATCATGGACATCAGCTCGCGCCTGGTGGTCAACCAGGCCGCGCTCAAGCTCAAGCAGGCCGCCATCCGCCCCATTCTCGACGCCTTCTCCAACGCCATCGAAAAAAACGCCGTACCGTCATGAGCCTCACCGCCTCGCCCCTTCGCCTGTCCACCACCGCGGCCGATTTCGAGGCGCAGTTTGCGGCCCGGCTGCATTGGTCGGCGGAGACGGACAGCGCGATCGAGCAGCGTGTCGCGGACATCCTGGCCGATGTGCAGCAGCGTGGCGATGCGGCGGTGCTGGAATACACCGCGCGTTTTGACGGCCTGAACGCTGAGAGCCTGAAGTCGCTGGAGCTGACCCAGGCCGAACTCAAGACCGCGTTTCACAGCCTACCCGCCGCCCAGCGCGACGCGCTGGAATCCGCAGCGCGCCGCGTTCGCAGCTACCACGAAGCGCAGAAGAAAGCGTCCGGCGAGAGCTGGAGCTACCGCGACGAAGACGGCACCCTGCTGGGCCAGAAGGTCACGCCGCTGGACCGCGTGGGCATCTATGTGCCCGGCGGCAAGGCGGCCTATCCGTCCAGCGTGTTGATGAACGCGATCCCCGCCCACGTGGCCGGGGTGGGCGAGATCATCATGGTCGTGCCGACGCCGCGCGGTGAAAAGAACCCGCTGGTACTGGCTGCCGCCTACGTGGCCGGCGTCACCCGTGCCTTCACCATCGGTGGCGCGCAGGCCGTGGCCGCGCTGGCCTACGGCACGGCCACCGTGCCCAAGGTCGACAAGATCACCGGCCCGGGCAACGCCTACGTGGCCAGCGCCAAGAAGCGTGTGTTCGGCACCGTGGGCATCGACATGATCGCCGGCCCGAGCGAAATCCTGGTGCTGGCCGACGGCAGCACGCCGGCCGACTGGGTGGCGATGGACCTGTTCAGCCAGGCCGAACACGACGAGCTGGCCCAATCGATCCTGCTGTGTCCGGACGCGGCCTACATAGCCGCCGTTCAGGCCGCCATCGATCGCCTGCTGCCGAGCATGCCGCGCGCAGCCATCATCGCCAGGAGCCTGAACGACCGCGGCGCGCTGATCCAGACGCGCGACATGGAAGAGGCCTGCGCCATCAGCAACCGCATCGCGCCCGAGCACCTGGAGGTGTCCAGCAGCGAGCCGCACCGCTGGGAGCCGCTGCTCAAACACGCCGGCGCCATCTTCCTCGGCGCCTACACCAGCGAAAGCCTGGGCGACTACTGCGCCGGCCCGAACCACGTGTTGCCCACCAGCGGCACGGCGCGCTTCTCGTCCCCGCTGGGCGTTTACGACTTCCAGAAGCGCAGCAGCCTGATCGAGGTCAGCGCGGCTGGTGCGCAAACGCTCGGCACCATCGCCGCCGAGCTCGCCTATGGCGAGGGTCTGCAGGCCCACGCCCGTGCTGCCGAGTTGCGGCTCATCGTCGTGCCGCCGATGCGGGAAGCCCAATGAACGCCATGAACACCCCGAACCCGCTGCGATTCATCCGCCAGGACATCCAGTCCATGCACGCCTACGCCATCCAGGACTCGGCCGGCATGGTCAAGCTCGATGCGATGGAGAACCCGTTCTCGCTGTCGCCCGAGTTGCAAGCCCAGCTGGGTGCCCGCCTGGGCGCCGTGGCGATCAACCGCTACCCCGGCGGCCGCATCGACGACCTGAAGCAGGCGCTGGCCCGCTACGTGGACCTGCCCGACGACTACGGGCTGATGCTGGGCAACGGCTCGGACGAGCTGATCTCCCTGCTGGCGATGGCCTGCGACGTGCCCGGGGCCTCCATCCTGGCGCCCATGCCCGGCTTCGTCATGTACGCCATGGGCGCGCAGCTGCAGGGTCTGGCCTTCCACGGCGTGCCGCTCACCGCCGATTTCGAGCTGGACGAAGCCGCCATGCTGGCCGCGATGCGCGAGCACCAGCCCGCCATCACCTACATCGCCTACCCGAACAACCCCACCGCGAACCTCTGGGATGCGGGCGTGATCCGGCGTTTGGTCGCCGAGGCCGCCACCTTCGGCGGGCTGGTGGTGATGGACGAGGCCTACCAGCCGTTTTCCAGCAAGACCTGGCTCGACGAGATTCGCGCCGACCCGGTGGCCAACGCCAACGTGCTGCTCATGCGCACGCTGTCCAAATTCGGCCTGGCCGGCGTGCGCCTGGGCTACATGCTCGGGCCGCAGACGCTGGTGCACGAGGTCGACAAGCTGCGCCCGCCCTACAACGTGAGCGTGCTCAACGCCGAGTGCGCGCTGTTTGCGCTGGAGCACGCCGATGTGTTCGCGCAGCAGGCCGGGCAGATCCGCGAGCAGCGCGCCGTGCTGATCGGCGCGCTGGCCCGGATGACGGGCGTGACACCGTTCCCCAGCGACGCCAACATGGTGCTGGCGCGTGTGCCCGATGCACAACGCTGCTTCGACGGCCTGAAGGCGCGCGGCATTCTGGTCAAGAATGTTTCTAAAATGCACCCATTGCTGGCCAACTGCCTGCGCCTCACGGTGGGTACCCCTGCCGAGACCGCGTTGCTGATCAGCGCCCTGCAACAAGCCCTATGACCGCCATGTCCTCCGTTTCCCCTGCCGCTGCCGCCGACCGCGTGGCCGACGTCCAGCGCAACACCGCGGAAACGCAGATCAGCGTGCGCATCAACCTCGACGGTTCGGGCGCGGCGAAGCTGTCCACCGGCATCGGGTTTTTTGATCACATGCTCGACCAGATCGCCCGCCACGGGTTGATTGATCTCGACATTCACGCCAAGGGCGATCTGCACATCGACGGCCACCACACGGTGGAAGACGTGGGCATCACGCTCGGCCAGGCCTTTGCCCAGGCCGTGGGCGACAAAAAAGGCATCCGCCGCTACGGCCACGCCTATGTGCCGCTGGACGAAGCGCTGTCGCGCGTGGTGGTCGATTTTTCAGGTCGTCCCGGCCTGCACATGCGTGTGCCGTTCAAGAGCGGCATGGTCGGCGGCTTCGACACGCAGCTCGCCTTCGAGTTTTTCCAGGGTTTCGTCAACCACGCCGGCGTGACGCTGCACATCGACAACCTGCACGGCGAGAACGCCCACCACCAGGCCGAGACCGTGTTCAAGGCTTTCGCCCGCGCGCTGCGCATGGCGCTGGAGCGCGACACGCGCCTGGGTGACGTGATTCCCTCGACCAAAGGCTCGCTCTGAGTTTTTCTGCTCCCTTGCTCCGATGAAATCCAAGACAGTCGCCGTGGTGGACTACGGCAGCGGCAATCTGCGCTCCGTGTCGCAGGCCGTGGTGCACGTGGCCGCAGGCAGTGGTCTGGATGTGCTCGTCACATCCGACCCCCAGGCGGTCTTTGACGCCGAGCGCGTGGTGCTGCCCGGGCAAGGCCACATGGCCGACTGCATGAACGAACTGGCCGCTTCAGGTCTGAAGGACGCCGTGCTGCATGCGGCGGCGAACAAGCCGCTGTTCGGTGTCTGCGTGGGCATGCAGATGCTGCTCGACCGCAGCGAAGAAGGGCCGACCGATGGTCTGGGTCTGATTCCGGGCGAGGTGGTGCGCTTCCGCCTCGAAGGCCGCTTGCAGGCCGACGGCAGCCGGTTCAAGGTACCGCAGATGGGCTGGAACCAGGTGTTCCACGATCTGGGGCGCGGCGAGGCACACCCCTTGTGGGCGGGCATCGATGAGGGTGCGTATTTCTACTTCGTGCACAGCTACTACGCCCGCCCGTCCCATGCGCAGCACTGTGTGGGTGAGGCCGACTATGGTGGCCGCTTTGCCGCAGCGATCGCCCGCGACAATATTTTTGCCACCCAGTTTCACCCCGAAAAGAGCGCCGACCAGGGCCTGGCGCTCTACCGCAATTTCCTGTCCTGGAACCCTTAACCGTCCACTTCTTTCCGACCACCATGCTGCTGATTCCTGCCATTGATCTCAAAGACGGCCAGTGCGTTCGCCTCAAGCAGGGCGACATGGACCAAACCACCGTTTTCGGTGAAGACCCCGCCGCCGTGGCCCGTGGCTGGGTTGACAAGGGTGCGCGCCGCGTGCACCTGGTGGACCTGAACGGCGCCTTTGCCGGCAAGCCGAAGAACGAACAGGCCATCCGAGGCATCCTCAAGAGCATCGGTTCGGAGGTGGACGTGCAGCTCGGTGGCGGTATCCGCGATCTCGACACCATCGAGCGCTACCTCGATGCCGGCCTGCGCTACGTGATCATCGGCACCGCCGCGGTGAAGAACCCCGGTTTTCTGCAGGACGCCTGCACCGCGTTCGGCGGCCACATCATCGTGGGCCTGGACGCCAAGGACGGCAAGGTCGCCACCGACGGCTGGAGCAAGCTCACCGGCCACGAGGTTGTCGATCTGGGCAAGAAGTTCGAAGACTACGGTGTTGAATCCATCATTTACACCGATATCGGCCGTGACGGCATGCTCTCGGGCATCAACATCGAAGCCACCGTCAAGCTGGCGCAGGCGCTGTCCATACCCGTGATCGCGTCGGGCGGCCTGTCCAACCTGGAAGACATCCGCAAGCTCTGCGAGGTCGAGGACGAGGGTGTCGAGGGCGTGATCTGTGGCCGCTCCATTTACAGCGGTGACCTCGATTTCGAAGTCGCGCAGAATCTTGCTGACGAGTTGAACGGCTGAGCATGCTCGCCAAACGCATCATCCCCTGCCTGGACGTGACCGGCGGCCGCGTGGTCAAGGGCGTCAATTTTGTCGAGCTGCGCGACGCAGGCGATCCGGTGGAGATCGCCGCGCGCTACAACGAGCAGGGCGCCGACGAGCTGACCTTCCTGGACATCACGGCCACCAGCGATGGGCGCGACCTGATCCTGCACATCATCGAAGCCGTGGCCTCGCAGGTCTTCATTCCGCTCACGGTGGGCGGCGGGGTGCGTACCGTGGAAGACGTGCGCCGCCTGCTCAACGCGGGTGCCGACAAGACCAGTTTCAATTCGGCGGCGATTGCGAACCCGCAGGTGATCCGCGAAGCGTCTGACAAATACGGCGCGCAGTGCATCGTGGTCGCCATCGACGCGAAGCGCCGCTTTGGTGAGGACATGCTCAACCGCGGTGAGGGCTGGGATGTCTACAGCCACGGCGGGCGCAGGAACACCGGACTCGACGTCATCGCCTGGGCGAAGCAGATGGCCGATTCCGGCGCTGGCGAAATCCTGCTCACCAGCATGGACCGCGACGGCACCAAGTCGGGCTTTGACCTGGCGCTCACCCGAGCCGTGGCGGATGCGGTGAATGTGCCGGTGATTGCCTCCGGCGGCGTGGGCAACCTCGATCATCTGGCCGACGGCGTGCAGCAGGGCGGGGCGGACGCCGTGCTGGCCGCCAGCATCTTCCACTACGGCGAATACACCGTGGCCCAGGCCAAGGCGCGTATGGCGGAGCGTGGCATACCGGTCCGTATCTGACCGGAGCGGACTCTTCAGTTGTTGAGGCCCGACGGGTTCGGCCATTGCCGGTCCAACCGGTCTTCCAGTTCGCCGATGCTGGCCTCCAGGCCGTTGCCGGATTGTTCGATCACCCGGGTCAGAACGGCCTGCGATTGGTCGATCTTCTGCTGCATTTTTTCAGACAATTCCAGCTCGCGCGCGGCCATGGACTGCATCTCCGTTTGCAGGTACTGGCGCAATTCGGTGAACCGGGATGCCTCGGCCTTGTCGGCCAGATGGCGCTGATCGGTTGCTTCTCGCGTGATGCGCCGCACTTCCATCAGGTGCACCGTCTGGTAGTAGACCAGCGCGAGCAGGAACACCACCAGTACCAAGGTCAGCATACCCAGCAGCACCAGTCCCAGTGGGGCCTGTACCTGTGCGAACCCGAAATTGAGTGCCGTGGGTTGCAGTATCTGTTCGAAATTGAGTGCCACGAACCCGGCGATCAGCAGGATGAACAGGATCAGGATGAGCGTTCGGATTTTCATATCGGTGTCCTGTTGATGAACCCGGGCCCCGGAGTGGAGCAGGCGTTCAGAGCAAACCCATCCTACCGTCATTCGGCCAAAGCCTCTGTCGGGTGCCGCACACATGGTAGATTCCCGCCATGAACTGGTTGGACGAAGTGAAATGGGACGCCCAGGGGCTGGTCCCGGTGATCGCGCAGGAAGCGGCGAGTGGCGACGTGCTGATGTTCGCCTGGATGAACCGAGAGGCCTTGCAGAAAACGGCCGAACTCGGCCGCGCGGTGTATTTCAGCCGCTCGCGCAACAGGCTCTGGTTCAAGGGCGAAGAGTCGGGCCACGTGCAGACGGTGCACGACATCCGGCTCGATTGCGACAACGACGTGGTGCTGCTCAAGGTGACCCAGCTCGGCCATGAGCCGGGCATCGCCTGCCACACCGGGCGTCACAGCTGCTTCTACCAACGCCATGAAAATGGGCAGTGGCACGCGGTCGATCCGGTGCTCAAAGACCCCGAATTCATCTACAAATGACCTTCTTCATGTCTTCCACCGATGCCCTGGCGCGCCTGGCCGCCGTGATTGAGAGCCGCAAGCCAGCGAATGGCGGTGATCCCGAAAAAAGTTACGTCGCCCGCCTGTTGCACAAAGGTCCGGACGCATTCCTGAAGAAAATTGGCGAAGAGGCCACCGAGGCCGTGATGGCTGCCAAGGACTGTGACCATGGCGGCGACAGTCAGAAGCTGGTGAACGAAGTGGCCGATCTCTGGTTCCACTGCATGATCGCGCTGGCGCACTATGGCAAGACCCCGGCCGATGTGGTGAACGAGCTCTCGCGGCGCGAGGGTTTGGGCGGCCTGGAAGAAAAAGCGTTGCGCAAGGCGGTGGCGCGCGAAGCCGAGTCCAAATCCTGAAAGGAAACGACATGAACGACATCATCGACGTCAAAGCCGTCGACAGCGAAAAAACCGAGTCGCTCAAGACCATCGGCTGGATCAGCTATTTGCTGCATCTGATCGTGGCCGTGGCTGCGGTCATTCCTGGGGCACAGGTGGGCGCGGGGCTGCTGATCGTGGCGTTGATCATCGATCTGGTGAAAAAGGGCGATGCCGAGGGCACCTGGCAGGCCAGCCATTTTTCGTGGCGCATCCGCACCGTGATCTGGGCCGGCGTGCTCTATGTGGTGACGTTCCCTCTGTTTCTTCTTTTGTACCTGCCTGGTGCGATCGCCTGGGCCATCATCTCCATCTGGTTCCTCTACCGCATCGTCAAGGGCATGGTGCGCATGAACGCCAGCCAATCCCTGCCCGACTGAATACATCCAACACATGAGCACGCACGACCCGGATTGCATTTTCTGCAAGATCATCGCTGGCCAGATCCCCTCGAAAAAGGTGTATGAAGACGAGGAGTTGTACGTTTTTCATGACATCCACCCCTGGGCGCCGGTGCATTTTTTGATGGTGCCCAAAACGCACATCGCATCGATGGCTCAGCTCACATCCGAACACGAACGCTTGATGGGGCGCATGATGGTGCTCGCACCAAAACTCGCCATGGAACAGGGTTGCAATCCGTATCCCGACGGCGGATTCCGCATGGTGTGCAACACCGGCGCTGAGGGTGGGCAAGAGGTGCGGCATTTGCATGTGCACGTCATGGGCGGACCACGCCCCTGGTTGCGGGGCTGACGCTGACCAAGAGGCATTTGGCAGGGAGCGGGATTTCCCTTTGAAGGGCTTCTGAACTCTGCCCCGGGCTTAGAATCCCACTCACAGCGTCCAACGCTTCATTTCTATATCTGGAGAAAATTATGGGTTCCTTTTCGATTTGGCACTGGCTGATCGTGCTGTTGATCGTCGTGATGGTGTTCGGGACCAAAAAGCTCAAGAACATTGGCTCGGATCTGGGCGGTGCCGTCAAAGGTTTCAAGGACGGCATCAAGGAAGGTGGTCAGAGTGCTGCCGATACCCCCCCTTCGGCACCCGCCGGTCAGGTGACCCAGGACACGCGCACCGACAAAAACACCATCGACGTCGAAGCCAAGCAAAAAAGCTGATGTTGTGCACCAGCGGTTGTTTTCTGAACCGCTGTGAACCCGGCACGGGCATGACCCGTGCCCGCCTTGATTTCCGGATGGCCGACACATGATTGATCTGGGCATTTCCAAACTCGCCCTCATTGGGGCGGTGGCGCTGATCGTCATCGGCCCTGAAAAGCTACCGCGCGTGGCGCGCACGGTGGGTGCTTTGCTGGGCAAGGCCCAGCGCTACGTTTCGGACGTGAAGGCCGAGGTGAGCCGGTCAATGGAGCTCGAAGAGCTCAAGAAGATGAAAGAGTCGGTCGAGAGCGCGGCCCGCGATGTCGAGTCCTCGGTGCAGAGCGGCGCAGGGGACTTCGAAAAATCCTGGTCCGAAGCGACAGCCGGCCTGGAGGGCAACACGGCCTCTTACGATCAGGCGCTGGGTTCCATCGGATCCGATCTGCACCCCACCTACAAGCATCCCAGGAAGAACTGGCGCATCAAGCAAAAGGCCATGCCTCAGTGGTTCAAGGCCCGCACCGGTGTTCGTACCCGCACCCAGTCGGGTGCCGCGCGCGTTGCGCGTTTCCGTCCTCGCTCCACTACCGCTCCCCGTTGATGTCCGACCCCAAAGATTCCACCGACGAACTCGCCGGTTCCGAGCAGCCTTTTGTCCAGCATCTGATGGAGCTGCGTGATCGGCTGCTCTACGGCATCGTGGGGTTGGCGATCTGCATGGCGTTGCTGGCCTTCTGGCCGGGCCCCAGCGGGCTGATCGACCTGATCGCGGTGCCCATCCGTGCGCACATGCCACCCGATGCCAAGCTGATCGCGGTGGGTGTGTTTTCCCCCTTTTTCGTTCCCATCAAGGTGCTGGCCATGGCGGCACTGCTGCTGTCGTTGCCGTGGTGGATGTACCAGATCTGGGCCTTTGTTGCTCCGGGGCTGTACAGCCACGAAAAACGCTTTGCGATCCCTCTGATCGTGCTGGGCAGCCTGCTGGCTTATGTGGGGATTGCCTTTGTGCAGTTGTTCGTGCTCGACAAGATGTTTGGCTTCATCCAGCAGTTCACCCCCGCCAGTGTTGCGGCCACGCCCGACATTGCGTCGTATGTGGAAGCCATCCTGTCGCTCTACCTGGCCTTCGGTCTGGCGTTCCAGGTGCCCATTGTGGTGGTGTTGCTGGTGAAGACGAACATGGTGACGGTGCAGAAGCTCAAGGAGTTTCGCGGCTATTTCATCGTCGTTGCGTTTGTCATCGCCGCGGTGGTGACCCCACCCGATGTCATTTCGCAACTTGCATTGGCGGTGCCCATGTGCCTGCTGTACGAGGTGGGCATCTGGGGCGCGCAGTGGTTCATCAAGAACACCGCTGCGCCTGAAGCGCCGGCTGAAGACGTTCCTGCGAAGTGAGTGAGTCGCCTTGAGGCCGGACCCGTGAGGCGGGTTCCGAGCTTCGGCTTCACTCGACCGGCCTGGGTGTCGGTGTGCGCTTCCCCGGGGTGATGTCAATGCGGCTTTTGCCGTCCTTGCGCACCACATCCAATGTGGCCGGTGTGCCCGGTTGAAGTCCGGCCACGGCAGACAGCAGTTGTGCCACATTGGTGACATTGCGACCTGCCACGCCAACGATCACATCCCCAGGACGAACGCCTGCCTGGGCAGCCGGGCCATTCTGCAAAACGCCCGTGATGATGACGCCAGTGCCAGACGACAGGCCAAAACTTTCGGCCAATTCCGGGGTCAGGTCCTGAGGCTCCACACCGATCCAGCCGCGAGTGACCTGACCGTCGCGCACAATGGCGTCCAGGACACTGCGCGCGGTTGAAGTCGGAATGGCAAAACCGATGCCCATGGACCCCCCCGAGCGCGAGTAGATGGCTGTGTTGATGCCCATCAGGTGGCCATTGATGTCCACCAGCGCACCGCCCGAGTTGCCCGGGTTGATGGCCGCATCGGTCTGGATGAAGTTTTCAAAGGTGTTGATGCCAAGCTGCGTGCGCCCCAGCGCGCTGACGATGCCGCTGGTCACGGTTTGCCCCACACCGAAAGGATTGCCGATGGCCAGCACCTGATCGCCGATGGAAAGGGCGTCGGAATCGCCCAGCGTGATCACCGGCAACTCCTTCAGGGCGACCTTCAGAATCGCCAGATCGGTTTCGGGATCGGTCCCGATCACCTGTGCTGCGCTTTTTCGCCCATCGTTGAGGATGACCTCGATCTGGTCGGCTTCTTCAATCACATGGTTGTTCGTCAGGATGTAGCCCGCGGGGCTGACGATCACACCCGAACCCAGGCCCGCCTGGGGCTGTGCCTTGCCCTGTTCGCCGAAAAAGAAGCGGAACCAGGGGTCTGCATTCGGGCTCCCGGCTTCGGCGGCTTTGCTGGTGTTGATACTCACCACAGCGGGCGATGCGGCTCGCGCAGCAGCGCTGAAGCTGTTGGTCGCAGGCAGGGGTGTCCTGGGTGCAGGGGCTTCCAGCACTGGGACCACTGAGGCGGGTGCGGGCTTGCGGTTCAGCCACTCAGGTTTGAGCGTGGCGACCACAAAAAAGGCTGCCAGCAGCACGGTCACGGATTGGGCAAAAACCAGCCAGAGTCGTTTCATGTCGGATCAGTGTGTACAAGTCTTGGGTCGCAGGCACCTGAGTGTGGGTCATCCCGCTTGATCTGATTGTGCTGCATATGGCATCTTGGGTTCAGAGTTCAACCGGTTTGATGCACGTCAAGGCGGGGGATGCCCGCACCGGTTGCAATGGGGGTCTATCACGCAAGGAATGGAGCACACAATGAAAGCCATGGTGGATCTTTTTTCAACCGACTACGGCCTGTTCAGCATCGCCGGCATCCTTTTCATGATTGGTATGGCGATCTGGTTTTACCGCTTTTTCATGCGAAAGATCTCTGAATCCGAGCGCGCACAGGGTTCCCCGCGCTGAGTTTTCGCGCATTTGAGCGCGACCCGTCATCAGGGCGTTGCTCCACACAGGGGCTGTCAGAATAAGGGCGGTGCTTGGCAGACGTATCGTGCGTTTGCCAGTTTTGACCCTTTGTTGACACCCCTGTTCATGAACCCTCCAGATTCCCACGTCCCTCGCGCGGCCTTGCTGGCGTCTTTTGACGGACTCCTGCAGCCGGCGTTGTTTCGAGACCATGGCCCCAATGGTTTGCAGGTGGAAGGTCGGGCTGAAGTTCGGAAACTGGTTTCCGGTGTCACCGCGAGTCTGGCCTTGATCGACGCGGCCATCGCGGAGAACGCCGATGCCATCCTGGTTCATCATGGTCTTTTCTGGCGAGGGCAGGATGGGCGGGTCACCGGATGGATGAAGCAACGCCTGTCCCGCCTGCTGGCACACGACATCAACTTGTTTGCGTACCATTTGCCGCTTGATGCCCACCCCACCCTGGGAAACAACGCGCAGTTGGCCCGACACCTGGGTATTGCGCTGCGCGAGGGCCCCGACGGCCGGTTTGGTGAACAGTCTCTGGGCTTCCTGGGGCTGCGCTCCATGGCCTCTGCGTCAGCGCTGGCTGAGCATGTCGCCTTGGCACTGGGGCGGCCGGTCACGCTGGTGGCTGAGCCGGACCGGCCCATCGAGTGCGTCGCCCTCTGCACCGGTGGCGCTCAAGGATATTTCGAATCCGCCATTGCGGCTGGTGCTGACGTGTTCATCACCGGTGAAATCTCGGAACCACAAGCCCATTACGCCCGCGAATGCGGCGTGGCCTATATCGCCTGCGGTCACCATGCGTCCGAGCGTTACGGGGCACCGGCTTTGGCGGGACATGTCGCCACAGAGCTTGGTTTGCGGCATGTTTTTATCGACATCCCCAATCCGGCCTGAGCCATGGTTGCCGCATGAAATCATCAGAGTACCCGTCTCCCGCACTTCGCCGCCCTGTGTTGGTGACCATGGGTGATCCGGCGGGCATCGGACCTGAAATCATTGCGAAGGCCATGCGCGAGCGGCCAGAGCTGCAGCGTCAGCTGGTGGTGGTGGGCGACATGGTGACGCTGGAACGCGCCGCGCTGGTAACCGATGCCAATGATGGTCCTGGGCAACTGGCTTTTGTCCGGATCCCCGACCTCGGGCACTGGGGCGGGGTACCTGCTGACCATGTGGCCGTCATGCAGACCGGCGAGTTGAAGCGGCCTGTGGCCTTGGGGCAGATTGACGCCCTGGCGGGAAGGGCAGCGGCCGATTGCATCCGGTTTGCTGCCGAAGCGGCGCTCAACGGGGATGCCAGGGCGGTGGTGACCGCGCCCATCCACAAAGAGGCGCTGGCCGCGGCCGGGGTGGCGCATCCTGGCCACACAGAGTTCCTTCAGGCGCTGGCCGCTGCGCACCTGGGCGTGTCCGTTGACAACTTGCCGGTGCGCATGATGCTGAGTTGCCCCGGGCTGAGCACGGTGCTCGTGAGCATCCATGTTTCGCTGCGGCAGGCTCTGGACGCCGTGACGGTTGAGCGTATCTTGCAGACGCTGAGAATCACCAATGCGCATTTCCGCCTGTGTGGTCTGCCGCTGGCGCGCATCGCTGTGGCGGGACTGAACCCGCACGCCGGCGAAGGCGGGCTGTTTGGGCGGGAGGAGGTGGACATCATAGCGCCGGCCGTGCAACAGGCGGTGCGGGAAGGCATGCAGGTCAGTGGGCCGCATGCGCCCGACACAGTGTTCATGCGAGCCCGGCAAGGCCATTTTGATGTGGTGGTGGCCATGTACCACGACCAGGGGCTCATTCCGGTGAAGCTGCTGGGGCTGGAGCACGGTGTGAACACCACGCTGGGCTTGCCCTTTGTTCGCACAAGCCCTGACCACGGTACCGCGTTTGATCTGGCCGGAACCGGGCGTGCGAGTGCTGCCAGCCTGTTGGCCGCGATCGATGCCGCGCTGCAAATGACAGCTTCAACTCACGCATGAAAAAAGGGAGGGCGGTCGCGTTGACGCGGCCGCCCTCCCTTTGCGTATCTCTGAGTCGTTTACTTGCGCAGGCTGTCGCGGATCTCGCGCAGCAGCACCACGTCTTCCGGCGTGGGTGCAGGAGCTGCTGGAGCGGCCGGCTCTTCGCGTTTCATGCGGTTGATTTGTTTGACCATCATGAAAATGATGAACGCCAGAATGAAAAAATTGATGGCGACGGTGATGAAGTTGCCGTAGGCCAGGGTGGGCACGCCCGCTTCCTTGAGCGCAGCCAGCGTGGGCGCCGTGCCTTCAGGTACCGTGCCCAGGGCAATGTAGAGGTTGGTGAAATCGAGGTTGCCGAAGACGGATCCCACGATCGGCATGATCACGTCTTCCACCAGCGAGCCGACGATCTTGCCAAACGCGCTACCAATGATCACACCGACCGCCAAGTCGATCACATTGCCCTTGACGGCAAACTCCTTGAATTCCTGCATCATGCCCATGCCCATGCCGATACCTTTGAAGATGGTTGAACAAGCCGTCTGGCCGTTTCCTGCTCCTGTCAAAGTCATTCTCTCATGGCGTTCGTGAATGCCGACTTTCAGTCCCAACCCCTGATTCAGGTCAACTGCCAGTCGCTGCCACCACGTCACAATACCCCGCGCAGTAACCTTGGCCGGCAAAAAATGACCCTGTTACGCTCCGGTACAATGCAGGGTTGCCCCCAGTATCTCCGTCAAGAACCGTCATTGAAAGATCCCCATGAGTGAAGCAACCGTTGATGCGACTGTGGACAACAGCCGCCGCACTTGGCTGATCACATCCTGCGCCATGGGTGGCGTGGGAGCAGCGGCCGTCGCAGTTCCTTTTGTGAGCACATTTCAGCCTTCTGAACGCGCCAAAGCGGCGGGTGCGGCGATCGAAGTGGATATCTCGACGCTCCTGCCCGGCGAAAAGCGGGTGGTCGAGTGGCGGGGCAAGCCCGTGTGGATCATGCGTCGCACGCCAGAGCAGCTGGCTGCACTCGAAAAACAGGAAGACCAACTGGCCGATCCGACTTCAGAGCGCAAAGCCTATCCGACGCCCGAATACGCCAAGAACCGCCATCGCTCGATCAAGCCCGAAATTCTGGTGGCCGTGGGCATTTGCACCCACCTCGGCTGCTCGCCAGGCGACAAGTTGACACCAGGCCCGCAGCCATCTTTGCCAGACGACTGGCAGGGTGGATTCCTGTGCGCCTGTCACGGTTCCACATTTGACGTGGCAGGGCGTGTTTTCAAGAACAAGCCCGCGCCGGACAACCTGGAAGTGCCGCCACATTACTACCTGTCGGACACCACTTTGCTGGTGGGTGAAGAGAAAACCGCCTGAGCTGCAAAGCAGCGACCTGCAAGCAGACAACTGACCACAGAGGCATCCCATGGCTGAATTCAAAGAAATATCTCCCGACGCACCCCTGGTCCAGAAAACGATGAACTGGATCGACAACCGGTTCCCTCTGACCAAGCTCTTCAATGAGCACATGGCCGAGTACTACGCACCAAAAAACTTCAACTGGTGGTACATCTTCGGTTCGCTCGCGCTGCTGGTGCTGGTGATCCAGATCGTTACCGGCATCTTTTTGGTGATGCACTACAAACCCGATGCCAGCCTGGCGTTTGCTTCGGTCGAGTACATCATGCGCGACGTGCCTTGGGGCTGGTTGATCCGCTACATGCACTCCACAGGAGCCTCTGCGTTCTTCGTCGTGGTCTACCTGCACATGTACCGCGGTCTGATCTATGGCTCGTACCGCAAGCCGCGTGAACTGGTCTGGGTATTCGGTTGCGCGATCTTCCTGGTGCTCATGGCTGAAGCTTTCATGGGTTACCTGCTGCCTTGGGGTCAGATGTCCTACTGGGGCGCTCAGGTGATCGTGAACCTGTTCTCGGCCATTCCCTTCGTCGGTCCTGACCTGGCCTTGCTGATTCGCGGCGACTTTGTGGTCGGCGACGCCACGCTCAACCGGTTCTTCAGCTTCCACGTGATCGCAGTGCCTCTGGTCCTGTTGGGGCTGGTGGTGGCGCACATCATTGCGCTGCACGAAGTGGGTTCCAACAACCCGGATGGCGTTGAGATCAAGGGCCCGGGCGCACCCAAGGACGCCAATGGTCATCCGCTTGACGGCATTCCCTTCCACCCTTATTACAGCGTGCACGACATCTTTGGTGTGTCGTTGTTCCTGATGGTGTTCTCGGCGATCGTGTTCTTTGCCCCCGAGTTCGGCGGCTACTTCCTGGAGTTCAACAACTTCATCCCGGCCGACCCCTTGGTGACGCCGCTGCACATTGCGCCGGTCTGGTATTTCACGCCGTTTTATTCGATGCTGCGTGCGATCACCAGCGAAATGATGTATGCCCTGATTGCCTGCGTGTTGCTGGGCGCTTTGCTGGGCGTTGCGAAAGCCAAACTCAGCCTCGTCATGAAGGGCTCTGTGGTGGGCGGTGCTGTGGTGCTCGTGGCGCTGATGATGGCCATTGATGCCAAGTTCTGGGGCGTGGTCGCCATGGGCGGTGCCGTGATCATCCTGTTTTTCCTGCCTTGGCTGGACAACAGCCCCGTCAAGTCGATTCGTTACCGTCCGAGCTGGAACAAGTGGCTGTACGCGGTGTTTGTCATCAACTTCCTGATCCTGGGCTATCTGGGGGTGCTGCCGCCCTCGCCGGTGGGTGAGCGTGTTTCGCAGGTGGGTACCCTGTTCTACTTTGGCTTCTTTCTGCTGATGCCTTGGTGGAGTCGAATCGGCGAGTTCAAGCCGGTGCCCAGCCGCATCAACTTCAAGCCTCACTGAGACACACCAGTACAAGCGGAGAATCAAGCAAATGAAAAAAATCCTTCTGGGCTTTGCGCTGGCTCTGGGTCTCTCGGCCGGTGCACTGGCTGCTGGTGGTCCTGGCGTTCCGATCGAAAAGGCGCCCAACCGCACCAATGACGTGGCGGCCCTGCAAAACGGCGCCAAGCTCTTTGTCAACTACTGCCTGAGCTGTCATTCGGCTGCCTACATGCGCTACAACCGGCTGCGCGACATCGGCCTGACCGACAAGCAGATTGCCGAGAACCTGACCTTTGCCACCGACAAGATCGGTGACACCATGAAGGCGTCGATTGATCCCCGTCAGGCGAAAGAGTGGTTTGGTGCCAATCCACCCGATTTGACCGTGATCGCTCGTTCGCGTTCAGGGCATGGTTACACCGGCGCCGACTACCTCTACACGCTGTTGCGCAGCTATTACCGTGACGAAACCAAGCCCACTGGCTGGAACAACCTGGTGTTTCCGAACATCGGCATGCCTCATCCACTGTGGGAACTTGAAGGCGAACGCAAGCCCGTCATGGAAAAGGTGACCAGTCATGGTCACGAAGTGGAAATTCCCAAGGGCTGGGAGCAGGTCAAAGCAGGTACCTTGAGCGCGACCGACTACGATCAAAACGTGGGTGATCTCGTGGCCTACCTGCAATGGATGGGCGAACCCGCTCAAAATACCCGGGTGCGCCTGGGTGTCTGGGTGATGCTTTTTCTGGCGCTATTCACCGTTGTGGCATGGCGTCTGAATGCGTCTTTCTGGAAAGACGTCAAGTAATTCACGCACCGCTTCGGGCTTCCGGTTTGATCCGAAAGACCCGAAAATCCACAGTGGTTGGCCTGTTGCCGCACATGAGCGGTCAGGTCGGCCACTGTTTTTGCATTAAGGAGACTCCTCTATGATGGTTTTGTATTCGGGAACGACTTGTCCCTATTCCCACCGCTGCCGCTTTGTCCTGTTCGAGAAGGGCATGGATTTCGAAATCCGGGATGTGGACCTGTACAACAAGCCCGAAGACATCAGCGTCATGAACCCTTACGGCCAGGTGCCCATTCTGGTTGAGCGGGACCTGATCCTGTACGAATCGAACATCATCAATGAGTACATTGATGAGCGCTTTCCTCACCCCCAACTGATGCCCGGTGATCCCGTGGATCGGGCGCGCGTGCGGCTGTTCCTTCTGAACTTCGAAAAAGAGCTGTTTGCCCACGTGTCTGTGCTCGAGAACCGCAGCACCAAAGGCAACGACAAGGCGCTGGAAAAGGCACGGGCTCACATCCGCGACCGCCTGACCCAGCTCGCACCGGTGTTCCTGAAGAACAAGTTCATGCTGGGTGACAACTTCTCGATGCTGGATGTGGCCATCGCCCCGTTGCTGTGGCGCCTGGACTTCTATGGCATCGAACTGAGCAAGAACGCAGCGCCGCTGCTCAAGTACTCAGAGCGAATTTTCTCGCGTCCGGCCTACATCGAGGCACTGACGCCTTCTGAAAAGGTCATGCGCAAGTGATGGGTTGTGGCGGCATTCGCCATGACCTGTTGACGAGACAGACCTTCATACATTCATGAGCCTTCCTGATCAGGACAGCCCTTCGACCCGTCCGTACCTCATCCGTGCCTTGCACGAGTGGTGTGTCGATAACGGGTTTTCACCCTACATCGCCGTGCAGGTGGATGCCTCGGTACAGGTGCCGATGGACTTTGTGAACAATGGCGAGATCGTCCTCAATGTGAGCTTCGATGCGACCAGTTCGCTGCAGCTGGGTAATGAGTTCATCGAGTTCAAAGCACGGTTCGGGGGTGTGGCCCGGGAGATCGTGGTGCCCATTGATCACGTTGTTGCGATCTATGCACGGGAGAATGGGCAGGGCATGGCGTTTCCGGCGCCTGTTGCGGGTAGCCGTGTCGGCCTCGCCCCGTCGGATGTGGTGTTGGCACCTGTTCGATCCGAAGACACCGAGCGGGCCAGTCTGCGTGCGGTGCCCAGTGAACCAACGGCAGAGGGTACGTCTGAGCCGACGGATGAAACACCTCCCCGTGGTCCGAACAAGGGCGGTGGGCGTCCAATGCTCAAACGGGTCAAGTAAAATCAAATCCTGAAAACCCGCCGCTTTAGCTCAGTTGGTAGAGCACTCGCCTTGTAAGCGATAGGTCGTCTGTTCGAGTCAGACAAGCGGCACCATTCAATGGGTGTCCGGGTTTCGGTGTTGCAGGGCAGGGCGCCCTTCGTGGGCACGATTCAGCGTTGAGGTGTCTGTACCTTGAGGCGGATGTTGCTGATGCGTGCGCCTTGATGTGTGAGCGTCTGCTGCAGGATCGGTAGCAACTGGCGCAGCTTGGTGGAGGCAGCCGCGCTGCTGACCAGCATGCACCATTCGGTTTCATGAATGGGGCCGGCCTGGACCTGACGCCGCAACGCAGCCGGGATCAGGTGCTGGATCTGTTCCAGGCACCACTGGGATTCGCGAATCTGTTCGCGCAAGGCGGCCAGCGTGGGTGCGGCACTGGCCGCTTGTTCGAGGCTGAACTGGGTCTGAAATCGGTGGTCGGGCATGGGGTGTCTCGGGACTGACCCGTTACCGTCAGAAAGGTTTGAAACGTGCACATCATTATCACGGATGCCTGGCTTGCCAAGAGCCGGGCTCTGCACCTGAGCGGTGTCAGGCTGGTTGCCATGGGAGCGTTCGCGTCACTTTTGATGATGCTGGGCGCAGTGGCTGCGTACCATTGGGTCTTTCTGGAGGGTGTTCGCCAGGGCTGGCCCGGTTTTGGTTCTGTGGCGCGTCTGGTGTCGCAAGGAGAACTCGACTCCAAGGAGCTCTACATGCGCGAGAACCTGGATGCAATGGCGCGCAAGCTTGGGGAGATGCAAGGCCGCATGGTGCAAATTGAATCGCTCGGGGAGCGTGTGGCGGGCCTTGCGGGCATCAATCCCCAGGAGTTCAAGCTTCCCGCGGGCTCGGGGGGAGCACTGGTGGGCAGTCGTGAATTGACCGTCGAGGAACTGATGGGGGCCATGGATCAACTCGACCGTAACACCGGTTCGAGGGTCGATTGGCTGACGGTGGTGGAATCCCGCCTGTTTGATCAGAAGATCCTGCGCACCATGGTGCCCACCGAGGAGCCGGTGAAACAGGGCCAAGTGGGCTCTCCCTTTGGCTTTCGCATCGATCCCATCACTGGGCGTTCGGCCATGCACACGGGGCTGGATTTTCCGGCGGACACGGGAACCCCCATCCTGGCTGCGGCAGGTGGGGTGGTGGTGGTGCAGGAGGTTCATCCGGCCTACGGGAACATGGTGGAAATCGATCACGGCAATGATCTGATCACCCGTTATGCCCATTCCTCCAGGGTGCTCGTCAAGAAAGGCGATATCGTCAAACGGGGGCAGAAGATCGCTGAAGTTGGCTCTACGGGTCGATCGACCGGACCTCATCTGCACTTTGAGGTCTGGGTATCGGGGGTTGTGCAAGATCCCAGGCGCTTCCTGGATGCCGGTGAAAACCTCGCGGCGGTTCAGCTGGCGCCGAGAGGTCCGCGCAAGCCCTGAAGGCGTCTTGGTGCGCCAGTTAAAATCCCCACTTTGCTCTTGAAAGAGCAGCATTCGCAGGCACATCAGGGCTTACCGCTTTTTGTGCCGCATTCGCTGGCAAGAGCCCTCCGATTTCCTATTGCCTGTCCGGCACGTGTTGACACGTTGACGGTGCAGGCCCGTATGTATGGCCACAAACATTCTCACCAAAATATTTGGTAGTCGCAACGACCGCTTGCTCAAGACCTATCGCAAAACGGTGGAGCGGATCAATGGCCTTGAACCACAGTTCGAAAAATTCAGTGACGAAGACATCAAGGCCCAGACCGAAGTCTTCAAGCGCCGCATAGCGGATGGTGAGGCTTTGGAGTCGGTGTTGCCGGAGGCGTTTGCGTTGGTGCGTGAAGCCAGCAAGCGCGTGATGAAAATGCGCCACTTCGACGTGCAGCTGGTCGGTGGCCTCGCATTGCACCATGGCAAGGTGGCCGAAATGCGCACGGGTGAGGGCAAGACACTGACCGCCACGCTGCCGGTGTACCTGAACGCGCTCACCGGCAAGGGGGTGCACGTGGTGACGGTCAACGATTACCTGGCCAGTCGTGATGCACAGTGGATGGGCAAGCTCTACAACTTCCTGGGTCTCTCGGTGGGCATCAACCTGCCGCAGGCACCTCGCGAAGAGAAGCAGGCAGCCTACAGTGCCGACATCACCTACGGCACCAACAACGAATACGGCTTCGACTACCTGCGCGACAACATGGTCTACGAGGCCGGCGATCGAGTGCAACGGGGTCTCAATTACGCCATCGTCGACGAGGTGGATTCGATCCTGATCGACGAAGCGCGTACACCGCTGATCATCAGTGGCCAGGCGGAAGATCAGACCCAGGTGTACCAGGCCATCAAGCAACTGGTTCCGCACCTGACCCGCCAGGAAGGTGAGGCCGATCCACGCACCGGCGAGGGTGTGACCAAGCCGGGTGACTTCACGGTGGATGAAAAGGCACACTCGATCCACATGACCGAGCAAGGCCACGAGAACGCCGAGCGACTGCTGGGCCAGGCCGGTTTGTTGCCCGAAGGCGCTTCACTTTACGACCCTTCCAATATCGCCCTGATGCACCACCTGGTGACCTCACTCAAGGCGCACCACCTCTATCACCGCGACCAGCACTATGTGAATCAGGGTGGCGAGATCGTCATCGTGGACGAGTTCACCGGTCGCCTGATGTCGGGCCGCCGCTGGAGTGATGGCCTGCACCAGGCGGTGGAGGCGAAGGAGGGTGTGGCGATCCAGCCGGAAAACCAGACGCTGGCATCGATCACGTTCCAGAACTACTTCCGCCTGTACGGCAAGCTTTCGGGCATGACCGGCACGGCTGATACCGAAGCCTACGAATTCCAGGAAATCTACGGCCTGGAAACGGTGGTGATTCCGCCGAACCGGATCAGCAAACGCGTCGATCAGCTCGATCGCGTGTACAAGACGACGCATGAAAAATACG
Organism: Hydrogenophaga sp.; assembly: GCA_030653975.1. GTDB lineage: Bacteria > Pseudomonadota > Gammaproteobacteria > Burkholderiales > Burkholderiaceae_C > Hydrogenophaga. Next base: position 11,325 of record JAURYH010000041.1, on the reverse strand, counting down.
TCGCTGCCATCGAAGACATTCGCGAGTGCCACGAGCGTGGTCAGCCGGTGCTGGTGGGTACCTCGTCGATCGAAAACTCGGAAATCATCGCCGCGCTGCTGGTCAAAGAGAACCTGCCGCACGAGGTGCTCAACGCCAAGCAGCACGCCCGCGAGGCCGACATCATTGTCCAGGCCGGCCGTCCTGGTGCCATCACCATCGCCACCAACATGGCGGGCCGAGGCACCGATATCGTGCTTGGTGGCAACCTGGAAAAGATGACCGCAGCCATCGAGGGCGACGAGTCGCTGGACGAAGCGACCAAGGCTTCGCGCGTCGAAGCCTTGCGCCAGCAGTGGCAGCTGGACCACGAGAAGGTCAAGGCGCTGGGTGGCCTGCGCATCATTGCGACCGAGCGCCACGAAAGCCGTCGCATCGACAACCAGCTGCGTGGCCGATCGGGCCGCCAGGGCGATCCGGGCTCATCGCGCTTCTACCTGAGCCTGGACGATTCGCTGATGCGGATCTTCGCCGGTGACAAGGTGCGCGCCATCATGGACCGCCTGAAGATGCCCGAGGGCGAGGCGATCGAAGCCGGCATCGTCACACGCAGCATTGAGAGCGCGCAGCGCAAGGTCGAGGCCCGCAACTTCGACATCCGCAAACAGCTGCTCGAATACGACGACGTGTCGAACGACCAGCGCAAGGTGATCTACCAGCAGCGCAATGACATTCTGGACGCGCAGAGTCTGCGCGCCCAGATCGACTCGTTGCGCGAAGGCTGTTTCACCGACCTGGTGCGCGAATACGTGCCCGAAGGCAGCGTGGAAGAGCAGTGGGATCTGCCGGGCCTGGAGCGCGTTTTGCGCGAACAGTGGGCGGTCGAAGCACCTGTGGCTTCGTGGGTGTCGGATGCAGAGTCCATCGACGCTGAAGAAATTGTCGAGCGTGTGCTGGTAGCCGCCAAAGGCGTGTTTGACCAGAAGGTCGGCATGGTGGGTGAAGAGAACTTCACCCAGTTTGAGCGCATGGTGCTGCTGCAGACCATCGACAGCCAATGGCGTGAACACCTTTCGGCGCTCGACTACCTGCGCCAGGGCATTCATTTGCGCGGCTACGCGCAGAAACAGCCCAAGCAGGAATACAAGCGCGAGGCCTTTGTGCTCTTTGGTCAGTTGCTCGACAGTGTGAAGAACGATGTCAGCCGCATACTCATGAACGTGCGCGTGCAATCGGCGGAGCAGATTTCCGAAGAGACCGAGCTGATGGAGGCACGGGCCGAACAGATTGCCAATGTGACCTACACCGCCCCCACCGAAACCGGCGAGGTCGAGAGCATCCGTGGCGTGAATGTTGCCGGCCAGATCGACAAAGCACAAGACCTGCCGCGTGTGGGGCGCAACGAACCTTGTCCCTGTGGCAGCGGGAAAAAATACAAACACTGTCACGGTCAATTGACCTGAGTTGGGCGGGCACACCGTTCTAGCTTCTACTTTCACACGACCGGCACCCAACGGAGTTCACATGCCTGTTCATCTCGACCCTCCTGTGGCTGGCGACATGCTGGCGATTCCTGGTGTGCGCATGGGTGTCGCACAGGCGGGCATCCGCAAGGCGAACCGCACGGACCTGACGGTGTTTCTGCTCGACGAGGGTTCAGTCGTCGGCGCGGTTTTCACGCAGAACCGGTATGCCGCGGCACCGGTGCAGGTTTGCCGGGAGCATCTGTCGGCCGGTCATGCGGTGCGTGCGATGGTGATCAACACCGGCAATGCCAACGCAGGTACCGGCGAGTCGGGGCTGGCCCACGCCCGTCAGACCTGTGTGGCAACGGCGCTTGCGCTGGGGTTGCGTCACGAACAGGTATTGCCTTTTTCCACTGGCGTGATCATGGAACCCCTGCCGCTGGATCGCTTACTGGCTGGCCTCCCGAGGGCGCTGGAGAGTGCGGCGCTGGCGTCGGGCGCATCAGGTGCACAGTGGTTGGCTGCCGCTGAGGGCATCATGACCACGGACACGGTTCCGAAGGCTGCAAGCCGCCAATTCTCACTTGGAGGGTGCACCGTCAGCGCATCAGGCATTGCCAAGGGCGCCGGCATGATCCGGCCCAACATGGCCACCATGCTGGGCTTCCTGGCGACAGACGCCTGCGTGGCGCCGCATCTGATGAACGCACTCGCCCGGCGTCTGGCCGATGTGTCGTTCAACCGGGTGACGGTTGATGGCGACACCTCGACCAACGATTCCTTTGTGGTCGTGGCGACTGGGCAGGCCGGCAACACCGCGGTCTCCGATCTGGACAGCCCGGACGGGCAAATCCTGCTGGCCGCGTTGACACCCCTGGCCCAGCAGTTGGCGCACGCCATCGTGCGCGACGGCGAGGGCGCGACCAAGTTCATCACCGTGCGGGTCGAAAGCGGAGGTTCGTCGGCTGAGTGTTTGCAGGTCGCCTACGCAGTTGCGCATTCACCGCTGGTGAAAACGGCATTCTTCGCCTGCGATCCGAACCTTGGCCGCATTCTGGCAGCGGTCGGGTATGCGGGCATTGCCGATCTGGATGCCACCAGGATCGAACTGCACCTGGGTGACGTTCACGTGGTCACGGCCGGTGGTCGCCACCCGGACTACCGCGAGGAAGACGGCCAGCGCGTGATGAAGGAAGCCGAGATCCTGGTCCGCATCGGGCTTGGTCGCGGCACGGCAGTGGAGACGGTCTGGACCTGCGACTTCAGCCATGACTACGTGACCATCAACGCCGACTACAGATCCTGACTCTCTCCCCCCGCAGCGCTGCGCGCGACCCCCTTGGGGCGACATCTGCAGCCCGGCAAAACCGGTTCTGCGATGTCTTTGGAAGGTTCCCGTGTGCGCCGAGGGTTATGCCATGAACGAAAAATTTGAACGCCTGATCGAACGGGCCGAACAGCTGATCACCCGCATCGAAGCGGTACTGCCACAACCGCTGGGGACACCGGACTGGGACGCCTCGGTGGCCTACCGCTACCGCAAGCGCAGCAGCGGCCACGGTGTGCTGGAGCCGGTGCGGCATGTGGCCCACATGCGTCTGGACGACCTGCAGGAAATCGGCGGCCAGAAGGACAAGATTCAGCGGAACACCTTGCAGTTCGTGAAAGGTCTGCCAGCCAACAACGTTTTGCTGACCGGGGCACGTGGTACCGGCAAGTCGTCGCTGGTCAAGGCCTGCCTCAATGAATACGCGGGGCAGGGTCTGCGCCTGATCGAGGTGGACAAGGCCGATCTGACGGATCTGCCCGACATCGTGGACGTGGTGGCCGACTGCCCCGAACGCTTCATCGTGTTTTGTGATGACCTCAGTTTCGAAGATGGCGAACCCGGCTACAAGGCGCTCAAGTCGATTCTGGATGGCTCGGTATCTGCCGCTGGGCAGAACGTCCTGATCTATGCCACGAGCAACCGTCGCCACCTGTTGCCCGAGTACATGAAGGAAAACCTGAGCTACACGCACACCGCGGACGGCGAGGTGCATCCGGGCGAGGTGGTGGAAGAAAAGATCTCCCTGTCCGAGCGCTTTGGTCTCTGGGTGAGCTTCTACCCGTTCAGTCAGGACGAATACCTGAGCATCGTGTCCCAGTGGCTCGCGTCGTTCGGGATTTCTGCCGCCGACATCGAGGCGGCCAGGCCGCGCGCACTGGTCTGGGCGCTGGAGCGCGGATCACGCAGTGGTCGCGTGGCCTACCAGTTCGCGCGGGACTTCGCGGGCACCCGCGCCGCTGGTGGCGCCTGATCGCCAAGCTGGAGACATCCATGAACGATCCGGTGTTGGTGGTGGATGCGGAACGCACGCGTGACACGGCGTCCGAGCGACCTATCGTCGACGTGGCCGTCGGGGTGTTGATTGCCCCGGGCGGTGAATTCCTGCTCACGAGCCGGCCCGAGGGCAAGGTGTACGCAGGGTATTGGGAGTTCCCGGGGGGCAAGATGGAGGTCGGGGAAACGGTCGAGCAAGCCTTGCGCCGCGAGTTGATTGAAGAGATCGGGTTGACGATCGGCGCCGCAATGCCCTGGCGTGAAAAATTGGTGGACTATCCGCATGCCCTTGTTCGGCTGCACTTTTGCAAGGTGCACGACTGGTCGGGCGAGTTGCACATGCGCGAACGCCAGGCGTTTAGCTGGGAAAAGTTGCCCGTTCGCTGTTCGCCGGTGTTGCCCGGCACGGTGCCGGTGCTGGAATGGCTGATGGAAGAGCAAGCCGCCTGAGCCAGTCCGGTGCTGCGGTGTCAGCCCTGCTCAAAATCTGGATCGTTGTTGACGATCTGTTCCGGCAATGTGAAGCGCTCGCTGGCCCAGGCTCCGAGGTCCAGGTTCTTGCAGCGTTCACAGCAGAACGGTCGGTAGATGTTGCTGGGTGCGTAGATGCTGGGCCCGTTGCAGCTGGGGCAGACAACGGTCTTCACCGGGAACTCGGGATCCGGCATCGACGCTTCAGGCACAGAGGGTCAGTTCGAATGACGCATCTTCCTGAGCCAGATGCAGGCGTTCATCGTCTCCCAGGCGCATCAATCGAACCGACAGCAGCAGCCGGTTGCCGCTGATTTCTGGAATCAGACCCAATGTGGGATCGATGCCAAGGCGCAGCAACTGAAAGGTTCGACCTTGAGGCAGGTTCTGCTGAAACTGACCATCCGGGGCCACTACCTTTTGCGGTGAACCCGAATCGCGCAACATTTTCAGCAGTAGCACGATCGCTTCTGCCAGAGGAGCGAGCGCCTGGACCCAGCGCTGCAGATCGGCTTGACGCTGCTCGACGCTGTGGTGTTGCCAGTGGAAGTAGGCCGGGAGGTCAAATTCACAAGTGCCGCCCGGAATGCCGATGCGGCTTCTGATGCTCATCAACCAGTCGTTCTCCGTCAATGACAGACCGGTTTTTCCTGGCAGGTTGTTGAGCTGCGCAAAGCAGGTGTCGAGCTGTGCGATGACTTCGTCCAGTGCCCGTTCAGAGATCGCCGGGTTGCCGCGGTAGCTGTTGAGCTGCTGTTTGTGTCGTTCGATGTCCTTGAGCACATCGGACTTCATGTCTGCCCGGGAAGCAACATCCATGATCTCGAAAATGGTCTGGATGGCGTAGTGGTGGTCCAGCGGATGGTTGCGTGGCAGCAGTTCCGCCAGTCGTCGGAACAGGTGTTCCAGCCGCAGGTATGTGCGAATGCGTTCGTTGAAAGGGTATTCGTACAGGATCACGGCGGCGGAGGTTTGCAGGAGGCGGTAGTTGGCAGGACTTTCATCATAGCCCGAACTGGTCGGCGATCCGCCCGACTGTCCGTCGCAACGGTTCGATCTCGTTACCGTCATTGAAGATCACCAGGTCTGCTGCCGCGAGTCGCTTCTCCCTCGGACTCTGACTTTTCATGATGGCATCGATGGCGGAGCGGTCCAGCCCACTGCGGGAGGCAACCCGGCGAACCTGCGTTCCTGTGTGACAGTCCACCACGAGCACGAGGTCCAGTTGTGGCCGCCAGCGAGCCGATTCCACGAGCAGCGGTACGTCAAACACGAGGCAGTGTGAGGCGGCTGTCTTCGCCTGCCGCTGGATCTCCTGCGCGACCAGCGGGTGCACGATGGACTCCAGCAGCCAACGGGCATCCGGATTCGTGAAGACATGTTCGCGCATGCGCTGCCGGTCCAGTGAACCGTCCTGCGCGATGAAAGCCGGGCCAAACGATTGCGCCACGGCGGGCATGGCGCTGCCGCCGCGCTGCGTGCAGGCCCTGGAGATGGCATCGGCATCGATGACGCTGGCGCCGCGTTCCTGCAACAGCTGGGCCACCGTGCTTTTTCCGCTGCCGATACCGCCTGTCAGCCCCAGTCGCAGCGCCGGATGCGTGGCTGTCATGGTCAAAGTCCGATGGCGGCGAGAATGGACGGGGGGCCGAAAATCATGGCCGTCAATCCGGCAAGCGCCAGAAAGGGACCGAACGGAACGTAGCCCCCTTCGCGCAGTTGGCTGAACATTTTGAGGGCGATTCCGATCGCTGCGCCGATGAGCGAAGCCATCAGGATGATGGGGATCAACGCCTGCCAGCCGAACCACGCGCCGAGCGCGGCAAATAACTTGAAGTCGCCATAACCCATGCCTTCTTTTCCCGTGGCCAGTTTGAAGGCCCAATACACCATCCAGAGGGACAGGTAGCCAGCCACCGACCCCCAGAGTGCATCGGTCAAGACGGTGCCGCTCAGACCGAGTGCCGCTGCGCAAAGCCCGACCCACAGCAGGGGAAGCGTGATGTCATCCGGTAACAACGTGGTGTCCCAGTCGATGCAGGCCAGAGCCAGGACGGCCGCAGCAAAACCACTCCAGGCCAGGGCGGTCCAGCTCAGCCCCCAGCGCCAGCCACACCAGGCAAAGAGGGCTGCGTTGAGCAGTTCGATCAGGGGGTACCGAGGACTGATTCGAGCCCTGCAACTGGTGCATTGACCGCGCAAGCCGATGTAGCTCAGCACCGGGATGTTCTCGAACCAGCGGATCTGGTGCCCGCAGTGCGGGCAGCGCGAACGGGGCACCATCAGGTTGAAACGTTGCGGTGCTTCTGCAGACGGGAGATCAACCGACGCGTGGCCTTGAAGATCGGCGCATTCGGCCGCCCAGCGCAACTCCATCATCTTGGGCAGGCGGTGGACCACCACGTTCAGAAAACTGCCCACGAGAAGCCCCAGCACGCCCAGTGCCATGGCGTCGAGTACCTCCGCCATCGGCATCAAACCACTTGGCCCAACTTGAAGATGGGCAGGTACATCGACACCACGATGCCCCCGATGATGGTGCCCAGAATCACGATGATGATGGGTTCCATCAGGCTGGACAGTCCGGCAACCATGTCGTCCACTTCGGCCTCATAAAAGTCTGCTGCCTTGCCCAGCATGTGGTCGATCGACCCAGACTCTTCGCCAATGGCGCACATCTGCAGAACCATGGAGGGAAAAATGTTGGCGTTCGTCATCGCATTCGTCAGGCTGGTGCCGGTGGAGACCTCCTGCTGGATCTTGTTGGTGGCAATGGCGTAGACCGAGTTGCCTGATGCACCACCTACAGAATCGAGCGCTTCGACCAGCGGGACACCCGCTGCAAACATGGTCGAAAGGGTTCGTGTCCATCGGGCGATCACGGATTTTTCAACCAGAGTCCCGAAGATGGGCATCTTGAGCATCAACCGATCCATGAAACGTTGGACCTTTTCATTGCGCCGCCAGGCTTGCATGAAAAAGTAGAAGCCACCGCCCAGGCCACCAAAAATCAGCCACCAGTATTCGGTGAAGAATTCGCTCATGGCGATGACGAACAGCGTGGGGCCCGGAAGATCGGCGCCAAAGGATGTAAACACTTGCTTGAAGGATGGAATCACGAAAATCATGATCACGGCCACGACGACGAAGGCGACGATGATCACCGAGACGGGGTACATCAATGCCGACTTGATCTTGGACTTGATGGCCTCGGTCTTTTCCATGTAGACCGCCAGGCGGTCGAGCAACTCTTCCAGAATACCGGCGGCTTCGCCCGCTTCAACCAGGTTGCAGTACAGGCTGTCGAAATAGAGCGGATTTTTCCGGAATGCCGCGCTCAGCGACGTGCCGGTTTCGACGTCGGACCGGATATCGTTGAGCAGTTTGGAGACGCTGGGGTTGGGGTTGCCCCGGCCCACGATGTCAAAGGACTGGAGCAAGGGCACACCGGCTTTCATCATGGTGGCCAGCTGCCGGGTGAAGATGGCAATGTCTTTGGGCTTGATGCGCTTGCCCGAACTCATCCGCCGCTTTTTGATCTTGCCGGGGACAATGCCTTGCCGCCGCAGCGCGGCCAGTACCTGGTTTTCGCCAACGGCTCTGGTCTCTCCCCGCACCTGTTTGCCGTTGCGGTCCTTGCCTTCCCACTCAAAAACAAAGTCCTTGATGCTTTTGGATGCTGCGGTTGCCATGTGGTCCTCGGGTTTTGGGGTCTGAACGGGCTTATTCGTTGGTAACGCTCAAGACTTCTTCCAGAGAAGTCATGCCTTGCCTTACCTTGAGCAACCCCGATTCACGCAGGGTCCGCACACCTTCTTTGCCGGCCTGCTGCGCGATATCGAGCGCACTGCCACCCTTGAGGATGATGCGCTGGATTTCTTCAGATATGGGCATGACCTGGTAGATGCCCACCCGACCCTTGTAGCCGTTGTTGCAGGCTGAGCAGCCCACCGGTTTGTAGGGCGTCCAGCTGCCATCCAGGTCTTCGGGCTTGAACCCGGCGTCGATCAGCGCTTTGCGTGGCACGTCAAGCGGCGCTTTGCACGTTGGACAGAGCCGGCGGGCCAGACGCTGCGCCGTGATCAGGATCACACTGGAGGCGATGTTGAACGTGGGAATGCCCATGTTCATCATGCGTGTGAGCGTGGTCGGGGCGTCGTTGGTGTGCAGGGTCGACAGCACCATGTGACCCGTTTGTGCGGCCTTGATGGAGATGTCGGCTGTTTCAAGGTCCCGGATCTCGCCGACCATGATCACGTCCGGATCCTGCCGCAGGAAAGCCTTGAGCGCCGCAGCAAAAGTCAGGCCGGCTTTTTCGTTGACGTTGACCTGGTTGACGCCGGGCAGGTTGATTTCCGAGGGATCTTCCGCGGTGGAAATGTTGATGCCTGGCTTGTTCAGAATGTTCAGGCAGGTGTAGAGCGACACGGTCTTGCCGGAACCTGTCGGTCCGGTCACCAGGACCATGCCGTAGGGGCGTCCGATGGCTTCCATCAGGCGCGCTTTTTCTTCTGGCTCGTAACCCAGGGCGTCGATGCCCACTCTGGCGCTGCTGGGATCCAGGATACGGATCACAATTTTTTCACCAAACAAAGTGGGCAAGGAACTGACCCGGAAGTCGATCACACGATCCGGGCCTACCTTGAGCTTCATCCGACCGTCCTGAGGCACACGCTTTTCGGAGATGTCCATGCGGGAGATCACCTTGATGCGCGAGGCCAGCTTGTCCTTGATGGCAATCGGTGGTGAAGCAATTTCCCTGAGCTCGCCGTCGATACGGAACCGAACCCGATAGGTGTGCTCATAGGGCTCAAAATGCAGATCGGAGGCGCGCATGTTGAACGCGTCCAGCAGCATCTTGTGAAGAAATTTGACGACAGGGGCATCGTCAACCTCGGACGTCAGGGTTTTGTCACTGGTTTCGGCAACGGCTGCATCGGCCGCCATCTCGTCGAACTCGAAGTCACCGCCGATGATGTGGTCCATGGACTCATTGGCCGTGGTCGCCTGGGCGTCCACCAGCTTGCTGAGCTTGTCGAATTCGGCGATCACCCAGTCGACACCCATCTGGGTGGCGAACTTGATCTTCTCGGCAGCCTGTTGTTCCGCTGGGTCGGCAGTGGCCACCATGAGACGGTTGTTGCGCTTGCTCAGCACAACGATACGAAAGTCTGCGCAGATCTTTGCATCCAGCAAGCCCTTGGGCAGGCGCTGCACGTCAATGGCATCCAGATCCAGCAGCGGAGCCGCAAACGCGGTCGACATGGTGTGCGCCAGATCGTAGGCAGATACCGCCCCGGAGCCGGTCAGTTCCGCAATGAACGTGGTTCGACCGCTTTGTGCCTTCCTGTAAAGGTCTTCAGCAGCCTTTTGCCCCAGTTTTCCCGCAGACACGAGAGCACGCCCCAAGCCGGGCAAGGCCATGGTGGAGGTATCCTGGATTACCGTATCGACAGACGCCATAGATCTGTAATCTATCGTAAATCAATGACTTGCCGGCCACTATTGACGCAACTTGTGCTGAATTTTCCGATTCAGGCACTGTGGTCGTTGTATCAAGGTTGCGAAACGGCCGGTGGAAGCCACCGAGGAGGCTGGCCACGGCTGGTTGGGTGTCGATACCGAATCTGGTCGGGGTGAGAGGATTCGAACCTCCGGCCTCTACGTCCCGAACGTAGCGCTCTACCTGGCTAAGCTACACCCCGATGGACCTGTCAGGTCGATCTTCTGGCGGCTGAAGTGCCGCCTCTGGCCCAGATCAGGAGCGTCGCTCCATCAAGCCAGCGGGCAATTGTAGCAAAGCTTCGCTGTAGTCATTGACAGGCAGCGTGCGCACCGCGTCCATGGCTCTTTGGGCTTCGACCATGGCACTTTGGCGAGCGGATTCCAGGGCGCCGTTTCGCTCAATGATGCTCAGAATATCGCTGAGATGGGTAAGGTCGCCCTCCTCGATGGCCTTGCGGAGCACCGCTTTCTCGGCGGTCGTCGCAGTGCGCAGTGCACAGATGATGGGCAGTGTGACTTTGCCCTCGCGCAGATCGTCGCCAAGGTTTTTGCCCAACTGGTCTGCGCTGCCTTCGTAGTCGAGGACGTCGTCAATCACCTGGAAAGCGGTGCCCAGCGCTTGTCCGTAGGTCGCGCACAACGACTCGATCCGGGCGTCCGAGCCCGCCAGAATGGGTGCGAGCCGGGCACTGGCTTCGAAGAGTTTGGCTGTCTTGGAGCGGATGACGCGCAGGTAGGCCGCTTCGTCCAGGGAGGCGTCACGCATGTTGACCAGTTGCAACACCTCGCCTTCTGCAATCACGTTGGTGGCATCCGAGAGCACCTGCATCACGCGCATCTCGTTGACGTCCACCATCATTTGAAAGGCCCGCGAGTACAGGAAGTCGCCCACCAACACGCTGGGGGCATTGCCGAAGCGTTCGTTGGCGGTCGGACGGCCTCGTCGCAGCGTGGATTCGTCCACCACATCGTCGTGCAGCAAGGTGGCGGTGTGGATGAATTCCACGACAGCCGCCAGCGTGTGGCGATGGGGGTTCTGACTGCCCAGGGCGCCGCTGATCAACAGCAGGAGCGCTGGGCGCAGGCGCTTTCCGCCGGCTGAAATGATGTACTGGGCGACCTCTCTGACCAGAGGAACTTCGGTTGTCAGACGTTCGCCAATCACCTGGTCGACCCGTTGCATGTCTCCCTGGATAAGGTCCAGAGGGTTTTTCATGGAGATTTCAGAGTGGGTCAAGATGTGAGCGTGCAGTGAGCCGGGCGCGGGTTGATGTGGCACGGATTATAGAAACCGTGCCGGAGCCGTTCAGAGTCATAGGGAGTGCCATGGAGGCCGCGCGTCCCCGCGGACGGGGTGCGCTTGAATGAGATGGATACTCATGCTAGAATATTTGGCTTGGTGGAATTTCGTCTGCTGAGATTCCATTCGTGGAAATTTTTCAAGAGGTTCATATGTACGCGGTCATAAAAACCGGTGGCAAACAGTATCGTGTTGCTGCTGGCGAAAAAATTAAAGTAGAACAGATTGCTGCGGATGTGGGCCAAGAGATCGTGTTTGACCAGGTTCTGGCTGTCGGCAAC
>JAURYH010000027.1 GCA_030653975.1 Hydrogenophaga sp. | reverse complement strand
GCATCGGGTTCAAAGCCGTGCTCCTGCAAGTGCTGGCGGCTGATGCGGTTCATCTTGTTGATGGTCTCGATCATGTGCACCGGGATGCGGATCGTGCGCGCCTGGTCGGCGATCGAGCGCGTGATCGCCTGGCGGATCCACCAGGTGGCGTAGGTCGAGAATTTGTAGCCACGGCGGTATTCGAACTTGTCCACCGCCTTCATCAGGCCGATGTTGCCTTCCTGGATCAGGTCCAGGAACTGCAGGCCACGGTTGGTGTACTTCTTCGCGATCGAGATCACGAGACGCAGGTTGGCCTCGATCATTTCCTTCTTCGCGTCGCGCGAGGTGGACTCGCCCGAATTCATCCGCTTGTGGATGTCCTTCAGGTGCGCCAGCGGCACGACCACGCTGCTCTGGATGTTCATCAGGCCAGTCTGCAGTTCCTGCACCGGCGGGATGTTGCGCTGCATGATCACGCTCCAGGGCTTGCCGGCAGCGGCCTGCTTCTCCACCCACTTCAGGTTCAGCAGGTTGGCCGGGAAGTCGGCGATGAACTTGTCCTGCGGCATGCCGCACTTGTCGACGATGATGCGGCGCAGTTCGCGCTCCTTCTTGCGCACTTCATCGACCTGGTTGCGCATCGTGCTGCACAGCTTTTCAATCGCCTTGGCGGTGAAACGGATCGACATCAGCGTCTCGGTGATGGCGAGCTGCGTCTTCAGGTAGGTCGGCGTGCCGTAACCTTCCTTGTCGTAGGTTTTGTGCAGCTTCTCGAACTGGCCGCGCAGGGTGTCAAAGCGGGTCAGCGCTTCGCGCTTGAGTTCTTCGAGCTTGCGGGTGAGGGCCTTGGAGCCGCCCTTGCCGTCGTCGTCGTCGGCTTCGTCGTAATCATCGAAGTCTTCTTCGGCCACATAGTCGTCGGCCGCGTCGGCGTCGGCAAAACCGTCCACCACTGTGGAGATCACGACCTTGCCGTTGCGGATTTCTTCGGCCATGGCCAGGATGTCGGCGATGGTGGCAGGCGATTCGGAGATCGCAGCCATCATGTCGTTCAGGCCGCCCTCGATGCGCTTGGCAATTTCAATTTCGCCTTCGCGCGTCAGCAGCTCGACCGTGCCCATTTCGCGCATGTACATGCGCACCGGGTCGGTGGTGCGGCCGAATTCGGAGTCCACCGTGGACAGGGCGGCTTCGGCTTCTTCTTCGGCTTCTTCTTCGGTCGCGGCGGTGGGGCCGGTGTTGTTCAGCAGCAGGGTTTCGGCGTCGGGCGTCTGTTCGTAGACGGCCACACCCATGTCGTTCAGCAGCGAAACCACCACTTCCAGCGTCTCGGCCTCGACCAGCTTGTCGGGCAGGTGGTCGTTGATCTCGCCGTGCGTGAGGTAGCCGCGCGTCTTGCCCAGCTTGATCAGGGTTTTCAGGCGTTCGCGGCGGTTCTTGGCTTCTTCTTCGGACAGGACGGTTTCGTCCAGGCCGAATTCCTTCATCAGCGCGCGCTCCTTGGCCTTGCTGATCTTCATGCGCAGCGGCTTGACCTTCTCGACCGGTTGCGCGGTGGCGTCGACCACTTCGGTTTCGGCTTCGACTTCACCGGTCAGGTCGTCTTCGATGTCGCTCAGGTCGGCGTCATCCAGATCGGCGCCTTCTTTGGCCCCCGCCTTGGGCTTGCGGCCGCGCTTGGCAGCGGGTTTGCCGGCTGGAGCGGCTTTGGCCGGGCGGCCCGCCTTTTTCTTCGACTCGGCGCTCGCCACGACAACGTCGAGTTCGTCGTCGGCGGTCTTGCGGGCGGGGGATTTGGCAGCGGGTTTTACAGGCATCTTGGCGGTCACTGAGGGTTTCTTGGGCACTTCGGGAGCGGCTGGGCCGGCTTTGGCCTTGGTGGCTGTTTTTGTGCTGGACTGGGCAGGCGTACTGGACTTCTTCGCAGGCATGAGGACCTCAAAAAAAATGGCAGAGACAGGACCGGCAGAACACACAAAAATCGCCAAAAGGTCGCCGCAGGCGGCCACTCCGGTGGTTTTTGTCGGGCACTACGCCCACCTTTCGCCGGAAAGGGCGGGCTTGCAAGCTGTGTGGGCGAACATTTGGTGTGCAGCCCTTGCGGGGTTCCGTCAGGACCGTGAGGGTCGCTGTGGTGGCCAGGAAAAGGTTCCGAGTCGCCCCTGTGCTGGGGCCAGGCCTGTGCCGGAGGTGCTGCTGTCGCGCTTGCGGTGCAAAACCCTAGATTATACCGGTGGAGCGCTTTTCAAGGCCTTGATGCGTTCGTTGACCCTTTTGTATTCTTCGAAGGCCGAGTTGTCACCTTGCTGCACCCGGGCCGCCAGCAGGCCGGCCAGGGCCTCCAGGGCGTCACCGCGCAGGCGGTCCATCACGTCCGCCAGCTCGGCCAGCTCCAGCGCCGAGTCGGCGCCCATGGTTGCCTGCTCCACCTGGCCGCAGGCAAAGGCTTCGTGTTCACCGCCACGCAGGGCCTCGCGCAGCGCCGCCCAGGGCTGGGGGCCGTGTTCGTGCAGCTGCGCCTCGAGCCAGGCGAACACCGGGCCGTGCGGTGCCGGCAGGTGCGCGAGCATGGCGTGGTCGTCCGCCGAGAGCGTGTCCCAGGCCTGGGCGTTGGCCAGCAGCAGGCCCACGGCCCGGTCGGCCCGGCTGCCGCCCGCGCGGCGCTGGCCGAGCATGCGAGGCGGCGGGGGTGGGCCTTTGCGCCACTTGCCATAGCCCTTGTTGCCGTAGGTGCCTTTGCCGTAGCCACTGCTCGCGCCACCGCCGTATGTGCCTCCGCCCGATGGGCTGAATGACTGGGTGTAGCCGCCTCCCGGGTGATCCCCGTGGTCCGGGGTGTGGCTGCCGCCGTCATAGCCGGACCCATGGGACGCCGATGGCTCACGGTGAGCCGGGCGCTGGGCGCGCGCGCCGCCGCCGCCGCTCTGCTGCCAGAGTTGCAGCAGGTCTGAGCTGCCGATGCCGATGCCGTTGGCCAGTTCGGTGATCAGCTGGCGCTTGAGCGCGCCGTCGGGCAGGGCGCTCCACAACGGGCGCGCCTGGCTCGCCATGCGGGCGCGGCCTTCGGCGCTGGTGAGGTCGCAGTCGGCGCTGGCGGCATCGATCAGGAAACGCGAGAGCGGCACGGCGTCCTTCACGCATTGCGCAAAGGCTTCTTCGCCATTGGCGCGGATGTAGCTGTCGGGGTCGTGCTCGGCCGGTAAAAAGAGGAACTTCACGCTGCGCGTGTCGGTGGCCAGGGGCAGGGCGGCGTCGAGCGCCTTGCGCGCGGCGCGCCGGCCAGCGCCGTCGCCGTCGAAACTGAAGACCACGCTGTCGGTGAAGCGGAAGAGTTTCTGCACGTGGTCGGCGGTGCAGGCCGTGCCCAGCGTGGCCACGGCGTTGGCAAAGCCAAGCTGGGCCAGGGCCACCACGTCCATGTAGCCCTCGGTGACGAGCGCGTAGCCCGCCACACGGATGGCGGTGCGCGCCTCGAACAGGCCGTAGAGCTCGCGGCCCTTGCTGAACACCGGCGTCTCGGGCGAGTTCAGGTATTTGGGTTCGCCCTTGTCGAGCACGCGCCCGCCAAAGCCGATGTATTCGCCCTTGACGTTGCGGATCGGGAACATGATGCGGTCGCGGAAGCGGTCGTAGCGCTTGGCTTCGCCGTCCTGCCCCTTTTCGTCCTCGTGCACGATCACCATGCCGGATTCGACCAGCAGCGCATCCGTGTAGTCCGGGAACACGCTGGCCAGACTGCGCCAGCCTTCGGGCGCGTAGCCCAGGCCGAAGGTCTTGGCGATCTCGCCCGAGAGGCCGCGCCCCTTGAGGTAATCCACGGCGCGTGGCGAGGCCTTGAGTTGCTTCATGTAGGCGTGCGCAGCCTTCTCCAGCACGTCGTTGAGCGTCACCTGTTTCTGGCGCTGCATCGCGGCGCGCTCGCGGTCCTGTGGCGAGGCGTCGTCTTCGGGCACCTGCAGGCCGGTCTGCTGGGCGAGGTCCTTCACCGCCTCGATGAAGGTCATGCCGGCATGCTCCATCAGGAAGCCGATGGCATTGCCGTTGGCGCCACAGCCAAAGCAGTGGTAGAACTGCTTGGTGGGGCTGACGCTGAACGACGGCGACTTTTCGCCGTGGAACGGGCACAGCCCCATCAGATTGGCACCGCCCTTTTTCAGCTGGACGTAGCGGCCCACCACGTCGACCACGTCGACGCGGTTGAGCAGTTCCTGGATGAAGGTTTGCGGTATGGCCACCTGGCTATTCTCCCCCACCCGACAAGAACGACAGGAGACACCACATGACCAGCATCTACGACCAGGACCTGCCCCGCAACGAGGCCAACTTTGCACCGATCTCGCCGCTGTCGTTCATCGAGCGCACCGCCGAGGTCTACCCGGACCGGCTGGCCATCGTGCACGGCGCGCTGCGCCAGACCTGGGGTCAGACCTTTGCCCGCGCGCGTCAGCTGGCCAGCGCCCTGCAGCGCGCCGGCATAGCCAAGAACGACACCGTGGCGGTGATGCTGCCCAACACGCCGCCGATGGTGGAGGCGCATTTCGGCGTGCCGATGGCGGGCGCCGTGCTCAACGCCCTCAACACCCGGCTGGACCCGGAGGCGATCGCCTTCATGCTGGATCATGGCGAGGCCAAGGTGGTGATCGTGGACCCGGAGTTCGCCGGCACCCTGCGCAAGGCGCTGGAACTGCGGCAGCACAAAGCGCCCTTGCTGGTGATCGACGTGGAAGATGCCTTGTTCACCGGTGAGGCGCTGGCGGTGGGCAGCGCCACTTATGAAACGTTCCTGGATGGCGGCGACCCGTCCTTTGCCTGGAGCCTGCCTGCCGACGAGTGGGACGCGATCGCGCTCAACTACACCAGCGGCACCACCGGCAATCCCAAGGGCGTGGTCTACCACCACCGCGGTGCGGCCACCAACGCGATTTCCAACATCCTCGAATGGGACATGCCCAAGCACGCCGTCTACCTCTGGACGCTGCCCATGTTCCATTGCAACGGCTGGTGTTTTCCATGGACGCTGGCGGCTCGCGCGGGCATCAACGTCTGCCTGCGTCGGGTGGAGGCGCAGGCGATCTTCGACGCCATGCGCGAGCACGGCGTGACGCACTACTGCGGCGCACCCATCGTGCACGGCCTGCTGGTCAACGCCCCCACCGCCATGAAAGAAGGCGTGCCCGCTGGTATCAAGGCCATGGTGGCGGGTGCGGCGCCACCGGCCTCGATGATCGAGGGCATGGAGCAGATGGGCTTTGATCTGACCCACGTGTACGGCCTGACCGAGGTCTACGGCCCTGCCACGGTCTGTGCGAAACACGAAGCCTGGGACGACCTCGACATCGGCGAACGTGCCCGGCTCAATGCGCGCCAGGGCGTGCGTTACCACCTGCAGCGCGACGTGCGCGTGTTGAACCCGGAGACCATGAAGCCCGTGCCGCAGGATGGTGAGACCATGGGTGAGATCATGTTCAAGGGCAACATCACCATGAAGGGGTATCTGAAGAATCCGACGACGACGCAGGAGGCGTTTGCCGGCGGCTGGTTCCACAGCGGCGACCTGGCGGTGCAGTACCCCGACGGCTACTTCAAGATCAAGGACCGCAGCAAGGACATCATCATTTCCGGCGGCGAAAACATTTCGTCGATCGAGGTGGAAGACGTGCTGTACCGCCACCCCGACGTGCTGGCAGCGGCCGTGGTGGCGCGGCCCGACCCGAAGTGGGGCGAAACCCCCTGCGCTTTCGTCGAACTCAAGTTCGGTGTGCACACCACGCCCGAAGACATCGTGGCGCACTGCAAGAAACACCTCGCGGGCTTCAAGGTGCCGCGTTTCGTGGTGTTCGGCGAACTGCCCAAGACGAGCACCGGCAAGATCCAGAAGTTCGAGTTGCGCAAGCGGGCGGGTTCTGCTGCTGCAATCGACGTTTGATACCAGCTTTTCAGCGCCTGCACCTCGCGCAGGCCGATGGCGCCACCCCCGTTCTCCGGCCCACGCTCGCCGTCCACCGGATGGGCGCGCAACCGCTACCGCGTCAACACTGCTTGAGCGTGCAGCCGCTGAGGCAACGGCGAATGGGGCCTGCGCCCGGGGGTACCACCATCGACCTCAGGGGCTGAAGGGTGTGCCTGCGGGCGCGTTCCAACATGCCTTCAGGGGCAGGCGGTGTGGATGGGTGGCCGCCCGCGAGGGGGGACGGCGAACGAGAAAGTGGCATCAATCCCCCGCCACGATCCCTTCGCGCCGTGGGTCGGCACCGCCAAACCACACCGGCTCGCCGTGTGCCTGGCCGCGCACGATGGCCTGCAGGCCGCTGGGCATGGGCGTTTCGCTGACCGTGTGGCCGCGCTGCTGCAGCGCCTGTACCGTGGTGGCGGGGAAGCGCCCGGCCTCCAGCATCAGCGGGCCGCCCAGCGTGCCGAAATTGGGCAGGTCGATGGCGGCCTGCGGCAGCAGGCCCCAGTGCAGCACGCCCAGCAGCGTCTTGGCGGTGAAGTGGATGATCAACGCGCCGCCGGGGCTGCCGGCGCTCATGAGCAACTGGCCACTGTCTCGATCGAACACCAGCATGGGCGACATGGACGAACGCGGCCGCTTGCCGGGCTCGACGCGGTTGGCCACCGGTCGGCCCTGCGCGTCGGCGGGCGCGAAGCTGAAATCGGTCAGCTCGTTGTTGAGCAGGAAGCCGCCCGGGCGCGAGGTGTCGGTGCTCACCATCAACCGTGCGCCGAAGCCGGCCTCGATGGTGGAGGTCATGGCCAGCGCGTTGCCGAAGCGGTCGACGATGCTGATGTGGCTGGTGCCGTACTCGGCTTGTTCCGGCATGGGCGACCAGGCGCTGGCGCTGCCGCCGGGCTGGCCCGGGGCGGCTTGCGGCGCGCGGGCGGGCGTGATCAGGCGGGCGCGTTCGTCGAGGTAGCGGGCGTCGAGCAGGCTGCTCCAGCGCCCGGCCGGTGGTGCCACGAAATCGGGGTCGGCCAGGTACAGCGCGCGGTCGGCGAACGCCAGGCGGGACGCCTCGGCGTAGGTGTGCAGCCAGTCGGGGCCGGGCAGGTCGCCCGACAGCGCCGCATCGGCTTGCGGTGTCCGCGCGAGCAGTCCGAGGATCTGTCCGATGGCGATGGCCCCCGAACTCGGCGGCGGGAAACCGCAGATGCGCAGCGCACGTTGCGCGGCCTTGTGGTCGAAACACAGGGCTTCCCGCTCCCTGGGCTGGTATGCCTTGAGGTCGTCCAGACCAAGCCGACCGGGGTTGCCCGGGTGCTGCTGCACCTTCGCGACCAGCGCCCGTGCCACCGGTCCCTCGTGGAGGGCCAGCGGGCCGATGGCGGCGATGTTGCGCAGCACCTGTGCGAGCTCGGGATTGCGCAGCACATGGCCCACCGGGTGCGGCTGGCCGTCGCGCTGGTAGAAGTAGGCCGCGGCCACCGGATCCTGCTTCAGCGCGCTTTCGGCCTGCAGCAGCGTGTGCAGCCGCGGGCTGACCGGGAAACCCTGATCGGCCAGCCGGATGGCGGGATCGAACAACCGGGCCCAAGGCAGCCGGCCGTGTTGCCGGTGGGCCAGCGCCAGCATGGCCACCGTGCCGGGCACACCCACCGAACGACCGCCCACCGCGGCCTGCATGAAGGGCAGGGGTTGGCCATCGTCCGCGAGAAACAGCTTTTCCGTCGCCGTCGCCGGCGCCGTCTCGCGCCCGTCAAAGGCCTGGACACGTTGACCATCGTGGTGCAGCAGGAAAGCGCCACCGCCGATGCCGCTGGACTGCGGCTCTACCAGGGCCAACACCATCTGCACGGCGATGGCGGCGTCCAAGGCGCTGCCACCGGCCCGCAGGATGTGCACGCCGGCTTCGGTGGCCAGGGGGTTGGCGGCCGCCACGGCGTGCTGCTGCAGCGTCCAGCCCGGCTTGGGCGTCGCGCCCGTTGCACCTTCGGGTTGTACCACCGGGCTGGTGGGCGCAGACACCGCGGCGCTGTCGCGGGCGGTGGGCACGGTACAGGACGCCAGCAACAGGCTCAGGGTGATCAGCATCGCCGGCAAAGGGCATGCGACCGTTCGACGAAGGCTTTTTGTGCGTTCTGTCATGCCGGGGGGTTAGGGGCCGCGCTGGTGCGCAGCTGGCCGAAGATCAGGCAACGAAAAAAATGATCGTGCTATTTTGAATCCTGAAGTGCCATCCACTCCAGCAGTCTGCCAAGAAATCCCCATGGCATCTGCACAGGCTGTTTCTTCCGCCGCTCCCGAAACGCTTGGCATGCCCTCGCGCCAGGTGGCGCACAACCTGGCCCAGTTGATCCTGGCGCAGGAGGCGCAACGCCGCCAGCCCATTGTCAGCCTGCGCGACGCCTTGCTGCAACTGCGCCTCCTCGACGAGCCCCGGCTGAACGCGCTGGCGATGGAAAGCCCGGACCTGCTGCGTTCGCGTTCTTCTGAACGGGTGCAGCGCCTGCTGTTGACCGAGGATGAACTGCACCGGGCGCTGGCGTGTGTGGCCGGCTCGGCCGGCATCCACATCGAGAGCAACCCGGGCGAGGCGCTGACGGTCATCCGCTTCCGGCGCGACGGCGATCTGGCGCCCTGTTTGCGGCTGCCGGCCAAGCTGCGGGCGCCGCTGGTTTCGCGCATCAAGATCACGGCGCGGCTCGACATCGCCGAACGCCGCCGACCGCAGGACGGCAAAATCGATTTCTCTGAGTTCGGCGGCAAGGCCCTCGAGCTGCGCGTGGCGATCATGCCCACCCAAGCCGGTTTTTCAGAGGGCACCTTCGGCCTGGTGCTGGCCGCCGGCCCCACCGGTTCGGGCAAGACCACCACGCTGCATGCCATGCTGGCCGAGGTGAACACCGCCGAGTGCAAGATCTGGACTGCGGAGGACCCGACCGAGATCACCCAGCCCGGCCACCTGGCGCCCTCCACACTGCACACCAACAATCCCAGCGACGGCGTGGTGCGCCTGCTCAAGGCCGCGGGTGCGGAAGCCTCCACCGACCTCCACACCCGCATCAACACCCGGCACGCGGTTGGTTACGATCATTGTGGCGGCAAGGGCGACAAGGGGCGGCTGGGCGTCTACGAGATCCTGCAGAACAGCCGCGCCATCAGGCTGCTGATCCAGAACCGCGCTCGGCCATCCGAGATTTTTGACGCCGCGTTGAGCGAAGGCATGCGCAGCCTGCGCCACGACGCGATCGAAAAGGTGGTGCAGGGCCTGATCGACCTGAAGCAGGCGAGGACGGCATACCGGTGATAAGGCTGCGCAACGGTGCTGCATGAAGCGCGCATTGGCGGCAGCGAAACCGCTGGCAGCACCTCAGTCTGAGGGCTGCACACTCTCTAGGACCGGTCCGCGTGTGCCAGGCGCTGCCAGTCAGCCAGGCTGCTGCGGGTATGCCAGAATCCAGGCTCAACACCATGCCCAGCCTAGACCCTGTCATCCTCTTTTTTCTGTTCGGGCTTGTTGCCGGGCTGTTGCGCTCGGAACTGAAGTTACCAAGCGTGCTCTACGAGTCGCTGACCATTTTCCTGCTGCTGGCCATCGGCCTCAAGGGCGGGCAGGGGTTGACGACGCAACCGCTGGGGCCGCTCGTGCCGCAACTGGTTGCTGTGATTGCGCTGGGCAGTGTGCAGACCCTCATTGCCTTCGTTTGCCTGCGTTCGGCCTTTGGGTTCGACCGTCAGAACGCAGCCGCCACCGCTGCGCACTACGGATCGGTCAGCGTGGCCACTTTCGCCGTGGCCGTTTCCTGGTTCGCGTCGCGCAACATCGACGTGGAGCCGCAGATGGCCGCGCTGTTGGCGGTGATGGAGATCCCGGCCATTTTGGTGGGCATTGTGCTGGCCCGGGGTGTTGACAAGAACACAGACTGGAAGGCGCTGTCGCACGAAGCCTTCCTGGGCAAGGGTGTGACCCTGTTGCTGGGCGGCATGGCCATCGGCTGGGCGGCAGGACCAGAAGGGCTCAAACCCATCAGCGGTCTGTACTTCGATCTGTTCAAGGCCATTCTGGCGCTGTTTTTGTTGGAGATGGGGTTGATCGTCAGTCGCCAGGTCGGTGAAATCCGCCGCCGTGGCCTGTCGCTCATCACCTTTGGCATCGGCATGCCGCTGGTTTCAGCAGCGCTGGGCCTGGGCACCGGCTGGCTGTTGGGTTTCTCGGTGGGGGGCACGGCCATGCTCGCCACCCTCGCAGCATCGGCCTCGTACATCGCGGTCCCCGCAGCCATGCGCATTGCGGTACCGCAGGCCAACCCGGCGGTGTCGCTGGCGGGTTCCCTGGGGGTGACGTTTCCCTTCAACATCATCGCAGGTATTCCCCTCTACCACTGGATGGCCACCCGACTGGCCGGAGCGACGCCATGACCAGCCTGCACACCGAAAAACGAACGCTGCTGACCGTGTTCTCCGAAGCTTCGTTGGAGCCGCTGCTGATTCGCGACATGGATCGCATGACCATTCGCGGCTACACCATTTCCGACGCCCGGGGAAAAGGCAGCCGTGGCGTGCGCGATGCCAGCTGGGACGAATCGCGCAACATCCGGCTCGAGGTGATTTGCGCCCGCGCCCAGGCCGAGTTGCTGCTGGCGCACCTGCAGGAGCGCTATTACGCCAACTACGCCATGGTGGCCTATCTCTCGGAGGTGGAGGTGCTGCGACCTGAGAAGTTCTGAAGGTCGCAGTTGTCTCGGAATGCGCTCAGCGCGGCGCCAGCCGGATCGCCCCGTCCAGGCGTATCACTTCACCGTTGAGCATGTCGTTCTCAAAGATGTGCTTGGCCAGCTTGGCGTAGTCCTGCGGTGTGCCCAGGCGGCTGGGGAACGGCACACTGGCCGCCAGCGCGTCCTGCACTTCCTGCGGCATGCCGAACAGCATGGGCGTGCCGAAGATGCCGGGGGCAATGGTCATGTTGCGGATGCCGTTGCGCGCGAGGTCGCGCGCAATGGGCAGCGTCATGCCGACCACGCCGCCCTTGGAAGCGGCGTAGGCCGCCTGGCCGATCTGGCCGTCGTAGGCCGCGACCGAGGCGGTCGAGATCATCACACCGCGTTCGCCGGTGGCTTCGGGCTCGTTCTTGCACATGGCTTCCGACGCCAGGCGGATCATGTTGAAGCTGCCGACCAGGTTGACCATGATGGTCTTGGTGTAGACGGCCAGCGAATGCGCGCCGTTCTTGCCCACGGTCTTTTCGGCCGGGGCGATGCCGGCGCAGTTGACCAGGCCCATGAGCTTGCCCAAGGACACGGCCTTGGCCACCACGGCCTGGCCGTCGGCTTCGTTGCTGACGTCGCATTTCACGAACGCGCCGCCGATTTCTTTGGCGACTGCTTCGCCTTTTTCAGCCTGCATGTCGGCGATGACGACGGTGCCGCCGCTGGCCGCCAGCATGCGCGCCGTGCCTTCGCCCAGACCGGACGCGCCGCCGGTGACGATGAATACCTTGCCTTGAATGTCCATGGGTGTGCTCCTCGGGTGGTGGGTTGACGTTGACGTAAACGTCAATTATGGCGCAGTCGATACGCGTTGCGGCAGTCACCGTTCCGGCATCCCGGTTTCACGGCGTTGTCACACGCCGCCAGTAGGCTGATGAGATCCCTGATTTCGCATGGAGCTTTCCCGATGTTTGACAGCCACGACGAGTTGCTCGCCCGAATCCACAACGACCTCATGGACGGCTACGACGAAGAGCTGGAGATGGAGATCGAAGACCGCCACGTGGAGGCGCTCGGCGGTGCGCTGGACCCCGAGGCGCTGTTGCAGCAGAAAGAGAGTCGGCGCACGTATTTCCGCGAACTGTTCCGCCTGCAGGCCGAACTGGTGAAGCTGCAGGACTGGGTGCAGGCCACCGGGCACAAGGTGGTGATCGTGTTCGAGGGGCGCGACGCGGCCGGCAAGGGCGGCGTGATCAAGCGCATCACCCAGCGCCTGAACCCGCGCGTGTGCCGCGTGGTCGCGCTGCCCGCGCCCAATGACCGCGAGCGCACGCAGTGGTATTTCCAGCGTTACGTGACGCACCTGCCGGCGGCCGGCGAGATCGTGCTGTTCGACCGCAGCTGGTACAACCGCGCCGGGGTGGAAAAGGTGATGGGTTTCTGCACCGACGAGCAGTACGAGGCCTTTTTCCGCGACGTGCCCGAGTTCGAGAAGATGATCGCGCGCTCCGGCGTCCAGCTGATCAAATACTGGTTCTCGGTGTCCGATGCCGAACAGGAACTGCGTTTCCTCGGTCGCATCCACGACCCGCTCAAGCAATGGAAGCTCAGCCCCATGGACCTGGAGAGCCGCCGCCGCTGGGAGCTCTACACCAAGGCCAAGGAGCTGATGCTCGAACGCACCCACATCCCCGAGTCGCCCTGGTGGGTGGTGCCGGCCGATGACAAGAAAAAGGCACGCCTGAACTGCATCCACCACCTGCTGTCACAGATGCCGTACCACGAGATTCAGCGCCCGGGCATCGAACTGCCCGAACGCATGCGCCACGAAGACTACCGCCGCCACCAGGTGCCGGGCGAGATCTACGTACCGCAAGTGTTCTAAAAAGCCAAAGGCCCGCAACAGCGGGCCTTTGGCTTTGAACCAAGAACGCGGTGGAACCGGCTTCGCCGGGCCACTCGCGTTGTCCCCCTCCGGGGGGAAACCGCAAAGCGGCGCAGGGGGATTACTTGTATCCAGTGCGGTCCAGCATCTGCTGCACCTTGGTCATGTTCTTCGCGACCACGCCCAGCGGAATCTGCTCTGCCTTGAAGTTGTCGCCACCCATGGCCTTGATGGCGGGGTTGTCCACCTTCAGACCCTTGACGGCCGGGAACTCGTTGTTGCCGTTGGCGAAGTAGTCCTGCGCAAAGGGGCTGGCCAGGAACTCCATGAAGGCCACGGCGTTGTCGCGGTTCTTGGCGTGTTTGGCCACGGCCGCGCCGGCGATGTTGACGTGGGTGCCGCTGGTTCCCTGATTGGGGAAGACCACGCGCACTTTTTCCATCACCGCGCGGTCCTCGGGTTTGTTCGACTTGATCAGGCGGGCCACGTAGTAGGTGTTGGTCAGCGCCACACCGCATTCGCCCGAGGCCACGGCCTTGACCTGGTCCGTGTCACCGCCCTTGGGTGCGCGCGCCATGTTGTCCACCACGCCTTTGAGCCAGGCTTCGCCCTTGGCGTCGCCCAGGCGCTCGACCACGGTGGCGAACAGCGACAGGTTGTAGGGATGCGAACCCGAGCGGGTGCAGACCAGGCCCTTGAGCTTGGGGTCGGCTAGTTGTTCGTAGGTGGCCACGTCAGCGGCCTTGACGCGCAGCGGGTCGTACACGATCACGCGGGCGCGGGTCGAGAAACCGGTCCAGGTCACGCCATCGGGGCCAGCGTCGGCGCGCAGGTTGGCCGGAATGGCGGCGTCCAGCTTGGTCGACTTGATGGGCTGGAACAGACCCTGGCTGTCAGCGCCGGCCATGCGGGCCGCGTCCACCAGCAGGATCACGTCGGCGGGTGATGCGGCACCTTCGGCGCGCAGACGCGCCACGATGCCAGCATCGTCCGCGTCGACGCGGTTGATCTTGATGCCGGTGGTCCTGGTGAAGGTGTCGTACATCACCTCGTCGGTCTGGTAGTGGCGGGCGGAGTACAGGTTGAGCACCTTGTCCTGGGCCTGGGCGCCCATGGCTGCGGAGGCCGCGGCAAGGACAATGCTGAGCTTGATGGTGTTGCGCATGTGGGGGACTTTCTCTGGAGCCAATAACCCCGCATTCGTCTGGAAACTACCAGCGCTGCGGGCACGATTCATCCAAGCCAGATGCTAACACAAACACGAATGGTTCTCAATAAAGAATAGTTGATCTGGGTCAACATGCGGCGGTTCGCCGACCCAGCCGGCAGCGCTGGGCTGGCTGACACCCGAAGGGGCTCCATGTGACGCGCATAAAAAAAGCCCCCGCTTTGCAGCGAGGGCTTAAGGGGTCCGATGAAACCGAATTTCGAAAAGGACCCGAGGAGACAACCAGAAAAAACGGATTTGGTGAACCAGCGCCGCCTTCTCAAGGTTGGCGCCAGTTTCCAGTGATTTCGGTGTGAGTGCTTTGACAGAAGTCAAAAGCCCCATCAAAGGCATGAAACCTATGCAATTCAGCGCTTCTTGGCAGCGGCCTTGGTGGCGCTGACAGCTTGCGTGGTCACGGTGTTGAAGTTGGCTTCGGCCATTTCGGTGGCTTGCTTGACAGCCTTCTGAACGGATTCCATGGCGTTGTTGGCGGCGGACACGGCGCTCTTCATCACGGCCACGGCGGTTTCAGAACCGGCAGGCGCGTTCTTGGAAGCGTTTTCCACGACGGACATGAACTTCTTCTGTGCGTCAGCGGCCTGGGCTTCAGCGGCCTTGCCGAATTCGGCGCCGGTGCCCGAAGCGATGTCGTACAGGTGACGGCTGTAAGCCACGGTCTTCTCGGCCAGGGGTTGCATCAGGCTGGCTTGCAGCGTCAGCAGTTCCTGGGCGTCCTTGACGGACAGCAACGCTTGCGTGCTGTTGGCCGACTCGCTCAGGGCGGCCTTGGTGGCTTGAACGTTCAGTTCAACCAGCTTTTCCACGCCTTCGAAGGCTTTCTGGGTCAGGCCGAAAAGGGTTTCGATGTTGGCTTTTTGTGCGGCGACGATTTGTTCAGCGGTCAGCATGTTGGGTTCTCCGAAAGAGGAAGTAAATAGGGGGGTAGTGGCCTAGTTGAGAGCTGCTCCCGAACTCCGCGCTGTCTCGACGCTGTTGTTTTCGTTCGCTTTGCTGCACTGCAACATGGCTCGAATTATAGGGATAACCCGATTCGATGCAAGTGGTTTTTGCTGCAATGCAGCAATCTAGAAGGGTCTTTCTAAAACACGGACGCCGCGCTCCGGTTTCAAGCGGCGGACACAATGGCCGCACCGTTCCAGCGCCGACCCCCCCCCGTGCACGCTTTCTACGCCGACCACTTCATCCTGCCCCTGCCCAGCGGCCACCGTTTCCCCATGGCCAAGTACGGCCGCCTGCGCGAACGGCTGGCAGCGGAACTGCCGCAGGTGCGCCTGGGCCAGGCGCTGCCGGCCAGCGACGGTGAACTGGCGCTGGTCCATCTGCCGGCCTACATCCAGGCGATCCAGTCAGGTACGCTGGACGCCGCGGCGCAGCGCGAGATCGGCTTTCCATGGAGCCCAGCCATGGCGGAACGCGCGCGGCGCTCGGTGGGCGCCACCATCCAGGCCTGCCGCAACGCCATGGCGGGCGAGGGGCTGGCGGCCAATCTCGCGGGGGGCACGCACCACGCCTATGCCCACAAGGGCAGTGGCTTCTGCGTCTTCAACGACGCGGCCGTGGCGGCCCGGCTGCTGCAGGCCGAGCACGCGCGCCGCCACCGCACCCACGGTCCATTGCGCGTGGCCATCATTGATCTGGACGTGCACCAGGGCAACGGCACCGCCAGCATCTTTGCGCGCGACGACTCGGTGTTCACGCTCTCGCTGCACGGCGCCCGGAACTTCCCGTTCCGCAAGGAGCCGAGCGACCTCGACGTGGAATTGCCCGACGGTTGCGGCGACACCGAATACCTCGAAGCGCTGGAGCGCGCACTGGAAGAACTGGAGCAGCGCTTTGATCCCGGCCTGGTGATCTACCTGGCCGGCGCCGATCCGCACGAAGGCGACCGGCTTGGGCGCCTCAAGCTCACGTTCGACGGGCTGGAGGCGCGCGACCGCCGCGTGATGGACTGGGC
Organism: Hydrogenophaga sp.; assembly: GCA_030653975.1. Taxonomy (GTDB): domain Bacteria; phylum Pseudomonadota; class Gammaproteobacteria; order Burkholderiales; family Burkholderiaceae_C; genus Hydrogenophaga. The sequence continues at coordinate 28,433 of JAURYH010000027.1, read as the reverse complement.
CTGGCAGCGCCGCCTGCCGCTGGCCTTCACCATGGCGGGTGGCTACGGCACCGACATGGAAGCCACGGTGCAGATCCAGGTCAACACCTACCGCACCGCGCTCGATTACCACCGCCGCTGGCAAGGGATGGCATCTGCCTGGCCGGCTGACCGTTCTGTGACAGGCGCGGCAACATCCCGCTGGCACAATCCCGCGCCATGAGCAAGCCCGCCACACGTCCCCAGGCCCGCCCGCGCAGCCACTACCGCGTCTTCCGCACCATCGGCACACGCTGGATGGACAACGACGCCTATGGCCACGTCAACAACGTCGTGTATTACAGCTGGTTCGACACCGCAGTCAACGGCTGGCTGATCGAGCAGGGTGCGCTGGACATCCACGGCGGTGAGGTCATCGGCCTGGTGATCGAAACACAGTGCAACTACTTTGCCCCGCTGGCCTTTCCGCAGACCGTGCACGCCGGCCTGCGCGTCGCGCACTTGGGGCAATCCAGCGTGCGCTACGAGGTGGGCCTGTTTGCCGAAGACGGCGAGATGGCCGCGGCCTGCGGGCATTTCGTGCATGTGTACGTGGACCGCGCCACGCGCCGGCCCGTGCCCCTGCCGACCGCCCTCAAGACCGTGCTCCAGAAGCTGGTGTGACGGCAGCGGCGGGGCATTCGCGTTCTTGCCATAATTGACGTTGACGTAAACGTCAATACAACACGGAGACCCCCGCATGAGCTTCAACCCCCCATCGACCGGCGCCTTGACCCCGATCGACGCCCACAGTGTCGATGCCGCCATCACCAGCCGCATGTCGGCCCGGGCCTTCCTGCCCACACCGGTGCCGCGTGAGACCATCGAGCACCTGTTGCAGCTGGCCAGCCGCGCACCCTCGGGCACCAACACCCAGCCCTGGAAGGTGTACGTGCTGCAGGGCGCGAGCCGTGACGCTCTGGTGGAAAAATGCTGCGCCGCACACGACGCCCTGCGCGCCGACCCGTCGCTGGCCGCCGAGTACCGCGAGGAATACGACTACTACCCGGAAAAATGGGTCAGCCCCTACATCGACCGTCGGCGCGAAAACGGCTGGGGGCTCTACGGCCTGCTCGGCATCACCAAGGGCGACAAGGACAAGATGCACTTGCAGCACCAGCGCAACTTCAGGTTCTTCGACGCGCCCGTGGGCCTGATGTTCACGCTCGACCGCGTCATGGGCCGCGGCTCGCTGGTGGACTACGGCATGTTCATGCAGAACCTCATGGTCGCCGCGCGCGGCCACGGCCTGCACACCTGCCCGCAGGCGGCCTGGAACGGCTTTGCGAAGATCATCCTGCCGCACATCGGCGCGGGCGAGAACGAAATGCTGGTCTGCGGCATGTCGCTCGGCTACGCCGACCCGTCCGATCCGGTCAACGGGTTCATCACGCCGCGCGAACCGGTCGAGAGCTTCACCAAATGGCTGGAGTGAGACCACGAGCGCTGTTCGCGAATTCCTGACGAACGAGGCAGCGCCCCCCAGTGGCAGCCGCGGAACCGGCTTTGCCGGGCCGCCAGCTGCGTCCCCTTGAGGGGAAGACGCCGTAGGCGGCGCAGGGGTGGGTCTATTTCAGTATGGGTCTGGGACAAAGCCCGGGCGCGCGCCAGGGAAGGCGCGCGGACGGTAGTCGGGCGCCGGGCGGTGGTGCGCTGGAATGACGCCCATCGCGATCAGGTTGGCGCGGCTGTTGTATCGGATGCGCACGATCTCATCGGGCCGTGTGCTGCGGCGCTCAAACTCGGTCTGGCCCACGCGGTCGCGTTCGCGGTCCCCGTGGCCCGTGCCCAGTTGCGGGCCGGCGGCCGAAGGCCCGTCGCTGCGGTGCGACTTGCCCTGGAAGGATTCTTCGCCCTGAGGCAGCGGCGCGCTGCGTCCGTAGATCTCGGCTTCCGGTGCCCGGTAACCGGGCCGTTCGCGGAACACCGCCACGCCGATCACGCCGACATCGTCCGGGCGACCGGTGCGTGCGGCGTAGGAGCGCGACAGGCGGGTGAACTCAAAGGCCGCGATCTCGCGGCGGCTTTTGCGCCAGCCGCTCACGTCGTAGCGTTGCCCCGGCGTCAACACGTAGCCGGCCTGGTCAAAGGCGGCGGTTTCGCCGGTGATGACGTTCACGCCATCCACCGACACCACGTTGAGCAGGCGTCTGCGCGAGCGGTTGTAGAGCTCCACGGCGTAGCGCGCGCCCGGTTCTCCCGCGATCCAGAGTTCGCCCTGGTGACGGTAGAACGGCAGGATTTCACCGTTGTCGCGGTTGATGATGCGCACGTCGACCAGCTGGCTCTGGGCCATGGCCGGCAGCGCCGTCAGCAGGGCCGTACCGGCAATGGCACCGAGGGCCATGCGGCGGGTGAAGGTGGTGTTGTTGGGGTTCATGGAGGCACTCCTGTGGCCTGGGGTGGATGGGAGCCTGCAGTACAAACGGTGCGCGTTAACGCTTGCCATCGCGATTGAAAAGCGGGTGTAAATCCGTGTTGCCAAAGGTGCAACGGGCCCGCGTCGGTGCGGTGCGCACAAGGACTGGAATAATCGCCACTTCCCTTTTCATCCCATTCAAGGACATTCCATGATCACCACTCCCAGCGGCCTGCAATACGAAGACACCGTGATCGGCAGCGGCGAAGTCGCCCAGGCCGGTCGCCCGGTGCAGGTGCACTACACCGGCTGGCTCTTCAACGACGGCGTGCAGGGCGCCAAATTCGACTCCAGCAAGGACCGCGGCCAGCCTTTCGAATTCCCGCTCGGCGCCGGCCACGTCATCAAGGGCTGGGACGAAGGCGTGCAGGGCATGGCCGTGGGCGGCACGCGCCGCCTGGTCATCCCGGCTGAACTCGGCTACGGCGCGCGCGGCGCCGGCGGCGTGATCCCGCCCAATGCGACCCTGTTGTTCGAGGTCGATCTCCTGGCCGTATAAAAGCGCCCCCTGCGCCGCTTCGCGGCTTCCCCCCGGGGGGACCACGCCCTTGGACCGGCGAAGCCGGATCTTCGGCGTGTGCTGGGTGGGTCCTCACGTTCCAGAGGAGCGTGGGTCAATCGTTTAAACCGGAGTCATGCCTTGAACCAACGCCCTGCCATCCTGATCGCCCGCGCCGTGTTTCCCGAGGTGGTGGAGCGTCTGCGTGAGCATTTCGAGGTCGAGACCAATGACGTCGATGCACCGTTCACGCCCGCTCAGTTGATCGAACGCCTGCAGGGCAAGGTCGGCGCCATGACCACCGGCAGCGAACGCATCGACGCAGAACTGCTGACCGCCTGTCCGCAGCTGCGCATCGTGGCCAACATCGCGGTCGGCTACAACAACTTCGACGTGCCGGCCATGACGGCGGCCGGCGTGCTCGCCACCAATACGCCCGACGTGCTGACCGAGACCACGGCCGACTTCGGTTTTGCCCTGCTCATGGCCACGGCGCGGCGCATCACCGAGAGTGAACACTTCCTGCGCGCCGGCCAGTGGAACCGCTGGGCGCTGGACATGTTTGCCGGCGCCGAGGTGCACGGCAGCACGCTGGGCATCCTGGGCATGGGCCGCATCGGGCAGGCCATCGCGCGGCGCGGCGCGCACGGCTTTGGCATGAACGTGATCTACCACAACCGCTCCCGGCTCGACGCGGAGAGCGAAGCCGCCTGCCGGGCGCGCTACGTGAGCAAGGCCGAGCTGCTGCAGCAGGCCGACCACCTGGTGCTGGTGCTGCCCTACAGCGCCGAATCGCACCACGCCATCGGCGCCGCCGAGCTCGCACAGATGAAGCCCACGGCGACGCTGGTCAACATCGCACGCGGCGGCATCGTGGACGACGCGGCGCTGGCCGTGGCGCTGCGCGAGAAGCGCATCGCCGCCGCCGGGCTGGACGTGTTCGAGGGTGAGCCCTGCGTGCACCCCGGCCTGCTCGACGTGCCCAACGTGGTGCTCACGCCCCACATCGCCAGCGCCACGCTCCAGACGCGCCGCGCCATGGCCGATCTGGCCGCCGACAACCTGATCGCCTACCTGACCCGCGGCGAAACACGCACCCCGCTCAACGCCGGTTTGCCGAACCCGCGCTGAAAACCTGACGGATCTAGGGCAGCAGCGGCAGAACCGCTGTCTGTCCGCTCTGCGTCGCGTGGTCGGCCGCGCTCAGGCCCTCGCTGTCGCGGCGCTGTGCATCGGCGCCCGCGTCCAGCAACAAGCGGATCAACGCGGCGTCGCCGCGCCTCGCGGCGAGCATGAGCGCGGTGCGCCCCTTGTCATCGCGGGCGTTGGCGTCAGCGCCCGCGGTGAGCAGGCGGCGCACGGCTTCGGCATCGCCCTGCAAGGTGGCTGCGAGCAACGGAGGCAGGCTGGGTGCCGCGCCTGCGTGGTCGCTCGCGGGTGCCTCGCGGCGCAGTCGGCTGGCCTGGTGATCCGGGCCGCTGTCGTGTGTCGATGCGGCGTTGCGTCCTGCCCCCGGTTCGCCGGGTGTCGCCCGGGCCATGGCCGCAGGCGCTGCCGGCGTTTCAGCCGTCTGACGGGTGGCGTTGTCGGTGGCCATCGCTGCGGGCGTTGGTTCTGCCATCGGCGGGACTGGGCGCACGGCGGGTTCAAGAGGCGGTTCGGGCGCAGTGGCCAAGGCTTCCTGGTCTGCGGACTTCTGGGGGCTGGGCGTCGGGACGGGCTTTGCCGGGGCGGCGGGTGCTGCGGGTCGGGGTGTGTCGGCGGTGCTGGAGCCGTCTGCGATGGCGCCGGTGGTGGGCAGACCGCCTCGCTCGCTGGCTGTTGGCGGCGGACTGGCCAGCGGAGCCGATGGCCCGCCGAACGCAGCTTCGCGCTCTTCGGGCGAGCCGCGGTCGAACTGCAGCATCAGCAGGCCCACGAGGCCCAGCACGGCCAAGCTGCCGAGGGCGCGCAAGGTCCATGAGGGATCGTTGCTGGCGGGTGCGCGGCCTTTGGACGAAGCCCCGTCTTTCCGGGCTGCCGCCACACTGCGCGCATGGTTGAGCACGGCCTCGCGCAGCGCGGGACCCGGGCGCGCGTCGTCGAGGGCATTGGCTTCGTGGTAACGGCGCAGCAGCCGGTCTTCGCCGCTGTCGTCGGTTCCGCCGGGCGTTGGGGGAAAACGGTTCATGCGTGCGCCTCCAGGGTTTCGCGCAGGCGGGCGCGGGCGTAGCGCAGGCGGCTCTTGGCTGTTTCGGGGCTCACGCCGGTGGTCTGGGCGATCTCGGCCAGGCTCAGGCCGCCTTCGGCCTGCAGCAGGAAGGCTTCGCGCTGGTTGGCGGGCAGCGCGGCGAGTGCGTCCAGCAGGGCCTGCGCCTGCTCGCGCGAGGTCAGCCGGCGCTCGGGGCCAAAACCGGATTCGGCCGCCAGCGTGTCTGCCAGGCTGGCGCCGTCTTCGGTGGCCGCATCGAGGCTGGCGTGGTTTTTGTGGGTGCGCCAGTGGTCCACCAGCCGGTGGTGGGCGAGGGTGAACAACCAGGTGCGCCAGCGGGCGCGGACTTCGTAGGCCGGCGCCTGCCGCGCGAGGCTGAACCACACGTCCTGCACCAGATCGTCGGCCAGGGCGCGGTCGTTCACGCTGCGCATCACGAAGCGCCACACCGGCAGGGCGTGGCGGTCGTAGAGGGTTTCGAAGGCGCGCGCGTCCCCGGCGGCAAAGGCCAGCATGAGCTGCTCATCAGAAGGCTCGTTCACCGCGGACATGCGGTGGATTATGGCGAGCGGGCGGGTAACGTGATGCCCGCCTCGCGCTTCGGCCTGGGTCGCTTTACCTCGCCGGAGCATGATCCGGAACGTGCGCCACAGTCCCGCCGAGGGGCACCGCCGGGCCGGCTTTGCCGGACGGCCAGTGCCGCCCCCAGGGGGTCGCGCAAAGCGCGGCGGGGGTGTTCCATTCAGTGCGGGTCGGGCACGTAGCCGGGGTGTGGCGCGCCGGGGAAGGGGTTGGGCCGCGGGGGCACGGTGGTGGTGGGCAGGATGCCCATGGCGATCAGGTTCTCGCGGCTGTCGTAGCGGATGCGGATCAGTTCGTCGGGCCGCTCGCTGCGGCGCTCGAAGCTGGTGTGGCTCACCCACGAATCTTCGCGCTCGCCGTGGCCCGTGCCCAGGCGTGGTGCCGGGCTGGCCGGGGCCATGCGGCGCGAAGCCGGTGCCGCTTCACGGGCCATCGCACTGGCGCCGCTGTCGTTGGCGCTGTCCGCTGAAGCCGCAGGGACACCGGCCGCCTCGGCGCGGCTTTTGAAGTCCGTTGCCGATTCGGCGTCGGCCAGGCGTTCGCGGGAGGACCGCTGGCTGTACGGCTCGGGCAGGGGTTGCGGTGCGATGACCGGTGGGGGTGGTGTCTTTTCGCGGAACACGGCCACGCCGATCACGCCCACCTGCGCCGGGCGGTCGGTGCGCGCGGCGTAGGACGCGGGGGCGGCGGTGAAGTGGAAGGCGGCGACCTCGGCGTCGCTCTTGCGCCAGCCGGTGATCTCGTAGCGCTGCCCGGGGCTCAGCACGTAGCCGGTCTGGCTCCAGGCGGCGGTCTGGCCCGAGACGACGTTGATTCCGTCCACCGACACGACCCCGAGCACGCGCCCGTGTGTGGCGTTGCGCAGGGCCACGGCGTAGCGCGCGCCGGGCCGCCCCGCCACCCAGTGTTCGCCACGATGGTGGTAGACCGGCAGGGTTTCACCGCTGTCGCGGTCGATGACCTGGATGTCGCTCAGCCGTCCCAGGGCATGGGCGGGCAGGGCGCTGAAGAGGGCCAGGGCGGCGAGCGGGGGCAGGGCCAGGCGGCGCAGGGTCGGCAGAAGGGGGTTCATGCAAGCTCCGGAAAAGATGGATGGAGCTCACTGAAACGCGGCCGGGCGTCCGATGGGGTTAACGCGCCGCGGCTTTTTGTGCAACAGGCTGTCAGCCGGTGGGTCGGCAGCCGTCGCAGGCGCTCAGTGCCTGGGCCACGCCGAGGCGGGTCTGCTCGGTCAGGTAGTCGAGAAACACCCGCGTGCGCTGTGGCATGAACTTTCGGCTGGGCAGGGCGGCGTAGAGCGTGTAGCGACCGGCGATCCAGGGGTGGAGCACGCGCACCAGGGCGCCGCTGGCGAGGTGCGGAGCCGCGATTTCGACCGTGGCGCCCGTGATGCCGGCGCCGTCAAGCGCCGCGCGCTGCAAGGTGTCGGTGTGGTTGGCCCAGAGCACGGGCGTCACGTCCAGTTCGACCTGCTCGTTGTCGTCGTCGGCGCGGAACAGACGCCAGTAGCGGCTGCGCAGGCCCTCGGGCTTGATGCGCAGGCAGTCGTGCTGCTGCAGGTCGGCCGGGGTCTGGGGCACACCGCGCCGGGCCAGGTAAGCCGGTGAAGCGACCAGGATGGCCTCGGTGCTGATCACCTTGCGGGCGATCACGTCGCCGTCAAAACCGTCACTCGCGCCGAGCAGGGTGATGTCGAAGTCTTCGATCGGCGGTTCGCGGTGTGACTCGACCTCGATGTCGAGCCGGATGTCGGGGTAGGCCTGCCGGAAACCGGTGACCAGCGGAGCGAGCACGTGGGTGGCGAGCACCGGCGGCGCCAGGATGCGCAGCACGCCCGAGAGCGCCTGGGTGTGCGAGCTGACCACGGCGTGCGCCTCGTCCAGGTCCTGCAGGATGTGGCGCACCCGCTGCAGATACTGCTCACCGGCTTCGGTGAGCGACTGGCGCCGGGTCGTGCGGTGCAGCAGGCGCGTGCCCAGGTGGTCTTCGAGGTCGGCCACCAGGCGGGTCACCACCGCGGGTGACAGGTCCAGCGCGCGGGCCGCGGCGGCAAAGCCGCCCTCATCGATCACCCGCAGGAACACACGCATCGAGGTCAGACGGTCCATGGGGCAGGGCTTTCAGGATTTCAAGCGTTTGATTATTGCTGAATCAGCAATATATCGACGCAATCAAGGCGGTTTTTCTTTGGAAAAAGAAATTTTAAAGTTCACCCATCGCAGCGGAACAACCCTCCACAAACCGCTCCGAGGCCAGGCAGACCCGATGTGTTGTTGATTTTTTGAACTCACCGAAACCCAGCGAAAAAAAACGATACCGCATTGAAAAGACGCCCCAGCGCCCGCCCGGCACGATTCCTCCGACTCCACTTTTTTACTCCCCCGAAAGGAAATCCACCATGAAATTCGCAAACCGCTCCACCGTTCTCTCTTCCATCACCCTGGCCATCGCCGCCCTGAGCGCTGGCCAGGCCCTGGCTGCCGATCCGGCCGAAGCCAAGACCCGCGACCAGGTCCGTGCCGACTTCCTGAACGCCCAGCGCAACGGCGACCTGCTGGCCGACGGCGAGTCGGGCCTGACCCAGCGCCAGGTCAACCCGCAGGCCTATCCCGCGGTCGTCGCGCAGACCAGGACCCGCGCTCAGGTGCAGGCCGAGTTGCTGGCGGCTCAGCGCAGCGGTGATGTCGTGGCGAACAGCGAATCGGGCCAGACGCTGGCCGAAATGGCGCCCCAGAACTTCCCGGACCGCGCCGTGGCCATGGCGAAGACCCGTGATCAGGTCAAGACCGAACTGAGTCAAGCCCAGGCCCGTGGCGACGTGGTCGTCAACTCGGAGTCCGGCCAGACCGCCAAGGAACTGAACCCCGGCCGTTACGCCCATACCGCCGTGGCGCAGGGCAAGACGCGCGAGCAGGTGCGTGCCGAACTGCGCGAAGCGCAGCGCAACGGTGACGTGATGGCCAACTCGGAGAGTGGCCAGACGCTCAAGGAACTGAACCCCGGCCGCTACCCTGCCTCGTCGATGAACTGATCCCCGTCGGATCCCGCGGTGGCGGCCTGGTGACCCTCCCGTCACCAGGCCGCTTTTTTGTGTGCGATGGCCATCTGGTACAAACCGGAGCCAACCAACGGCGCAACCCAGGAGATCCATGAGCACGTTCAACAAAGTGGTGTTGTTCACCGGTACCGACGGTCACGCGGCCTTCCGCGAAGAGACCGTGGCCCTGAGCGAGGGCACACCCGCTGCCCGCCTCTCGCCACTCATGCCTTCGGATGGTTTCCAGCTGCGCGAGAGTCCGGTGGGTTTTCGCAGCCCGTTCCACTGCACCGGCGCGCCGCAGTGGCTGTTTGTCTTGCAGGGGCAGATGGAGATCGGCCTGCAGGACGGCAGCTCGCGCAGCTTCGGCCCGGGGGAACATTTCTATTCGGCCGACACCCTGCCCGAAGGCGCGACCTTCGACCCCGCGGTGCACGGCCACTGGAGTCGCCAGGTGGGTGATCAGCCTCTGGTGACGCTGTTCGTGCGCGGTTGATCCGTCGCGCCGCCGAGCCATCCGGGCGACAACCCTGAACGCGCCGGGGTGGCGCTTGCGCCGGCCGCGCTCCTGCCGGAAACTGGCGGGCCGTTCATTGCCATGGTCACGGTCGAATTCGCCCCCAGCCTGCGCCGCCATGTGGACTGCGCGCCCCAGCTCGTTGCACCCGGCGCGCTGCGCGAGGTGCTGGAGGGTGCGCTGCTGGCGGCACCCGATCTGGCGCACTACGTGTTCGACGACCAGCGCGCAGTGCGCAAACACGTGGCGGTGTTCGTCAACCGCCAGATGGTGCAGGACCGCACCGTGTTGAACCAGGCGCTGGCCGCCGGCGACCGGGTGCTGGTCGTGCAGGCCCTGAGCGGTGGTTGAACCCCTCCATCCCCAACTGGAGATCGAGATGCAGACGCTGTTGATCGCCACCCGCAAGGGCCTGTTCGTGCTGCACGGTGCGGGCACGGACTGGACCATCGCCGCACACCACTTTCGCGGTGAACCGGTCACCGCCGTGCTGGCCGATGCGCGCGATGGCGCCTGGACCGCCGCGCTGCGACTGGGGCACTTCGGCGTCAAGCTGCACCGCAGCGCCGACCAAGGCCAGACCTGGCAGGAAGTTGCCGCACCCGCCTTTCCGCCCAAGCCCACCGAAGGCCCCTGGGCCGACGACACCACACCCTGGAGCGTGGACCTGGTCTGGTCGCTCGCGGCGGGCGGGCCCGACCAGCCCGGCACCCTGTGGGCCGGCTGCATCCCGGCGGGCCTGTTCCGCAGCAGCGATGGTGGCGCCAGCTGGACACTGAACACGCCGCTGTGGGAACAACCGGGGCGCCGTGACTGGATGGGTGGTGGTTACGACCACGCGGGCATCCACTCCATCCTGGTCGACCCGCGCGATGCGCGCCATGTGACGCTGGCCGTGTCCTGCGGCGGTGTCTGGCAGACGATCGATGGCGGCGAGCGCTGGACCCTCACCGCCAGCGGCATGAAGGCCGACTACCTGCCGGCCGACAACGCCGAAGACGGCAACGCGCAGGACCCGCACTGCATGGTGCAGTGCGCGGCCAACCCGGATGTGCTGTGGGTGCAGCACCACTGCGGCATTTACCGCTCGGACGACGGTGGCCAGAAGTGGAACGGTATCGCCGCACCGGCGCCCTCAGGCTTCGGTTTTGCCGTGGCCTGCGACCCGGACAACCCGCAACGTGCCTGGTTCGTGCCGGCGCAGGCCGATGTCTGCCGCATCCCGGTGGACGGGCGAATGGTGGTCACGCGCACGGACGACGGTGGCGCCAGCTTCCGGGTGTTCTCCCATGGCCTGCCGCCGGCCCACGCCTACCACCTGGTCTACCGCCACGGCCTGGACGTGGGCGCCGACGGCCAGACCCTGGCGATGGCCTCGACCACGGGTGGTTTGTGGGTGAGCGCCGATGCCGGCGAGCATTGGCACAGGGTCTCCATCGACTTGCCGCCTGTGGCGATGCTGCGGTTCGCTTGAAGCGACCGCCTCACCGAACGGCGGTTTGCGGGCCTTTTTGGGGTCATGGATGCAAAGGCACCAGGACCGGTCGCGGGCGCGGATCGCGCGGCGTCTTAAGTGATTCTTAAGTCTTGCTTCTCTACATTTTCGGGTTGGCTGCGATGGGCGCATGTGTTCAATGCACGTGGAAGCGTGATGGATGCAGGTCTTGTGATGGTTCGCGGCACGACTTTTAACGAACAGGTGTCGAGGAGCACGCAATGCCCGCCAGAGGATTGACCAACCGGTTTATCTTTGATGATCCGAAATATGCCGCCCTGGCGACAGAAGGCGCGGTCAAATACAAGCAGGGGACACCATTTCCCCACATCGCATTCGACAACTTTTTGCCCGAAGACATTGCGGACGCCGTGCTGAAGGAATTTCCCCAGCCGGGCGATATCGACTGGCACAACTACAACCGCCAGACCGAGATCAAGCTGGTCTGTGCCGACGAGGCGAAGTTCGGACCGGTGACCCGCAACCTGTTCTACCAGCTGCATTCGCTGCCATTCCTGCGGTTTCTGGAAAAGGTGACGGGTATCGAGAACCTGATTCCCGATCCGGCCTTGCGTGGCGGTGGTCTGCACCAGATCCGCCGGGGTGGTCTGCTCAAGCTCCATGCCGACTTCAATCACCACGATGCCACATTTCTGGACCGGCGCGTCAACATCCTCCTGTATTTGAACAAGGACTGGAAAGAGGAATACGGCGGCCATCTGGAGCTGTGGGACAAAGACACGTCATTCTGCGGAGACAAAATCCTGCCGGTTTTCAACCGGCTGGCGATCTTTTCCACCACCAGCGAATCCTTCCACGGCCACCCCGACCCCCTGAATTGCCCGGAAGACATGACGCGCAAATCGCTGGCGCTCTATTTCTACACGAATGGGCGGCCCAAGGGTGAGGCCGATGGCATCCACACCACCATCTTCAAGGCACGTCCCGCCGAAGCGTTCAAAGGTGTTTTCTGGCGCATGGGACAGGATTTTGCGCCTCCCTTTCTGTGGCGTGCGGCCAGGCGCCTGCGTGAGCGCTACTTCAGCGGAACGATCCAGAAGCGCGGCTGAGTGCGGCCGCGTGTCGCTCAGTCGGGCTTGACGGCACAGGTGGCCAGTGCCAGGCGAATGCGCACCAGCAAGCCTCCCGATGGCGCTTCTGTCAGTTCCAGTTGAGCCCTGTGCAAATCGGCGATGTGTCGCACGATGGCCAGCCCGAGCCCGCTGCCGGTGGAGTGTCCCTGATCCAGCCGGACGAAGCGCTCCTGGACCCTTTCACGGTCTGTCGGTGCGATGCCGGGGCCGTTGTCCATCACCTCGACCACCGCCTGGTTGTCGACCACGCGCAAGGCGAGGTCCACGCGGGCACCTTCCCCCGCGTAGCGCAAGGCGTTGTCCACCAGGTTGTCGAGCAGGGCGCGCAGAGCCTGTGCATCGCCCCGCACACAAGCCGGGGCGGCTGAGATCAGGCCCAGGTCGATGCGCTGATCGGTGGCACGCGCCGCAAACGACACCACGGCCCCACGCACCAGTTCATCCAGTTGCACCAGCGAAGGCTGGGGTTGACGGGCATCGGGTTCCAGCCGTGCGAGCAGCAACAACTGGGACACCAGGTGACTGGTGCGCGCAATGCCCCGATCCAGTTCGTCCAGCGCGGTGACCCGGTCGGTCTCGGGCGCGCGCCGCACCAGCTGGGCCTGCAGCTTGACGGCGGCCAGCGGTGTGTTGAGTTCGTGCGCCGCATCGGCGAGAAAGCGCCGCTGGTTGACCAGCAGGGTGTCGAGGCGTGTGAGCAGTTGATTGAGGGTTTCGGCCAGGGGAACGATTTCCCTGGGCATTTCGCTGGTGGACACCGGTCGCAAGCCGGCCACATCACGTTGGCTCAATTCGCGGCGCATGTTTTCGAGCGGGCGCAGCGAGCGCAGCACCGCCTGATGGATCAGCAGGCCCAGTACCAGCACCAGAATGCCGAGCGGAATCAGCAGCCACGTGATCAGCTCGTAGAAGTGCTGCCGCCGGATATGGGTGGTCACCGCCACCTGGACCATCCGCTCCGCATGTGGCAATGTGTACAGGCGCCAGCTCTGACCGTGCCAGACGACGATGTGGTGCCCCGGCGCCTGCATGGGCGGCCCCACCTCCGGCAACGACGAATAGAGCAAACCGCCCTGCTTGTTCCAGACCTGGCTGACGAACTGGTCGAGGTAGTCGTCGTCGGCAAACCACCTTTTTTCCAGGATGGACAGGTCCTGCTGGGTATGGGAAGGGGCCTGGTAGCTGCTGGCATCCAGCGAGGGATCGTGTCGCAGCACGGTCTGGGCGATCTGTTCGAGTCCCTGGTCCCGCACATCGTTGAAACCCACCCAGGCCAGTCGAAAAATCAGAACGCTGACCACCACCGCCGTCAGCAGCAGGGCCGAGATCTGCCAGAGCAGAAGGCGTGACCGGATGGATCTCAAGCGAGTTGCACCAGCTTGTAGCCCACGCCCCGCACGTTGACGATCCAGGGCTCGCCCAGCTTCTTGCGCAGGTGGTGCAGATGCACCTCGACGGCGTTGCTGGTGACTTCATTGCCCCAGGTGTAGAGCTGCTTTTCGAGCAGATCCAGCGACAGCACGGCACCGGGTTGGCGCATCAGTATTTCGAGCAGATCGAACTCGCGCGGCGACAGCGCCAGGGCGGTGTCGCCGAGCCAGGCCAGTCGCTCGATCGGGTTCAGTTGCAACCGGCCCAGTTGCAGCTGCGGCTGGCTTTGACCGGTCTGCCGGCGGGCGAGCGCATGGATGCGGGCGGTCAGTTCATCGAGATCAAAGGGTTTGCTCAGGTAGTCGTCGGCACCCAGGTTCAACCCGGCGACACGATCGTGAACGGCGTCCCGGGCGGTCACGAACATCACCGGGGTACTGACACCCTGCTGGCGCATGCGCCGCAGCAGCTCCAGACCGTCGATCTTGGGCAGCCCGATGTCGAGCAGGATCACATCGTAGGTGTGGCTTTCCAGAGCGTTCAGCACATGCTGGCCGTCGCGCACCCGATCCAGGCTGAACCCGGCCAGATTCAGGCCTTTTTCCATGCTGTCGCCCAGCATGGCATCGTCTTCAGCGAGCAGCAGTTTCATGGGGGTTGGCGGGACCTGGCCAGCGCTCAATTACACCAGAACCGATGGGGTCTCCCTCCGCCTGTGGCGCCGGTTCCGGCAGCCGCAACCGAAGCAGCGCGCGCACAAAACCGTGGTCGCTGCGGCTGCGGTCGCGGCCTTCGAACAGGTGGTCGTTGAACACCTCGACGCGTCGCACGTCGCCGATCGATGCGCGGCTGGTGGCCACGAACTCTTCGCTCACCAGCACCTGGTCGAGCACCTCGGGGTAGCCCTGGTGGATGTGGGAAAAGGCCACGTCGCGGCGCAGAGCGGCCTCGCCCATCACATCCCAGGCGCTGAAGAGGGCGTTGTCGCGTGCGCCCTTGTCGTAGGCCACCTGCGAGGTGGCGGCGATCAGCTGGGTGGTGACGCTGTGCGGCCCGTCGTTCAGGTCACCCATCACGATCAGTGGCAGGCGCGTGCGGTGCAGCAGTTCCACCACCTTCAGGCGCAGCGCCAGCGCTTCGCCCGCACGCATGACCAGCGAGCGCAGCGAGCCCACGGCCTGCACCACGGGATCGTCCGGATCTTCCAGCGGGTGGCCCGCGGCGTCCTGCAGGTACTTGGGCCGCTTGGATTTCAGGTGCGCCGTGATCACACCCACGGCCTGGCCGTGTTTCAAACGCAGGGTGGCGAACAGCGGCGGGCGTTCGAAGCGGGTGTGCGGCCCGAGGCCCGGCACGTCCACCACCGCAGCGGCCGGAAAGTCGGTCAGCGAGGTGACCGACTCGACCTTGAGCCGCGTCACGATGCCCACGCGCGGCGTGCCCTGCGCGCCGTGTTGCCCGGGGCCGTTTTCCGCACCGGGCACGCCCACGAAACCGTATTGCAGACCGCTGCGCGCCACGGCCGCGCGCAGCGCGACTTCGTCCCACACTTCCTGCACCGCGAGCACGTCGGCGTTGAGCACCTTGAAGCGCTCGCCGAGCCAGTTCACCTTGCGGTCGAACTCGTGCTGGCTGTAGGGGTCCTGGCCGTCGTAGAAATGCCGCCCGGGTTGTGCCAGGTTGAGCACGTTGGCGGTGGCCACCATGAGGGTGGCGAAGCGCGAGGGGTTGGGCGGGGCAGGGACTGGCATGGCTGCACTGTAACCAGAGTGGACGCCAGCGTGCTCAGGCGCTGGTGAAGGCTTCGCGCCAGGGGGTGACCCGCCCGGAGTGGGCAGCGCTGTAGCCGGGCAGGGCGTCCACCGTGCGCTTGAAGTCGGGGTCGGCCAGCGTGCGTGTCACCGTCTGCATGGCGGGGTGGTCGAGGGTGGCCGCGCGGCAGACCAGCACGTAGCGCTCGTTGACCATGGGGATGAAGTCGAGCTGGAAATAGCGCGCCGGGCGCTCCAGGCCGAAGCCGGCGTCGGCCAGGCCGCTGGCCACATAAGCGGCCACCGAGGCGTGGGTGGCTTCGCTCTGCTCGAAGCCCTGGATGGGCTGGTCGGCCAGACCCTTTTCGCGCAACAGGCCTTCGAGGAGGAAGCGCGTGCCCGAGTCCGCCGGCCGGTTGATGAACTTCACGTCGGCGCGGGTCAGGTCCTGCAGGTCGTAGATCTTGCGCGGGTTGCCCGGCGCGACCATCAGGCCCTGGCGCCGCGTGGCGATGTCGATCACCCGCAGGTCTTCGCCGTCGAGCCACTGCGCGTAATGCGCCAGCGCGCGCGGCTGCTGCGAACCGATGGGGATGTGGATGCCACAGGCGTCGCAGTCGCCGTCGTGCAGGGCCGCGGCCGCGGCGGTGCTGGTGGCGTAGCGGCGTTCGATCGGCACGCCGTCGGCCATCAGCGACTCCATCAGCTTTTCGATGGAGAAACCGTAGCTGGCGTGGATGCGGAAGGCTGGCCCGGCGCTGGGCGACACGCGGTGAATTTCCGTCGCCAGCTCGGACGCGATGGAGTCCAGGATGGGCTGCAGGCGCGCCAGGATGCGGTGATCGGCCCAGACCAGTTTTTCGGCCAGTGGCGACAGGGTGGACCCCTTGCCGCGCTCCATGTGCAGCAGCGTGGTGTTGAAATGGGCCTCACCCGCGCGCACCAGGTCCCAGCCGTGCCGGTACGACAGGCCCAGCCGCTGGCAGGCCGCGAGCAGGCTGCCTTCCTGGTGCACCGTGCTCAGCAGCTCGATCAGCCGCGGCGACAGGGCCACGTTGTCGGCGCCCTGGATGGTCCAGACCGGTTTGATGGTGATTTTTTTCATCGTGGGCGACTTTATGCGGCGCGGTTCATATGGCTGTGGCGACGCCGCTCATATTGCCAAGTGCCGCCGCGCAGGCGACCATTGTCCATGCGACCCGAGCGCCAGACGCGAACCACCACCAGCCCATGATTGCCACAAGTCCTTTGTCCACAACCACCGCGGTCCCAGTGGCCACACCCGACGCCTTGCGTGCCCAGCTCCGGCGCCGCGGCCAGCTCAAGGGCCGCCAGCCCGATGACGCTTCGCGCGCCGAGGTGTGCGCGCTGATCGGTACCGGTCCGCACCGGCGTGATCGGCTGATCGAACATCTGCATGCGCTCAACGACGCGCACCGCGGCCTGTGGGAGCGCCACCTCGTGGCCCTGGCGGCCGAGATGCGCCTGTCCATGGCCGAGGTGTTCGAGGTCGCGAGCTTCTACCACCACTTCGAGGTGCTGCGCGAGGGCGACACGCCCGCCGCACTCACGGTGCGCGTGTGCGACGGCCTGAGCTGTGCCATGGCTGGCGCGCAGGCGCTGCTGGCGAAGTTGCCCGCGATCCTGGGCCCAGGTGTGCGCGTGATCCCCGCGCCCTGCGTGGGTCGGTGCGAGCAGGCGCCCTTGGTGGTTGTGGGGCAGGCGCCGGTGCAACGGGCCGATCTGGACTCTGTGCAGCGTGCTTGTGCGTCTGGGGTGACGACGCACCCCGCTGCGCGCGACGACGGCACTTTCGACCCCGCGGCCCAAGCGCCCTGCGCCATCACCCACGGTCCGGAAGATGTGGCGCCCGCGTACGCAGGCTACGCGACCTACCGCGCACAAGGCGGCTATGCGCTCGCCGCGGCCGTGGTCAACGGCGAAGAGGATGCCGAGGCGGTGCTGAAAGCGATGGAAGACTCGGGCCTGCGCGGTCTGGGTGGCGCCGGGTTCCCGGCCGGGCGCAAGTGGCGCATCGTGCGCGAGCAACCCGCACCGCGCCTGACAGCCGTGAACATCGACGAAGGCGAGCCTGGCACCTTCAAGGACCGCAGCTACCTGGAGCGCGATCCGCACCGTTTTCTGGAAGGCCTGCTGGTGGCCGCCCAGGTGGTGGGCATCGAATCGGTGTATATCTACCTGCGCGACGAGTACCACGGCGCGCGCGCCATCCTCCAACAGGCGCTGGCCGAATTGATGGCCGACCCGCCGTGCCCGCTGCCCCACATCGAGCTGCGACGCGGTGCCGGCGCCTACATCTGCGGTGAAGAGTCCGCCATGATCGAGAGCATCGAGGGCAAGCGCGGCGAACCGCGTCTGCGCCCGCCCTACATCGCGCAGGTCGGCCTGTTCGGTCGGCCCACGCTGGAACACAACTTTGAAACGCTGTACTGGGTGCGTGACATCGTGCAGCGCGGCCCGGCCTGGTTCAGCGGTTTTGGGCGCAACGGCCGCACGGGTCTGCGCTCGTTCAGCGTGAGCGGGCGGGTGAAGAAACCCGGCGTCAAGCTCGCGCCAGCGGGCATCACGCTGCGTGAACTGGTCGACGAGTTCTGTGGTGGCATGGCCGACGGCCACACGCTCTACGCCTACCTGCCCGGCGGCGCATCGGGCGGCATCCTGCCGGCTTCGCTGGCCGACGAGCCGCTGGACTTTGACACCCTGCAGCCCTACGGTTGTTTCATCGGTTCGGCCGCGGTGGTGGTGCTCAGCGAGGCCGACAGTGCACGCGACGCCGCGCTCAACGCCATGCGTTTTTTTGCGCACGAGAGCTGCGGCCAGTGCACGCCCTGCCGCGTCGGAACCGAAAAAGCCGCGGCCTTGATGGCGCAGCCGGGCGACTGGGATGCGCTCACGCTGGAAGACCTGGCCGTGGTGATGACCGATGCGTCGATCTGCGGCCTGGGCCAGGCCGCGCCCAACCCGATGCGTTGTGTGTTGAAGTATTTCCCGCACGAAGTACAAGCACCTGGCGCGAGGGCTTCGACATGAGCACACCCACCGTTTCCTTCAAGCTCGACGGCGTCGAGCTCCATGCCCAGGCGGGCGAGACCGTGCTCAAGGCCGCGCAGCGGCACGGCGTGCACATCCCGCACCTGTGTTTTTCCGACGGCCTGCGCGCCGACGGCAACTGCCGCGCCTGTGTCGTCGAAGTGGCGGGCGAGCGCACGCTCGCGCCTTCGTGCTGCCGCGCTGTCACGCCCGGCATGGTCATCCAGGCGAAAAGCGAACGTGCCCTGAAGAGCCAGAAGCTGGTGCTGGAACTGCTGCTGGCCGATCGGCCCGAGGCCGGGCACAAGTGGGTGGATGGGCAGGGCGAGCAGCCGCATGGCGAACTCAGCCACTGGGCGAACACGCTGGGCGTGACGGCCCGGCCCGAACTGAAAGCGCTGCGTCAAGCGGCCCCTGCGCCCGACCTGAGCCACCCGGCCATGGCCGTGAACCTGGAGGCCTGCATCCAGTGCACGCGCTGCGTGCGCGCCTGCCGCGAAACGCAGATGAACGATGTGATCGGTGTGGCCCACCGCGGTGGCCATGCGCAGATCGTGTTCGACCTCGGCGACGCCATGGGCGAGAGCAGCTGCGTGGCCTGCGGCGAATGTGTGCAGGCCTGCCCCACCGGCGCGCTCATGCCGAAGACGCTGATCGGTGACCAGCGCGTGGACAAGAGCGTGGATTCGGTCTGCCCGTATTGCGGCGTCGGTTGCCAGCTGACCTACAAGGTCAAGGACAACAAAATCGTCGCCGTGGAAGGCCGCGACGGACCGGCCAACCAGGGGCGCCTCTGCGTCAAGGGCCGTTTCGGTTTTGATTACGCCCACCACGCGCAGCGTCTGACGAAGCCCTTGATTCGCAAGCCCGGCGTGCCCAAGGACCCGGACTCCACCGCGCGCCCCGGCGACTGGCGCGAGGTGTTCCGCGAAGCCACCTGGGACGAAGCGCTGGCCGCGGCCGCCGGCGGCTTGAAAGCGCTGAGAGATACCCACGGCAACAAGGCGCTGGCCGGCTTCGGCTCGGCCAAGGGCAGCAACGAAGAGGCCTACCTGTTCCAGAAGCTGGTGCGCACCGGTTTCGGCAGCAACAACGTCGACCACTGCACGCGCCTGTGCCATGCCAGCAGCGTGGCTGCGCTGCTCGAAGGCGTGGGCTCGGGCGCGGTGAGCAACCCGGTCAACGATGTGGAGCGCGCCGCGTTCGTGCTGGTGATCGGATCCAACCCCACCAGCAACCACCCGGTGGCGGCCACCTGGATGAAAAACGCCGCCGCGCGCGGCACGCAGATCGTGCTGGCCGACCCGCGCCGCACCGACCTGCACCGCCATGCCTGGCGCACGCTGCAGTTCAAGGCCGACACCGACGTCGCGCTGCTCAACGCCATGCTGCACGTGGTGATTGCCGAAGGCCTGGCCGACGCCGACTTCATTGCCCGCCGGGTGGACAACTTCGAAGCCATCCGCGAGCAGGTGAAGCACACCACGCCTGAAGCCATGGCACCGATCTGCGGCATAGCGCCCGGGACCATCCGCGAAGTGGCGCGGGCCTATGCCACCAGCCCGGCGTCCATGGTCCTCTGGGGCATGGGCGTGAGCCAGCACACCCACGGCACCGACAACGTGCGCTGCCTGATCGCGCTGGCCAGCATCACCGGCCAGATCGGCCGACCGGGCACCGGCTTGCACCCGCTGCGCGGGCAGAACAACGTGCAGGGCGCCAGCGACGCGGGCCTGATCCCGATGATGTACCCCAACTACCAACGCGTGGACACGCCCGCGGTGCATGACTGGTTCGAGGCTTTCTGGAACACGAAGCTGGACAAGCAGCCCGGCCTCACGGTGGTCGAAATCCTGCACAAGGCCCAGGCGCCCGCGAGCGATCCGCAGAAGGTCTGGGGCATGTATGTGATGGGCGAGAACCCGGCCATGAGCGACCCGGATTTGAACCACGCGCGTGAAGGCCTGGCCAGCCTGCAGCACCTGGTGGTGCAGGATCTGTTCATGACCGAAACCGCCTGGCTGGCCGATGTGGTGCTGCCCGCCAGTGCCTGGCCCGAGAAGACCGGCACGGTGACCAACACCGACCGCATGGTGCAGATGGGCCGGCGTGCGCTGGATTTGCCCGGCGATGCCAGACCCGATCTCTGGATCATTCAGGAAATCGCGAAACGCCTCGGGCTCGCATGGAACTACGAAGGCGAAGAGTCCGGCGTGGCCGCGGTCTTTGAGGAAATGCGCCAGGCCATGCACGGCGTGATCGCTGGCGTGAGCTGGGAGCGCCTGGAGCGCGAAGACAGCGTGACCTACCCCTGCCTGAGCGCGGAAGATCCGGGCCAGCCCATCGTCTTCACCGAGCACTTCGCCACGGCAGACGGCCGCGTGCAACTGGTGCCCGCCGGCTTCAGGCCGGCGGCCGAACTGCCCGACGCCGACTATCCCTTCGTGCTCATCACCGGCCGCCAGCTCGAACACTGGCACACCGGCAGCATGACGCGCCGCAGCCAGGTGCTGGACGCCGTAGAGCCCCACCCGACGGTGAGCCTCAGCGGCGCCGAGCTGGCGCGCCTGGGTGTGCCAGCCGGCGGCGTGGTGACCGTGCGCTCGCGCCGTGGGACGGTGACGCTGCACGCGCGCCGCGACGACGGCATGCCGCCCGGCACGGTGTTCATGCCCTTTGCCTACGCCGAAGCGGCCGCCAACCTGCTGACCAACCCCGCGCTGGACCCGTTTGGCAAGATCCCGGAGTTCAAGTACTGCGCGGTCGCGGTCAGCGCGGGTGGCGATCTGCACGCGGGTGTGGGTTATGGCGGTGGCGAGGCCACGCCAGTGCTGACCCCTTGAGAACACGGCGCTCCCACAAACAAAACAGCGGACCGAAGTCCGCTGTTTGGGGTCCCTGAACGCGAGGTTCAAGGCGGGAGGCTGGTGTTCGCTTCGCGATCAGCGGATGCGACCGAAGCTGGTGCGCAGCGGATCGGCCGGGCCACCACCGCGCGGACCATCACCACGACCCGGGCCGCCGCGGCCACCGCGGTTGCCATTGCCGCCACCGTTGCCGCGACCACGTCCACCGATCGAATCGATGCTGGTGCGCAGCGGATCGGGCTGGCCACCCGGCGCTGCGGCGCGTGCGCGCGGCTCGCGGATGCGCAGGCTGCCCAGGTGGGCGTTCGGGCCGGGCTGGCGCTCGCTGCCGTCACCGCGGTCTTCGCGCGGGCCACGGTCTTCACGCGGTCCACGGTCAGCGCGTTCGGCATTGCGTGGTGCGTTGCCACCGTTGCGCGGCGGGCCGTTGCGGGGACCGCTGGCCGGGCCATTGCGGCCGGGACCGGCACGGCGGCCGTCGGCGCGTTGACCGTCGCGGGCGCCTTCGCCGCGCGGCTGGCCGTCACCCTGCGCAGCCGGTCGCTGGCGCTGGCCACCGCCGTTGCCGCGGGCGCCTTGCGGTGCGTCGGTGGCTTTTTTCTCGCGCACGCGCTGCAGCATCTCGGTGCGCGCGGCCTTGGCGGCAGCCGCCATCACGTCGCGGCTCGGCGGCTTGCCGGCACCGCCCCAGATGGTCTGGCGGCCCATGGCGATGGGCTCGGCCTTCTCACCCGGCTCGGGCATGAACTCGGGGAAGATCTGCACGGGGATCTGCTGCTTGGTGAAGCGCTCGATGTCCATCATGAAGCCTTCTTCGTCCAGGCTCACGAGGTTGACGGCTTCACCGCTCTTGCCGGCGCGGCCGGTGCGGCCGATGCGGTGCACGTAGTCTTCGCTGACGTTCGGGATCTCGTAGTTCACCACGTGCGGCAGCTCGTCGATGTCGATGCCGCGCGCCGCGATGTCGGTCGCCACGAGGGCGCGGATGTCGCCGCTCTTGAAGCCGGCCAGCGCCTGGGTGCGCGCACCCTGGCTCTTGTTGCCGTGCAGCGCCATGGCCTGGATGCCGTTCTTCGTCAGGAACTCGGCCACGTTGTTGGCGCCGAATTTGGTGCGCGTGAACACCAGCACCTGGCTCCAGTTGTGCTCGTTGATGATGTGGACCAGCAGTTGCTTTTTCTTGCCGCGGCCCACCGGGTGGATCACCTGGGTGATGCGCTGCACCGTGGTGTTGCGCGGGGTCACCTGGATGCTCAGCGGGTCCTTCAGCAGGTTGTTGGCGAGGTCGCGGATTTCGTCGCTGAAGGTGGCCGAGAACAGCAGGCTCTGCTTTTCTTTCGGCACCAGCGCCAGGATCTTCTTCACGTCGTGGATGAAGCCCATGTCTAGCATGCGGTCGGCTTCGTCCAGCACCAGCATCTGCACGCCGGAGAGGTCGAGGAAACCTTGCTGCTGCAGGTCGAGCAGGCGGCCGGGCGTGGCCACGAGGATGTCCACGCCGCGCTTCATGGCGTTGATCTGCGGGTTCATGCCGACGCCACCGAACACGACGGTGGAGGTCAGCGAGGTGTGTTTGCCATAGACGCGCACCGATTCTTCGACCTGGGCCGCGAGTTCGCGGGTGGGCGTGAGCACCAGGGCGCGGATGGCGATGCCACCGAATTTGCTCTTGGCGCGTTCGCCGACGCTCAGGCGGTGCAGCATGGGCAGGGTGAAGGCGGCGGTCTTGCCGGTGCCGGTCTGGGCACCACCGAGCAGATCGCGCCCGGCCAGCACGGCGGGGATCGCCTCGGCCTGGATGGGGGTGGGGGTTTCGTAGCCGTGCTCGCGCACAGCTTGCACAATGGCCGGGGCCAGGTTCAGTTCTTCGAAGTTCATTAAGGTGAGGCGCCCGTCCAGGGCGCTGGGGACATCTGCCTGGTCGGGCGCCTAAGCGTCCGTTCAGTTGAAGGCAGACAGGATCAACAAGGTGGGCCGGCGGGCTCGACAGGGCGAGACGCTGAACCTCCAGCAGGCTGCTGGTGTTGCGAGTCACTGATGCAGCGCAACCTGCGTATTGTCGCATGTCTTGCAGAATGGGCGCTGGGAAAGTCCGTCGCCGCACCCGGCGACCGCCGTTCCATAATGGCGCGCGTGGCCCACGCCGTGCGCCAGCGCCCGGTGAATCCACCATCCGGGCGAGTCGATTCATGGACTCTGAAAGCGAATGAACACCCAAAAGCTGATCCGCTCCAGTGTGGCCAACGACACCGGCAAGTTGCGGCCCTCCCTCCAGCATGGCCTGGAGGCGGCCCTGTCGGTCTCCGATTCGATGATCGACGAGGTGCTGGCGCACCTGTCCCTGGTGACCGATCCCGGGCGGCTGACGAACCTGCCACAGGAGCTGGCCGCCATCGATCCGGATCAGGTGGAGCAACTGGTGGTCCATTCGGACGCCCTCAAGGCGACCTGGGAGCGCGAGCTGCGCCGCCAGTTTTTTGAGGGTGGCGGGCACGAAAACGAAAGCCAGTTGACCGTCCGCTTTGACGACCTGCGCCAGCTGGACGATCGGCACATCGACGCCAACATCGAGTTCGCGATGGTCGAGCAGGAGCTCTTGCGGGCCACGGCGGGCCTGCTGCCCAGGCTGAACGCATTGATGAGCAGTCTCATGGGGTGGCTCACGGTGCAGCCCGATCTCAACCCCCTGCGGCCGGCCGCCTACGCGCGCGCCTTGCGGGCGGTCCTGCTGGTGCATGTGCCCGATCCGGTGCAGCGCAGTGCCCTGTTCGTCCCCGTGGCCGGCATCCTGGGCGAGAGCCTGCGGCGGGTGTACCGCGAGCTGATCCAGTGGCTGCACGCGCACGGCGTCGAGCCGCTGGAGAGTCCCCAAACGCTGCTGCAGGACAAGACGCCCCGCAACGCGGTCGGTCGAACGCTGCTCACCCTGGGGCACCTGAGGCAGCTGCTGGCCGGCGATTTCAGCTCGCAGGACGCGGGCGAGGGCTTCATCCACACGATGCCGCTGTCCATGAACGCGCTGGAAGACATGGACCTGATCGAGCCGCTGATACAGCGCCTGCGCCAGCGGGTCAGCGCGCCCGCGGCGCAGCCACAGGTGGCCGAGCTGCCGGTCGTGTCTGGGCACAACCTGGGCCGCCTGCTGGGGCAGGAGGTGGTGCGCCTCATGCTGGAGAACCTCACCCGGGACGAGCGCCTCCTGCCCGTCATCCGCCAGCAGATCGGGCTGCTCGAACCGGCGCTGATCCAGCTCGCCCTCGCCGACCCGCGTTTCTTCAGCGAGCGGCAGCACCCCGCCCGGCTGCTGCTGGAGAGCATCACGCAGCGCAGCCTGGGGTACCTGAGCCCGAACGAAGATGGCTTCTCCGACCTGCTGCGCTCCATCACGGCGGCGGTCCGGTCGATCAACCGGGTTCAGGCCTCCGAAGAAGTTTTTGCGCGGCTGCTCAAGCGCCTGCGCCGGCGCTGGGAAGAAGACGACATGCGCAAGAACCAGCTGCGCGAGGAGGCGACCCGGGCCCTGCTGCATGCCGAACAGCGGCAGATCCTGGCCGAACGCCTCGCCACCGACTTCCAGCACCGCATGCAGGGCAAAGAGGTGCCGGAGTTCGTGCAGCGGTTTCTGTGTGGCCCCTGGGCCCAGGCCCTGGCCGAATCGCAGCTGGTATCCCCTGGCCAGGGCGATGAGGCGGCCGGCATGGACAGCGTGGCCGACGATCTGATCTGGAGTGCGCAGCCGGCGCTGATCCGCCGGGACGCCGAGCGCCTGCTGAAGCTGGTGCCCCGTCTGCTCGGGCAATTGCGGCAGGGCCTGCAGCGCATCGAGTACCCGGACGAGCGAATGGGGCCATTTTTTGATGCTTTGGTCGCCCTGCACGAACAGGCTTTTGAAAGCCCGGTCCTGCCAGTGCTGACCGCGCACCCCAACCCGGCGCCCACCGCTGACAGCGCTCCGGCCGAAGCGGCGGAATCGTTCTGGATGGCGGAGAGCGAGGCGGCCGATGCCGGCTTTGTGGCGGGGACGCCGCAACCCGAAGAGCAGGACACAGCGCAGCCGGCCGAATCCGGGTTGTCCACCGGCGCCTGGGTCGACATGTTGACCCAGGGCCAATGGGTGCGGGCCCAGCTCACCTGGACCAGCCCGCGCGGCAGCCTGTTCATGTTTATCTCCGCCAGCGGACTGGCACACTCCATGACCCGCCGCACGCTGGACCGGCTGCTCGAAACCGATGCGCTGAGGATCGTCTCCCGGGGCGGGGTGGTCGAGGGCGCGCTGGATGCCGTGGCCCAGCAGGCACTGCGCAACGCCCACGATCCGGAGGACACGGTCTGATGTCGGATCAGGATGTCCGCCCCAACCCCTGAACTTCCACAACCCTTTCCCGGACCTCTTCGCGTGACCACCACCACCTTCGGTTTCAGCGCGACCCAGGACCGCATCTGGATGCGTGTGCACGAGCAGAACGCCATGGTCTGGCTCACGCGGCGCATGGTCGCCAACATCGTGGGCCCGGTGCTGAAGGCTTTCGAGGCGGCCACGCCGGGCGAGCAGGGTGGTGCGACGGTGGCGACCCGGGTCGCCATCGAGCACGAACTGTCACTCCACGAGGTCGCGCCCGGCCAGCGCCCGGCGCAGATCCGCGCAGGCCATGTGTTGCCCGGCGAGCAGAGCGGCGCCCAGGAGCGCCTGTGCACCCGGATCACCACACAGACGAACAGCCGCTCGGTGGTGATGACGTTTGACACCGAAACGGGTCCGCTGGTCCTGCGGTTGAGCCGCAAAGGCACGCACCTGTGGTTTCAGGGGCTGGTGATGGTGCTCAGGCAGGCGCGCTGGGATTTGCCCGAACACCTGCCGGAATGGCTGGGCGCGGGTGTGTTGCCCGCATCGGTTCAGGAACTGGTCAACAGGCCCTTGCCCGACGATCTGGATGAGGGTTGACGGGCCGGCGATAATCAAAGACTTTTCTCAGACCGTTTCCAGCGACAGGACAGCAATGGCTCAATACGTCTTTTCCATGAACAAGGTCGGCAAAATCGTGCCGCCCAAGCGCCAGATTCTCAAGGACATCTCGCTGTCTTTCTTCCCCGGCGCCAAGATCGGCGTGCTCGGAACCAACGGTTCGGGCAAGTCCACGCTGTTGAAGATCATGGCCGGCATCGACAAGGAAATCGAAGGCGAAGCCATCCCGATGCCGGGCATCCGCATCGGCTACCTGCCCCAGGAACCCCAGCTCGACCCCGAGCAGAACGTGCGGGAAGCGGTCGAGGCCAGCATGAGCGGCGTGCGCGCCGCGCAGAAGCGCCTGGAAGAGGTGTACGCGGCCTACGCCGAAGAAGACGCCGACTTCGACGCGCTCGCGGCCGAACAGGCCCAGCTCGAAGCCATCATTTCCACCGCCGGCACCGACAGCGAACACCAGCTCGAAATCGCCGCCGACGCGCTGCGCCTGCCGCCCTGGGAAGCCAGGATCGGCCTGCTCTCCGGCGGTGAAAAACGCCGCGTGGCCCTGTGCTGCATGTTGCTGTCCAAACCCGACATGCTGCTGCTCGACGAACCCACCAACCACCTTGACGCCGAATCGGTTGAGTGGCTGGAGCAATTCCTCAAGCGCTTCCCGGGCACCGTGGTCGCCATCACCCACGACCGCTACTTCCTGGACAACGCGGCCGAGTGGATTCTCGAACTCGACCGCGGCCACGGCATCCCCTACAAGGGCAACTATTCCACCTGGCTGGAGCAGAAAGAAGCCCGCCTGGAGCAGGAGCAGCGCACCGAAGACGCGCGCACCAAGGCCATGAAGAAGGAACTGGAGTGGGTGCGCCAGAACCCCAAGGGCCGCCAGGCCAAGAGCAAGGCGCGTCTGGCGCGCTTCGAAGAGCTGAGCGACGTTGACTACCAGAAGCGCAACGAAACCAACGAGATCTTCATTCCCGTGGCCGAGCGCCTGGGCAACGAGGTGATCGAGTTCAAGAACGTCAGCAAGAGCTACGGCGACCGCCTGCTGATCGACAACCTGAGCTTCCAGATTCCGGCCGGTGCCATCGTCGGCATCATCGGCCCCAACGGCGCGGGCAAGTCCACGCTGTTCAAGCTGATCTCGGGCAAAGAGCAGCCCGACAGCGGCGAAGTGAAGATCGGCCAGACCGTGCGCATGGCGGTGGTGGACCAGAGCCGCGACGACCTGTCGAACGAAAAGACCGTCTGGGAAGACATCTCTGGCGGTCTGGACATGATCACTGTCGGCAAGTTCCAGATGCCCAGCCGCGCGTATTGCGGGCGCTTCAACTTCTCGGGCGGCGACCAGCAGAAACGCGTGGGCAGCCTCTCGGGCGGTGAACGCGGGCGCCTGCACCTGGCCAAGACCCTGGCCGAAGGCGGCAACGTGCTGCTGCTGGACGAACCTTCTAACGATCTGGACGTGGAAACCCTGCGCGCCCTGGAAGACGCGCTGCTGGAATTCGCCGGTTGTGCGCTGGTCATCAGCCACGATCGCTGGTTCCTCGACCGCATTGCGACCCACATCCTGGCGGCCGAAGGCGACAGCCAGTGGGTGTTCTTCAACGGCAACTACCAGGAGTACGAGGCCGACAAGAAGAAGCGCCTGGGCGAAGAGGGTGCGCGGCCGCACCGCTTCCGCTACAAAGCCTTGAAGTGATGACGCCCCCCCCCGCGCCGCGCCTGCGACGCGTCACCCCCCACTGGGGGGCAATGCCTGCGGCCCGGCAAAGCCGGTTCCGCGGCATTCTGGTTTGAATCCCCCCTCTCTCGATTTGCGCTCTTTCTCATGACCGACGAACAAGTTCTTGCCGACACGCGCCGCTGGATCGAGAAGGTGGTGATCGGGCTCAACCTGTGCCCGTTTGCGCGTTCGGTCTATGTGAAGAACCAGGTGCGCATCGTGGTGAGCCGTGCGCGGCACCTGGATGCGTTTCTGGACGAACTGGACCGGGAACTGGATCTGCTGGTGAACACGCCGGCCGAAGAGATCGACACCACCTTGCTGGTGCACCCCACGCTGTTCCCGGACTTTGTTGTCTTCAACGACTTCATGGGCGTGGTGGACGATGTGGTGCTCGAGCACGGGCTCGAAGGCATCGTGCAGGTGGCGAGCTTCCACCCCCAGTTCCAGTTCGAGGGCGTCCCGCCCGATGACCTCAGCAACGCGACCAACCGCGCACCGTACCCCGTGCTGCACTTGCTGCGCGAAGAAAGCGTGGAACGCGCCGTGGCCACCGAAGGTGGCGACGCGGAGGCAATCGTCGAGCGCAACATCGCCACCCTGCGTGAACTGGGTGCGGCCGGCCTGCAGGCTTTGCTCTCAAAATCCTGAGCTGTCCGGATTTTTTTGCTCCTTTCGGGCCTGGACGGCGAAGGGTTTGCTCATAATGCAGACAAGTGAACCTAAAAACCGCAGTTACCCGACGCCCGCGAGGGCCGACGGCTGGGATGACAAGACGGTTTGACGTGTAATTCGCTCGCAGATGTAGCCCAGCAGGACACGCCAGCGATCAATTTTTGGCAACTGCTCCGCAGCGCT
>JAURYH010000023.1 GCA_030653975.1 Hydrogenophaga sp. | reverse complement strand
AGTGGCCATCGTGGCTTGCATGCGCAAGCTCCTGACCATCCTCAACGCCATGCTCAGAGATCAGGCTTCATGGAGCACTCTCAAGCATGAGATTTCCGCTCAATCCACTTGACTTTCAACACAGTTGCTCAAGGGGGCAACACCTGCGGCCCGGCAAAGCCGGTTCCGCGGTGTTTTGCGGGAATACACCTCACGCGTTGCCTGGACGTTGTTGCGTTGCGCTGTGGAGTAATCGAGATGCTGTTCGGCCTGTTCAAACCCCGTTCCGAAGCCCCTGAGCCGCCGGTGGTCGCGCAGGCGGCGAAGGCCGACGCCTTGCTGCGCCAGCTCGAATGGACCGTGATCCGCCGGCTCGACGGTCTGCTGCAGGGCGACTACCGCACACTCATGCGCGGCAGTGGCCTGGACCTGGCCGACCTGCGCGAATACCAGCACCACGACGACGTGCGTCACATCGACTGGAACGTGACTGCGCGACTGCAGACGCCGCACGTGCGCGTGTTCACCGAAGACCGCGAGATGGCGGCCTGGTTCCTGCTCGACCTCAGTCCCTCGGTGGATTTTGGCTCCGGCGAGCAGCGCAAGAGCCAGGTGCTGCTGGGCTTCGTGGCGGTGCTGGCGCGCCTGATCAGCCGCCACGGCAACCGCGTGGGTGCCGTGCTGTACGGCTCGTGTGGCCAGCCGGTGGTGGACGCGGTGCTGCCCGCACGCGGTGGGCGCACGCAAATCTTGCAGCTCATGCAGATGATCCGGCGCCCCACGACCAACACGGGCAACAAGACACCCGGCAAAGACGGCTCGACCCGCCTGGCCGACCTGCTGCGCGCCGCGACCCACACGGTGCGCCAGCGCTGCACGCTGTTCGTGGTGTCCGACTTCATCAGCGAACCGGGCTGGGAACAGCCGCTCGGCGAACTCGCGCGGCGCCACGACGTGGTGGCCGTGCGCCTGCTCGACCCGCTGGAGCTGAACCTGCCAGACCTGGGCCTGGTCACGGTGCGCGACGCCGAAACCGGCGAGCAGTTGCTGGTCGACACGCACGACGGCGGCTTTCGCCAGCGTTTCGCCCGCATCGCTGCGCAGCGCGAAGCCCAGCTGCGCGAGAGCCTGACCCGCGCCGGCGTCGACACCCTGGAGCTCGCCACCGACGACGACCTGGCCGACGCCGTCCTGCGTTTTGTGGACTTGCGCAAGCGCCGCGCCCAGCCGCGCCGCCCGCTGCCGGCCCACCTCGGAGCACGTGCATGAACAGCCTCAACAGCCTGCTGGCCCGGTCACCGGTGTCCTTCCTGTGGCCAGAGCTGCTCTGGCTGCTGTTGATCCTGCCGCTGCTGGTGCTGTTGTACTGGTGGCTGTTGCGGCGGCGCCGGCAGACAGCCCTGCGTTTTGCCAGCCTGTCCATCGTGCGCGAGGCCATGGGCAACGGCCCGGGCTGGCGCCGGCACGTGCCGCCGGTCCTGCTGCTGTTCGCCTTCGCCGCCATGCTGCTGGCCTCGGCCCGCCCCATGGCGACCATCCTGCTGCCGTCGACGCAGCAGACCATCATCCTCGCCATGGATGTCTCGGGCAGCATGCGCGCGGCGGACGTCGAGCCGAACCGGCTGGTCGCCTCGCAGAACGCTGCCAAGGCCTTCCTGGCCGAGTTGCCGCGCCACGTGCGTGTCGGCATCGTGGCCTTTGCCGGCACGGCGCAGGTGGTGCAGCCCATCACGCTCAGCCGCGAGGACCTCGTGACCGCGATCGACAAGTTCCAGCTGCAGCGCGCCACCGCCATCGGCAGCGCCATCGTGGTGGCGCTGTCGGAGCTGTTTCCGGACCAGGGCATCGACCTCGGCAACATGACCTTCGGCCGGCACAACGATCCGTTTGCACCCCAGGGCCGGGCCATCGACCAGCCCCGGACCGGGCAGAAGGCGTTCGAGCCGGTGCCCCCCGGTTCGTACACCTCGGCAGCCATCATCCTGCTCACCGATGGCCAGCGCACTACCGGCGTGGACACGGAAGAGGCCACCAAGATGGCCGCCGACCGGGGCGTGCGCGTGTACACGGTGGGCGTGGGCACCGTGAGCGGCGAGGTGATCGGTTTTGAAGGCTGGTCCATGCGGGTGCGGCTGGACGAAGACACGCTCAAGGAAGTGGCGCGCAGCACCCAGGGCGAGTATTTCTACGCCGGGACGGCGGAGAACCTGAAGAAGGTCTACGAGACCCTGAGCACCCGGCTCACGGTCGAGAAGAAGGAGACCGAGGTGTCGGGCCTGATGGCGCTGCTGGCCGCGCTGCTGGTGCTGCTGGCATCCGGCTTGTCGCTTTTCTGGTTCAACCGCGTGCTGTAGATCGGCCTTGCCGAGGGCCCGGGTTGCCCAAGCCCGGGCGGCGCGCCAGCGCAGCCGATTCCTGCGCTGTGTCAAAAGACCTGGACTGGGCGCACGGCAAAATGCGCCGATGAATACGCATGTCTTGGTGGCGGGGGGTGGCATCGGTGGTCTGGCCTGTGCCTTGGCGCTGGCGCGGTCGGGTGCCTCGGTCGATGTGATGGAGCAATCGGGCGCCCTGGGCGAAGTGGGCGCCGGCTTGCAGCTCGGTCCGAACGCGGTGCGCGTGCTGGACGACTGGGGCCTGATCAGCGAACTGCACGCCCGCGCGGCCTTCCCCGACGAACTCCGGGTGCGTGACGCCCACCGGGGTGTGCACCTGGGTCGCCTGCGGCTGGGCGCCATGATCCGTGCCCGCTACGGCCAGCCTTACGCCACCATCCACCGCGCCGACCTGCACGACCTGCTGCTGCAAAGCGTGAAGCGGCAGGACGCGGTGCGCCTGCACCTGGGCGCGCGGCTGGCGGCGTATGACGTGACGAACGTCTCGGTGCGTGCCACCTGCGAAGACGACTCGGTGTTCCAGGGCGCGGCGCTCGTGGGAGCCGACGGTTTGTGGAGCCGCGTGCGCACCCAGATGCTGGGCGCGCACCCGGTGCGGGTGAGTGGTCACCTGGCCTACCGCGGCATGGTGCGTGCACAAGACCTGCCCGCTGCCTTGCGCGCTTCGTGCGTGACCGCCTGGCTGGGGCCGCAACTGCATGTGGTGCACTACCCGGTCAAACGCGGGGAGTGGTTCAACGTCGTGGCCGTGGTGCATGGCGTGCTCGGGCAGGGCCATGGCGGTCCGCCCGGCAGCGATCCGCAGAGCTGGAGCCACGCGGCGCGCAGCGCCGACCTGCAGCGCGCACTGGGACCGGTGTGCAGCGATCTCATGGGCATGCTCGAAGCCGTGGCCGAATGGAAACTCTGGGCCCTGAACGACCGCGCACCCGTGGCCAGCGCGCAGGAACAGGCCCAGGGACGCGTGGCCCTGCTCGGCGATGCCGCACACCCCTTGCGACCCTACCTCGCGCAGGGTGCGGCCATGGCGATCGAAGACGCCTGGACGCTGGGCCGGCTGCTGCAGTCGCAGCCCGTGACCGAGCCCGTCGACTGGCCGGCCCTGTTCGTGCGTTATGCGCAGACCCGCTGGCAGCGCAACGCGCGGGTGCAAAACCGCTCGCAGCGCAACGGCACCATCTTCCATGCCAGCGGCGCATTGCGCTGGGCGCGCAACATGTCCATGAGTCTGATGGGCGAGGGACTCATGGACAACCCCTGGCTCTACAGCGGGCCGCCGGAACCGGTATAGCCCCCTGCGCCGCTGCGGCCCTCAGCCCCCCGGGGGAACACACCTGTGGCCGGGTGAAGCCTGTTTCCCGATGTGTGCTGGTCGTGCCGGGACAGCGCATCGCCTGCTAACCTGTGGGCCTGTTTTCAACTTCAAGGATTCGCCGCATGCGCCACGTCCAACGCCGTCATGTCATCGCTGCCGTCATCGCCATGGCCTGCAGTGTGCCCACCGTGTTCGCCCAGACCGCATGGCCGAGCAAGCCGTTGAAGATCGTGGTCGGTTTCCCTGCCGGCTCGTCGCCCGACCTGATGGCCCGCGCGCTGGCGGAGCCGCTGCAGCAGGCGCTGGGCCAGCCGGTGGTGGTGGAGAACAAGGTCGGTGCGGGTGGCAACATTGCCGCCGCGCTGGTGGCCCGTGCCACCGATGACCACACCATCGGGCTCATGATCAACGGCAACCTCACCATTGCCAAGATCCTCAACCCGGCCATCGACTACGACCCGCTGAAGGACCTGACGCCGGTCACGCTGATCGCCACCTCGCCCCTGGTGCTGACCGTGCCCGCGGGCACCACGGCCACCGGCGCCGCGTACTTTGAAGCCGCGCGCCAGTCGGGTGACCGCTGGAACTACGGCACCCCGGGTGTGGGCACCGTGGCCCATCTGGGCATGGAACTGCTCAAGGCCAAGGCCGGCATTGCGCCGCTGCATGTGCCGTACCCGGGCAACCCGCAGGTCATCACGGCTTTGCTCGGGAGTCAGATCCAGATGTCGCTGCTGCCACCCGGGCTGGCCATGGCGCAGGTGCGCGCGGGCAAGCTCAAGGCCATTGGCGTCACCTCCAGCGGGCGCAGCAGCGTGGTGCCCGAGGTGCCGAGCCTGGCCGAGGCCGGTGTGAAAGACCTGCAGCTGGAAATCTGGAATGCGGTGGCCGCGCCGAACAGCCTGCCCAAGGCGCATGTGAACCGACTGGCCACGCTGCTGGCCGAGATCGTGCGCCAGCCCGAGATGCGGCAGAAGATCCTGGCCCAGGGCTGGCAGGTGGCGGGCACCTCGCCTGAAGGCCTGGCGAACCGCATCAAGGCCGATACGGCGGCGATGGCCGACGTGATCCAGAAGAACAACATCCGGCCACAGTGACAGGAGTCACCCCCGCCGTGCTGCGCGCGACCCCCAGGGGGCTGTGGCCTGGCGGCGCAGGTCGGTGAGGGTGCTGGCGGGCATCGATCGACCATGCCGCCATGATGTTCAAAGTGCTGTTCTGAGGCGCCAGATCTCGGGGAAGAGAACCACGTCCAGCATCTTGCGCAGGTAGCTCACGCCACCCGTGCCACCGGTGCCGCGCTTGAAGCCGATCACGCGTTCCACCGTGGTCACGTGGCGGAAGCGCCAGAGGCGGAAGGCGTCTTCGAGGTCGGTGAGTTCTTCGCCCAGCTGGTACAGGTCCCAGTGTTCCTTGGGGTGGCGGTAGACCTGCAGCCAGGCCTGCTCCACCGCGTCGCTCGCCTCGTAGGGCCGGGTCCAGTCGCGCTGGGTGTGGCTCGCCGGCACGGCGATGCCGCGGCGCGCCAGCAGGCGCAGGGCCTCGTCGTACAGCGAGGGTGCTTCGTAGGCCGCCTGCACCAGCGCCAGCCGCTCGGCGCTGTGCGCATGGGGCTTGAGCATGGCGGCGTTCTTGTTGCCCATCGCGAATTCGATGCAGCGGTACTGGAAGCTCTGGAAACCGCTGGAATGGCCGAGGTAGGGCCGGATGGCGCTGTATTCGGGCGGCGTCATGGTGGCCAGCACGTCCCAGGCGTGCACCAGCTGCTCCATGATCTTGGAGACGCGGGCCATCTGCTTGAACGCAGGGTTCAGTTCGTTGGCCGCGATGTTGCGGATCGCGGCCGTGAGCTCGTGCAGCATAAGCTTCATCCAGAGTTCGCTGGTCTGGTGCTGCACGATGAACAGCAGCTCGTCGTGTGCGGGCGAGAGCGGTTTCTGCGCGCCCAGGATGGCGTCGAGCTGCAGGTAGTCGCCATAGCTCATGTCGTTGCTGAAATCGAGCTGGGCTTTTTCCTCGGCGACGATGGCTTCGGTGTGGGACGCGGGGGTGTCGTGGTGTGGGCAGGCCATGGGGTGCTTCTCCGGTTCAGGTGACGGCGTGTTTGCGGTTGAACTCGGGGCGTTGCCACTCGCCCGATTCGAGCACCTGCTTCAGATGCTCCACCGCGTTCCACACGTCGGCGAAGCCGATGTACAGCGGCGTGAAACCGAAGCGCAGGATGTCCTTGTGGCGAGCACCATCGCCCGCGCGGTAGTCGCCGATCACGCCGCGCGCGATCAGCGCCTGCACGATGGCGTAGGCGCCTTCGTCCCTGGTGAGGCACACCTGAGAGCCGCGCTGCGCCTGGTCGCGCGGTGTTGCCAACCCGAAGCCATGGCCCGCGCAGCGTTCTTCGACGAGCGCGATGAACAGGTCGGTCAGCGCCAGCGACTTGGCGCGCAGCGCGGCCATGCCGCCGTGGGCCTCGGCCGCGAGCAAGGTGTCCACGCCGCACTCCAGCGCGGCCAGGCTGATCATGGGCTGCGTGCCGCACTGGTAGCGCGTGATGCCCGGGGCGGGCCGGTAGTCGGGTGTGAATTCGAACGGCGTGGCGTGGCCCCACCAGCCGGCCAGCGGTTGCCAGAAGCGGTCGGCGTGTTGCGGGTTCACCCAGACGAAGGCGGGGGCGCCGGGGCCGCCGTTGAGGTATTTGTAGCCGCAGCCGACCGCGTAGTCGGCACCGGCGCCGGTGAGGTCCACCGGCACCGCGCCCGCGCTGTGCGCCAGGTCCCAGACCATGAGTGCGCCGGCGGCGTGGGCGGCGGCGGTCACGGCCGGCATGTCGTGCATCGCGCCGGTGCGGTAGTTCACGTGCGTCAGCATCAGCAGCGCAACCTGCTCGTCCAATGCGCCCGCGATCTCTTCGGGTTCCACCAGCAGCAGCTCGTAGCCGCGCTCCTGGCACAGCGCCTCGGCGATGTAGAGGTCGGTCGGGAAGTTGCTGCGTTCGCTCGCGATGCGTTTGCGCTCCGGCGCATCGGCGGCGACCTGGTGCAGCGCCGCCGAGAGCACCTTGAAGAGGTTGACCGAGGTGCTGTCGGTGGCGACCACGGTACCCGGCGCGGCGCCGATCAGGCGCGCGATCTTGTCGCCCACCTTCTGCGGCATGGCGAACCAGCCGTTCTTGTTCCAGCTCTGGATCAGGTCGGTGCCCCACTCGCGCGTGACGACGTCGGCCACGCGGGCCGGGGCAGCGGCGGGCATCACGCCGAGCGAGTTGCCGTCGAGGTAGATGGTGGCTTCGGGGAGGCTGAAGAGCTTGCGCAGGTCGCGCAGCGGGTCCTGGGCATCGAGCTGTTGGCAATCTTGAAGGGTGGTCATGGTTTTTGTCTCCTTTGAACAGATATTGGATTGAGCGCAGAGGTCCCTTTCAGGAACACCGCGGAACCGGCTTTGCCGGGCTGCTGGTGTTGCCCCCCCGGGGGTGACGCCGCTAGCGGCGCGGGGGGTTACTCCATGCTGCGAAGCACGGCGCGCACCGGGCTGGCGTCGGCGGTGGTGAGCTTCAGGGGCAGGGCGATCAACTCGTAGTCGCCCTCGGGCACGTCGTCGAGCAGCAGGTTTTCCAGCACGCGCAGGCCGCGTTGCCGGATCACCTGGTGGCTGTCGAGCGCCTTGCTGTCGGCGGGGTCGATGCTGGCACTGTCGATGCCGATCAGCTTCACGCCGCGGTCGGCCAGCAGGCTCACGGTCTCGGGTGCGAAGGCGGGCAGGGCGTTGTCGAAGTGGTCTTGCGGCATGTGTTCGTAGACCCGCACCAGCACACGGGGCGGCAGCTGGTCGAGCGCGTGTGCGAGGTGTTCCGGTCGCACCAGCGGGCCACAGCCGATGGCGTGGATCACGCGGCAGGGACCCAGAAAGGGGTCGAGCTCGACCGCACCGATGGCGACACCAGAAGGGTCGTAGTGCAGCGGTGCGTCGGCGTGCGCGCCCACGTGCGGCGAGAGGGTGATCGCGCTCACGTTGACCGGACAGCCCGGATCGATGCAGGCCACCCACTGTTGGGCGTAGGCCGTATCGCCCGGGAAAACCGGCGTGCTGGCGTTGACGGGAGGGGAAATGTCCCAGAGCTTTTTCATGGTCCGGCGAAGGTAGCACCGGTGAAAAAACCATGGTGTCGGTTATTTCCAACGGAGGAGAATTATTTTAGGTCTAAACAAAATGACGGGTTCGCACCGCCGGATGGATGCCCTGTGCCGGTCCGGGTTTTTGTGAAAGTTTGATTTAAAGCAAATGAGAACCAATCTCGTTTGTGTACGCTCCCTTCACTGCTGCTTTTCCAAGGATTCATCCGTGTCCCTCTCCACAACCCCTGCGGCCTCCTGGCCCTTGCCCGTTGACGATGATCGGGCGCCCGCCGATCCGGTGAGTGCAATGCACCAGGGGCCGCTGCACACGCCGGGCGTGTTGCAGGCCTTCGCTCCGGCGCGCGACGACGACAGCCGCAAGACCCTGCGCCGCTTGGCCGAGATCGGGTTCCTGCCCGGCGAGTCGGTGCGGGTGGTGTCTCGGGGCTGGCTGCGCGGCGGACCGATCGCGGTGCGCGTGGGGCAGTCCACGTTCGCCTTGCGTGCCCACGAAGCGGCCTTGCTGCAGGTGCGCTGGGCCGTCAAGGTATGAGCGCCGAACGGCCGTTCCGAAGGCGCTCAGCCCCGCAGTGCGCAGCACGGAGGGTAGTCGAGTGAGTGCCGCGCAGGCTCCCCGGCTGGCCCTGCTCGGCAACCCGAACTGCGGCAAGACCGCGCTGTTCAACCTGCTCACCGGCCACCGGCAGAAGGTGGCCAACTACGCGGGTGTGACCGTCGAACGCAAGCAGGGCTGGCTCACCACGCCGTTGGGGCGGCACGCGCAACTGCTCGACCTGCCCGGGACCTACAGCCTGGACCCGCTGAGCCAGGACGAACAGGTCACGCGCGACGTGGTGCAGGGGCGGCTGGCCGGCGAAGCCCGGCCCGACCTGCTGGTCTGCGTGGTCGATGCCACGCACCTGCAGCTCAACTTGCGGCTGGTGCTGGAAGCCCAGGCGCTGGGCCTGCCCATGGTGCTGGTGCTCAACATGGCCGACGTGGCGCAGGCGCAGGGCATGCGCATCGACACCGCGCGCCTGGCGGCGGAACTGGGCATGCCGGTCGTGTCGGCGGTGAGCGTGCAGAAAGACGGCGCGCGCGCCCTGCTGGAACAGCTGGACGCGCTGTTCACCCAGGGGCTTGCCGCGCCCTTGCCCGCCGCGGTCGACGCCGGTCTGATGGACCCGGTGGCGCTCAACCAGCGGGTGCGCGAACTGCTGGCGCTGACCCTGCAGGCCCCCGCGAAGCGCTGGGGCCTGAGCGACCGCATCGACCGCTTTGCGCTGCACCCGCTGTGGGGCATGGTCCTGCTGGCGCTGTTGCTGCTGTTCATGTTCCAGGCGGTGTTCGCCTGGGCGGCCTGGCCGATGGACGCGATCGAGGCCGGTATCGGTTGGGTGGGCGAGCAGGTGGCCACGCGCATGAGCGACGGCCCGCTGCGCAGTCTGCTCGTTGACGGCGTGATCGCGGGGGTGGGCGGTGTGCTGGTGTTCCTGCCGCAGATCCTGATCCTGTTCTTTTTCATCTTCCTGCTGGAGGACTCGGGTTACCTGCCGCGCGCGGCCTTCCTGATGGACCGTGCGATGGGCTCGGTGGGACTCTCGGGCCGCTCCTTCATCCCGCTGCTGTCCAGCTTTGCCTGCGCCGTGCCCGGCATCATGGCCACACGCACCATCACCCACTGGCGCGACCGCTGGCTGACCATCCTGGTGGCACCGCTGATGACCTGCTCCGCGCGGCTGCCGGTGTACGCCTTGTTGATCGGGGCCTTCATTCCGCAGCGCACGGTGGGTGGACTGTTCAACCTGCAAGGGCTGGTGCTGTTCGCGCTGTACGTCATGGGCATCGTCAGCGCGATGCTCGTGGCCTATGTGGTGTCGCGCTGCAGCGGAAAGGGCCAGCCCACGCCGCTGCTGATGGAGCTGCCGGCCTACCGCTGGCCGAGCGCGCGCAACATCGCGCGCGGTCTCTGGGAGCGGGGGCTGATTTTTGTCCGCCGGGTCGGCGGCATCATCCTGGCGCTCATGGTGCTGCTGTGGTTTCTCTCCAGCTACCCGGCGGCCCCCGAGGGATTCACCGGGGCTGCCGTGGCGCACAGTTTTGCCGGCCGCCTGGGTGGCGTGCTGGAGCCCTTGTTCGCGCCGCTGGGTTTTGACTGGCGCATCGTCGTGGCGCTGATTCCGGCGATGGCGGCGCGCGAGGTCGTGGTGGCGGCCCTGGGCACGGTCTACGCCCTGTCCGCGCAGGGTGAGCAGGTGCACGAGGCCCTGGGCGCCCTGATCGCCGAACAATGGACCTTGCCCACGGCGCTGGCGTTGCTGGTGTGGTTTGTCTATGCGCCGCAGTGCGTGGCCACGCTGGCGGCCGTGCGGCGTGAAACCGGTCACTGGCGCCATGCCCTGGGGGTGGCGGCCTACCTGTTTGCACTGGCTTACCTGATGGCCTGGATCACCTACCGGGTCGCCGGGGCCTGGGGCGCAACATGAGCGTTCAGGGCTTCATCGTCGGCGTGTGTGTGCTGGTGGCGCTGGCGTATGTGCTGCGGCCGAGCCTGCGGCGCTGGATGCAGCGGGGTCGGGCGGGTGAGGCGAGCGGAAACACCGGAGGCAGTCAGCCTCCGGGTGCTTGCGGTGCCTGCTCGGCCTGTTCGGGTTGCCCGTCCGGCAAACCCCGGGTTTGACCCCGGCACGCAACGGCGTGCCGGGGTCAGCCGTTGTGCCATGGGCCGTCAAGCGGAGCCAGGCCGTGGCGCTGGCGAGCGCGGGCGCAGGCATCGCTGCCTTCCTCGAATTCGCGACAGGGCGAAGGGCGCCATTCGTAGATGCCACAACCCACCTGCTGCCCCAGCCGTCCGGTGAGCGCTGCGCAACGTGGGGGTGCATGGTCGGTGCCGCGCAGTCGGCTGGTGGTCCCGGTGACTTGCACGGTCAGGCCATCGGGCACCGGGCCACCCTCGGCCTCGGACTCGAACACCGAGAAGTCGACGCGGAAACTGGCACAACAGGCGCCGCAGCGCTGGCAGGCGTTCAGCGTCATGACGGCTTGGGCGGCTTCAGACCGCGGGCTGCAGGGTTTGCGACGACGCGCACTGCACCAGTCCGGGTGCCCGGTAGCGCAGCACCTTGAGGGCGCGCTCGGGGGACGCGTCGGCGAAGCTGGCCGGGTTGGGCAGGCGTTCCACGAACATCAGATCGGGCGCAGCTTCGCGCATCTGGTTTTGCAGAAACGCGGTGTCCAGTTCGGGTGCGTTCAGGCACAGCAGAACCTCGCCGTCAGGCCGCAGCAGGTCCGGCAGGCGGCGCATGAGGCGGGCGTAGTCTTTGTTGGCGACGAAACTGCCTTTCTGGTAGCTCGGCGGGTCCACGATGATGAGGTGGTAGGGCCCTGATCGTGTGATCTTGCCCCAGGTCTTGAAGATGTCGTGGGCCAGGAAGCTGGCGCCGGAACCCAGCCCGTTGAGCGCGTGGTTCTGCTGCCCGATGGCGATGGCCCCCGCGCTCATGTCCACGTTGACCACCTGCTTCGCGCCGCCCTGTAGCGCCGCCACCGAGAAGGCGCAGGTGTAGGCAAAGAGGTTGAGCACCCTGGTGTTTGCGGTGTGTTCGCGCACCCACTGGCGCCCTTCGGCCATGTCGAGAAACAGGCCGTGGTTCTGGCCTTTGAGAACGTGCACCAGGTAGCGCGCACCGCGTTCGGTCACCACGTGGGGTTCGGGCACGCTGCCGGCCATGAGGCGTGTTTCGGCGCGACCCTCGTGGCGGCTCTGGAACACCCAGCTCAGCGGTTCATCGGGCGCCAACTGAGCCCAGCGTGCCGAGAGGGCGTCGTGAACCCGGGCCAGTTCGGCGTCCGTGACGGGCAGAAAACTGGTGAGCACCCAGACCGGCGGGTACGCATCGAGCGCCCAGTGTTCGCAACCCGGGTACAGGCCGCCGCGGCCGTGGAAGATCCGCTGCGCCTCGGTGGGCCGCTCCAGTTGCGCGATGGCGTCCAGCAGGGCTTGCATGGCGGCCGGGCGTTCAGCCGAGCCGGCCCAGCAGCAGGTACTCCATCAGCGCTTTCTGCACGTGCATGCGGTTCTCGGCCTCATCCCAGACCACCGATTGCGGACCGTCGATCACCTCGGCGCTCACCTCTTCACCGCGGTGCGCGGGCAGGCAGTGCATGAAGAGCGCATCGGGTTGGGCCACGGCCATCATGGCTTCGTCCACGCACCACTGGGCGAACGCGGCGCGGCGCACCTCGTTCTCGGCCTCGTAGCCCATGCTGGTCCAGACGTCGGTGGTCACCAGATCGGCGCCCTGGCAGGCTTCTTTCGGGTCCTTGAACACCTTGTAGCAGGCGGGATTGGAGA
This sequence comes from Hydrogenophaga sp., assembly GCA_030653975.1. GTDB lineage: Bacteria > Pseudomonadota > Gammaproteobacteria > Burkholderiales > Burkholderiaceae_C > Hydrogenophaga. The sequence continues at coordinate 16,300 of JAURYH010000023.1, read as the reverse complement.
CGCCGGCGAGCTTCGGGTCGACTTCGTAGCCGCTGGGTGTGCTCACGTGCACGGTAAAGCCCAGCAGCTCGGCCGCCTGCAGCCAGGTGTTGGCCATGTTGTTGCCGTCGCCCACCCAGGCCACGACCTTGCCCTTGATCGCATCCAGCGGGTTGCCGCTGGCGGCCGGGCGGTACTCGACCATCGTGAACAGGTCGGCCAGGATCTGGCAGGGGTGGAACTCGTTGGTCAGGCCGTTGATGACGGGCACGCGAGAGTGCGCCGCGAAGCGCTCCAGCTTGCTCTGCTCGTAGGTGCGGATCATCACCAGATCGACCATGCGGCTGATCACCTTGGCGCTGTCTTCGATCGGCTCGGCGCGGCCGAGCTGGCTGTCGCCCGTGGTCAGGTGCACCACCGAGCCGCCGAGCTGGTACATGCCGGCCTCGAAGCTCACGCGGGTGCGGGTGCTGGCCTTCTCGAAGATCATGGCCAGGGTGCGGTCCGGGTCGGCGAACGGCTGGTGCTTTTCGACGGCCTTGAACTTGGCCTTGATGAAGGCGGCGCGCGTGAGCAGGTAGGCGTACTCGTCGGCCGTGAGGTCCTTGAACTGCAGGTAGTGCTTGAGCGACATGGGCATGGTCATTCCGCCAGGAAGGCGTGGATCAGGGGCAACAGGATGGCACAGACTTCGTCGGCCTCGGCGGCGGTCATGATCAGCGGCGGCACCAGGCGGATCACGCTGTCGGCCGTGACAGACAGCAGCAGGCCGGCGTCGGCCGCGCGCTGGGTGATCACGCCACAGGGTTTGTCCAGCTCGATGCCGATCATCAGGCCCTGGCCGCGGATGTCTTTCACGCCCGGGTTGCCGGCCAGGCCTTTTTCCAGAGCGCTGCGCAGGTGCGCACCCACGGTGGCCGCGTTCTCCAGCAGGCCGTCTTCTTCCATGATGCGGATGGTCTCGACCCCGGCGCGCATGGCCAGCGGGTTGCCGCCGAAGGTGGTGCCGTGGTTGCCTGGCTGAAAAATGTTCGCGGCCTTGGGTCCGGCCACCACCGCGCCGATCGGCACGCCCGAGCCCAGGCCCTTGGCCAGCGGCATCACGTCCGGCTGGATGCCCGCCCACTGGTGCGCGAACCACTTGCCGGTGCGGCCCATGCCGCACTGCACCTCGTCGATCATCAGCAGCCAGTCCCTGGCGTCGCACAGCGCACGCACATCCTGCAGGTACTGCACGCGCATCGGGTTGATGCCGCCTTCGCCCTGGATGGTTTCAAGGAACACCGCGACCACGTTCGGGTTGCCGTCGGTGGCCTTCTTCAGCGCCTCGATGTCGTTCACCGGCACGCGGATGAAGCCTTCGACCAGCGGGCCAAAGCCGGCCTGGATCTTCGGATTGCCGGTGGCCGAGAGCGTGGCAATCGAGCGGCCGTGGAAGGCCTTTTCGTAGACCACGATCTCCGGGCGTTCGATGCCCTTGTCGTGGCCGTATTTGCGCGCCAGCTTCAGGGCGGCCTCGTTGGCCTCCAGGCCGGTGCTGCAGAAAAACACATTGCTCAGACCCGAGCGTTCCACCAGCAGCTGCGCCAGGCGTTCCTGGTCGGGCACGTGGTAGTAGTTGCAGCAATGCATCATCTTGGCCACCTGCTCCTGCAGCGCAGGCACCAGTTTGGGGTGGCCGTGGCCCAGGGTGTTGACGGCGATGCCGGCCAGCGCGTCCAGGTATGCCTTGCCGTTCACGTCCCAGACGCGGCAGCCTCGGCCGTGCGACATCGCGATCGGCAGACGGCCGTAGGTGTTCATCACGTGGGGCGACGACGGGGCGGCGGGGGCGACGGCATTCATGCGGAACTCCGGATGGGAAGGGGCCAAAAGAAAGCGGCTCAACGAGGGTTGAGCCGTTGAGAAGCGATTTTAGGGGCAGCAGCGGGCATCATCATTGCTTGTTGGGCATCGCTGTCATGACGCCATGGCAGCCGCTGGGCCTACCGACCGGTGCTCCGGGTTATCCCTGAGTTCAGGTCTTATATAAGATAGAATACCTGTGATCCACCCCGGCCAGCGATCCTCGGTCTGGCGGTGGCCATGCGTCCCTTCCAGGGCCCTCCATCCGAAGGCTTCCCCGATGGTTTCACCGACTGCCAAACAAGTGTTCATCCAGGGCGTCACACGCAGTGGCCGCACCTTTCGCCCCAGCGACTGGGCCGAACGTCTGGCGGGCGTGATGAGCCAGTTCCGCCCCGGCGGCGGTGTGGTCCGGCAAGGCAGCCACATCGCGTATTCGCCCTGGTGCGTACCCACGGTCATGAACGGCGTGAAAGTCGTCATCGTCCACACCGATCTGCGCGAAGCCGAGCCCATGGCCTGGGATTTCGTGATGCACTTCGCGCGCGACAACGACCTGCAGGTGGCTGAAGGCTGCGTGCTGCCGGAGCCGGCCGCAAAACCCTGAACCACCGGGCCAAGGTCCCTCGAAAGAGGACGGGCAACAAAAAACCGCCCGGAGGCGGTTTTTTGCTTTTCTTTGCTGGCAGCGCACCCGTTTCAAACGGCAGACCCCGAGGGGTCCGGGCTGGTGGCCTGACGGATCAGGCCGGTGGGGTGGTCAGGCGGTGGCGAGTGCCAGTGCCTTGACCTTGGCGGACAGGCGGCTCTTGTCGCGAGCGGCCTTGTTTTTGTGGAAGATGCCCTTGTCGGCAATGATGTCCACAACGCCTTGCATCTTGGCAAAGAGTTCGGTGGCCTTGGTCTTGTCGCCGGCCAGAACCGCTTTTTCAACGTTCTTGACGGCGGTGCGGTATTTGGAGCGCAGCGAGGTGTTCGCGGCGTTGATCTTGATGTCCTGGCGGACGCGTTTGCGGCCAGATGCCAGACGGGGGTTCTTTTTCTTCGGCTTGGTTGCCATGGTGAATTTCCTTCAAATGTTTGGGGATGATGCCAGCAAAGCCCGAAATTTTAGCACGCTGCTGCCCGCCTGGGTAGCGTGCCCGCCGGGCGCCGGGTGCGCGTGGTTACACTGGCGGCCGTGTCCCTGTTCAAATCCGCCTCCCTGGTCTCCCTGCTGACGCTGGCCTCACGCATCACCGGGCTGGTGCGCGAACTGCTCATGGCGTCGACCTTTGGCGCCAGCGCCCTGACGGACGCGTTCAACGTTGCTTTCCGCATCCCCAACCTGCTGCGCCGGCTGTTTGCCGAGGGCGCGTTCAGCCAGGCGTTCGTGCCCGTGCTTGCCGGGGTGCGCGAAAAGGAAGGTGATGCCGCCACCCGCCAGATGGTGGACCAGATCGCCACCGTGCTGGCCTGGGCGCTGACCGCCACCTGCGTGCTGGGCGTGGCCGGGGCGCCGGTGCTGGTCTGGGCCATGGCCAGCGGCCTGAAACAGAGCCCTGAGGGCTTCGAGGCCGCCGTCTTCATGACGCGCTGGATGTTCCCCTACATCGCTTTCATGTCGTTCGTGGCGCTGTCGGCCGGCATCCTGAACACCTGGAAGCGCTTTGCCGTGCCGGCGGCCACGCCGGTGCTGCTCAACGTGGCCATGATCACGGCCGCGTACTGGGGCGCACCCTGGTTCAAGAGCCTGGGCATCCAGCCCATCTACGCCATGGCTGGCGGGGTGTTGCTGGGCGGTGCGCTGCAGCTGGGGGTGCAGATCCCGGTCTTGCTGCGGCTGGGCATGTTGCCGCGCATCCGTTTGCGCTGGTCGTCGCTGAAAACCGCCTGGAACCACCCCGGCACGCGCCGCGTGACCACGCTGATGCTCCCCGCGCTGCTGGGCGTGAGCGTGGCGCAGATCTCGCTATTGATCAACACCCAGATCGCGTCGCACCTGGCCACCGGCAGTGTGAGCTGGCTCACCTACGCCGACCGCCTGATGGAGTTTCCCACCGCCATGCTGGGCGTGGCGCTGGGCGTGGTGCTGCTGCCCCAGCTGGCAGCCGCCAAAGCGGTCGACGATGCCCAGCGCTACAGCAACCTGCTCGACTGGGGCCTGCGCCTGGTGGTGCTGCTGGCCGTGCCCTGTGCGGTGGCGCTGCTGACGTTCGCCAAGCCGCTGGTGGCCGTGCTCTACCACTACGGCGCCTTCACCGCCGCCGACGTGCAGCAGACCACCGGCGCCCTGATGGGCTACGGGGCCGGTCTGATCGGGCTGATTGCCATCAAGGTGCTGGCGCCCGGTTTCTACGCCCGCCAGGACATCCGCACGCCGGTGAAGATCGCTGTGGTGGTGCTGGTGCTCACGCAGTTGATGAACCTGTTGTTGGTGCCGTATTTTGCGCACGCCGGGCTGGCGCTGGCCATTGGCATCGGCGCCATGGTCAATGCGCTGTGGCTGCTGATCGGCCTGCTGCGCCGCGGGGCCTACACGCCGACACCCGGCTGGGCGCGTTTTGCCCTGCAGGTGGTCGCGGCCAGCGCGTTGATGTCCGTGTTCCTGATGTGGTCTGCCGCGCGCTTCAACTGGCTGGGTTTTGAGGGGCAGGCGCTGCAGCGCGTGGGCCTGCTGGCGCTGTGTGTGGTGGGCGCGGCGATGATTTATTTCCTGAGCCTGACCGTGGCCGGTTTGAAACTTCGCCAATTCGTCCGAAAATAAAGACCATTGCAACGGCAACCTGCCGTTCAGCGGTTTGCCCGCCGACCTGATCATGTCTTCAGCCTTTGAATTCCCCACGCCCACCCCACTCGGCTATTTCGCCGCGCTGGTGGCCGACGACGAAGACCTGCCGTTGCTGGAAGCCGCCACTGCCATCGCCCAGGACGAATACCCCGAGATGGATGTGCAGGCCGTGCTGGGCGACGTGGACCAGTTGCTGGCCCGGGTGCGCCGGCGCTGCGCCGACGCCACCGACCCGCTGCAGCGGCTGCGGGCGCTCAACCAGTTTTTCTTTCGCGACATGGGGTTTGGCGGCAACGTCAACAACTACTACGACCCCGACAACAGCTTCCTCAACGTGATGCTCAAAACCCGGCGCGGCATTCCCATCACCCTGGGTGTGCTCTGGCTGGAGCTGGCGCAGGGCCTGGGCCTGAAGGCGCGGGGCGTCAATTTCCCCGGTCATTTCATGGTCAAGGTCAACCTGCCCAACGGCCAGGTGGTGATCGACCCGTTCACCGGCCAGTCGCTCAGCCGCGAAGACCTGTCCGAGCGGCTGGAGCCCTACAAACGGCGCAACGGCCTGGTGGACGATTTCGACGTGCCGGTCGGCCTCTACCTGCAGGCTGCGCCATCGCGCGAAATCCTCTCGCGCATGCTGCGCAACCTGAAGGAGATCCACCGCACGCAGGAAGACTGGCTGCGCCTGATCGCGGTGCAGGACCGCCTGCTGGTGCTGCTGCCCGATGCCTGGACGGAGTACCGCGACCGCGGTCTGGCCTGGGCCGAAATGGGCGACGCCCGCCTCGCGGTGAGCGATCTGGAGATCTACATCGCCCACACCGACGATGCGCTCGACCGCGACGCGATGGACCGCCGGCTGCAGGAACTGCGCCGCGCGTTGAACTGAACGATGTCGCGCCTGATGCTGGTCGGTGCCACCGGCCTGGTGGGACAGGCCGTGCTGCAGCAGGCCCTGGCCGACCCTGCCGTGGCCCGGGTGGTCGCCCCGACCCGCAAGTCGCTGGTGCCACACCCCAAGCTGCTCAATCCGCTGGTGGATTTCGAGCGCCTGCCCGAAGACGCCGCGTGGTGGGCGGTGGATGCCGTGGTCTGCACCCTGGGCACCACCATCGCCAAGGCCGGTTCGCAGGCCGCTTTCTACAAGGTGGACCACGACCACCCGCTGGAGGTGGCCTACCTCGCGCGGCGCCATGGCGCGCGGGCCTTTGCCTTCAACTCGGCCCTGGGCGCGGACGCGGCCTCGCGCGTGTTCTATGCCCGCACCAAGGGCGAGACCGAGCGCGATCTGCAGGCCGTGGGCTACCCCTCGCTCACACTGGTGCGCCCGGGCCTGATCGGGGGCGTGCGGCTGGAAAGCCGGCCGGCCGAGCAGCTCGCGGTGCGCCTCTCGCAGTGGGTGCAGCCCTTGCTGCCGCGGCGTTACCGCGTGGTCCCCGCACAGCGCATCGCGCACCACCTGCTGCAGGCCGCACTGGCCGCCACGCCGGGGGTGCATGTGCTGCCGTCGGAGGTGCTGCTGTAGTCGTCAGTGCCCGCGGTGCGCCGGTGAGCCCGCCTTGCCGAGCTGGCGCCAGGTGCGGCGCAACTGGGTGTCGGAGCTGAAGCCGGCGAGCTCGGCCGCCAGCGTGACGCTGTGGCCCGAGCGCAGCGCGGCGTCGGCCAGGTCGAGCCGGATGCTGCGCAGGTAGGCCAGCGGGGCAATGCCCGCGTGGGTGATGAACAGGCGCGCGAGGTGGCGCGGCGAGGTGCAGGCCACGTCGGCCATGCGCTGCAGCGACCAGTCGGCCTGCGGCTGCTGGCCGATGGCGTCCTGCACCCGGTGAATGGCCGGATGCAGGTGGGCGCGAAAGCGCAGGAAGGGCGAGAGTTCGGGGTCGTTGGGCCCGCGCCGCAGCGCCACCACCATGGTCTGCGCCACCTGGGCCGCCAGGGCCGGACCGCAGAGGTCGGCGATGCGGTGCAGGAACAGGTCGATGCCGGTGGTCACGCCCGCGCTGCTGCACACCGCGCCATCGACCACGAACACCCGGTTCGACACCGTCTCGCAGCGGGGCGCCACGGCGTGCAATTCGTCCAGGTGCTGGTGGTGGGTGGTGGCCCGGTGGCCGTCCAGCAGCCCCGCGTGCGCGGCCAGCAGGGCGCCCGCGCACACGGTGAGCAGTTCCAGCCGACCCGGCGCCAGCTTGAGACCGCGCAGCCAGCGGATGAGTTGGCGCGCGCTGTCGCTGTCCACATCGATGGTCTGCCCCGGTTGTCCCACCAGCACCACCCAGACCGGCTCGGGCAGGCCGGGCGGCAAGGGCTCGATCTGGCTGATGATGGCGCCCACCGAGCTGCTCGTCTGGCGCTCGGGTCCGATGAACCGCAGCACGAACGCCTCGGGCTTGCCGGCCGCGCGCAGGCACTGGTTGGCGATGCGCAGCGCCTCGGCGGGGCCGGCCCAGTCGAGGATCAGGCTGTCCGGCATGAGCACGAACGCCACCTGGATGGGCACCGGGCCCTGGGTCATGCGCGGGTCCACCGGGGCGCCATCTGCCGGGCCGTGCGCCTGGCGAGCGCTTTGCTGGCCAGGTCTGGCGCCGCGAACCTGTCAAGGGCGGGGGTGTTCATGCCGGTTCCAGCGCCTGTGCGGGCGTGCACAGGCGCGCAAAGCGGTCTTTCAGCACCGTGGCTGTGCGGGCCGTGATGTCGGCCGCGCTCAGCGGCGTGCCGTCGGGCTGCACCATGTCAAAGGTCAGCGTGGCGTCGGTCACGAAGTCCACTGTGTAGCCCAGATCGGCCGCGTGCCGGGTGGTGGTCTCGCAGCACTGTTCGGTGCGGATGCCGCTGACGATCAGGCGCTGGATGGCATTCCGGTTCAGCCACACCTCCAGCCCGGTGCCCACGAGTGCGCTGTGGCGCGATTTGTGAAAGGTTGCGGCGGCTTCGAAGGGCGCCAGCCCTTCCAGCGGCCGCACCGCGCCGGACTCCAGCGAAAAGGGGTTCTGCGGAACTTGCGGGCCGTCCACGTGGAAGATGCGCACGATGGGCATGCCTGCCGCCTGGGCGCCCGCAATGAGCGCATTCTGCGCGGCCAGGTAGGCGGGCAGGTCCCGTTCGGTGAAGAACGGGCGGTGGCGGAAGGACTCTTGCACGTCGATGACCAGCAGGGCGGTTTTCATGGGGGGCTCCGTCGGGGTTGTTGAAGCCTTGATCATGCCGATGGCCGGCGCTGGCGTCTGCTCGCGGCCAGACAGGGTTCGATCATTTCAGGACATGGAGACTGACGGCACTGTGCCCATGATAGTCGTCACAGATCCAGGGTTCATGGACATTTCAGGCCATGGAACGGGCGGTGTTGGGCTTGACCGGCCGATGCGGCCGGGCTGCAGCGGAAACGGCGAAGGCCCGTTGCCGGGCCTTCATGAGCACGAAGCGGGGTGGCTTCAGTTGACCGTGACGGCTGCGCCCTCGCCCTGGGTGGCGATCACGCCGATCTCATGCACCGTCTCACCCAGCTCGCGCAGCGTGGCGGCGCAGGCGGCGGCTTCGGTGGCGTCGATCACCACCACCATGCCGATGCCGTTGTTGAAGGTACGGTTCATCTCGATGTCGTCGATGCCGGCCACTTTTTGCAGCCAGGCGAACAGCTCGGTCTGCGGCCAGCTGCCTTTCTTGAGATGGGCGGCGGTGCCTTCGGGCAGCACGCGCGGGATGTTCTCCAGCAGGCCGCCGCCGGTGATGTGGGCCAGGGCCTTCACCGGGTGTTTGGCCAGCGTGGCCAGCACGTTCTTCACATACAGGCGGGTGGGCGCCATGATGGCCTGCTTGAAGGGCTGGCCGTCCAGCGTGGCAGGCAGGTCGCTGCCGGCACGCTCGATGCACTTGCGCACCAGCGAAAAACCGTTGGAGTGCACGCCGTGCGAGGCCAGGCCCAGCACCACGTCGCCGGGTTTCACGTTCTGGCCGGTGAGGATCTTGCTTTTTTCCACCGCGCCGACGCAGAAGCCCGCCAGGTCGTATTCACCGGCCGGGTACATGCCGGGCATCTCGGCGGTTTCGCCGCCGATCAGCGCGCAGCCCGAGAGTTCACAACCCAGGGCGATGCCGCCCACCACGGCCGCGGCGGTGTCCACGTCCAGCTTGCCGCAAGCGAAGTAGTCGAGGAAGAACAGCGGCTCGGCGCCCTGCACCAGCACGTCGTTCACGCTCATGCCGACCAGGTCGATGCCCACGGTGTCGTGCATGTTCCACTCGAAGGCCAGCTTGAGCTTGGTGCCCACGCCGTCGGTGCCGGAGACCAATACGGGTTCTTTGTAGCGCTTGGGCACTTCGAACAGCGCGCCAAAGCCGCCAATGCCAGCGAGCACGCCTTCGCGCATGGTTTTCTTCGCCAACGGCTTGATGCGTTCGACGAGCGCGTCGCCCGCGACGATGTCAACGCCGGCGTCTTTGTAGGAAAGGGGGGTGGTGCTGGAGGTCATGGGGTGCGTGTGCCGGCGGCGGGGCCGGGCGTTGGGGCGGGGAAAACGTCGGTGGAGGCCGCTCCACCAGGGTGGGGCGGCGGCGGTTTGCGGTCGTTGGTGGGTCCACCCGGGGCGGCGGACTAGAATTTGCCCCAGATTTTAAGGGTTTGCCCCTGCAGCCCGATCGTTCACCTCCGACACACCTGTTCATGACTTTCACGCCCAACCAGATCCGTGTCGCCTCGTGGGCCGCCATTGCACTGGTGAGCTGGCTGCTGCTGTCGCTGCTGGCCCCGGTGCTCATGCCCTTTCTGCTGGCTGCCGTGCTGGCCTATGCGCTGCACCCGCTGGTCGAACGGCTGCATGCGCGGCGTGTGCCGCGCTGGCTCGGCGCCGGCCTGGCCATCACGCTGCTGTCGCTGGTGATGCTGGCGGTGGTGTTGCTGATCGTGCCGGTGATCACCAAACAGGTGCCCCTGCTCAAGGATCAGGTGCCGGCGCTGCTGGACAGTGTCAACACCCGGCTGGTGCCGCTGCTGGCACGTTTCGGGGTCGATCTGCAGGTGGACGTGTCGCTGGTGCGCGGCTGGATGCAGGAACTCATCACCGGCCACGAAAGTGAACTCATCCAGGGTCTGCTGTCGTCGCTGCGCATCGGTGGCAGTGCGCTCGCTGCCGTGTTTGGCAATCTGATCCTGGCGCCCATCGTGGCCTATTACCTGCTGCTCGACTGGGCCAACCTGGTCGAGCGCAGCAAGGGCCTGATCCCGCCGCGCTGGCGTGCGGCGGTGCAGGGTTTTCTGGACGAAACCGATGCCGTGCTCGGGCAGTACCTGCGTGGGCAGTTGCTGGTGATGGGGGTGCTGGCGGTTTTCTATACCGTGGGGCTGGCCCTGGTGGGTCTGAAGCTCGCCTTGCCCATCGGGGTCTTCACCGGGCTGGCCGTGTTCATTCCCTACCTGGGCTTTGGTCTGGGGCTGGTCATGGCCCTGCTGGCGGCCGTGCTGCAGTTTCAGGCGCTGCTGGGCGTGGCACTGGTGGCGGCGGTCTACACCGTGGGCCAGGTGGTCGAGAGCATGTACATCACGCCGCGGCTGCTGGGCGAACGCATCGGTCTGCACCCGATCGCTGTCATCTTCGCCCTGATGGCTTTTGGCCACCTGTTCGGTTTTGTCGGTGTGCTGATCGCCCTGCCGGCCAGCGCGGTGTTGCTGGTGGCGATCCGCCGGGCCAAGGCCCAGTACATGGGCAGTGAGCTTTACCTCGAAGGGGCCGTTCAACCGCAGGTGGCAGTCCCCATGCCCGAGCAGGACGGACCGGCATGAGCAGGGGTCATCCCCCCATGAAACAGATGGCGCTGGACATTGGTCTGGCGCCCGTGCCCACGCTGGCCAACTTTGTGGCGGCGGGCAACGAAGCCGCGCTCGCCCACCTGCGCCTGTGGGCCGGCAACCCGCTGCGCTCGCCAGTGCCCACGTTTCTGTGGGGCGACGGCGGCAGCGGCAAGACGCACCTGCTGCGCGCGGTGCGCGAAGCCCTGCGCGACCACGGTAGCCGGGTCGGCTGGATCGACGCCGCCACGCTGCACCCTGGCGAGTACGACGAACACTGGGACGCCGTGCTGCTCGACGACTGCCAGCTCTACACAGCCGAGCAGCAGGCCGCCGCTTTCAACTGGTTTGTCAACGCCCAGAGCCCGGCGCTCGGGCCCGCGCGCTGGGTGCTGGCCGCGGCCGACCGGCCACCGGCCGACCTGCAACTGCGCGAAGACCTGCGCACGCGGCTGGGCTGGGGCCATGTGTTCCAGCTGCACGCGCTGGGCGAGACCGAGCGCCGCGCCGTGCTGCGCCGGGCGGCCGACGAGCGCGGCGTGTTCCTCGGCGACGAGGTCATGGACTTCATGCTCACCCGTTTCTCGCGCGACCTCTCCAGCCTGATGATGCTGCTCGACCAGCTCGACGCCTACGCCCTGCGCACCCAGCGCGCGATCACCATCCCGCTGATCAAATCCATGCTGGAAAATGAATGACATCCGATGCGCCTCGCACTCTTTGATCTCGATCACACCCTCATCCCCATCGACTCCGACTATTCCTGGGGTCAGTTCACCGTGACCCTGGGCTGGCGCGATGCCGAAACCCACACCCGGGCGAACGATGCCTTTTACGAGCAGTACCAGGCCGGCACGCTGGACATCCACGAATACATCCGTTTCTCCGTGGCGCCCCTGGCCGAGCACGGCGCTCAGAAATCCGACGCCGCGCACCGCCGCTTCATGGACGAGGTGATCCGCCCGGCCATGAAACCCGTCGCTTTCGATCTCGTGCGACAGCACCAGGACGCGGGCGACACGGTGATCATCGTCACCGCCACCAACGAATTCGTCACCCGACCGATCGCCCGGGCCTTCGGTGTGGACGAGCTGATCGCCATCGATCTGGAACGCGATGCGCAGGGTGAACCCACCGGCGCGATCCGGGGCACGCCGTCGTTTCGCGAGGGCAAGGTCGCGCGTGTGGAACAATGGCTGGCTGCGCGCGGCCATTCCTGGGCCAGCGTGGCGCACAGCACCTTCTACAGCGACTCCATCAACGACCTGCCGCTGCTGGAAAAAGTGCACGAGCCCATCGCGACCAACCCGGACGCCCGGCTCCGGCCCATCGCCAGCGAGCGGGGCTGGCGCATCCTGAACCTATTCGAATGATCAAAAAATTCATCGACAAGCTGCTCGGCAAAGCCAGCGGCGCCAAGAACAGCAAAACATCGAAGTTCGGCAAGCGCGAAGACGTGCCGGTGTCGGTGCACGGCATCGACCGCAGCCTGGTGGACCAGCGTGCGCTGGACGTGGTGCACACCCTCAAGCAAGCCGGTTTTGAGGCCTACATCGTGGGCGGCGCGGTGCGCGACCTGCTGCTGGGTCTGCGGCCCAAAGATTTCGACGTCGCCACCAGCGCCACGCCCGAGCAGGTGAAAAGCCTGTTCCGCCGCGCCTTCATCATCGGCCGGCGCTTCCGCATCGTGCACGTGGTCTACGGCCGCGGTCGTGAGCACGAGATGATCGAAGTCTCGACCTTCCGCGCCTACCTCGACAGCGCGGACGCGGAGCAAGTGGCTGGCAACGAACGCACCAGCAAAGGCGAGCTCGCCGGCATGAAGCACGCGGTGGACGCCAGCGGGCGCGTGCTGCGCGACAACGTCTGGGGCCCGATCGAGCAGGACGCCGCGCGCCGCGACTTCTCCATCAACGCCATGTATTACGACCCGGAGTCGCAGGTCGTGGTCGATTTCCACAACGGCATCCGCGACGCCAAGAAGCTCTCCCTGCGCATGATCGGCGATGCCGCCACGCGTTACCGCGAGGACCCGGTGCGCATCATCCGCGCCGTGCGTTTCGCCGCCAAGCTGAGCGGCCTGGGCTTCAAGTTCGACGCCAAGACCCTGGCGCCGCTGGCTTCGTCGCACAAGCTGCTGGCCGACGTGCCGCAGAGCCGTCTTTTTGATGAAATGCTCAAGCTGCTGCAGACCGGGCATTCGCTGGACAGCGTGGCTCAGCTCAAGGCCGTGGGTCTGAACACCGGCATCTACCCGTTGCTCGACGTGGTGGTGGAGCGCGCCGACGATCCGTTTGTGAAACTGGCCCTGCAGGACACCGACCGCCGCGTGGGTGAGAACAAGCCGGTGGCGCCGAGCTTTCTGCTGGCCTGTGTGTTGTGGGCCGATGTGCGCAAGGGCTGGAACCAGCGCCTGCAGCCGCGCGGCAATCAGCGCCCGCCGCCAGCGTTTGGCGCCCTGCAGGACGCCGTGGACGAGGTGTTCGAGTCGCGCATTGGCGACGTCTCGGGCCGTGGCAAGCTGGGCGCCGACATGCGCGAGATCTGGATGATGCAGCCGCGCTTTGACAAGCGCGTGGGCACATCGCCGTTCAGCCTGGTGGACCAGGCGCGTTTTCGCGCCGGCTTCGACTTCCTTCGCCTGCGCGCCCAGGTGGGCGAGATCGAGGAAGAGCTGGCCCACTGGTGGGAGACGTTCCAGAACGCCAGCGACGAAATCCGCGAAGACATGGTGGACGCGCAGCGCAAGGTCAACCAGCCCAAAGGCGGTGCGGGCGGCGCGCGCCGCGTGAAACGCAGCGATGCCGATCACCCGGCCAGCGCGTCAGAATCCGATCCTCGCTTCCGGCCGGCGGGTGAGGCTGAAAACGACGAAGACGATGACAACGCGCCGGCCGAAGCGGGCGCCCCTGCCGATGGCACGGCACCCGCCAAGAAGCGCCGCCGCCGCCGTCGCAAACCCGGTGGTGGCACCGGTGCGGCCGGGCAGGGCGGCGCCACCGAAGGTTCTGGCGACTGACCTCGATCCGCTCAGGCCGTGGACACGCAGCGCGCTGAAGTCACGGCCTATGTGGCGCTGGGTGCCAACCTGGGTGATCCGGCTCAGGCTTTGCGCGAGGCCTTGCAGCGCTTGTCGCACGCGCAGGGCGTCCGGCTGGTGAGGGCCTCCAGCCTGTACCGCACCGCGCCCGTCGACTCCAGCGGGCCGGATTACTTCAACGCGGTGGCCGAGATCGCCACCACGCTCACCGCACCCGATCTGCTGACCGCCCTGCAAGCGATCGAGCAGGGTGCCGGTCGCGAACGGCCCTATCGCAACGCCCCGCGCACGCTGGATCTCGACCTGCTGCTGTACGGCAGCGCGCACATCCATTCAGCAACGCTGACCGTGCCGCACCCGCGCATGGGGACGCGTGCATTTGTGCTGGTGCCGCTGCATGAGATCGCACCAAGCTTGGTGGCAGATGGGGCACTGAAGGCCGTGTCAGGGCAATCGATCCAGCGCATGCGAAGCGATAGATAGCCCGAAGCGCGTGCCCAACCCAGGATGCCGTGGAACTGGCTTCGCCAGGCCACTGGCATGCCTTGCAGGCCGCGTCAGCGTCGGAGCCGCTGGCCCTTCGTCCCCGTCCAGGCCTGCGCAGGCAGGCTTGGAGCCGCGGTCCCCAGCCCTCCTGGGGGGCGCCGCTGGCGGCGGGGGGTCAAGGAGCGAGCCGCTCCCGCAGCCAGCCACCATCACCCTGCAGCGTGTAGCGCAGCCGGTCGTGCAGGCGGCTCTTGCGGCCCTGCCAGAACTGCCAGTTGTCGGGCTTGAGGCGGTAGCCGCCCCAGTGTGGCGGTCGGGGCGGTTGCAGCAGGAACTGCGCGCCGTATCTGGCGGCGTTGGTCACCAGCACCGTGCGGCTTTCGATCACCTCGCTCTGCGGGCTGGCCCAGGCGCCGATGCGGCTGTCGAGCGGGCGGCTCTTGAAGTATTCATCGCTCTCGGCATCGCTCACTTTTTCAACGATGCCTTCGATGCGCACCACACGTTCCAGCTCAACCCAGTGGAACTGCAGCGCGGCATAGGGGTTGCCGGCCAGTTCGCGGCCTTTCTGGCTCTGGTAGTTGGTGTACCAGACAATGCCCTGTTCGTCGAAGCCCTTGATCAGCACCACGCGGGTGCTCGGCCGCAGGTTGGAGCCGACGGTGGCCAGCGTCATGGCGTTGGGCTCGGGCACTTCGCTGTGGATGGCTTCAGTGAGCCATTGATCGAACTGTCTGAGCGGATCGGCCTGGGAGGCGGATTCGCTGAGTTCGGCTTTTTCGTAGCTTTTGCGCAGGTCGGCAATGTTCATGATCGGAGTATAGGAGCCGGATCAGCCCCCCCGGGGGGCTGCGACCCGCTCAGCGGTGGAGCCCTGGGTGTCCGCCGATGGCGGAAGCCCGCTTGAGGGCGGCAGATCTTCCGCCAGCCGCAGCAGGCGCTCCAGCGCGTGGTCTTCGATGCCGTGGGCGCGCAGGCCGTGCAGCGTCTGGCGGGCGTAGTCCAGCGTGCTGCCGTAGCGCCCTCGGCAGTGCGTGAAGATGTCACGGTAGCGTTCATCGTCGAGCGGACCGGTGTAGTTGGGGCTGTGCCGGGAGAGCGTGAAGGCCAGTGCGTGCACGGAGCCTTGGTCGGTCTGGCAGAGCAGCCATTTCGGGTCGTACACCGGGTTGGGCATTTCGCGCGCCCACAGCTGGGGCATGAGGGCTTCCACCTGGTCGTGCGGCAGGCGCAGCGCCAGGCCGGTGCAACTGCCACCGGCCATCAGCGCGAACACCAGCCCAGGCCGCTCGGGCGTACCGCGGTTGACCCGGCTCCACATCTGCAGGCAACGGTGGTAACCATGCACCCGGGCCAGGCGTTGCTCGGCGGCTTCGAACTCGGGCCGCCAGACCAGCGAGGCGTAGCCGAACACCCACAGGTCGGGCGCGGGCCCCTGGCTGCGCCATTCGGCCAGGGTGTCGGCCATCATCCGGGCGCCGTCGCGCCGGGCCGGGTCCCAGGTGTCGGGTTGGCGTGCTCGGGGGGTGGCTCGGACTGGAGGCATGTCGGGGTGGGCCATTTAGAATGCAGGGTTGATCGCTCAGGCCTGTTGGCTGTATGGCCCGGGCTCGGTTGCGAGCGGTGTTGATTTTCTCTTGCCCATTGTTCTTCAGGGAGTGTTTGCCCATGTTTTCTCAAGATGACGACCAGGACGTCCGCGTTGCAGCGGTGGTGCTGATGGCCGCCGTGTTGCTGGCCGTGGGCCTGGCGCTGGGCTTCGGCATCCACCAATCCCGCGGCACGGGTGGCGCCACCGGGACCGAGGAGGTGGCAGCGCCCGCCGCTCAAGCGGTAGCCATTGAAGTGGTCGCCACCGCCGCAATGCCCGCCGCCGCGGCGCCCGTGGTGGCCGACGACGCCAGCGTGGTGATCGAAAACGGTGTGGTCACGTTTTATTTCGCTTCCGGAAAAGCCGAGCTGGCATCGGGCGCTCTCGACGCGCTGGACGATGCGATCACCGCAGCCAAGGGCGGCAAACGCCTGTTGCTCTCGGGTTTCCACGACGCCACCGGCAATCCTGTCCAGAACGCCGAGCTGGCGAAAAAACGCGCCCTCTCGGTGCGCGACGCCCTGGTGGGCGCGGGTGTGGCCGCCGCTTCGCTGGAGCTCAAGAAACCTGAAGAAGCCGTCGGCACCGGCAACGACGCCGAAGCCCGCCGCGTGGAAGTGATGATCGTTGACTGACCCCGGCGTTTCGCTTCCGAAAGAAAGCCCGGCCAAGTGAACTGCACCCCAAAAGTTGGACACCGATCCAACCTTTGGGGTGTTTTTCATGGCGAAACACGATGAGAGCTTCAAGCTCGAAGTTGTACGGCGATATCTTTCCGAATCGTCAGGTGCGCAAGCGATAGCCTTGCGATAC
>JAURYH010000020.1 GCA_030653975.1 Hydrogenophaga sp. | reverse complement strand
GTTCAGCCCGACCCCGCTCGACGCGAGCAGCGCAAGGCACCGCGCAGCGGCCCGGACTTCGGCTCGCCTTTTCTTTGCTTACTTTCTTTTGGCGAAGCAAAAGAAAGTGAGTCGCCAGCCGGGGCGAGACCCGGCCAAACCACCCAGCCGGAGACAACAAAACTCAGAAGTGAATCCCCCGCATCATCTGCTGCATAGCCACCGCCTCCGCAGAAAGCTGTGGTTTAGAACCCTTTTCCCCCTTCGCAGCCGAAGAATCCGGGAACATGCGGAAGCTGGTGTTCATCACGATCTGCGCCACCCGCGGCACGAAAGCGTGCAGCACCTGCCCCGTCACGCCCAGGCGCGTGGCGATGCGCACCGGCTTGAAGATGCAGGCCTGCGCGATCAGGTCGGCCGCTTCTTCCGGCGCCAGCGTCGGCACGTTCTTGTAGATCTGCGTCGGCGCGATCATGGGCGTGCGCACCAGCGGCATGTTGATGGTGGTGAACGAAATGCCCTGGTCGGCAAACTCGCTGGAAGCGCAGCGCGTCCAGGCGTCCAGCGCCGCCTTGCTCGCCACATAGGCCGAGAAACGCGGCGCGTTGGTCAACACGCCGATGGAGCTGATGTTGACCACGTGGCCCTTGCGCTTGGCCACCATGCCCGGCAGCAGACCCATGGTCACGCGCAGGCAACCGAAGTAGTTGAGCTGCATGGTGCGCTCGAAATCGTGGAAGCGGTCGTAGCTGCCTTCGATGGCGCGGCGGATCGAGCGGCCCGCGTTGTTGATCAGGAAGTCGACACCACCGTGGTTGGTGATCAGCAGCTGCACGAAGCGGTCGGCATCGGCCATGTCGGCGATGTCGGCCGGGTAGGCGATGAACTGGTAACCCTTGCCTTTGGCTGACCGGCAGGCCTCGTCGAGCTTGTCCTGGTCGCGGCCGCAAATGAGGGTCACCGCGCCGGCCTCGGCGAACTTGTGCGCCGCCGCCAGTCCAATGCCCGAGCTGCCGCCGGTCACCAGCACCACCTTGCCGGCCACGGTGCCCTTGAGACTGCGGTCGATGTGCAGGTCGGGGTCGAGGTGGCGTTCCCAGTAGTCCCACAGGCGCCAGGCGTAGTCCTTGAGGTTGGGGCATTCGATGCCGCTGCCCTTGAGCGCAGCCAGCGTCTCGCGGCAGTCGAAGCGCGTCGGGTAGTTGACGAAATTCATCATGTCCTCGGGCAGCCCGAGGTCCTGCATCACCGCGCGGTAGACGCGGCGCACCGGCGCCAGGGCCATCAGGCCCTTCTTCACGCTCTTGGGGATGAATCCCATCAGCGCCGCGTTGATGAACAGGTTCATCTTCGGCGCGTGCGCGGCCTTGGTCAGGATGTCGAGCACATCGCCCACGCGGTAACCCATGGGGTCGACGAGGTGGAAGCACTGGCCGCTGGCGCGTTTGTGGTGGCTGATGTGGTCCAGCGCATCCACCACAAAATCCACCGGCACGATGTTGATGCGCCCGCCCTCCAGGCCCACGCTGGGCATCCACGGCGGCAGGATCTGGCGCATGCGCTGGATCAACTTGAAGAAGTAGTACGGGCCGTCGATCTTGTCCATCTCGCCGGTGCGGCTGTCACCCACCACCAGCGCCGGCCGGTACACGCTCCACGGCACTTTGCATTCGGTGCGCACGATCTTCTCGCTCTCGTGCTTGGTCATGAAATACGGGTGGTCGAGGTTCTCCGCCTCGTCAAACATGTCTTCTCGGAACACCCCCTCGTAGAGGCCTGCCGCAGCAATGGACGACACATGATGGAAATGTTTCGCCCCGATGGCCTTGGCCAGTTCCACCGTGTTGCGGGTGCCGTCGATGTTGACGGCGATCTGGCTCTCGGCATCGGCCTCCAGGTCGTACACCGCGGCCAGGTGGTAGAAGTGATCGATCTGACCCTTGAGCGCCCTGGTGTCGTCGGCGCTCACGCCGAGCTTCTTCGACGTCAGGTCACCAAACACGGGCAGCGCGCGCGATGCGCTCACCCCCCAGTACTCGCGCAAGCCTGCCACCTTGGCTTCACTCGCCTGGCGGATCAGGAAATGCACCACCGCGCCTTTGCGCTCCAGCAGTTTCTTGACGAGGCGTTTGCCGATGAAACCGGTGGCGCCGGTGACGAAATAATGCATGGAGGTTCTCCTGCCGGGGTGTTGCACAAGGGATGGAATCAGCCCGCCATTCTTCACCACCCGCTGGTGCCACCGATTCCGCACAAACCCGTGGGACAGGCCCCGGGTTTAGTTCGATCCCCCTACACAGGGCCCGGGAGGGCACCGTACAGTGCGGACACGGCAACGGGTCTGTTCGTCCGTTGCATCCTGTCAACCTTCAACGGAGTCGCCCCATGGTCAAGAAGATCCAGAAATCAGCCACCGCATCCAAATCCGCTGCAGGCGCCAGTTCACCACTGTCGGGCGCCATCAAGGACTCGGCCCAGCAGATCTGGCTGGCCGGTCTGGGCGCCTTCTCCAAGGCCCAGGCCGAAGGCGGCAAGGCTTTTGACACGCTGGTGAAGGAAGGCCTGTCCATCCAGCGCAAGACCCAGGCCGTCGCTGAAGAACGCATCTCCGAAGCCACCAACCGCGTGTCCGGCATGGCCACCGAAATTTCCTCCAAGGCGGCCGGCCAGTGGGACAAGCTGGAGAGCATTTTTGAAGACCGGGTGGCCAAGGCGCTGAACAAGCTGGGCGTGCCCTCGGCGCGCGACATCGAAACGCTGATGGAGCGCATCGATGAACTCAACCGCCACGTGCAGCGCCTGAGCAGCAAGACCCCCGCAGCCAGGAAGACCCCCGCTGCGCGCAAAGCCGCACCGGCCAAGGCCGCCCCGCCCGCCGCACGCAAGACAGCGGTGCGCAAGCCCGCCGCCAGGTCCAAAGCCTGACGCTGGCGTCGGGGCCATCTGGCTCGGCACAACCGGGGCGCGCCGCGCCCCTTTTTTTCGTCTGCGCGTCGTGCTGCAGCGCAACATGAGGCGCTGGTCTGGCGCTCTACACTCGAACGCATGGTCACCACCCGCAAAGCCCACCGATCCAGCGCTGCCAGCAAGACCCGCCCGCGGTTGGCGCTGGCGCTGGCTGGCGGCGGACCGCTGGGTGCGATCTACGAAATCGGCGCCCTGTGCGCGCTCGCCGACTGCCTGCAGGGCATCGATTTCAATGCGTGTGACCACTATGTGGGTGTCTCGGCTGGCGGATTCATCGCAGCGGGCCTGGCCAACGGGCTCACGCCGCGCCAGCTTTGCGAGGCCTTCATCGAAGACCGGCCCACCGAAGAAAACTTCGATACCGCCTGGCTGATCAAACCAGCCTGGGCCGAACTCGGCGACCGCCTCCAGCGCCTGCCGGGCCTGCTCGGCAGCGCCCTCTGGGCCTGGACCGCACAGGGCAAACCCCTGACCCAGGCGCTCGAACGGCTGGGTGCGGCCCTGCCCACCGGCGTGTTCGACAACGAGGACATCCACCGTCAGGTCGAACGCCTGTTCAGCCGCGAAGGCCGCAGCAACGATTTCCGCCAGCTGCGCGCGCGCCTGACACTGGTCGCCACCGAGCTCGACACCGGCGACGCCGCGCCCTTTGGCCGGCCGGGCTGGGACCACGTGCCGATCTCGCGCGCCCTCCAGGCCAGTGCCGCCCTGCCCGGTCTGTTTCCGCCGGTGGTCATTGATGGCAAACACTATGTGGACGGCGCGCTGAAGAAAACGCTGCACGCCACCGTGGCACTCGACGAGGGCGTGGATCTGCTGATCTGCCTGAATCCGCTGGTGCCGTTTCGGGCAGAGCCTCACGCCGGACCCGCCGCCAGTGGCCAGCAGCGCATCCCATCGTTGATCGAAGGCGGGCTGCCCACCGTGATGAGCCAGACCTTCCGCTCCATGATCCATTCGCGCCTGGAGCTGGGCTTCAAGCAGTACGAACGCAGCTACCCGGACACCGACATCGTGCTGATCGAACCCGACCAGCGCGATGCCGAGCTGTTTTTTGCCAACACCTTCAGCTACCGCCAGCGCCGCGAACTCGCCGAACACGCCTACCAGCAGACGCGCCAGATGCTGCGCGACCGACAGGCCCAGCTTGCGCCCAAGCTGCAGCGCCATGGCATCCACCTGGACCAGACCGCCCTCGACGATACCGGGCGGCGCCTGCTGCAACCGGTCCGGCTGGCCGCAGACCGCCCCACCGCCAGGGCCGTGGACCGGCTCCACACCACACTCGACCAGTTGCAGCAGCACCTGACGACACGCCCCGCGCGGGCCTGACCCATGGCCGCCAAGAAGCCCCCCCGCCGAACCGCCGAGCGCATCCTCGAAGTGACGCTGGAGTTGTTCAACCGCTTCGGCGAGCCGAATGTCTCAACCACCCTGATCTCGGCCGAACTCGGCATCAGCCCGGGCAACCTGTACTACCACTACCCGGCCAAGGACGAGCTGATCAACTCGCTGTTCGAGCGCTACGAACATGCGCTCGGCGAACTGCTGGGTGCCAGCGACAGTGTGCGCAACGTCGAAGACGCCTGGTTCTTCCTGCACTCGCTGTTCGAGATCATCTGGCAGTACCGGTTTCTCTACCGCGACCTGAACGACCTGCTGTCCAAGAACCGGTTGCTGGAAACCCGTTTCCAGGGCGTGCTGAAGAACAAGTCGCGCGCCATCCGCGCCCTGCTCTCGGGCATGAGCCGCAGCGGCGCGCTGGACATCAATGCGCGCGAGCTCGAACCCACCGCCAACTGCATGGTGGTGGTTCTGACCTACTGGCTGAGCTTCGAGTACGTGCGCGACCCGCGCCACGCACTGGAGCCCGACAATGCGCAACATGCGCTGATGCGCGGCGCGCAGCACGTGCTCAACCTGCTCGCGCCCTACCTGGAAGCCGGCCAGCGGCAACACCTGCTGGAACTCACCGACGCCTACAACGGCGCCGCCACCTGAACACACGGCAAGGACAGACCCCATGGCACCCTGGGCCCCTTGCCCCTACGCCGGCCTCTACCGCCACGACAGCGCCAGCCTCGCTCGCGACTGGACCCGCCTGCACACTGGCGATGCCGAACCGATGCCGACCGACCCGGCCCTGCTGGACGCCTGGGCGCTGTACCACAACGGTGAATTCGAGCGCGCCGTTCACGCCGGTCTGGCCGCGGGCGGTGACGGCCTGGCGCTGGCCAACAAGGCCGCCTGCATCTACGCCAACTACGTCGAACCCGGCGAGCAGGTCCGCCTGCAGTTGCTGGTCAGCGCCGCCGAACGGGCCCAGGCGCACCAGGCCAGCGCACCGCACAATGCCAACGCCTGGTACTGGCAGGGCTACGCGCTGGGCCGCTACAGCCAGGGGGTGAACGTGGCCAAGGCGCTCGCCAAGGGCCTGGGCAGCAAGGTGCGCCTGGCCCTGCAGACCACGATCGCACTCGCGCCCAACCACGCCGACGCCCACCTCGCGCTGGCCAACTACCACGCCGAAGTGATCGACAAGGTGGGCGAGCTGATTGGCAGCATGACCCATGGCGCACGCAAGGACACCGGCCTGGCCCTCTACCGCCAGGCCCTGGCGCTGAACCCGGACTCGGCGATCACGCTCCACGAATACGCCAACGGCCTGCTGATGCTCGAAGGGCCACGAGGTGTGGAAGAGGCCACCCGCCTGCGCGATCGCGCCGCAGCTTTCGAGCCGCTGGACGCGATGGAACGGCTGTACGTGGAAGCCAGCCGGATGGCGCTGGAAGACTGACGAAATATCCCCCCCGCCGCGCTTCGCGCGACCCCCTCAAGGGGGCGGCACTGGCCGTCCGGCAAAGCCGGCCCGGCGGTGCCCTTGGCTGGACAGCTTCTCGCGTTGCGGATCACGCTCCGGGGGGTGTTTCACTTCAAGCCGAAGCGATCAATCCGTCCACGGCCTGAAACAAGGCCTGGCGCCCCTGACCCACGATCTGCGTGCGCCAGGCGTCCGTGTCCACGTAGAACGCGTCTTTCATGCGCTGGTGGATGGCGGCCTGCAACGCCGCAGGCGCTTCCGGATGGCGGTTCAACCAGTGGTCGCCGCGCAGCGCATTGATCACTTCCACGATCGGCACGGTGCCGTACTCCAGCGCGATGCCGGTGTATTCGGCCTGCGGGCACTCTTCGTACATCGCACCCCACATCAGGCCGGTGAGCAGGGCCGACGTTGACGACCCGTCGTAGATCGAGGTCACCGGCGTCTCACCGTTGCTGCCCCACCAGGCCCGGGCGCGCTGCAAGGCCGCGGCATCGTCGCGGCAGGCAAAGATGCGCTCCCCCACACCACACGGCCCCAGCCCGGTGTGCAGGTCGATCCAGGCGATGTGGCTCGCCCGCCGGGCGTGGTTGCGCAAGACCTGGCGCAGGGTCTGGTTGCTCCAGGTGGGCGCAGTGCCACCGAAGAACAGACCGTCGGCATACGCGTGCTGTCCCTGCGACACCGCGGCCTGGTACGCCGTCTCGCCGTGGGTGGCGATCCAGCTGTCGATGGATGCCTCGTTGTCCGGCCCCGGCGGCCATTCGGGCGGCAGCAGCAGACCGTGCAGCCCGGCGTAGGCCGTGTTCACCGGCAGCGGCTGGCTGAAATCCTGGAAGTTGCGGTTGAGATCGACGTTTTCGTTCGTCACGCGGCGCAGGTGTGAAAAACCGTGGGGGTTGAGCGCGTGGATGTAGAGCACCGCCACCCCTGCGTCGCGCGCGTGCTGGCGCCAGGCCTGATCGTGGGTCGCACAGACCTGCACCCCGGAGCCGCAGAAGCCCTCGGCCCCGTGGCAGGCGCTGCTGACGATGAGCAGGCGCTCGGCATCGGGCGAGCCATCGAGCGCCAGGTCCATGGCCAGGGTCTCGCCGTCGCGACCGGGCAAGGGGTGGTTGTGGCTGCGGATGGCCATGCCGGCCGCAGCGGCGCCCTCCAGAAACAGCACCCGCGCCCGGGCATAAGACGGCGCAAAGGCGGCCTGGACGTCGATCATGCGGACGCCCCGCTGCGCGGCTGGGCCAGCCACTGCGTGGCCAGTCGGACCCAATAGGTCGCCCCGAGCGGGATCAGGTCGTCGTTGAAGTCGTAGTGGGGGTTGTGCAGCATGCAGGGGCCAACATCGTGGCCACCGCCTTCGTAGCCGGCGCGGTGCGCGCCATCCCCGTTGGCGATGAACACATAGCAGCCCGGGCGCGCCTGCAGCATGTAGGCGAAGTCTTCGGCGCCCATGGTGGGTTCCTGGTCCAGCACCTGATCGGCGCCCACGATGTCGGCCATGACCGAACGGGCAAAGGCCGTTTCTGCCGGGTGGTTGACGGTGGGCGGGTAGTTGCGGTTGAAGCGGAACTCGCAGGTCGCGCCGAAGGCCGCGCAGGTGTGTTCGGCGATTTCCCGCATGCGGCGCTCGATCAGGTCGAGCACCTCGAAGGTGAAGGTGCGCACCGTGCCACGGATTTCGCAGCTGTCGGGCACCACGTTGTTGGCTTCGCCGGTATGGATCATGGTCACCGAGATCACCCCTGCGTCCACCGGCTTCTTGTTGCGCGTGATGATGGTCTGGAAAGACATCACCATCTGGCAAGCCACCGGTATCGGGTCGATGCCGTTGTGCGGCAGCGCGGCGTGCGATCCCTTGCCACGGATCACGATGCAGAAGTCGTTGCTCGACGCCATGACCGGGCCGGTGCTGGCGGCAAAGGTGCCTACAGGCAGGCCCGGCCAGTTGTGCATGCCGAACACCGCTTCGACCGGGAACTGCTGGAACAAGCCGTCCTTGATCATCTCGCGCGCGCCGCCGCCGCCCTCTTCGGCCGGCTGGAAGATCAGGTAGACGGTGCCGTCGAAATCGCGGTGTTGCGCCAGATGCTGCCCGGCGGCGAGCAACATGGCGGTGTGGCCATCGTGGCCGCAGGCGTGCATCTTGCCGGCGTGCTGGCTGGCGTGGGCAAAGCGGTTGCGCTCCTGCATGGGCAGGGCGTCCATGTCGGCGCGCAGGCCGATCGCGCGACCGCAGGCGCCGCCATCGCGCCCGTGCACGATGCCGACGACACCGGTCGTGCCCATGCCACGGTGCACCGGGATGCCCCACTCGGCGAGTTTCTGCGCCACCACGTCGGCGGTGCGCACCTCTTCAAAACAGAGTTCCGGGTGCGCGTGGATGTCGCGCCGCAGGCTGGCGATGCTGGCCGCCTGGGTCAGGATGGAGTCGATGAGTTTCATGCGAACCTCGGTGGCCGCCCGCAGCGGCGCTGGAGTCAAAAGCACATCCTACCCAAGACCTGGCGCCCGGACAGACCCGCAGGTGCCAGTCCCCCTCCTGCCAGGGGACATGTGGCACCCGCCAGGCACTCAGCGGCGCACGCGCCCGTCTTCGGTCAGCATGGTGAGCTCGACGAAGCGCGAGCCGGTGTGCTTTTTCGGCCCGAAGTCCACTGTGAAGCCGCCGAGCTGCAGGTTCTGCATGCTCTGCACGGCAGCGATGAAACCCTCCCGGGTCAGGTTGCGTCCGGCGCGGCGAACGCCCTCGGCAAACACCTTGGCTGCGACAAAACCCTCGATGCCCGAATAGTTCGGCGCCACCCCGCGCTTGTCCTTGAGCGCGGCCAGGTACTCGCCTGAAATCGCCTGCGTCGCCGAGTAGGGGAAAGGCATCACCTGGCTGACCACCACACCGCGCGCCTCGGCGCCCAGCTCCTCCAGCAACGCCTGGGTGCCGACGAAGGACACGTTGTAGAAATTGCCCGAAAAACCCTGGCGGCGCGCCAGGCGAATGAACGATGCACAGGACTTGTAGGCGCTGATCTGCACGATGGCTTCGGGCTTGGCGACCAGAATGTCCTTGAGGGCCTGGCTCACGTCGGTGGCGTTGCGCTCCACCGTGCCCACCGCCACCGGCTCCAGGTCCAGCGCCTTGAGCGCGCGCGTGACACCTTCCAGACCCGCCTTGCCGTAGGCATCGTTCTGGTAGAAAACCGCCATCTTCTTGATGCCCACCGACGTCGTCTGGCGCACGATGGCTGCGGTTTCGTCAAAGTACGAGGCGCGCACGTGGATGGCGTAGCGGTTGAAAGGCTCGCGCAGGGCCTGCGCACCGGTGAAGGGGGCGAAGAACGGTGTCCTGGCCTCGGTGGCGAGCGGCAGCGCCACCAGGCTGGTGGGCGTTCCGATGTAGCCGAACAGGGCGAACACCCCGTCCTGGATGAACTGACGGGTGTTGGCGGCACAGCGTTCGGGTTCGTAGCCGTCGTCGAGCCGGGCGATCTCGATGCGCCGTCCATTGACCCCGCCGAGCGCGTTCAAGGCGTCAAAATGCAGTTGCGCCCCGAGATTGAACTGCAGGCCCAGCTGCATGGCCGCACCGCTGAACGGCGCCGACTGCCCGAGCACGATGCGGTTGTCGCTCACGCCCTCGCTTTGCGCCTGGGCCGCCGCGCCCCAGGCGGCCAGGGCCGAAGAACCCACGAGTTTGCACACGGTAGAAAGGGCCTGACGACGCTGCATGCGGAATCTCCTGATATGCTGATTTGGACAGGTTTCTGCACAGCAAAAACCGTGCTTGACGGAGCGACCAGCGTACAACATTTTTTTACACCCATGATCGACACCCCGCCCCACGGGGGCGGCGGCCCGACGAACCCGGTGGACACCGTGGTGCGCGGCGCCTGCCCACACGACTGCCCCGACACCTGCGCCCTGTTGACCACGGTCAACGATGGCGTGGCCCTGCGTGTGCAGGGCAACCCGGACCACCGCCACACCGACGGCGCCTTGTGCACCAAGGTCTCGCGCTACACCGAACGCAGCTACCACCCCGAGCGCCTCCTGCAACCACTCAGACGCACGGGACCCAAGGGCAGCGGCCAGTACGCACCCGTGGGTTGGGACGAGGCGCTGGACGACATCGCCGCGCGCCTGAAGGCCATCGCCGCACGCGACCCGCAAGCGATCCTGCCCTACAGCTACGCCGGCACCATGGGCCTGGTGCAAAGCGAAGGCATGGCCGCGCGTTTCTTCCACCAGCTGGGCGCCTCGCACCTGGAGCGCACCATCTGTGCGGCCGCGGGCGGCGAAGGCCTGGTCACCACCCTGGGCGCCAAGGTGGGCATGAAGGTCGAGTTTTTCACCGAAGCGAAGCTCATCGTCATCTGGGGCAGCAACTCGATCGCCAGCAACCTGCATTTCTGGCGCCTGGCGCAGCAGGCCAAACGCGACGGCGCGCGCCTGGTCTGCATCGACCCGCGCCGCAGCGAAACCGCCGACAAGTGCCACGAGCACATCGCCCTGCGCCCGGGCACCGACGCTGCGCTGGCGCTGGCGCTGATGCATCAACTGATCACCCACGACTGGCTGGACCACGACTACATCGCGCAGCACACACTGGGTTGGGAGGCCCTGCGCGAGCGCGCCCTGCAATGGCCGCCCGGGCGCGCCGCCGAGGTCTGCGGCATCCCGGTGCAGCAGATCACCGATCTGGCGCGCGCCTACGGCACGACGAAACCCGCCGCGATCCGGCTGAACTACGGCATGCAGCGCGTGCGCGGCGGCGGCAACGCGGTGCGCGCCATCGCCTGCCTGCCCGCGCTGGTGGGCGCCTGGCGCCACCGCGCCGGCGGCCTGCTGCTGTCGGCCTCGGGGCATTTCCCCGTCCAGCGCGCCGCCTTGCACCGGCCCGACCTGCTGGCCGGCCGCCAGCCCCGCACCGTCAACATGATCACCATCGGCGACGATCTGCTGCGCGACAGCTCGCCCGCTTTCGGCCCGAAGATCGAAGCGCTGATCGTCTACAACAGCAACCCGGTGGCGGTGGCGCCCGAGTCGGGCCAGGTGGTGCGGGGTTTCGAACGCGAGGACCTGTTCACCGTGGTGCTGGAACACTTCCAGACCGACACCGCCGACTACGCCGACTACATCCTGCCCGCCACGACGCAACTGGAGCACTGGGACATCCACGCCAGCTACGGCCACACCGACGTGTTGCTCAACCGCCCGGCGATCGAACCACTGGGCCAGGCGCGCAACAACACCGACATCTTCCGCGCCCTGGCCGCCCGCCTGGGTTTTGACGACCCCTGTTTCAGCGACAGCGATGAAACCCTGTGCCGCACGGCGTTTGGCGACCAGGTAGATTTCCAGACGCTGCTCGACCAGGGTTTTGCCACCCTGCCGCTGCCCGACGCACCCTTTGCCCAGGGCGGTTTTCCCACACCCTCGGGCCGGTGCACCTTCTTCAACGCCGGGCTCGCCGCGATGGGACTGGACGGTCTGCCCGACCACCTGCCCAACTTCGAGACCCCGGGCAGCAGCGAGCGCTACCCCCTGGCCATGATCTCGCCGCCGGCGCGCAACTTCCTCAACTCCAGCTTCGTCAACGTCAAAAGCCTGCGCGACATCGAGGGTGAACCGGTGCTGGAACTGCACGCCGCCGACGCTTCAGCCCGCGGCATCCAGAGCGGCCAGGTGGTGCGGGTGTTCAACGACCGTGGCGAATATTTCTGCAAGGCCGTGGTCTCGAAGCGCGCCCGGCCCGGCGTGGTCAACGGCCTGGGCATCTGGTGGCGCAAACTCGGGCTGGCCGGCACCAACGTCAACCAGCTCACCAGCCAGCACTTGACCGACCTGGGGCGCGGACCGGTGTTCTACGACTGCCTGGTCGAGGTCGAGCCCGCGGCCCGCCCGACCTGAAGGCCCCGGTCATGCTGCGCACCCGCCCCCAGACCGCCGCCCTGGCCGCCGCACTCATCTGGGCGCTGAGCGGCTGCGCCGGGCCGGCCAGCGGCGTGGGCTACTACTGGCAATCGGTCTCCGGGCACCTGCAGCTGATGGGGGCCGCCCGCCCCCTGCACCACTGGATCGATGACGCACAAACCCCCGCAGAACTGCGCCAGCGCCTGCAACTCGCCCAGCGCATGCGGCGCTTCGCCGTGGACGCGCTGGCCCTGCCCGACAACACCAGCTACCAGCGCTACGCCGACCTGCAGCGCCGCGCCGCGGTCTACAACGTCGTGGCCGCACCCGAACTTTCGCTCACGCTGAAGCAATGGTGCTTTCCGGTCGCGGGCTGTGTGGGCTACCGGGGCTACTTCAGCGAAAGCGATGCGAAGGCCTTTGCGGCCAGCCTGACCGACGGCCCCATGGACGTGGTGGTGTACCCGGTGCTGGCCTATTCCACGCTGGGCTGGATGAACTGGGCCGGCGGCGACCCCCTGCTCAACACCTTCATCGCCTACCCCGAAGGCGAACTCGCCCGCATCCTGTTCCACGAACTGGCGCACCAGGTGGTCTACGTGGCCGACGACACCGCGTTCAACGAGTCCTTCGCAACCGCGGTGGAGCGGCTCGGTGGCGCACGCTGGTTGCTGCAGGCGGGAGAACAGGCGCAGCGGGAGTACGCGGCCTTCGACGCCCGGCGCCAGGCTTTCCGCGCCCTCACGCGCGACACGCGCGAACGCCTGAAAGCGATCTATGAAAACACGGACACCACGACCGACCAGAAGCGTCAGCTCAAGGCCGGCGAGATGGCCCGGTTCCATGCCCAGTACGCCGAACTGCGGCAACACTGGGACGGCTACAAAGGTTACGACGCCTGGGTGGCGCGGGCCAACAACGCCAGCTTCGGCGCGCAGGCCGCCTACGACGACCTCGTGCCCGGCTTCGAAGCGCTGTTCGAGCGCGAAGGCCGGGACTTCGCCCGGTTTTATGATGCGGTGCGTGCACTGGCCCGGCAGTCGCCCGAACAGCGCCTGGCCGCGTTGACCGACCTGGCGCCCGCCCTGCGGGCCGCCACCCCCGCACGAACCACAACCCCTTGAGCAGGAACGTCCATGGCCGACATTCAGATCCAACGCAAGCACCAACTGGGCCTCGCCGGCGCACGAAAAGTGGCCTGGAAATGGGCCGAGCAGGCCGAAGCCGAGTTCGACATGAGCTGCACCTACGAAGAAGGCTGCGACTGCGACGAAGTGCAGTTCAGCCGCACCGGTGTCAAAGGCTCGCTCAAGGTGACCGAAGACCACTTCGAACTCGATGCCCAGCTGGGTTTCCTGCTCGGCGCGTTCAAGGACCGCATCGAGGGCGAGATCGTGAAGAACCTCGACGAACTGCTGGCCGCCAAAAAGCCCGTCAGCAAGTCCGCGGCCAAAAAGAAAAAGGCCTGAGCGACAAGCCGCACAGACCTTCAGACCGATTGCGCCACCGGCGGGAAGTGCATAACCCAGAACGCGGCGTAACCGGCTTCGCCGGGCCGCACCGCGTTGCCCCCTTGAGGGGGTCGCGCGCAGCGCGGCGGGGGTGTTTTTTTATGCCAGGGATTCGATCAGGTCGATGTACTGCTGCATCGCGTCATCCGCGCTGGCGCCCTTGCAGCTGTTCCAGGCGTCCCATTTGGCGCGCCCCACCATGTCGCCAAAGCCCGGTTTCTTCTCGGCGTTGTCCCCGGTGGTCGCCTGCTTGTACAGGCCGTAGATCTTGAGCAGGGTGGCGTTGTCGGGCCGCTCGCTCAGGTTCTTGGAGTTGGCCACGGCGGCGTCGAATCGGGTCTTGAGGTCGGACATGCGAAGGCTCCTTCTGGATGTGAATCGCCCTGGAACCGGCTTCGGCCTTAGGGCAGGCCCGGTATCTTACGTTCTGGTCTGCCGTCAGAATAGACATTTCCACCCACAACAAGCCCCGCCAACGCGTCCGCGAGGAGCACCAAAGGCCCGGGGTCCGAGGAGATGACATGGTCCAGCGCGTCAAACGCAAGGCCTCCCCCACCGCCGCCGCTGCGGACCAGCCCCGGACCACACCGGCACCGCCGAAGGCCACGCCGACGCTGGCCAGCGCCCTGGGGCTCGAAGGCGAGCGCATGAGCAAGGTCGACACGGCCTGGCTGCGCATGGATTCGCCTTCCAACCTGATGATGATCGTGGGCGTGTGGATCCTGCGGCCGGGCATCACCCTGGCCGCGCTCCGCGAACGCGTGCGCGAACGCATGCTGCCCTACCGCCGCTTTGTGCAGATCGCCCGCCAGGACGCCGCGGGGGCCCACTGGCTCGACGACCCCGACTTCCAGCTCGAACGCCATGTGCTCGCCCGCACGCTGCCCCATCGGAGCGGACAGAGCGAACAGGACCGCCTGCAAGAGCGCGTGGCCGAACTGACCATGCAGCCGCTGGACCACGAGCACCCGCTGTGGCAGTTCGAGCTGATCGAGTCCTACGAAGGTGGTTCGGCACTGATTGCGCGCATCCACCATTGCATTGCCGATGGCATCGCGCTGATCAGCGTGATGATGAGCCTGGTCGACGGCGGTGGCCTGCCGCCCAGGCGCTCCCGCCGCAAGCCCGCCGCTGAGGGCCTGGATGCGGCTGGCGACTGGGTGGCTGAAACCCTGATCCGGCCGCTGGGCGATCTCACGGCGAAGGCGCTCGAGGTGGCCGGTGGCAGTGCGGCCAAGTCGTTGTCGATGCTGGCCTCGCCACAACAAAGCCTCAGCGACACCCTGGACCAGGCGGTGGACCTGGCGCGCATGGGTGGCCAGTTCGCCAGCGATCTGGCGGCGCTCGCGCTGATGCCCGACGACTCGCCCACCCGGCTCAAGGGCCAGCCAGGC
The DNA here is from genome assembly GCA_030653975.1 of Hydrogenophaga sp. Lineage (GTDB taxonomy): Bacteria > Pseudomonadota > Gammaproteobacteria > Burkholderiales > Burkholderiaceae_C > Hydrogenophaga. The sequence continues at coordinate 67,956 of JAURYH010000020.1, read as the reverse complement.
CGCGCCAAGCGGGTGGCCTGGTGCCAGCCGATCCCGCTGGACGAGGTCAAGGCCATCGGCAAGGCACTGAACTGCTCGGTCAACGATGTGCTGCTGAGCTGCGTGGCCGGTGCCATCGGCGCGTATCTGCGCGGCCACGGCGATAACACCGCGGGCCAGGAAATCCGGGCCATGGTGCCGATCAACCTGCGCAGCCAGGAAAACGCCTGGCAACTGGGCAACCGCTTCGGTCTGGTGCCACTGGTCCTGCCGATCGGCATGGACAACCCCGTCGAGCGGCTGTTTGCGGTTCGCGCGCGGATGAACGCGCTCAAGGGCAGCCTGCAACCGCTGCTGACGTTTGGCCTGCTGTCGGTGGCGGGCCTGCTGATCAAACCGGCGCAGGACGCGCTGCTCGCGCTGTTCGGCCGCAAGACCACCGCGGTGATGACCAACGTGCCCGGTCCGGCGGTCAAGCTGCAACTGTGCGGCGCCACACTGGAGCAGACCATGTTCTGGGTGCCGCAGACGGGCACCGTGGGGCTCGGGGTGTCGATCCTGAGCTATGGCGGTGGTGTGCAGTTTGGCGTCATCGCCGACACCACGCTCTGCCCGGACCCGCAGCGCATCATCGATGCCTTCGAACCCGAGTTTGCAAAGCTGCTCGCGCTCACGCTGATGCTGCCATGGGGACAGGATTGAGCGCCCCCCGCGCCGCATGGATATGGTGCCCCCCGCGCCGCCTGCGGCGTCACCCCCCCAGGGGGCGGCACTGGCGGCCCGGCAAAGCCGGTTCCGCGGTGCCCTGAGTAAAGGCATTTCACGCCGGAGGGGAAGTTCAACCCAGAATGCGGTGGAACCGGCTTCGCCGGGCCACTCGCATTGCCCCCTGGGGGGTGACGACGAAGGCGGCGCGGAGGGTTACGTTAAACGCCTGTCGGCCACTTCCAGCAAGCCGTCGAAGATCAGGCTGTCGACCAGTTCGAAGGGTATGGACATGCTGGGCGCCATCTTCCAGCCGGCGCCACCGGTCATGTAGGCCACGGGCGGTTCGCCACAATGGCGCTGCAGGTTCTCCACCATGCGCTGCACGGCGCCCGCGATGGCGAAGGTGCCGCCGCTGGTGAGTGCGTCGCTGGTGTTGGTGGGGAAGTCCCGCACTTCGCCTGTGGGCACGTGCAGGCCGGCCGTGCCGGACTCCAGCGCGCGCAGCATGATGCCGTGGCCCGGCAGGATGATGCCGCCGAGAAACCGGCCCTCGGAGTCGATGGCTTCCACGGTCACGGCGGTGCCCACCATCACCACCACACACGGCCGCGCCGGCCCTTGCGAGAGCAGGCGCTGGCGCGCGCCGATCATGGCCACCCAACGGTCGGAGCCGAGCCGCGCGGGGTGGTCGTAGCCATTGACCAGTCCCGCTTCCTCGCTGCTGGAAATCACCCACTGCGGACTCACATCCCACAGCTCCAGCTGCTCCTGCACGCGCTGCTTGACCGCGTCGCCGGCCACGATGCAGCCGACCACCCAACGCGGTGGCGGCAGATCGCACCAGTCGCCATCGGCCAGTTTTTCAATGTTCTCCAGGAACTGGGCGCCATGCGCCAGCAAACGGGCACCCACGCGGGGAGCGTCGTACAACGCCCATTTCAGACGGGTGTTCCCAACATCCAGGGCCAAAAAAGTCATGCGCGCATTATGACCACGCGCGGACACCGCTTATGCGGCATCGCACCATGGGGCCAAGTCCCGCCGCGAAAGGGATTCAGATCAGACCGATCCAGCAGGCCCGCTGCACGGCGGCAAGCTTGTTGTCGGTCTGCAGTTTGGCCATGGCATTGGCCAGGTGGTAGTTCACCGTGCGCTCGGAGCAGTCCATGCGCAGCGCGGTTTCGCGCGCAGTCAGTCCCTCGAAAGCCAGGTTCAGGCTTTCCTGCTCGCGCGGGCTCAGGCTCAGCCGCTGTTCGGCAATGGCGCGTCGGAGCATGGGCCAGATGTTGAAGGCCGACCACGCCAGTTCAGCGGCCTCGGGCCGCCCGGCAAAAGCCCGCGGGCTGAACAAGAAACATTCGAACGCTCGCCCGGCCGGCAGGCTGAACGCCACGCGCACCAGCGTGCGGTGGCCATGGGCCAGCCACAGGCGGCGCCAGCGGCCGGCCTGTTCGGCGTAAGCCGATTTGGAAATGTCTTGCCAGGCCACCAGGGGCGCATCGCTGTCGCGCCAGCCGGCCCCGAAATCACAACTCTCGGCCAGCGCCTGCGCCTGCGCCAGCATGCGGGGCGGATGCACCGCCAGCACCTGGCGGTCGTCCCGCCCGCCCAGGGGGTTGGGTCCCAGCACCACCACCGCGTCCACACCCTGATCGCCCAGGGCACAGACCCAGTCCGCGAGGATCGCATCCACGCTCACACTGTCAAAGTTGACAGGCAGGGTCATGCTCGCCCCCCCTTCCCAGCATGGACAATCGGGCCACACCGCTCCCGCCCTCTGCGAGGGAATGAATGCGGATGCTGCAAGGAGAACATGTTGTCGTTGGATCGTTTGTGGGTTCACAGTGCCAAGGCCCGGCTTTGGCGCTGGTTGTTGGGCGAGTTCGTCCACGCCCCTATCGAGCCTATTTTGCACCCATCGACCACCCGGCTTCGATGGGCAGGTTTCTCGGTTTTTTTTGGCAATCTGCTTTTTTACGCGATCTGGACGGTTGTCGTGCGACAACCCTATGAGAGCCTGTTCCTGAGGATCGTCGCCGCCTGCTCGGGGGCCCTGCTGTTCTTGCCCATCATCTCGCGAGACAGCAGCTCTTACCGGGGCGCCTGGCTGTATTCCGCCGTCTGCTGGCTGGTCATGCCTGTTTTCTTTTTCTGGATGTACTGGATGAATGGCGGCAATGCGGTCTGGCTCGCCAGCATCAGCGCCATGTTCCTCATCTACTACCACATGACCGACTGGCGACTGGCCACGGTGGGCAGCACGACAGGCGCCCTGCTCAGCTGGCTGGTTTTCGCCGCACTGCGCCCACCCGTCGAAGCACCAGCCAGTTTCTCCATTGAGAACCTGGTGGTGATCGGCTTTGCGTGGGGCACCGCTTTTGTGCTGGGCTTCTCGAGCGCCAACCTGCGCCGCACCCGCCTGATCAACACCCTGAGCACCATGGCGGTGATGGCGCACGAGCTGCGCACGCCCCTGGCCACGGTGGACCTGCTGGGTGACGTGCTGCGCAACCAGGCCCAGCACGAGATGCCCGAACACAAGCAGAAGAAGATCGAAGACCTCGCGACCCGGCTGCAAAACCTGGTGCGCAGCATGAACCGGCAGATCGACACCCAGATCTCCAACGCCCAGTTGCTGCGCCTGCCCAACGAGAAGTCCCCTGTCCATGCGGCAGAGCTGGTGCGGGATGTGGTGGCCAACTACCCCTACCGCTCCTCGCATGAACGGGATTGTGTGGAGGTTTTTGTTCAGCAGGACTTCTGCTTCATGGGCTCGCGGGCCCTGTTTTCACAGCTGCTGAGCAACCTGATCAAGAATGCCCTGTATTCGCTGGCAGCGTCCAGCCACGCGTCACATCCCGGCGACCTGCGCATCACGGTGGGCGTGTACCACGGCAAGGGCCGGCTGGCGGTGGCCGACAAAGGCCTAGGCATTCCCCACGAACAGCAGCAGCTCATCTTCGAACCTTTTTTTTCCACCCAGAGGGGCGTGGGCAGTGGCCTGGGCCTGACCTTCTGCAAGAACGTGGCGGAGACCGTCAAGGGACAGATCAGCGTGCATTCCGAGCCCGGCGAGGGTGCGGTCTTCGTGATCGATCTGCCCCTGCACGTCACCCCCGCTGCCTGAGCGCTCTCCACCTTCCGGACAAACGACATGGCCCTCAAGCTCCCTCTCTACCACCGTTCGGGCAGCCTGCTGTTCCTCGACGACGATCTCGATTACCTGGAGATGCTGGGCATGGTCTTGCCCAGCCACCTGCATGTCGAACTGTTCAGCCGCCCTTCGGGTTTTGCCGAGCGCATGCGCGATGAACCCGCGCGCTGGGAGGCCGACGCCGGCATGCACCTGCAGATGATCGAACGCTGGCGCCGGGGACAGTCCCTCATTCCCCAGGTGCTGCGCTACTGGGCCGGCAGCACGGACCGTTACCAGCTCGCTCAGGTCTGCGTGGTGGACTACGCCATGCCCGGCACCGATGGCCTGAAAGTGCTCAACACCCTGCTGGACTGGCCAGGCGCACGCGTGCTGCTCACCGGGCAGGCCGACGAGCAGGTCGCCATCCAGGCGTTCAACAGTGGCCTCATCGACCAGTTCATTCCCAAGCAGACCGCCGACATCACCGGTCGGCTGCTGACGGCGCTGGCAAAACTGACCCACGCTCCCCACCCCCGGCTCAACACCCTCTGGCGCGCCGTCCTCCAGCCCTCACAACAATCGCTGCTGCAGGTACCGTCGGTCGTGCGCACGCTCCAGGCCCATGCCCAGAAACACTGGATCGAATACGTGGTCCTGGGCGAACCGTTCGGTCTGCTCGGCCTGGATGCGTCGGGCCGCTGCGAATGGCTGCAACTGGAACCGAGCAACGGTCTGCCCGATCTGGCGGAACTGGCCACCTCCGCAGGTCTCGGTTTTGACGTGGCGCGTGCCGTCGCTGCGGGGCAGCTGCTGCCCGCGGTGGAGCTGCACCAGCAACTGGGCCTGCACGGTCCCATCCGCACCGCACGATCCTTCGATGTGGGCGACGATGGACTGCTCATGGCGGCCAGCTTCAAGCTGGCAGAAGCCGACCTGCCGCAGCCCATCTACCCGTACCGCAACTTTCTGGAGGTCCAGGGTACGCGCAAGATTCAGGACGCCTGAGTGGCTGCGCCACGGGATCGCCGCGCGACCGCCCAATCCCAGGGCTTGACCAGCGGCGCGATCTCGCGCGCCACCCCGGCGACATGGTCCATTTCGGCGTCGGTCAGCGCCGCGCTCAAGGTCAGTCGGACGAGGGACCGGTTGCGCGCCGTGGCCGGTGCGCAGAAGACCGCACCAAAAATGCCCCGCTCTTCCAGCAGGTCCCGCAAGACCAGCGTGTCCGGCTCGGGCCCCGCCTCCAGCGCGATGATCTGCTCGGTGCCGTGGTGCACCGGAAACCCCAGGTCGAGAAAGTCCTGGCGCATCCTGAGCGAGTGGCGGTGCAGGCGCTCGCGCTCGGCATCGAGCCCCTTGATGACATCCAGGGTGGCATTGAGCGCGGCCACCTCGTGCGGCAGCAGACACGAACTGAAGATGTTGTGGTGGCTGGTGCTCAGGATGTAGTTGCGCAGGCCCGTCGGGATGTTGAAGTAACCCGCGCGCCCGGCAAAGGCCTTGGCCAGGCTGGCCGTGATGAAGTGCACCCGGCTGGAGAGCCCGAGTTCGACACACAGGCCGGCGCCTCCGGGTCCGTGGGTACCGAGCGAGTGCGACTCGTCCACCAGGATCATGCAACCGCCCGCTTCAGCCAGGTCCACCAGGTCCGTCAAGGGTGCCACGGACCCCGTGGTGCTGTAGACCGAGTCCACGACCACGAGACCCCCGCCATGTTGGCCGATCAGGCGGCGCAGGTGCTCCACATCGTTGTGCCGGAACGGATGGGTCGGTGCACCCGCCCGCCGTGCGCCTTCCCACAGGGAGGTGTGCGCCAGCATGTCGATATAGACCGGCGTCTGCTGATCGGCGATGCACTGGAGCAGGCCCACGTTGGCCGCATAACCCGACTGGCACAGCACCCCGTCGTCCTTGCCGATCCACACAGCCATCTTCTTTTCGAACGCGCGCACGGGGTGGCTCTCCAGCAGGAACGACCCGGACTGAATGACGAATTCCCCATCCTGGCGGATCGCCGCCATTTGCGCGCTGACGATGGCCGGGTGTCCCGTCACGCTGAGGTAGTCGTTGCCGTTCAGCCGGACCGCATCCGACCCCGGGTCGCGTCCGTGCACCAGTGATCGACCGCCCCATTGCTGGTTCCAGCGCTGAATGAAGTCGCGTTCGATGCGATCGCAGAGGTGGGCCGAAAAAGCCGGATTGACGGCCGTTTTGCTGCGGGTGAGTTCGAGCGTTTCCATGGAGATATCCTGTCAGACAAGAAAATCCCATTGAAAAAAGAAATGCGCGACAACCCGCAAATCCCCTGTCAAGCTTGACAGGTCTTGTTACACTTTTTTCTCAAATTTGATGTAACTGGGCCGACAAGCGGCATGTTCAGACCACCGTCACGCCGGACAGGTGCTTGCAGCGCACGGTGTCAGTTCTGCCGCCAGGGCAGGCCGTGGTGACGCCAACCGCCCTTGAGCCCCCGGTGGGCGTGGGCATCCGGGTCGCCCTCGAAGCCCTCCAGGATGTTGTAGGCCTCGAAGCCCAACTCGGTCGCGCGCTTGGCCGCCGCGATCGAACGCACGCCGCTGCGGCACAGCAGCACCAGCTTCTGTCCCTCAGAAGCGGCCTGCCGGATGCGCTCGTCAAACTCCGGATTCATGGCCATGCCGGGCCACTGTTTCCAGGCCACCGGCACCGCTCCCGGCACGAAACCGACCCATTCGCGCTCGGCGTCGCTGCGCACATCCACCAGCACCGCCTCACCCGCCTGCACCCACTGCCAGGCCAGTTGGGGCGAGACGTCGCCCGCGTACGTGCCCTGGTGCGCTGCCGCCACCGGGCGGGGCTGCAGCAGCAACGCGCCATCGGCATCGTGGCGCAGGCCCGAGCTGAGGTTGGCCGGCACGGCCTCGTCGATACGCCGCGGCTTGGGCAAATGCAAAGCCTCCATGATCGCGACGAACTCGGCCTCGCTCTTGCCCGCCACGCGGGCATTGCTGTTTTTTTCCTGTCCGATCGTGGAATGCGTGCGACCCTGGTAGTCGTGCCCGGGCCAGACGGTGGTGGCATCGGGCAAGGCAAACAGCACCTCGGTCAGGCTGCGGTACAGCTCGCTCGCGCTGCCGGACTGGAAGTCGGTGCGACCGCAACCATTGATGAGCAGGGTGTCGCCGGTGAAGACGTGGTCGCGCCAGACATAGCTCATGCTGCCCGCCGTGTGACCCGGGGTGTGCAGGGCCTGCAAGGTCTCCCCGCCAAACGGCAGCGTGTCGCCGTGTTGCAGCTGCATGCCCGCGGTGCCGATGCCGCAGCCCTGCGGTGCCGCCGTGCGCGCTCCGGCGAGCTCGGCCAGCTGACCGGCACTGGTGATGTGGTCGGCGTGGGCGTGGGTTTCCACGGTCCAGACCAGCTTCAGGCCGTATTCGCGCAGGACGGCCAGGTCGCGTTCGATCTGCTCGTCCACCGGGTCGATGATGAGCGCGTCGCGCGTCAACTGATCAAACAGCACATAGGTGAAAGTGCTGGAAGCAGGGTCAAACAGCTGGATCGGTTTCATGGTGAAGCTCCTGGGGCGCGGCCCCTGCAAGGTCAGGAAAAACGCGCCAGCATATCGGCGACGTCGTCCGCCGGCAGGTCACCCTGGGCAATGACACAGCCGACCATGGTGAAAAAGGTCTTGTCCAGCGCCTTGCGCGCCGCCGCCAGCTGCTGCGCAACCTTCTCGCAGTCGGCATCGGATTCGAGCAGCTTCTGGATGCCGCGCAGCTGTCCCTCAACGCGCTTGAGCCGCAGCACCAGGGCGCGTTTGCGTTCGGGATCGTGGACGGTGGTCATGTCGGCTCCTGTGAAAAGCGGGGTTTGCGCCCAGGCCTCTGTCACCTGAACGCCCCGCGCATACCCCAACAGGTATTGTAGTGAGGGCGGCATCCGTGCCGGCCAGGTCGTGTTTTTTGCATTGACATGAATCCAGAACCACGCTTACCCGAAATCAGAAACCCCTCTGGAAACAAGTTCTTTGCGTCGCATGGATGACAGCCGTTGGTGAAAACCCTGTCATTACCCGGTGGGGTATCACGCATCATGAAACGCCTTTTCAAATCCACTGGAGACATACACCGATGAGCGAGAACAAACCAGCCTCTTCACGCCGCAACATGATCAAAGGGGCTGCCGTCGCGGCCGGCGCCATGTCGGTCCCGATGATCGCGACCGCGCAAACGACCAGCCTGCGTTTTCAGAGCACCTGGCCCTCGAAAGACATCTTCCACGAATACGCAACCGACTTCGCCAAGAAGGTCAACGACATGGCGGGTGGCAAGCTCAAGATTGAGGTACTCCCGTCGGGTGCCGTGGTGCCCGCGTTCCAGTTGCTCGAAGCCGTGGCCAAGGGCACGCTGGATGGTGGTCACGGCGTGGTGGCCTACCACTACGGCAAGAACTCGGCGCTTGCGCTGTGGGGCTCCGGCCCGTCCTTCGGCATGGACCCCAACATGCTGCTGGCCTGGCACAACTACGGCGGCGGCAAGGCCCTGCTGGAAGAGATCTACAAGAGCCTGAACCTGGACGTCACCTCCTACCTCTACGGCCCGATGCCGACCCAGCCCTTCGGCTGGTTCAAGAAGCCGATCGCCAAGGCAGAAGACCTCAAAGGCGTGAAATTCCGCACCGTGGGTCTGGCGGTGGACATGTACACCGACATGGGCGCCGCGGTGAACCCCCTGCCCGGTGGCGAGATCGTGCCCGCACTGGACCGTGGCCTGATCGATGGCGCCGAGTTCAACAACGCCAGCTCCGACAACCTGCTGGGCTTCCCCGACGTGAGCAAGAACTGCATGCTGCAGAGCTTCCACCAGAGCGGCGAGCAGTTCGAGATCTTGTTCAACTCCGCCAAGCTCAAGGCCCTGCCCGCCGAGCTCAAGGCCATCGTGGATTACGCGGTTCAGGCGGCCAGCGCCGACATGAGCTGGAAAGCCATCCAGCGCAATTCGGAAGACTACATTGATCTGAAGAAAAAGGGCGTGAAGTTCTACAAGACACCCGACGCCATCCTGCGCGCCCAGCTCGCGGCCTGGGACAAGATCATGGCCAAGAAGGGTGGCGAGAACGCCATGTTCAAGAAGGTGCTCGACAGCCAGCGCGCCTTTGCGCAGCGGGCCGGCCAGTGGCAGAACGACTACACGGTCGACTTCAAGATGGCCTACAACCACTACTTCGGCAAGGGCGCCAACAAAGGCTGATCCTTCGCTTGCGCACAGGGGCGCCACCGGCGCCCCTTTCTGTTTCAGACGGGACTCACGATGCAACAATTTCTCTGGGCGGTGGATCGCGCCTCGACATGGTTCGGCAAACTCTGCGCCTGGGCGGTGGTGGGGTTGACCCTGCTGATCAGCTGGGAGGTGTTTTCGCGTTACGCGCTCAACACGCCACACGCCTGGGTGCTGGACGCGCAGATCATGCTGTACGGCCTGCTCTTCATGAGCGCTGGCGCCTACACCCTGGCCAAGAACGGCCATGTGCGCGGCGACGTGCTCTACGGATTCTTCGAGCCGCGCACCCAGGCGTCCATCGACCTGGCGCTGTACATCGTGTTCTTCCTGCCCGGCATCGTCGCGCTGACCTGGGCCGGCTGGACCTTTGCCAACGACTCCCTGGCCATCCGTGAACAGACTTTCAACGCCGATCCGTTGCCGATCTACCCCTTCAAGTTCGTCGTGCCCGTGGCGGGCGCCATGCTGCTGCTGCAGGGGCTGGTGGAGATCCTGCGCTGCCTGATCTGCCTGAAAACGGGCGCCTGGCCCACGCGGGAGGAGGACGTGGAAGAAGTCGATGTGGACAAGCTCAAGGAGATGGTCCATGTGAAAGACAGCGACATCGAAAGTCTCGACCAGTTGGTGGTCGCCCAGAAAGGCGGCCAGCCATGAAGATCCGCAAAGAGCTCTGGTTCGGCTTCGGGCTGATGGGCCTGATCCTGGCGGGCGTTCTGGCCATGGTGATCAGCGCACCGACCATGACCAACGGCCACTACGGCCTGCTCATGCTTTCACTGGTGGTCGTGGCCATCATGCTCGGCTTTCCCACGGCGTTCACGCTCATGGGCATGGGCATGCTGTTCGCGTTCTTCGCCTACCACTCAGGCGACCAGACCTCCGCGGGAGCGATCCGGCAGACGCTGGACCTGATGGTGCAGCGCGCTTTCTCGGTGATGAGCAACGACGTGCTGATCTCGATCCCGCTGTTCGTCTTCATGGGCTACCTGGTCGAGCGCGCCAACCTGATCGAGAAGCTGTTCCACAGCCTGCACCTGTCGCTGGCGCGCGTGCCCGGCTCGCTGGCCGTGGCCACGCTCGTGACCTGCGCCATCTTCGCCACCGCCACCGGCATCGTGGGCGCGGTGGTCACGCTCATGGGCCTGCTGGCCATGCCACAGATGCTGCGCGCCGGCTACGACGTGCGGCTGACGGCCGGATCCATCACCGCAGGCGGCTGCCTGGGTATCCTGATCCCGCCCTCTGTGCTGCTCATCGTCTACGGGGCCACCGCGGGCGTGTCGGTGGTCAAGCTCTACGCTGGCGCCTTCTTCCCCGGTCTCATGCTCGCGGGCCTGTACATCCTGTACGTGGTCATCATCGCCAAGGTCAAGCCGACCTGGGCGCCGCCCTTGAGCGCAGAGCAGCGCAGAGTACCGATTCCCGAGCCACTCATGCGCATGGGTGCCACGGGCAATGCCTGGGCCCTCGGGGGACTGCTGAACGGCCTGAAGGGCGCCAACAACCACGGCGTGCCCGCTGGCTACATGCTGCGCCAGCTGGGCATCGTGATGCTGCCCGCCCTGCTGTTCGCCGCCGTGGCCGTGCTCAGCTACCAGAGCGCCACGCGGATGGTGGCGGTGGAGACCTACGAAGAACTGCAGCCCATGGGTGCGGGCGCCGCCTTTGAAACCTCAAACGACGATGCAGGCGGCCTGGCCGCCCCCCCCGTCGAAGAAGAAGGCCTGAGCGAGCCACCCGGAGCCGACAGCGATGCCGTGGCCCTGCCCCCGGGTGCCGAAGCCGGCACCACCGAACCACCGAACGACAGCCTGGCCCTGCCTCCGGGCGCCGGCCCCGCCACGCAGGCAGCGGCGGGCATCGAGCCGGCGGCCACCACCCAGCCCGCCTCGCAAGGCTACTGGATCGGCCTGGGCGTGGGCGCACTGGCGCTCGCGGTCTTCTACGGCATCCTGAGCTACGCGCGGCTCGAAGTCTTCAAGATGCTGCTCTCCAGCTTCTTCCCGCTGCTGGTGCTCATCACGGCGGTGCTGGGTTCGATCGTGTTTGGCCTGGCCACGCCCACCGAGGCGGCAGCCGTGGGCGCGCTCGGGGGCTTCCTGCTGGCCGCCGCCTACCGGCAGCTCACCTTCAACGTGGTGAAGGAAAGCGTGTTCCTCACCGCCAAGACCAGCGCCATGGTCTGCTGGCTGTTCGTCGGCTCGGCCATCTTCTCGGCGGCGTTCGCGCTGCTTGGCGGGCAGGCGCTGGTGGAACAATGGGTGCTCGGCATGAACCTGAGCAAGACCGAGTTCCTGATCCTCAGCCAGGTCATCATCTTCATCCTCGGCTGGCCGCTGGAGTGGACCGAGATCATCGTGATCTTCATGCCCATCTTCATCCCGCTGCTGGACAACTTCGGCGTCGACCCGCTGTTCTTCGGCCTGCTGGTGGCGCTGAACCTGCAGACCGCGTTCCTCAGCCCGCCGGTCGCCATGAGCGCGTTCTACCTGAAGGGTGTGGCGCCGAAGCATGTGACGCTGAACCAGATCTTCGCCGGCATGCTGCCCTTCATGGGCATCCAGGTGCTGGCCATCGTGCTGCTCTACCTGTTCCCCGCCATCGGCATGTGGTTGCCGGAAGTGCTCTACAAATAGGGCCTTCCAAGCGCCGGGGCGGATGTCCCCTTTGAACATGGAGCGCTTCGGCGCTCCATGTTTTTTGGGAAACGGGTTAACATTACGTTTACGTAAACGTCAATTCAAACGGATTGACGTCGGGTCGCCACTGATGCACCCTGCCAGCCCAAACTCCCGGAGACAACATGCCCAATCCGAGCGACGCTTCACTGCCCTTCCCGGCCACGGCTGTCCGCGCCGCCAAGGGCAGCCCCTGGCAAGCCTGGCAGATCGAGCCGTCCGGCAATGGCAAAAACGGGAAGAACGGCAATGGCCCCTCGCTGGCATCGTTCAACCCGGGCGCCAAACCCTTCTCCATCGGCAACAAAAACGCCGACCAGGTCGTGCTGCAGTCTCTGGCCCAGGAAATCGACCAGCTGCAGAACCTCTTCTACGCCGACGGCCGCTACAAAGTGCTGGTGGTCCTGCAGGGCACCGACACCTCGGGCAAGGACGGCACCGTGCGCGGTGTGCTCAGCCAGTGCAGCCCGCTGGGCGTGCACACCGTGGGCTGGAAAGCGCCCACCGAAGCCGAACGGAATCACGACTACCTCTGGCGCATCCACCAGAAGGTGCCGGGCGCCGGCGAGATCATGGTGTTCAACCGCAGCCACTACGAAGACGTGCTCGTGCCGGTGGTCAACGGCTGGATCACGCCCGAGCAGACGCGCCAGCGCTACGCCCACATCAACGACTTCGAGCGCCTGCTGGCCGAAACCGGCACCGTGATCCTCAAGTGCATGCTGCACATCGGTTTCGACGAGCAGCGCGAGCGCCTGCAGGAGCGCGTCGACGACCCGGACAAACACTGGAAATTCAGCCTCGGCGATCTGGATGTGCGCAAGCAATGGCCCGACTACCAGCGCGCCTACGAAGACCTGCTCGGTGCCACCAGCACGCCCTGGGCGCCCTGGACCGTGGTGCCTGCCAATTCCAAGACACACCGCAACCTGATGATCGCCACCCTGGTGCGCGACACGCTCAAGGCGCTGAACCTGCGCTTTCCACCCGAAGACATGGCCCTCAAGGGCCTGCGCATCGAATAACGACCCACAAGAAACCCCGAGAGAGACACGACCATGACCGACCTGTCCGCCGATTTCAAGGCCCTGGCCAGCTACCGCCCCACCAACAAGGTGCGCTTCGTCACCGCCGCCAGCCTGTTCGATGGCCACGACGCCGCCATCAACATCATGCGCCGCATCCTGCAGGGCATGGGCACCGAGGTGATCCACCTCGGGCACAACCGCTCGGTCGACGAGGTGGTCACCGCCGCGCTGCAGGAAGACGCGCAGGGCATCGCGATCAGCTCCTACCAGGGTGGCCACGTGGAGTACTTCAAGTACATGGTGGACCTGCTCAAGCAGCGCGGCGGCGAGCACATCCAGGTGTTCGGCGGCGGCGGCGGCGTGATCGTGCCGGCGGAAATCCGCGAACTGCACAGCTACGGCGTGGGCCGCATCTACAGTCCCGAAGATGGCCAGCGCATGGGCCTGGCCGGCATGATCGGCGAGATGGTGATGCGCTGCGACCTGGACATCAGCGGCTACGCGCCCAAGGCCCTCGAAGCGATCCAGGGCCATACCGAAATGAACTGGCGTGCGCTGGCGCAGCTGATCACGGCGCTGGAAAACGGCCAGGCGGATGCCGCCCTGGTGCAGGCCATCCGCAGCGAAGCCGCCAGCCACAAGACCCCAGTGCTGGGCATCACCGGCACCGGCGGCGCGGGCAAGTCCAGCCTGACCGACGAGCTGATCCGCCGCTTCCGGCTCGACCAGGACGACGCGTTGCGCATTGCCCTGATCTCCATCGACCCCTCGCGCCGCAAGAGCGGTGGCGCCCTGCTGGGCGACCGCATCCGCATGAATGCGATCGCGCCCTGGAGCAACGGTCAGCGCGTCTACATGCGCAGCCTGGCCACGCGCGACAACAGCAGCGAGATCAGCGCCGCCCTGCCCGACGTGGTGGCGGCCTGCAAGGTGGCGGGCTTCGACCTGATCGTGGTTGAGACCTCGGGCATCGGCCAGGGTGATGCGGCCATCGTGCCGCACGTGGACATCCCGATGTACGTGATGACGCCCGAGTTCGGCGCCGCCAGCCAGCTGGAGAAGATCGACATGCTCGACTTCGCCGAGTTCGTCGCCATCAACAAGTTCGACCGCAAGGGCGCGGCCGACGCGCTGCGCGACGTCGCCAAGCAGGTGCAGCGCAACCGCGAGGCCTTCACCGTGATGCCCGACCAGATGCCGGTGTTCGGCACCATGGCCGCGCGCTTCAACGACGACGGCGTGACCGCGCTCTACCAGGCGCTCAAGGCCCGCCTGACCGAACTCGGCCTGCCGCTGACGGAGGGCCTCCTGCCGCGGGTCACCGTGCGCCACAGCACCAACCAGACGCCCATCGTGCCGCCGGCCCGCACGCGTTACCTGGCCGAGATCAGCGACACGGTGCGCAGCTACAAGAAGAAGGCCCGCGCGCAGGCGAAACTGGCGCGGGAAATCCAGCAACTGCGTGCCGCCGCCGAGATGCTGGCGGTCGACAAACCCAACCGCCCGAAAGCCTCGGAAGCCGCCATCGACCTCGCCCAGGCGCGCGAACTGCAGCAGGATCCGGCGGCGCGCAAGCTGCTCACGCAGTGGCCCGACATGCAGAAGGCCTACGCGGGCGACGAATACGTGGTGAAGATCCGTGACAAGGAAATCCGCACCGCGCTCACCACGAAGTCGCTCTCGGGCACCACCATCCGCAAGGTGGCCCTGCCGCAGTACGAGGACCACGGTGAAATCCTCCAATGGCTGATGCTCGACAACGTGCCAGGCAGCTTTCCTTTCACCGCCGGCACCTTCGCCTTCAAGCGCGAAGGTGAAGACCCGACGCGCATGTTCGCCGGCGAAGGCGACGCCTTCCGCACCAACCGCCGCTTCAAGCTGCTCAGCGAAGGCATGCCCGCCAAGCGCCTGTCCACCGCCTTCGATTCGGTCACGCTCTACGGCAACGACCCCGATCCACGCCCGGACATCTATGGCAAGGTCGGCAACTCGGGCGTCTCCATCGCCACGCTGGACGACATGAAGGTGCTCTACGGCGGCTTCGACCTCTGTCACCCGGCGACCTCGGTCTCCATGACCATCAACGGCCCGGCGCCGAGCATCCTGGCGATGTTCATGAACACCGCCATCGACCAGAGCCTGCACAAGTTCCGCACCGACAACGGCCGCGACCCTACCGACGACGAAACCCAGAAGATCCGCGCCTGGACGCTGGC
Source organism: Hydrogenophaga sp. (assembly GCA_030653975.1). Classification (GTDB taxonomy): domain Bacteria; phylum Pseudomonadota; class Gammaproteobacteria; order Burkholderiales; family Burkholderiaceae_C; genus Hydrogenophaga. The sequence continues at coordinate 52,953 of JAURYH010000020.1, read as the reverse complement.
CAACGTGCGCGGCACGGTGCAGGCCGACATCCTGAAAGAAGACCAGGGCCAGAACACCTGCATCTTCTCGACCGAGTTCAGCCTGAAGGTGATGGGCGACATCGCCGAGTACTTCGTGCACCACGACGTGCGCAACTTCTACTCGGTGTCGATCAGCGGCTACCACATCGCCGAAGCCGGCGCCAACCCGCTCAGCCAGCTCGCGTTCACGCTGTCCAACGGCTTCACCTTCGTCGAGGCCTATCTGGCGCGCGGCATGCACATCGACGACTTCGCGCCCAACCTGAGCTTCTTCTTCAGCAACGGCATGGACCCGGAATACACCGTGCTCGGCCGCGTGGCGCGGCGCATCTGGGCGGTGGCGATGAAAGAGCGCTACGGCGCCAACGAACGCAGCCAGAAGCTCAAATACCACGTGCAGACCAGCGGTCGCTCGCTGCACGCGCAGGAAATCCAGTTCAACGACATCCGCACCACGCTGCAGGCACTGATCGCTATCTACGACAACTGCAACAGCCTGCACACCAACGCCTTCGACGAAGCGATCACCACGCCGACCGAAGAATCGGTGCGCCGCGCGATGGCGATCCAGCTCATCATCAACCGCGAGTGGGGTCTGGCGAAGAACGAGAACCCCAACCAGGGCGCCTTCATCATCGAGGAGCTGACCGAACTGGTCGAAGAAGCCGTGCTGAGCGAGTTCGAGAAGATCGCCGAACGCGGCGGCGTTCTGGGTGCGATGGAGACCGGCTACCAGCGCAGCAAGATCCAGGAAGAGAGCATGCACTACGAGATGCTCAAGCACACCGGCGAGTACCCCATCATCGGTGTCAACACCTTCCGCAACCCGCAGGGCGACCAGACGCCCGAGTCCATCGAACTGGCGCGCTCGACCGACGAGGAAAAACAGTCGCAGCTGCAGCGCCTGCTCGACTTCCACGACCGCCACGCAGCCGAAGCGCCGGTCCAGCTGGCGCGCCTGAAGCAGGCCGTGATCGAGAACAAGAACGTGTTCGAGGTGCTGATGGACGCGGTGCGCGTGTGTTCGCTGGGCCAGATCACCCATGCGCTGTTCGAGGTGGGGGGCCAGTACCGGCGCAACATGTGAAGATCAGGGGCCTGTGGGCCCGGCCGGGGGTTTCGGCCCTGCTAGACTGAATCCCGCGCCAAGCGAACCCACAACATGCCGCCCCTCACTGGTTCCCAGCCGCCTGCTGCGCCGCCCTCATGGGCCGGACGCACACCTGCTCCACCGGCGGAAACCGGCCCGACCTCCGAGCGGCGTCTTCTGCACTGGCTGACCGCCTCGACCATCGGCCTGCTGCTGGCGGGCACCGTCGCCTTTGCGTGGCAGGAACGCCAACGCACGCTCGACGATGCGGGCAAAGTGGCGGTGCGCCGGGTTGCCCGGCTGGTCAAGGACGTCGAGCAGTCCCTGGCCGTGGCGCGCAAGGTCATCGAGCAGGCCGAATCCCGGCTGCAATCGCGTGCCCCCGGCCCCCCCGCAGACGCCGGGCTGGGGGAAGCGGTGACTGACCGCGCGGCCCTGCTTTCCTCCCTGTCCCTGCCCTTCGAACTGCACGCGCTGGACCACAACGGGCAGGTCGACGATCTCGTGGCCCTGGGATCGCCCCCCGCAGACGAAAACCGGCCCCCACGCCACGACCTCACGGCGCTCTCCCAGGACCGGTGGCACGTGGGGCTCCCCCAGGGGACTCCGCTGAACCGGGTGATCCCGCTGATCTGGAAGGCGGCGCCCAACGGCCACGGCATCACCGCCTACGGCGCCGACATCGCCATCTCACCCCTGCTCAGCCGGCTGGAGGCCGAACGCGCGCCCAACGGCGGTGGCGTGGCCCTGTTCCGCCTGGAACCCGACGGCGGTGCCACCGTGCTCGCGAGCGCGCCGCATGTTGAAGCCCATCTGGGACAAGCCGTCGACCCGGCGCTGGCCCGCTTGCTCGCGCACAACAAACACGGCGTTTTCGACACCGTCGGGCAGCTCGATGGCGTTGCGCGCCGCGTCGCCTTCCAGCAGCTGAACAACGGCGCCGAACAGCTGGCCATCGTCTATGGCATCCCAACCACCACCGTGCTGGCCAGCTGGTACGGCCAGTTGCCCTACCTGCTGGGCGCCTGTGCGCTGCTGACCCTGGCCATGGGCTATGGCAGCCGGCGGCTGGACCGTTCGTTGCGCTCCCTGACCGAAAGTGAGCAACGTTTCCGGCTCGCGGCCGCTTCAGGCCATGTGTGGGACTGGAATGCGCAAACCCGGGTGCTGCACGTGCCGACCGCCATCTGGAACGGCCTGGGGCTGAAACCGCCACCACCCGGGCGGTCCCTGCAGGTATTCACCGACCTGCTGCACGCCGACGACCAGGCCCCCATGCGCGACGCGCTGATTCGCCACCTGCAGGAGCAGGCCCCGTTCGAAGAGACCTTCCGGCTGCGCGATGCCAGCGGGGCCTACCGCTGGTTCGAGACCCAGGGGCACGCGCTCTGGCACGAAGACAGCCAAGCCACCTACATGGCAGGAACCGCCTTCGAAGTCACGGAGCGCCGCTCACTGGAAGAAGCCCAGCGCCAGACGCTGCACCGGCTGGAAACGGTGGCCAACGCATCCCCGGCCCTGTTCTGGACCTGCGACGAACGCATGCAGTGCGACTGGGTCAATCAGCGTCTGCTGGAGTTCACCGGGCGCAACGCAGACAAGGAACTGGGCCGGAACTGGACCGAAGGCATCCACCCGGACGACCAGAGGCGCTACCAGGCCGCGTATGCCAGGGCTGCCGAGGCGCGGCAACCGTTTTCCACGGAATTCCGGCTGCGCCACCGGGACGGAAGCTACCGGTGGATGCTCGATCAGGGCATGCCCCGGCACGATGCCGATGGCCTTTTCCTCGGCTACATCGGCACCTCCATGGACCTCTCCGAGCTCAAGGCGGCCGAACAGACCGCCCAGCAGCAACGGCAGATGCTGGCGCGTGTTTTCGATGTGCTGCCCGACCTGTTCTTCCTGCTGGACGCCGACGGCACGGTCCTGGATCACAAGGCCAGCGCCGAAAATCTGCTCTTCACCCGGCCCGAAGACTTCATCGGTCGGCGATTGCAAGACGTCATGCCGCCGACGTTCTGCGGTCCGTTCCTGAAACGGCTTGCCGAGGCCCGTTGCGGTCAACTGGTTCGGCACGAATACAGCCTGCCGCTAGCGACCGGGACCCACCATTTCGAGGCCCGCCTGGCGCGCCTGCCCGGTGGCGAGCAGGTGGTGACGGTTGTGCGCGACATCTCCGATCAGAAACGGCTCGAAAATGATCGCGAGCGCCTGAACCATTTTGTGGTGTTGCTGTTCCGCCTCGCCAGCCGTTTCATCAACCTGCCGGTGCAGCAGATGGACGCCGCCATCAACGAGGCGCTGGGCGACATGGGTCAATTCGTTTCGGCCGACCGGGCTTACCTGTTCGACTACAACCTTGAAAGCCGAACCAGCTCGAACACCCACGAGTGGTGTGCCGAAGGCGTCCCGTCCGAACAAGCCAGGCTGCAGAACCTGCCTATGGACTGGGACCCGGACTGGGTGGCCACGCACCTGCGCGGCGACATGATCTACGTGCCCGACGTCGACGCCATGCCAGAGGGCGCCTTGAAGGCGGTGCTGCAACCCCAGGGCATCCGCAGCCTGATGACCCTGCCTTTGATGGGTCCGGACAGTTGCCTGGGCTATGTGGGTCTGGATTCGGTGCGTCAGCAACACCACTACGGCGAGGAAGAAATCGCCTTGCTCAGACTGTTTGCGCAGATGCTGGTCAACCTCAAACTGCGCGCCGGTGCCGAGGCCCGGATACGCGAACTGACCGGACACCTGGAGCAGAAGGTGGCCCAGCGCACCGTTCAGCTGGAAGCCAGCGTCAAGCGGCTGCAGGCGGTCAACCGCGAGCTGGAATCCTTCACCTACTCCGCTTCGCACGACCTGCGCACACCGCTGCGCGGCATCGAGGGGTTCAGCGCCCTGTTGCTGGAAGAGCACGGCGCTCAGCTCGACAACCAGGGCCGCGAGTACCTGCAACGCATCCAGCGCGCCACCCTGCACATGTCGCAGCTCATCAGCGACCTGCTGGCCTATGCCCGACTGGAACAGATGACCGAACAGGTCAAGCCCGTGGCGCTGGCGAAGGCTGTGCAAGAGGTGTGCCTTCCCTTCCAGGACAACCTGAAGGAGCGCCAGGGCCAGTTGCAGGTCGACGTGCCCGATCACCTGCAGGTCATGGCCGACCCCAGGGGGCTGGCCATGGTCCTGCGCAATCTGTTGGACAACGCGCTGAAGTTCACGCCCACCGAAAGGGCGCCGGAAATCCGCATCGAAGCCCACGGGCAGGATGGCGTTGTCCACCTGCAGGTGGCCGACCGCGGCATGGGCTTTGACATGAAGCACCACGATCGCGTCTTCGGCATGTTCCAGCGACTGCACCGGCAGGACCAGATTCCGGGCACGGGTATCGGTCTGGCCATGGCCCACAAGGCGATCGAACGCATGACGGGGCGCATCTGGGCCAACAGCACGCCGGGTCAGGGCACCACGTTCCACATCGAACTCCCGCGGGGCTGAGTGCATGCACTGACGGCCCATGGGCGACCCCATGAGCGGGGTGCGCATCCGCAGCACTTGCCGCACAATCGCGCCATGCAACTCGACATCAGCCTCATCGGTGTACCCACCGACATCGGCGCGGGCGCCCGCGGCGCCTCCATGGGACCGGAGGCCCTGCGCGTGGCAGGCCTTGCGGCCATGCTCGAAAACCATGGCCTGCGGGTCACGGACCGCGGCAACCTCGCCGGTCCGGCCAACCCCTGGCTGCCCCCGGCCGACGGCTACCGGCACCTGGCGGCAGTGGTGGCCTGGAACCTGACCCTGCACGAGGCGGTGCATGCCGAACTCACCCGGGGCCACCTGCCCATCGTGCTCGGTGGCGACCACTGCCTGGGCATCGGCTCCATCAGCGCGGTGGCGCGCCACTGCCGTGAAATGGGAAAGAAGCTGCGCGTGCTCTGGCTCGATGCCCACGCCGATTTCAACACCGCCGAACTCACACCCAGCGGCAACATCCACGGCATGCCGGTGGCGGTGCTGTGCGGCCACGGCCCCGCCGAACTCACCGGCATCGGCGGGCAGACACCGGCCATCGCCGCCGACGTGGTGCGCCAGATCGGCATCCGCAGCGTGGACGCCGGTGAGAAGCGCTTCGTGCACGAAGCCGGGCTGGAGGTGTTCGACATGCGCTACATCGACGAGATGGGCATGCGCCACACCATGGAGCAGGCGCTCATGGGCATGGACGAGAACACCCACCTGCACGTGAGCTTCGACGTCGATTTTCTCGACCCCGAGATCGCGCCCGGCGTGGGCACCACCGTGCCCGGCGGCCCGACCTACCGCGAAGCCCAGCTCTGCATGGAAATGATCGCCGACACCGGGCGCCTGGCCTCGATGGACGTGATGGAACTCAACCCCGCCCTCGACGTGCGCAACCGCACCGCCGAGCTGGCCGTGGACCTGATCGAGAGCCTGTTCGGCAAGTCGACGCTGATGCGGAAAAAATGACCCCCCCCCGCGCCGCAGGAGGAGGCTCCCCCCGCGCCGCCTGCGGCGTCACCCCCCAGGGGGCGATGCGAGTGGCCCGGCAAAGCCGGTTCCACCGCATCCTGGCCTTGAGGCGCGCGCGCCGGCTACCGGGTTGAGGTCAACTCATGCCCACGAGTTCGAGGTGTTCGACAACCGGTGGTTGCAGGAAGAACGGGCCGACGATGCTGCGCCACTCAGCGAATGCGGGTGACTGACGGAAACCCACGGTGTGGTCTTCCAGTGTGTCCCAGTAGATCATCAGGATGTAGCGGCCCGGGCTTTCAATGCTGCGGTTGACCTTGAAGCCTTTGAAGCCTCTGGCCTGGGCGATGACGGAGCTGGCACCGCGCAGGATGGCTTCTTCAAATTCGGCAGTGCGGGCGGGGTCGGTGCGGATGTCGGCGTGTTCAAGAATCATGGAGTGGCGCTTTCGGAAGAGTGGTCCTCCCGAATCATATCGACGGCCTTCTCGGCCATCATGATCACCGGGGCATTGGTGTTGCCGCCCACCACGCTCGGCATGACCGACGCGTCCACCACGCGCAACCCCGCCACGCCGTGCACCCGCAGGCGGGCGTCCACCACCGCCATCGCGTCCGGCCCCATGCGGCAGGTGCCCACCGGGTGGTAGATCGTGTCGGCATGGAACCGCACGAACTGCTCGATCTGCGCATCGCTCCGGGCATGCGCCGAGGCTTTGGACTCCACCCCACCGTGGCGGGCCAGCGCCGGCTGCTGCATCAGCTCGCGCATCACCTTGAAACCCCGCACCAGCCGGGCCGCGTCGTCCGGGTCCTGCAGGAAGGCCGGGTCGATCAGCGGCATCACCTGCGGATCGGCACTGGCCAGGCGCAGCGTGCCCCGGCTCTTCGGGCGCAGCAGGCACACGTGGCACGAATAGCCGTGACCCAGCACCGTCTTGCGGCCATGGTCCACCAGCTTGCCCACCACGAAGTGCAGTTGCAGATCGGGAATCGACTCCTCCGGGGCGCTCTTGATGAAGCCACCCGCCTCGGCAAAGTTGGTGGTGAGCGGACCGCTGCGGCTGCGCCGCCATTCGAACAGGCCCCGGACCATCCGCGCCACACCGGCCAGGGACAGGCCGAACAGATCGGTCAGTTTTGGCGCGTTCACCACCATCACCACATCCGGGTGGTCGTGCAGGTTCTCGCCCACGCCGGGCAGGTCGTGCACCACGCCGATGCCGTGTCCAGCCAGCTGCGCTGCCGGGCCGATGCCGGAGAGCATCAGCAGCTGCGGTGATCCGAACGCGCCCGCGCTCAGCACCACCTCGCCGCCCGGATGGAGCGTCAGCGTCTGCAGCGGGCCGCGCCCGCCGTCCGGTCGGTATTCCACACCCACGGCACGCGGCTGGCCATTCACGGTTTCGGTGAGCACCCGCGTGGTCAGCGCGTTCGTGATCACCTTCAGGTTGGAGCGTCCCAGGTGGGGCGTGAGGTAGGCCTTGGCGGCGCTGAAACGTTCGCCATTCTTGTGCGTGACCTGGTAGCTGCCGATGCCCTCCTGTTCGGGGCCATTGAAATCGGTGTTCAGCCGGTAACCCGCCTGCTGGCCGGCTTCGATGAACGACGGCAGAAAGGGATTCGGCGACCGCAGGTCCATCACGTTCAGCGGCCCGCCCTGGCCGTGCAGGGCGTCGGCCCCGCGCTGATTGTGCTCGGCGCGCTTGAAATAGGGCAACACATCGGCAAACGACCAGCCCGGATTGCCCTGCGCGGCCCAGCCGTCGTAGTCCTGTGGGTGGCCCCGGGTGTAGATCATGGCGTTGATCGAACTGGAGCCCCCGAGCACCTTGCCACGTGGCTGATACCCGCGCCGGCCATGGAGCCCGGACTGCGGCACCGTGGCATAGCCCCAGCCGTTGAGCTGGTACTTGGCCATCACGGCCAGACCCGCCGGGCAATGGATCAGCACACTGCGGTCGGGTGGGCCCGCCTCCAGCAGGGCCACGCGCACGGCCGGGTCTTCGCTCAGGCGCCCGGCGAGCACGCAGCCCGCCGAACCGCCGCCGACGACGATGTAGTCGAACATAAGGTCTCCGTTGTCTGGCACGGGGATCGCTTGTGAAGCCCCTGCCGGTCACATGGGTGTGGAGGTCATCGCCACGCAAAGCGGTGCGCGACAATCCGCAGGCAAGTTAGCACAGCGCTGGCAGCACCGCTAGGCGTGCCAGCCTAGTCCCGACGCCTGCGCGACGCGGTCGAGGTCGCGGCCGGTGCATGTCCCCGACAATGATTCTTTGTCTTTTTTCAGGAGCATTTCCCCTATGAGCAGCATTCAAACCGTGGGCATCATCGGCTCGGGCACCATGGGCAACGGGATCGCCCAGGCCTGCGCCACCAGCGGCATCCGCGTGGTGATGGTCGACATCGCGCAGACCGCGGTCGACAAGGGCCTGGCCACCATCGCGGGCAGCCTCGACCGCCTGATCAAGAAGGAAAAGATCAGCGCCGACGACAAAGCCAGGGCGCTCGGCCTGATCCAGGGCAGCACGAACTACGACGACCTCAAGGGCGCACAGCTGGTGATCGAAGCCGCCACCGAAAACGAAGGCCTCAAGGTCAGGATCCTGCAGCAGCTCGACGGCCTGCTGGCACCCGGGGTGATCGTGGCCACCAACACCAGCTCCATCAGCATCACCAAGCTGGCCGCCGCCACGCAGCGCCCCGACCGCTTCATTGGCATGCACTTTTTCAACCCCGTGCCCATGATGGCGCTGGTGGAGATCATCCGCGGCCTGCAGACCAGCGACGCCACGCACGACGCGGTCAAGGCCATGGCCGAAGCCCTGGGCAAGACACCGATCACGGTGAAAAACGCGCCCGGCTTCGTGGTCAACCGCATCCTGGTGCCCATGATCAACGAAGCCTTCTTCGTGCTCGCCGAAGGCCTGGCGACGCCGGAAGACATCGACGCCGGCATGAAGCTGGGCACCAACCAGCCCATCGGCCCGCTGGCGCTGGCCGACATGATCGGACTTGACGTGTGCCTGGCCGTGATGAACGTCTACATGGCCGAATACAACGACAGCAAGTACCGCCCGGCGCCGCTGCTGAAAGAGATGGTCGCTGCCGGCTGGCTGGGCCGGAAAACGGGCAGGGGCGTTTACACGTACTGACACCCCCCGCGCCGCCTGCGGCGTCACCCCCCAGGGGGCGATGCCCTGCGGCCGGGCAAAGCCCGTTCCGCGGCATCCTGGATTGGGACACACGCGCCGGCAAGATGACCCGTTTCCTCGGCTCCTGCACCAGACACGTGCGCCGGAAACGCGCCGCTTGTCACAGTTCATCGGAAGCCCGCTTCAGCGGGCTTCTTGTTTGCGCAAGATCAACTTGCCGCAGCGCAGCATTTTCATAATGAACCCAACCCAGTGAACAGGAGTTCCTCATGAGTGCAGCGCCCGTCTCCATCGCCGTTTTCGAGTTCCTCGACAACACCCATCAGGAAATCCAGAGCCAGATCAAGCTGCTGCATGCGCTGGTGGACGCCATCGAAAATGAAGGTCTGAACCAGGCCAACCGGGCCCGGGCGCGCCGCGTGCTCGACTATTTCAATGGCGAAGCGCGCCAGCACCACCTGGACGAAGAAAAACACATCTTCCCGGCCTTGCTGGTCAGCCAGGACGCCGAGATCGTGCAGGCCACCGAACACCTGATCCAGGACCACGGCTGGCTGGAAGAAAACTGGATCCAGATCGCCCCCTCGCTGGAGGCCGCCACCGGCGGCAACCTCTGGTTCGACACAGCGGAGCTGCGCCACGCGCTGGAAGTTTTTGAAGCGCTCTACCTGGACCACATCCTGCTGGAGGAGTCCATCGCCTACCCGGAAGCGAAAAAGCGGCTTGCCGCCCTCGACACCGCCGGCATGGGTCGCGAAATGGCCAAGCGCCGCGCCCTCAAACACAATGAGGTCCGTTCGCGGACCTGAGCCGCACCCATGACGGGGCAGAACGTCCCCGGAACTGCACGCCGGGCGGGCTGCGCGTAAACTGCCCCGCTCCACAGCATGGGCCACGACCCCGTTGGCCGAACGGACGAGCATGAGCACTTACGACTTCGATCTATTCGTCATTGGCGGCGGCAGCGGTGGCGTGCGCGCCGCCCGCATGGCCGCCCAGCGCGGGGCGCGCGTGGCGCTGGCCGAAACCCTGGGGCAAGACGGCCTGGGCGGCACCTGCGTCAACGTGGGCTGCATCCCCAAGAAGCTCTACAGCTACGCCGCGCACTACGCTGACGCCGCCCACGAAGCGCAAGGCTACGGGTGGGAAGGTGACATGCCCATCCTCAACTGGGGCAGGCTCAAAGCCAACCGCGCCACCGAGATCAGCCGCCTGAACGGGGTCTATGGCAACCTGCTGCGCGGTTCTGGCGTGACCGTGTTCGACGGTTTCGCCCGCCTGCAGGGTGAACACAGCGTCGGCCTGGCCACGCTCAACGCCGACGGCAGCCCCGGTCACCAGAATTTCACCGCCAAAAACGTTCTCATCGCCACCGGCGGCACGCCCCATGTGCCGCACTTCGCGGGTCGCGAACACGTCATCACGTCCAACGAGATCTTCGATCTGGAGCCGTTTCCGAAGCGCCTGGTGGTGGTGGGTGGCGGCTACATCGCCTGCGAATTCGCCTCCATCTTCAATGGCCTGGGTTCGAAGGTCACGCAGTTGTACCGGGGTGAACAGGTGCTGCGCGGCTTTGACGACGAGGTGCGCCACTTCGTCGCTGCCGAGATGGTCAAGTCCGGTGTGGACCTGCGGCTGAACGCCGACGTGGTGGACATCCGGAAAACCGGCGAAGGCCTGCGTGTCGAGCTGGAAGGTGGCAGCGTCGTGCTGGCCGACGCCGTGCTCTACGCCACCGGGCGCAAGCCCAATGTGCAGGGTCTGGGCCTGGACACCGTGGGCGTGGCCCAGGGCGCACAGGGCGAGGTGATCGTGAGCGACACCTACCAGACCAACGTGCCCGGCATTTACGCCGTGGGCGACGTCACCAACCGCGTGCAGCTCACGCCGGTGGCGCTGGGCGAGGCCATGGTGGTGGTCGACCAGCTCTTCGGCGCTGCAGCGGGCAAGCCAGCGCGCGAGATGAGTTACGAGTTCATCCCCACCGCCGTCTTCACCCACCCCAACATCGGCACCGTGGGCTACAGCGAAGCGCAGGCGCGCGAGAAGTTCGGCCAGATCGCCGTCTTCCGCAGCGAGTTCAAGGCGCTCAAGCACACGCTTTCGGGCAGCAGCGAACGCACGCTCATGAAGCTCATCGTGGACACCGCGAGCGACCGCGTGGTGGGCCTGCACATGGTCGGCGCCGAAGCCGGCGAGATCGTGCAGGGCTTCGCCGTGGCCATGAAGGCCGGCGCCACCAAGGCCATTTTCGACAGCACCATCGGCATCCATCCCACGGCGGCGGAGGAGTTCGTGACGATGCGCGATCCGACCCGGACCTGAGAACCTGAATGCGATCTCTCCGAGGTCGCCAGCCCGTTCTAGACGCGCGCCATCCAGTAGATGCCCGCGACGCTAAGCGCCATGTGCAGCCACAGGCCCGGTGCCAGCCAGGCCAGGTAGCGCCAGCCCCCCACGAGCCCGGCGGTTGCACTCTTGCTGCCGGCGTGCACCAGAATCGCCAGCATCACCGCCCAGGTCGCGGCCCCACCCGCCGCGGGTGTTCCCGACGCAAAGACCGCCGCCAGCGAGGCGTGCAGGTCGGCCAGCGCCGCCAGGGCCGAGCCCAGCAGCAGGCCCGATGACCCCAGCCACAGCGTCAGCGCATACACCACCACCTGAACGGCACTGAGCAAAGCGGCCACGCCCGCGGCACCCCAGAGGCTGAACATCCGGTCTTCGTCCGGCACCGTCGCGGTCCCGGCGGCTTCCTCCGGCGCTCCGCGCACCATCCACCAGCCCCAGGCCAGGGCCAGCAGGCCGGCGGCCAGCGCCGGGAGCCACAGGACCGGCAGCCAGGCCGGTTGCACGGCAGCGGCCACCAGCAGCACCTGCAGCTGGGTGGACACGCAGGACAAGAGGCCGCCGCCCGCCATCAAGCGCGCGTCCGAACGGCCCTCGCGCACGGCCAGCCCCAGTGTGGCGATGGTGGCGGTGCTCGACACGAAGCCCGAGGCCAGCGCCGAGAACGCCACCGCGTGGCGCGCCTGCAGCAGGCGGCGGCACAGGTGCGCCAGCGACTGCACCGCCAGCAGCAAAGCCAGCAGCTGCACGATGACATGGGGGTTGAGCACCGGGCCCCAGAGCGGCCGGTTCGGCACCAGCGGCAGCGCCATCAGCACCAGCGCCGCCAGCACGATGCCGTCGCGCACCTCGCCCTCGGTCAGCCACTGGCGGGCAAAACGGTGCAGCCGTTCCCGCGCGGCCAGCACACCGGTCAGGCCGACGGCGAGCGCGGCGGCCAGCGGCAGGCTCTGCGCACAGATGACGCCGATCAGGTAGGTCAGCAACAAGGCGATTTCGGTGGTGGCGCCCGGATCTTCGGAGCGGTCGCGCCAGTAAGCGACCAGGGCCAGCGCCGCCACTAGGACCGCGCCGGTCACCACCAGGCCCGTCAGTTGCGTGAGCGCTGCAGCGGCCCCCACCACGCTGGTCAGCGCAAAGGTGCGCAAACCGGCGAACGCACGCCCCGGACCGACGCCCTTGCGCCGCTCGCGTTCGATGCCCACCAGCAAGCCGCAGCCCAGTGCGGCCGCCAGCACCGCCGCGGCCCCGGCCATGTCGACCGACGGGCTCAGCAGCACCGGGGCGGCGGCATCCAGCATGGGTATTCCGGGTGGGGACAAGGTGTCACGGGGCGGCGCCACAATAGCGGCATGTACAAGACACCCGACTTTACCGCCCCCGTTTTCTACCGCAACCCGGCCGCCGCCCTGGCCCAGGTTCAGCGCATCTACCAGCAGAACATCGACTTCCTGCGCGCGGCCATGCGCGACTTCGTGGCCGGCGCCGATGCCAAGGACACCCGCATGCGCGCCTGCTACCCCTTCGTGCGCCTGCACACCCACAGCGTGTCGCACCAGGGTACCGGCCGCCTGAGCTACGGCTTCGTGGCCGGCCCCGGCCGGTTCGAGACCACGATCACGCGACCCGACCTCTACGCCGACTACCTGCTGGATCAGTTCAGCCTGCTGCTGATCAACCACGGCGGCGAACTGGAGGTGGGCACCAGCACGCACCCCATCCCCATCCACTTCTCGTTCGCCGAACACGACCATGTGGAGGGCAGCCTGAGCGCCGAGCGCCGCGCCCTCATGCGCGACGTGTTCGACCTGCCCGACCTGGCGGCCATGGACGACGGCATTGCCAACGGCACGCACGAGCCACGCCCGGGCGAAGCGCAGCCGCTGGCCCTGTTCACCGCGCCACGGGTCGACTACTCGCTGCAGCGCCTGCGCCACTACACCGGCACCGCGCCCGAGTGGTTCCAGAACTTCGTGCTGTTCACCAACTACCAGTTCTACATCGACGAATTCATCCGCCTGGGCCACGCCGAGATGGCCAATCCCGCCAGCGAATACATCGCCTTCGTGGAGCCGGGCAACGTGGTGATGCGCCGCGCGGGCCTGCCAGCCGAAGCCAGCGACGAACTGGGTGCGACCCCGCCGCGCCTGCCGCAGATGCCGGGCTACCACCTGATGCGCGCCGACCGCAGCGGCATCACCATGGTCAACATCGGCGTCGGTCCGGCCAACGCCAAGACCATCACCGACCACATCGCCGTGCTGCGCCCGCACGCCTGGCTCATGATCGGCCACTGCGCCGGCCTGCGCAGTTCCCAGCAGCTCGGCGACTACGTCCTGGCCCACGCCTACGTGCGCGAAGACCATGTGCTGGACGAAGAACTGCCGCTGTGGGTGCCGATCCCCGCACTGGCCGAGATCCAGCTCGCGCTCGAAGCCGCCGTGGCCGACGTGACCGGCGTGCCGCCGGCCGAAGTCAAGCGCATCATGCGCACCGGCACCGTGGCCAGCACCGACAACCGCAACTGGGAACTGCTGCCCGACAACAAGCCCCAGCGCCGCTTCTCGCAATCGCGCGCCGTCGCGCTGGACATGGAGTCCGCCACCATCGCCGCCAACGGTTTCCGTTTCCGCGTGCCCTACGGCACCCTGCTGTGCGTGAGCGACAAGCCGCTGCACGGCGAGATCAAGCTGCCCGGCATGGCCAACCACTTCTACCGAGAACGCGTGGACCAGCACCTGCGCATCGGCATCCGCGCCATCGACCGCCTGCGCGCAGGCGGACCGGACCAGCTGCACAGCCGCAAGCTGCGCAGCTTTGCCGAAGTCGCGTTCCAGTGACCAGCGCCCATGAACCGACTCACCGAGAGCCTTCAACAATACACGGGCGCTGAACTCTGGCTGGCCTCCGTGCTGGCGATCGTCCTGCTCACCCTGCTGGTCGGGCAGGCCGCGCGCATGGCGTTCCTGCAGGCCCATCGCTGGGCGCTGCGCTCGGCCAACCCCTGGGACGAGGCCGTGCTGGCCGCGGCACGCAGGCCCACCCAACTGCTGATCTGGCTCGTCGGCCTGGGCTGGGTGGCGCGTGCGCTGAATGCGCACTGGCCCGAGCCCGCCCTGCTGGCAGGCGCACTGCAATGGCGCGACGTCGGCCTCGTGGCCAGCGTGGCCTGGTTCCTGTGGAAACTCATCGGGCTCGTGACCCAGACCAGCATCCGGCGCCGCACCGAGAGCGGCGAGGCCTTCGACCTCACCACCGCGCTCGCCCTGAACAAGCTGCTGCGCCTGCTGGTGGTCGTGGTCACCGCCATCACCGTGGCCCACACCCTGGGCTTCCAGATCGGCGGCCTGCTCGCGCTCGGCGGCGTCGGCGGCATCGCGGTCGGTCTGGCCGCCAGGGACCTGCTGGCCAACTTCTTTGGCGGCCTCACCATCTACCTTGACCGCCCTTTCAGCGTCGGCGACTGGATCCGTTCGCCCGACAAGAGCATCGAAGGCACGGTGGAATACATCAGCTGGCGCCACACCCGCATCCGCGCCTTCAACAAAAACCCGATCTACGTGCCCAACTCGGTGTTCACCAACATCGTGGTCGAAAACCCCTCGCGCATGAGCCACCGGCGCCTGAAAGAAACCCTGGGTCTGCGCTACGACGACTTCGACCAGGTGCAAGCCGTGGTCGCCGACATCAAGGCCCTGCTGCAGAACCACCCCGGCATCGACACCAGCCAGACCCTGATCGTGAACTTCACCCGCTTCGGCGCCAGTTCTCTCGACATCCTGGTCTACGCCTTCACCCTGACCCGCGCCTGGGTGGACTTCCAGGTGCTCAAGCAGGAACTGCTGCTCGAATTTGGCCGCATCGTGGCCCGGCATGGCGCCGCCATCGCCTTTCCCACGCAGACGCTGCACGTGGCAACCACACCCGATGCTGCGACGACCGACGGACCGGAGCCCGGTGCGGCTGGACCGGCCTGTGCCGGCTCGACCCGTTGACGGCGGGGAACGACTCCTCAAAACACCGCTGACGGTCGGATACCACCAAAGTACGAACCGGCTTTACCGGAACTTCACAGTCCGGTCACAGTCGGTCATGTTCGCTTGCGCACAATGGGGCAACGGCGTAGCCGGTATGCTGAACGAACACCATGAACCTGCTCCCCCCCTCCCAAGCCCGACCGGTCCGCCGACCTGTCACCCTCGTCGCCCTGGCCAGTGTCGTCCTGCTGTCCGCCTGTGCCAGCCTGGCGCCCGTGGACGGTGGTTCACCCGACACACCGCTGCCCGCGACTTGGTCCACGGCCACGGCCGGTCCCGCCGCCGCAACCTCGGCCACGGTGCTGGCCAACTGGTGGAAACGCTTCAACGACCCCACCCTCACCACGCTGGTCACACAGGCGCTGCAGGCCAACACCAGCGTGAAAAGCGCACAGGCCGCGCTGCTGCAGGCGCGCGCGCAGCGCGACGTGCAGCAGGCCGGTCTCGGCCCCACGCTGGACGCTTCGGGTTCGGCGCAGCGCAGCCAGTCGGGCAGCGCGGATGCCGGCAACCGCTTCCAGGCCGGCTTCGACGCCAGCTGGGAGCCGGATATTTTTGGTGGCAACCGCAGCGCACTGAACGCCAGCGAAGCCGACGCCCGCGCGTCCGAAACCAGCCTGGCCGACGTGCAGGTGTCGCTGGCGGCCGAGGTCGCCGCCACCTACATCGAACTGCGCGGCCTGCAGACGCGGCTGGCCATTGCGCGCAGCAACCTCGCCGCACAGACTGAAACCCTGCAGATCACGCGCTGGCGCACCCAGGCCGGCCTGGCTTCCTCGCTGGACCTCGAACAGGCAACTGCATCGAGCGAACAGACCGCGGCCCAGATCCCCTCGCTGCAGACCGGTATCGCCCAGGCCATGAGCGGCCTCGCCGTGCTGACCGGGCAGGCACCGGGCACGCTGCCCGCCGCGCTGCAAGGCGCGCTGGGCACGGCCGCCGCCATCCCGCAGGGCGCGGGCGACCTGGCGCTGGCCTTTCCGGCCGAGACCCTGCGCCAGCGCCCCGACGTGCGCACCGCCGAACACCGCATCAACGCCGCGCTGGCCCGTGTGGCCGTGGCCGACGCAGCGCGTTACCCGAGCTTTCGCCTCAGCGGCTCGCTGGGTCTGAGCGCCCTCACGCTGGGCACGCTCACCAGCGGCGCATCGGTGGCGCGTTCGCTGCTGGCCGGTGTGTCGGTGCCGCTGTTCGACGGCGGCGCCGCGCGCGCCCGGGTGCGCTCGCAGGAAGCCGCGCTGGAGCAGGCGCGTGTGGCCTACCAGGGCACGGTGATCACCGCCGTGAAGGATGTGGAAGACGCGCTGGTGGCGCTGCAGGGCAATCGCGAACGCCTGGCCCGACTGCAGGCCGCCTCCGCGGCTGCGGCCAACGCCGAGTTGCTGGCGCGCCAGCGCTACGAAAGCGGCCTGATCGATTTCCGCACCGTGCTCGACACCCAGCGCACCCTGCTCTCGACACAGGACAGCGTGGCCAGCATCCAGGCCACGCTGAGCGCCGACCACGTGCGCCTGTACAAGGCCCTCGGTGGCGGCTGGACGCCCGACGCACAGCCGGTCGAAGCCTCCGCCCGCTGAAACCCGATCACAGAACCCGAACCGCCATGACCTCCCAAAAAGACACCCCCTCCGCCGACCTGCAAAACCTTCTGGGCAGTGACCACCCGCCACGCTGGTGGCAGCGCAGCTCGCTGTGGCTGGGCATCGCAGCGCTCATCGTCGTGGCTGGCGGCATCACCTACTGGCAGGCGCAGCAGCAGAGCAAGGCCGCGCCGGTCTACGTGACCGAGCCTCTGAAAAAGGGCGACATCACGCTCACCGTGCTGGCCAACGGCACGCTGCAGCCCACACGCTCGGTCAACATTGGCAGCGAGCTCTCGGGCACCGTCAAGCGGGTGCACGTGGACGTGAACGACCACATCAGGGCCGGCCAGGTGCTGGTGGAGCTGGACACCGCCAAGCTGGTGGACCAGGTGACGCAGTCGCGCGCCGGTCTGGCCTCGGCCCAGGCGCAACTGGCCCAGGCCAGCGCCACGGTGAAGGAATCGCGCGCCACACTGGCGCGTTTTGAAGAGGTGGCGCGCCTGTCGGGCGGCAAGGTGCCCTCGGCCACCGAGCTTGACAGCGCAAGGGCCGCCGTGGAGCGCGCCGTGGCCAGCGAGGCCGCTGCACGGGCTTCGGTCACCGAATCGCGCGCCGCCCTCGCCACCACCGAAACCAACCTGTCCAAGGCCTCGATCCGCTCGCCCATCAACGGCGTGGTGCTCAGCCGCTCGGTGGACCCGGGCAACGCCGTGGCCGCCTCGCTGCAGGCCGTGACGCTGTTCTCCGTGGCAGAAGACCTCGCGCAGCTCAAGCTCGATGTGGCGGTGGACGAGGCCGATGTGGGCGCGGTCAAGGTGGACCAGAAAGCCACCTTCACCGTGAGCGCCTTCCCGGCGCGCCGCTACCCGGCCACCATCAACCGCGTGGCCTTTGGCTCCACCAAGACCGACAACGTGGTCACCTACACCACCACGCTCAACGTGGACAACAGCGACCTCAGCCTGCGCCCGGGCATGACGGCCGCCGCCACCATCGTGGCCCAGGAAGCGAAGGGCGTGCTGCTGGTGCCCAACACCGCGCTGCGCTTCTCGCCCGCCAGCGGCAACGGCGCCACTTCCGCCAACTCCAGCATCCTGTCCAAGCTGATGCCGCGCCCGCCGCGCTCGGGCACCAAGACCGCCGGCACCGACCGCCGTGGCGGGGGCCCGCGCCAGATCTGGGTGCTGCAGGACGGCCAGCCGGTGGCCATGTCGGTCAAGACCGGCATCAGCGACGGCCGCAACACCGAAGTCAGCGGCGAAACCCTGAGCGAAGGCCTGGCCGTGATCACCGAACAACGCGCTGCCGGAACAGGATCATGAGCCCCCAAACTCCACCGCTGAGCGGGTCGTTGCCCCCCGGGGGGGCTGATCCGGCTTGGGGCGGCCCGGCGCCGGATTCCATGAGCCCCCACACTCCACCGCAGCGCGGGTCGTTGCCCCCCGGGGGGGCTGATCCGGCTTGGGGCGGCCCGGCGCCGGATTCCATGAGCGAGACGCCCCTGATCCGCCTGCGCGGCATCACCAAGACCTACGGCGAAGGCAACACCGCCTTTCAGGCCCTGAAAGGTGTGGACCTGGACATACAGCAGGGTGACTTTGTCGCCATCATGGGTCCCAGCGGCTCCGGCAAGTCCACCGCCATGAACACGCTGGGCTGCCTGGACGTGCCCACCACCGGGGCCTACCTGTTCCGCGGCGTTCACGTGGAAGCGCTTGCGCGGGACGAGCGCGCGCGCCTGCGGCGGCGCTACTTCGGCTTCGTGTTCCAGGGCTTTCACCTGCTGGCGCGCACCTCGGCGCAGGAAAACGTGGAGCTGCCCCTGATCTACCGCGGCGAGCCCGCGGCTTCGCGGCACAGCCTGGCCCAGCGCGCGCTGGAAAGGGTGGGCCTCAAGGGCTGGGAACACCACACGCCGGGTGAACTCTCGGGCGGGCAACAACAGCGCGTGGCCATCGCGCGCGCCATCGTCACCGAGCCGCAGGTGCTGCTGGCCGACGAGCCCACCGGCAACCTCGACACGCACCGCAGCCAGGAAATCATGGAGCTGCTCTGGCGCCTGAACGCCGAGCAGGGCATCACCGTGCTCATGGTCACGCACGAACCCGACATGGCCGCGTACGCCAAGCGCATCGTGCGTTTCGTGGACGGCGTGGTCGAGAGCGATGAGCGCAACCCGCACCCGGTGGCGCTGCAGGCGGGCGTGACGCACGAGACCGTGAGCGACGCAGAAGTCTCGGGCATCGCCGGCAAGGAGGCTCCCCATGTGGCTTAACACCCTGCTGCTCGCGCTGCGCTCCATCCGGCGCAACCTGCTGCGCTCCTTCCTCACCATCCTCGGCATCGTCATCGGCGTGAGCGCGGTGATCACCATGGTCACGGTCGGCAACGGCGCCACGGCCGCGGTGCAGAACCAGATTTCGGGTCTGGGCACCAACCTGCTGCAGGTGCGTCCCGGCCAGCGCATGGGCCCGGGCGGCAGCGGCGCCAGCGCGCCCGCCTTCAAGGAGAGCGATGGCGAAGCCATTGCAGCGCAGATCGGTGGCATCGCCGCGGTCGCAGCCGAAGCGCGCACCGGCGCGGTGCTCGTGGCCAACGGCCGCAACTGGAGCAGCAGCGTGATCGGCAGCACCAACGACTGGCTCACCACCGGCAACTGGAAGCTGGCCGACGGCCGCGAATTCAGCAGCGACGAGCTGCGCGCGGGCGGCGCCGTCTGCCTGATCGGTCAGACGGTGCAGCGCGAGCTCTTCGGCAGCACCAGCGCGGTGGGCGCGCAACTGCGCGTCAAGGCCATGAGCTGCGAGGTCATCGGCACCCTGCAATCCAAAGGACAAGGCGCCTTCGGCAACGACCAGGACGATGTGGTCCTGATGCCGATCAAGACCCTGCAACGCCGCATCGTCGGCCACACCCGGGTGAACACCCTGCTGGTGTCCATGAGCGACGGCGCGGACGCCACCCGCATCACCGCGACCATCACCCAGTTGCTGCGCGAGCGGCGCAAACTGGCCGAGAGCGACGAAGACAACTTCAACGTGCTCGACACCAAACAGCTGGCCGAAACACTGTCGGGCACCACCAAGATCATGACCATGCTGCTCGGCGCGGTGGCCGCGGTGAGCCTGCTGGTGGGCGGCATCGGCATCATGAACATCATGCTGGTGAGCGTGACCGAGCGCACCCGCGAGATCGGCCTGCGCCTGGCCATTGGCGCGCTGGAGCGCGAGGTGCTGCTGCAGTTCCTGATCGAGGCCGTGGTGCTGGCCGCGCTGGGCGGACTCATCGGCATCGTGCTGGCCACCGGCGCCTCGCTCGGCCTCTCGGCGCTGATGAACGTGCCTTACCAGTTCAACCTGAGCGTGAACGTGCTGAGCTTTGTGTTTTCAGCGGCGATCGGCGTGCTGTTCGGCTACTTCCCGGCGCGGCGTGCGGCGCGGCTGAACCCGATCGACGCGCTGCGGCACGAGTAGGCCCACCCCCGCGCCGCCTGCGGCGTCACCCCCTCAAGGGGGCGGCACTGGCGGCCCGGCAAAGCCGGTTCCGCGGTGCCCTGGGTGCAGACACTTCGCTCTGCCCGCGGGTTGGGGATTTCAGCGCAGAAAGACAAAGGCGTACAACAAGGCCATCAAGGCCAGCCACCACAGCACGAGCGCCTTGCCCACCCAGCGCGCCGGCAACCAGACCGCCAGCGGCAGTGCCGCCAGCAGCAGACAGGTCTGACCGATCCAGACCGCATCGTCACCGAACACGGTGACGATGCCTTGCCGTCGCGTGGCGCCCGTGTGAACCTCGGTCACGATGGCGAGAACACCCAAGGCGGCAAAGGTCACGCTGATGGCGGTGAAGAGCCACTTGGCGGCAGGTTTCATGTGGGATGCCCCGGTGTGATACGGCACCGGCCCAACCCGATTGCCAGCGAACACCAGCCCTTCAGGCGATCCGTGGCTTGACCTTGCTGGCCGCCAGTTTCGCCTGCGTGCGCGCCACTTCCACATCCGCATCGTGCACCAGCGCCACGCCCATTCGGCGCTTCACGAAGCTCTCGGGTTTGCCGAACAGGCGGATCTCGCTGTTCGGTACACGCAGGGCCTCGTCCACGCCGTCGAAAACGATGCCGGTGGCTTCCACGCCGCCGTAGATCACGGCGCTGGCGCCCGGGCTCTTGAGCGCGGTACTCACCGGCAGGCCGAGGATGGCGCGGGCGTGCAGCTCGAACTCGTTCTGCCACTGCGTGATCATGGTCACCATGCCGGTGTCGTGCGGGCGCGGGCTCACTTCGCTGAACCAGACCTGGTCACCCTTGACGAACAGCTCCACGCCGAACAGACCCAGGCCCGAGGGCTGGCCATCGTGGCCCATGCCCAGATCGTCCGTCACCGCCTTGGCGATGCGGCGCGACTCGGCCAGCGCGGTCGGCGTCATCGGGTGCGGTTGCCAGCTTTCCACGTAGTCGCCACTCACCTGCACGTGGCCGATCGGGTCGCAGAAATGCGTTTCGATGTCGCCGTTGGCACCCAACGCGCGCACGGTGAGCTGCGTGATCTCGTAATCGAAAGCAATGAAACCTTCCACGATGATGCGGCCCGGCCCGACACGGCCGCCCGACATCGCGTAGTCCCAGGCGGTCTTCACATCGGCCGGGCCGTCGATCTTGCTCTGGCCCTTGCCCGAACTGCTCATCACCGGCTTGACGATGCAGGGGTAACCGATGCCCGCGTCAATCGCGGCCTGCAGCTCTTCCAGCGAGTCGCAGAACTGGTACGGGCTGGTCGGCAGGCCCAGCGTTTCGGCCGCGAGCCGGCGGATGCCTTCGCGGTCCATGGTCAGGCGCGCGGCGCGCGCGGTGGGGATCACGCGCACCAGGCCTGCCGCTTCGATCTCCTGCAGCATGGGCGTGGCAATCGCCTCGATCTCGGGCACCACCAGGTGCGGGCGCTCGGCTTCGATCAGCGTCTTCAGTTGCGCCGGGTCGCTCATGGTGATGGTGCGCGCATGGTGCGCGACCTGCTGGCCCGGGGCGTTGTCGTAGCGGTCCACCGCAATGGTTTCCACGCCCAGGCGCTGCAAGGCGATCAGCACCTCCTTGCCCAGCTCGCCGGAGCCGAGCAGCATCACCTTGGTGGCGGAGGGAGACAGCGGGGTGCCGAGGGTGGTCATGGGGTGTCCTGGGAGGAGGTCAGTGCCTGGGGTTGGGTGTCATGTTCGGTCAGCACGGCGTTGCCCATGGCCTCGCCCATGCGCACGCCCTGTCCGGCGAGCCATTGCGGGTTGAAGTCAATGGTGTCCTTGGGCCAGAGCAGCACCACGGTGGAGCCGAGCAGGAAGCAGCCCATCTCTTCCCCGCGGTCCAGCAGACAGGCCTTGTCGTCGTAGCGCCACTCGCGCACCTGGCCCGGTCGCGGCGGGTTCACCACGCCGTGCCACGCGGTGGCCATGCTGCCGACGATGGTGGCGCCCACCAGCACCTGCACGAACGGGCGCATCTCGCCGCTGTCGCCGTGCGGCACGTCGAACACGCAGACCACGCGCTCGTTGCGCGCGAACAGGCCGGGCACACCGCGCGCCGTGGTCGGGTTGACCGAAAACAGGTCGCCGGGCACGTGGATCATGCGGCGCAGGCGCGCCGCGCTGGGCATGTGGATGCGGTGGTAGTCCCTGGGGCTGAGGTAGATGGTGGCGAAGGCGCCGTCGTTGAACTGCGCGGCCAGTTCGGCATCACCCCCCACCAGGGCCTGCGTGCTGTAGCTGTGGCCTTTGGCCTGGAAAATCTGGTCGTGTTCGATGGCACCGTACTGGCTGATGGCGCCATCCACCGGACAGACAAAGGCCGCGCGGGCCAGCGGCCGCACACCGGGCTTGAGCGCCCGGGTGAAGAACTCGTTGAAGGTGGCGTAAGCACGCGGGTCCGGGTTGGCGGCCTCGGCCATGTTGACCCCGTAACGCCGGATGAACCAGGGGATCACGTTGCGCGTCCACCAGGTCGCGCGCGACCCGGCGCACCAGCCGGCGAACACGGTGATCGCCCGCTTGGGCAGCAGGTATTGCAGGACAACGGCAGGGGATAAGGACACTTCAGGGCGCGCAAAAGGACCGGTCGGCCAGGTGGCAATATTGTAGGCGGCACCCTTGGACGCTCAAGGCGCGCAGCTGGCCGGACAGGCGGGCACAATGCCTTGCATGAATGCCCCCACGCTCGCATCGCTCGCTGCCCCCCCGAGGGGGCGCGTCAATGGCTTCGGGCGGCCGGGCGCCACTGACATGAACGCCGACCGGCCGTTCCGAAGACGCTCAGCCCCGCAGTGCGCAGCACGGAGGGCAGTCCAATGAACACCAATCTCTTCGAATGCCAGCACCTGGCCAAGCGCTATGGTGACGCCACCGTGGTGGACGACCTGTCGTTCGCCATCGCCCCGGGCGAATGCCTGGGCGTGATCGGCCCCAACGGTGCGGGCAAAACCACCACCATCCGCATGTGCCTGGGCCTGACCGCCCCGGACGCAGGCCGCATCACCGCCTTCGGCCTGGACATGCCGCGCGATGCGCTGGCCATCAAGGCGCTGCTGGGCGTGGTGAGCCAGATCGACACGCTGGACCCGGACTTCAGTTGCGCCGAAAACCTGCTGGTCTATGGCCGCTACTTCGGCATGAGTGCCGCGCAGATCCGCCCGCGCATCCCGCAGTTGCTCGATTTCGCCGCGCTCTCGCACAAGGCCGACGCCAAGCCGGGCGAACTCTCGGGCGGCATGAAGCGGCGCCTGTCGCTGGCGCGCGCGCTGGTGAACGACCCGCAGTTGCTGATGCTCGACGAACCCACCACCGGGCTGGACCCGCAGGCGCGCCACCTGATGTGGGAGCGCCTGCAGCAGCTGCTGCAGCAGGGCAAGAGCATCCTGCTGACCACGCACTTCATGGACGAGGCCGAGCGCCTGTGCTCGCGCCTGCTGGTGCTGGATCATGGCCGCAAGATCGCCGAGGGCCGCCCGCGCGAACTGATCGCGCAGCACCTGGAACCCGACGTGGTGGAGGTGTACGGCAACGGCGCGCTGGCGCTGGCCCAGGCGGATGAACACGCCGCCCTGCGCCAGCTCGCGGCGCGGGTGGAGGTGAGCGGCGAGACCGTGTTCTTCTACACGGCGCAGGCCCTGCCGCTGCTGGCGGCGCTGGGCGCCCACCACCAGCTGCGCACCCTGCACCGGCCGGCGAACCTGGAAGACCTGTTTCTGAAACTCACCGGCCGGCAGATCCGCGAGGACGGATGAACATGAACACAACGACCTTGGCCACAACCCCTTCACCTTCACACTGGGTCGCCCCTCGGCTTTCAAGCCGCTGGTGGCCTGTGTTCCTGCGCAACCTGCTGGTCTGGAAAAAGCTCGCCATCCCAAGCCTGGTGGGCAACATCGCCGAGCCGCTGATGTGGCTGGTGGCGTTCGGTTACGGCATGGGCGCGCTGGTGGGCCAGGTGACCATCAGCACGCCGCAGGGCAACCTGGCCGTGCCCTACATCCTGTTCCTCGCCAGCGGCAGCATCTGCATGAGCGCGATGAACGCGGCCAGCTTCGAGGCGCTGTATTCGGCGTTTTCGCGCATGCACGTGCAGAAAACCTGGGACGGCATCCTGAACGCGCCGGTGAGCCTGGACGACGTGGTGCTGGCGGAAATGTTGTGGGCCGGTTTCAAGGCGCTGTTTTCGGTCACGGCCATCATGGCCGTGATGCTCGCGCTGGGCATCAGCCATTCGCCGAAGCTGCTGCTGGCCTGGCCGGTGTTGCTGGGCGTGGGCATCACGTTTTCGTGCATCGCCCTGGTGTTCAACGCCCTGGCCCAGGGCTACGACTTCTTCACCTACTACTTCACGCTGTTCCTGACCCCGATGATGTTCCTCTCCGGGGTGTTCTTTCCGCGGGAGCAATTGCCCGGGGTGGTGCGCGCCATTTCCGACTGGCTGCCACTGACCAACGCGGTGGAGCTGGTGCGCCCCCTGTTCATGGACCAGTGGCCCGAAAACGTCTGGCTGCATGCCGCCGTGCTGCTGGTCTACACCGTGGCCGCCTTCTGGCTGGCCCTGGCGCTCACAAGAAAACGCTTCTCAAAATAGCCCGGCGTGCTTCCAGGCAGCCTTCGCTGCCATGGTCCATGATGCTCAGCCCGGACCGCGCCGCAAGGCGTCCACACTCGCCCGCACCACACTCTGCACGCTGCCGCTCTCGGCGTACCGCTTGCGCAGGAAACTGGCGTGGTTGCCATCGCGCGCCGCCGTGCGTTCGATCTCGTCGAGCGCGGCCTGGGAGTTCAGCGCCTCGGCGTGCGGCCCCAGGTGGCGCAGCGTGGCCAGGATGTCCTCGCGGATGCTGATCTGCTCGCGCGTCTTGGGGTTGACCATCATGCCGTCGAGCCCGAAGCGGCAGGCCTGGAAGCGGTTGTAGGTGTAGACGAGGTAGTCGTCTTCTTCGGGCGGCACCTCGGTGCGCTCCAGCAGGTGGCGGCACAGCGCCTGCAGGTAGCAGGCCAGACCGGCGGCGCGCTCCACCGTGAGCGGCGTGTCGCACACACGCAGTTCGATGGTGCCGTATTCGGGCTTGGGCCGGATGTCCCAGTAAAAGTCCTTCATGGACTTGACCACGCCGGTGCTCTCCATCTTGGTGAAGTACACATTGGCGAACTCGTCCCAGCTCAGCGTGAACGGCGCGCGGCCACTCAGGGGAAAAGCGAACACCGAGTTCAGCCGCGCCGAATCGAACAGCGTGTCCACCCCCTGGAAGAACGGCGACGAGGCCGACAGCGCGATGAAGTGCGGCACGTAGCGGTTGAGCGAATGCAGCAGGAACAGCGCTTCGTCGGGCGACGCGCAGCCGATGTGCACGTGCTGGCCAAACACCGTGAATTGCTTGGCCAGGTAGCCGTACAGGCCCGAGAGCTGCTGGAAGCGCGGCTTGGAGAAAATGCGCTGCTCGAACCAGCGCTGAAACGGGTGTGTACCGCCACCGGCGATCTCGATGTTGAGTCGGTCGCCCGCGTGCACCAGCGTGTCACGGATCTCCCGCAACTGCGCCAGCAACGGGCCGTGCTCGGTCTGGATATCGGTCGCGATCTCGATCATGCTCTGTGTCATCTCGGGCGTGACGACACCCGGGAAGGGCTTGCGCCGCAGCAGTTCCAGCAGGTCGTTGGCACTGCTGGAGAGGTCCATGTCGTAGGTGTTGACGAGCTGCAGTTCCAGCTCCACACCCATGGTCAGCGACTGCGAGGATTTGAAGGTTTCCAGTGGCATCGTTCAGCCCTCTTTCGTGACGTGGGTTTCATGCGCGGCCATCAGGCTGCGCTGCGTCACCAGCGGCCCCAGCAGTTCCTGAACCAGCATCATGCCGGCCATGACCGCGAGCACCTGCTGGGCCGGGTCGAAGCCGTAAAGCCGGCTTTGCTCCAGCAGCAGGATGGCAAAAGCCGACATGGGCGTGAGCGCCAGCCCGGTGAGCAGCCCCTTGCGCTCGGTGATGCCCGACAGCCGGGCCGCCGCCAGGCTGCAGCCGACCTTGGACGCGGTGCGCACCACGATGAGCACCAGACCCAGCAACATGCCGCCCCAGACATCGGTCCAGTCCAGCAGCGCGGCGATGTAGACGAAGAGAAACACCGTGAGCAGATCGCCCGCGGTGCCGAAGCCGCGCTGCGCGTTGGTCAGGTGCACGCGGCGCTCGCGCGCGACGATGCCAAAAGTGAGCGCGGCGAGCAAGGGCGACAGCTTGAGGCCATACGACATGGTGGTGAGCAGCACCACCGCGAGCGCGAAAACCAGCGTCACGTCGCGCTCCTGGATGCGCTGCGATCGCAGCAGCCAGGGGCCGACCACGCCCAGCAGCGCGCCCACCGCCACCGACGTGCCCAGCACGTGGATGCTGCCGAAAGCTGCCATCACCAGGTCGCCCGAGGTGCTCAGGTGCCAGTAGCCGACCACCAGCTTGAGCAACAGCACCGACACCAGGCAGTTGATGGCGCACAGGTGCATCACACGCTCGGTCACCTGACCCGCGCTGCGCAGCTCGTTGGCCACGCGCACGATGCCCGCGGGCGAAGCTGAAATGGACAAGGCGGCGATGATGAGCCGGGTATCGGTGGGCAGGTTGAACCAGGCCATGGCCAGGTAGACCGCCAGGAAGGTGACCACCGACTCCATCAGACCCAGCGCCAGCACCCAGGGGTTGTGGCGGAACCAGCGCAGGTTGATCCGATAGCCGAGCTCGAACAGGATCAGCGAGAGGGCCACGTTGGCCAGAAACGGCAACCCCGGCACGGCATTGGTGAGACCCGGCAGATCAAACAGGCTGGCCACCAGGCCCACGGCCACGTAACTGCTCACGCGCGGCACGCCGGCAGCCTCGTGCAGGCGCTCACCCGCGAACCAGGCCAGCAGCAGCACCAGCGGCCAGGCCATGGACTGGAGCAGGAAATCGATATCGGAAAACATGGGCAGTCACTCCAGAAAGGGAGCCCGGATGGTAAAGCCCTCGTAAACGCTTGAACACCCGGGTCACCCTCTTGCGGGGCATTCCACGGTTTTCCGGAGCGGCCTGGCGCGCAACTGGGGTTCGAGGCCGGGCTTCACCGGCTCACAAATGCCACATTCTGGTTACAAGGGCCGCCAGCGCGCTGCCGCTTTGTGGGTAACATGCCGCATGATCCAAAAATCGCTCAACACCACCGCCCTGTCACTCGCACTGCTGCTCACCACGACCGCTGCATTCGCTCAGGCGCCCGCACCTTCCACCCCGGCCAAAAAGGAGCTGGTGACCCGCCTGCTCAAACTGCAGCAGCCGGGCATTGAAGCCATGTCCCGCGCCATGGTCGAACAGCCCGCAGCCCAGATGCTGGACCGTGCCGCTGCTGCGCTGCCTGCGCGCATTGCGCCGGACAAGCAGGAAGCGGTGGCCAAGGAGATCGAGGCCGACACGAAAAAGTACCTCGATGAAGCCGTTCCGCTGGTGCGTGGCCGGGCCCTTCAACTCGCCCCGAGCACCGTCGGCACCGTGATCGAACAGAAGTTCTCCGAAGACGAATTGCGCAAGATCGTCACCCTGCTCGAATCGCCTGAGTACGCCAAATACCTGCAGCTCAGCGGTGAAATGCAGCAGGCGCTGCAGGTCAGGCTCGTGGCCGACACCCGCAGCAACATCGAGACCAAGCTGCGCACGCTGGAGCAGTCCATCGGCACGCGCCTGGGTCTGAGCGCAACGGCCAACGGCAACAACCCTGCAGCGGCCAAGCCAGCCGGTAAATAAGCAGGCCTCGCCCGCCTGGGAAACCAGCCGCTCAGGCGGCTGTTTGCTCTGCCACGCCGAAACGTGACCGGAGCGCCTGCAGGCCCAGTTCGTCGAGCACCTGCTGCAGCCGCTCGCCCGCGCGCTCGCGCTGGCTGCGGTGGCCGGGCCCGGTCTTGCTCGCCAGGATCAGCTCGTTTTTCATCGAGTGTTCCCAGCCCACCAGTTCGGTCACGGTCACGCTGTAGCCGTGGGCTTCGAGCTGCAGGCAGCGCAGCACGTTGGTGATCTGGCTGCCGAACTCGCGCGTGTGCAGTGGGTGGCGCCAGAGTTCGGCCAGCGGCGTGCGCGACAGGTTCAGCGCCTTGCTGCTGCGCATCACGCTCGCCACCTCGGCCTGGCAACACGGCACCAGCACCATGTGGCGCGCCTGCTTGGCCAGACCGAAGGCGATCGCATCGTCGGTGGCGGTGTCGCAGGCGTGCAGCGCGGTCACCACATCAAAAGTTGATGGCAGGTCCAGGTCCGTCAGCGCCTGCTGCACCGTCGTGGCCAGGAAGCGCATGCGCTCAAAGCCCAGCCGGGCCGCCAGTATCCGGGACTTTTCCACCAGCTCCGCGCGCGACTCCACGCCATACACCCAGCCCACCGGCTTGGCCTTGAAAAACAGGTCGTAGAGGATGAAGCCCAGGTAGGACTTGCCTGCCCCGTGGTCGGCCAGTGTCACGTCGCCGCGCTCCTTCAGCACCGAGGCCAGCAGCGGCTCAATGAACTGCACCAGGTGGTAGACCTGCTTGAGCTTGCGCCGCGTGTCCTGGTTGAGCTTGCCCTCGCGCGTGAGGATGTGCAGCTCTTTCAGCAGCTCGACGGACTGGCCTTCGCGCAGTTCGGGCAACTGCTCCTGCAGCGTCGGCTGTGCGCGTTGTTTGTGGGTGGCTTTCGACATGCACCGATGATAGGCCAGCCCCTGCGGCGACAATCGCTCATGACCTCTGCCACACACCCCTACACCGCCCTCACCCCCGACGTGGTGCAGGACGCGCTGGGCCACATCGGCCTGTGGGGCGACGGCCGGCTGGCCGCGCTCAACAGCTTTGAAAACCGGGTCTACCAGATCCACCTCGAATCGCCGTTCGAAGGCCATGCGCAGGTGGTCGCCAAGTTCTACCGGCCGGGTCGCTGGAGCGACGCGCAGATTGCCGAAGAACACGCTTTCGCCGCCGAGCTGGTGGCGGCCGAGATCCCGGCCGTGCCGCCCCTGGTGGTGAATGGCCAGACGCTGCACCACTTTGGCGGCTTCGCGTTTGCCGTGAGCCCGCGCCGCGGCGGGCGCCGGCCCGAGCTCGACGACTTCGAGGTGCTGGAGTGGATCGGCCGGTTTCTCGCGCGCATCCACAGCGTGGGCGCGGCGCGGCCTTTTGTTGAGCGCCCGGCGCTCGACGTGGCCGGCTTCGGCCACGAGCCACGCGACTGGCTGATCGAACACCGCATGGTCGCGCCCGAGGTGCAGACCGCCTGGTCCGCCGCGCTGGGCGAAGCGCTGGCGCTGATCGAGGCCCACCCGGTGCTGCGGGCGAACGCCCCAGCCGACGAAGACGGCATCCGGCGCATCCGCCTGCACGGCGACTGCCACCCCGGCAACATCCTCTGGACACCCGAAGGCCAGCCGGGCGCCGGCCCGCATTTTGTGGACCTCGACGACGCGCGCACCGGCCCGGCCGTGCAAGACCTCTGGATGCTGCTGAGCGGCGACCGGCGCCAGCAGACCCAGCAGCTCGGCGCGCTGGTCGACGGTTACGAACAGTTCCGCCCGTTTGACCGGCGTGAACTCGTGTTGATCGAACCGCTGCGCACCCTGCGCCTGATCCACTACAGCGCCTGGATCGCGCGCCGCTGGGAAGACCCGGCCTTCCCGATCAACTTCCCCTGGTTCGGCAGCCGCGACTACTGGCAAGGCCAGGTGGACATGCTGGTCGAGCAGATCGAAGAGATGCAGAACCCGCCTCTGATGGCTTGAGCCCCCCGCGCCGGGCTGCGCGCGTCACCCCCTCAAGGGGGCGGCACTGGCGGCCCGGCAAAGCCGGTTCCGCGGTGCCCTGGGTAAGGCATCGCACTCCGTGAAAACCATTTTTCATAAATGGCTATTGGCAATTCAATTGCACACAATTTAATTGCCAACTACAGTTCACCCCATGGTCACACGCAACACCCCCCGCAACACCCTGTCTGATCAGGCCCTTCGGCTCGACAACCAGCTCTGCTTCGCGCTGTATTCGGCCTCGCTGGCCATGACCAAGCTCTACAAGCCCCTGCTCGACGAGCTGGGACTGACCTACCCGCAGTACCTGGCCCTGCTGGTGCTGTGGGAACAGGACGGCGTGACGGTGTCCGAACTCGGCGAACGCCTCACTCTCGACTCCGGCACCCTCACGCCGCTGCTCAAGCGCATGGAAACCGCGGGCTTGCTGACGCGGCTGCGCGATGCGGCCGACGAGCGCCGCGTGCTGATCCGCCTCACCGCTGCCGGGCGCGCGCTCAAGGCGCGTGCCCGGCGCATTCCGGGCTGCGTGCTGGCGGCCTCGCAGTGCGACGTGGCCGAAGCGCTGGCGCTGACCCACCAGGTGCAGGCCCTGCGCAACCGCCTCACCGCCTGAGGCCCCTTTTTTAACCCGCTTCGACGAAGCAACCATCCTCATAGAAACCACCATGACCACCTCCCTCGACAAAGTGCTCTACACCGCCCGCGCCCGCACCACCGGCGGCCGCGTAGGCACCGCGCGCACCGATGACGGCCTGCTCGACATCAAGCTCACCCCGCCCAAGGCCATGGGTGGCGCCGGCACGGCGACCAACCCCGAGCAGCTGTTCGCTGCCGGCTATTCGGCCTGCTTCATGGGTGCGCTCAAGCACGTGGCGGGCATGAAAAAAGTGGCCATTCCAGCCGACGCATCGATCGATGCCGAAGTCGACATCGGCCCCATCCCGGCCGGCTTCGGCATCGCCGCCCGCCTGACCGTGAACCTGCCCGGCGTGGACCGCGCCGTGGCACAGGATCTGGCGGACACCGCGCACCAGGTGTGCCCCTACTCCAACGCCACGCGCGGCAACATCGACGTCACCATCGCCCTGGCCTGAGGACCAGCCGCGCCGGGTTCACCGACCCCGGTGAACACCCCGGGCAGTGGACTCAAGCGGGGGAGCAGCCGCCCAGGCGCTCCATCGCGTCGGCCAGCCAGTCACCTGGCCGGGCGGCGGCTTCTCCGGCGAGCGTCACGCTCCAGCCATCGGTAGCCGGGGCCACCTGAGCGCGGCCACCCACCCAGAGCAGCCACGCCAGCCAGCCACACTGCGCAGCAGTGGCGGCCGCGCCGACCGGCGCACCCAGCAGCGCCGTGAACGAGCCCGCGTCACGCAGCCGAACGGCGTCACCCTGCACCTCTGCGCCAACGGCCTGCGCCAGCGCGGCCAGGGTCTGCGCGTCATCGCGCCGGACGCCGAAGGTCTGCAACCATTGGCGCACATGCCCGGCGACCTCCACACCGCGCCGCGCCTCCGCCTGTTGCAGATCGGCATGGTCCCAGCGGTTCCAGTCCACCGAAGGCTCCACCGGGCCGCAGGCCAGCGCGGTCTGCGCATAGCGGTGCAGCGCAGCCTCGTGTTCACCACCGGCATGCACCGCCGCGCCCAGCACCAGCAGCGCGGCCATGCGCTGGGCCAGCAACTGGCTTTGCTGCGCCAGCAATTTGTCGCTCAGCAGCTCGTTGCGCTCGGCGCGCAGATCTGACAGCTCCAGCGCGTTCTTCAGATCGGCGCGCAGACTCTCCAGCTCCCAGGGTTTGCTGACGTAGCGGTAGATCTCGCCGGTGTTGATCGCATCGATGGCCTCGCCGAGCTCGGAGTAGGCCGTGGTCATCATGCGCACGACGTTGGGGTGGTACTGGCGTGCGTGCCGCAGCAGCTCGGTGCCGCGTTCGCCGGGCATGCGCTGGTCGCACACCAGCACGGCGATCTCGTCGCCATGCTCGCGCAACACAGCCCGGCCTTCTTCCACCGACAGGGCGGTGAGCACCGGGGCCAGCGGGCCGACCAGCCGCTCGAAATATTTCAGCGCAATGGCCTCGTCGTCAACATACAGGATTTTTTCGGGTCTCATGAATGCTCCTAAGCCCTGGTTTCTTCCACGGGCGGGAAATACAGCGTTACCGAGGCGCCCTGCCCCGGCATCGATCGAACGTCCACCGTGCCCCCCAGCGAGCCCATCACCCGCCGGCAAAACACCAGTCCCATCCCCGATCCACCGGCATCGGCGCGCGTGGTCACGGGCTCGCGGGTCAGTCGCTGCAGGACCTCCGGCACAATGCCGGGTCCGTTGTCGCTCACGCGGATGACGGACTGTTCCGGCAAGCCGGGAGCGGGTGCTGCGGCACCCAGCGCGATGCACACCCGGGGATCATCGGGCAATGCCGGGCGCAATGCCAGCAAGGCGTTCTTGACCAGGGTGCACAGCACCAGATACAGCAGATCGCGCCGCCCCGGCAACCTGAAATCGGCCGTCAGGTCGCACGAGAGCCAGGACGCTTCGCCCGGATCAAACGGGTATTCGTCCCGCACGGCAGCCACCAGATCGCTCGCCAGCAGGCTGAGCGGCGCGTCGCTGCGGCAGGCATCGCGTGCGGTCTGCACAAAGGTGGACACCAGGGACTGTGCGTAGTCGGCACGCCGCTGGGCGGCCTCGATCATGAACAGCACGTCGCCCGGCTTGTGCTGCTCGATGCGTGCCATGCCACCGCCCCCCTCGGGCGCATCGTGGTGCCGTTCGCGCATCGCCGCCAGATAACCGCGCACCGTGGCCAGCGGCGTGGTGACCTCGTGGGCCAGAAAGCCCAGGGTTTCACGCAAGGTCGCTGCGCGCTGGTCGACAAGCGCCTGGTCGAGCGCGCGGCGCTGGGCGCCGGCCAGGGCCTCGCGCAAGGCCTGGCGTGTCACGGCCTCATCCAGCGGCTTCTCCAGTATCTTCTCCACCTGTCCCCGGTTCACCGCCGCCATGGCCACGGCCTTGTCGGCGCAGGCAGACACCAGGAGGCGGGATATGTGCCCGTACAAGCGACGCACCTCGCTCAGCAGCTCGACCCCGTCGCGCCCCGGCATGCTGTAGTCCGTCAGCAGCACCGCCACCTGATCGCCGCGCGCCAGCAACAGCGCCATCGCCTCGTCCACGCCGCCCGCCGTCCACACCACGAACTCGTCGCCATACAGGCGGGCAAACCACTTGCAGGCCTGCGGCTCGTCGTCCACCATGAGGATGGCATGGGCGCTCTGAGCGCCCGTTGGCAACGCGTTGTTGAGGGAGCTCATGACGGCCTCGGCAGATCGAAAGTGAACGCGGTCCAGGCGCCGGCCTCGCTCTCCACCGCCAGCACGCCGCCGTGGCGCTGCACGATGCCGTAGCTCACGCTCAGGCCCAGACCCAGTCCGGCCCCGACGTCGCGCGTGGTGAAGAAGGGCTCGAACACGCGCCCGATGTTTTCGGGCAGGATGCCCTGGCCGTTGTCGCGCACCGTCACACGCAGCCGCTCCCCGTCCTGGAACACATGCACGTCGATGCGCGGCTGTTCGCGCTGCGCCTTGGCCAAGGCATGCGCCGCGTTGCTGAACAGGTTGATCAGCACGCCGATGATGGCCGGTTCGTCGCCCAGCACATGGGTGTCCTGCGGTACCTCGATCGACACCGCCACCCCCTTGAGCTCATGGCCGGCCAGTCGCTGCGCCGAGCGGATCGCCTGCTCCAGCAGAAAGGGCCGCTGGCTGTTGTCGCCGGGATTCTGGTAGGCGAAGGTCTTCAGGTCGGTGACGATGTTCTGGATGCGTGTCATGCCCTCTTTGGCATCCACCAGGCTTTCCTTGAGCAGCTCGTCGCTGCTGGCAACCGGCAGGGTCTGCGCCATGTTGATCGCCATGAGGCTGTAGTTGACCGGGTTGTTCAGCTCGTGCAGCAGGCCGGCCGAAAGGGTGCCGATGGCGGCCATTTTTTCGCGCTGCAGCAACTGGCCCTTGATCTCGACGAGGGCTTTGTTCTGCGCCAGCAGTTCGTCTTTCTGGCGCTGCACCTCGGTCTGCAAGGCGTAGGTCTGACGGCGCCACCGGCCGCTGTAGACCGAAATGGTGACCACGATGACCGAGTAGAAAACAATGAAGATCAGTTGCCCAACGAGCGCCGGCCAATGCTGTACCCCGCCCACGCGCAGCATGCAGGCCAGCAGGTACACCAACATGGTGAAGGCACTGAAAGCCAGCGCCTCGCGCACCGACAAAGGCAGGAAGGTGCCAAGGCCCGAGATGCCGAAGGTGAGTCCCACGAAATAGATCGAAGCCTCGCCCTCTGTGTAGAACACCATCCACGCAATCATCAACTGCGGCAGGGAAACCCAGAAGTAAGTCAGGCCGCGCACATGCTTCGCACCCCAGGGCGTTATGTAGCTCCACAGAGTGGCGCCGATCAACGCCGTCACCAGCACCCGAACCGCCGCAAACTCTGGCAGGTTCCCAGGGTAGAACGCCGCATCCAGCCCGACACCACCCAGGATGAGCGCCATCGCCACAACGCAAGTCACCCGGCTGTAAAAGATCAGATGCTGATGCAGCGCCTCATCGAAAGATGCGGGCAGTTGAGCGGCATTCACGTCGGGCGACACGTGGCCTCCCTCACTGCGGCTTCACGGCCTCGGCGAACAGGTTGACACCTGTCGCATCGGTGTAGGTCTTGACGTCGGGCAGCGTCGACGGGAACAGCTTGGTGAGGCCCGCTTCGTCCCGGTAGATCAGGTACCACTCCATGAAGTGTTCCATCCAGAAACGCTCCGGGTTGCTGGAATGCACGTTGGTTACCAGCAGGGTTCCGCCAGGCCGCAAGTGGTTGTCAAAGTAGGCGATCAGCCGCGTGCAGGCCTTGTCGGCCAGGTAGTCGAACAGGCCGGCGCAGTAGATGTAGTCGTACTGTTCGTCCAGCGCAATGCCCTGGTCGCGCGATGAGCGCTTGAGCAGCTGGTGCACCGACTCGTGGCGCAGCGTCACCTTCAGCGGCTCGCGCACGGCGGCCTGCGCCGTCTCGATCAGCTTCTGGCTCGTGTAAAGCAGGGTTTCGTCGCTGAAGTCCATCAGCACCACATCCAGGTGGTCCATTGGCTGGTCGGTGGCGGCCAGGCGTTGCAGTTCGCCCGCCGGCCCGCAGCCCACGTTCAGGATGCGCAGCGGCCGGCCCTGCTCGCGGGCCTGGGCAGCCAGGGATTTCAGTCGCTCCAGCAAGATATCCACACGGTTGCGGTGCGCCTGCGCCACGCCCGCCTGCAGGAACATGAAGTTCACCATCTCGAAGTAGGTGCTCGGCCCTTCACGCGGGTTGCCCAGTATCTGGTTGACCATCTGGTAGTCACCCGCATAGCCCAGCGGCTTGGCGAAAGTACGGTAAACAAAAGGCGCGCGCAGTACCAGCGGGTGGATCGCCGCCTGCGCAAACGCGCGGTGTGCAGGTTCCAGTTCGGCAGGCACCTTGGCGGCCTCTTCCTCAAAGCGCAGCAGGTATTCGCGGCCCTTGGTGAGCAGGGGTTTCGCGATCTCGAAGAACACGTCGTCCCGCACCCGGCCGTGCACATCACGTGGCAGACCGGCGGTGATGTCGGCCTGGTCCAGCCAGCGTGTCACCTCAGAGAAGTAAGCCCGCAGGTCGTTCACCACCACCTGGTAGTTCTGACCGACGCGAGAGCGCGACTCCCATTCCTCAACGAAGCGGCTGACCGCAGCCGACACGCTGCGCGCGCTGTGGTCGATCCCGCCCAGGTCGTTCCACTCATCGATCAGGGCAACGGACACCACCGCCATCAGCCCCGTGTTCAGCAGGCTCACCACCACCGCCTTGCCCCTGTAGATGCTGCGGTCCCCGGAGCGGATGTTCAGATCGCTGAGCACCTCGCTGACCTGCACGATGGAGTACGGGTTGTACACCTCCATCACCAGCGAGCGGCGCTGCAGGCTGGTCAGGGTACCGCGGGCGGCCTCGCCCTGGCTGTTTCGGAAGGTGACGACAGGATCAAATGGACGCTGGAATTGCACGGTGTGGCCGTTATCAACAAGGAGGGATGCCATCGATGAGGCGCCCCGGAATGAAGTCCCTGTGCGCGAGTGTAGTCATCTCGCGTGGCGGCCGTTGTCGCTGGGCTCCGTGCGCAAACGCTGGCAGCCAAAAAGAAAAAGCCCATGCCCCCTTTGCAGGGTGCATGGGCCAGGCCAATGGGCGGGCTGTGTCAGCCGCGCTTCTGGATCGTGTTGGTCAGATGGCGTTCCCGGAACCGGCGCATCGCCCGGAACAGCACCGGGGGCATGTAGTCCTGAGAGATGCGCCAGCGCATGCCACCGATGCTTTCGTGCGGCCGCTCAGCGAAGATCGTCGTGTGGGACTGGTTGGTCTCGTTGGCGGGCCGGCCATTGGTGTAATAGAAAAGTGCGAGTGACTTGCGCGAGTCGCCATCGGGGCAGGTCAGTGGGTCGGGGTGGCCGTGAAACGTCTTGCTGGTCGGTGAAAAGATCGCCAGACGGTTGAAGACGGGCAGGATCTTGACCTCGCATTTCGTGACCTCCTGGTCCCACAGCTCCAGACTGCCGCCGTACTCTTCCTTCCAGTTCTTGTTCATGTAGAAGATGACGTTGATGCGGCGGTCGAGGAAGTTGGCGTCGTGCTTGTTGAAGTCGGCGTGCAGCTTGAGCAGGCCGCCCTTGGGGGTCTGGTGCAGGCCACCGCCGCGCATCGAAGGGTCGGAGATCATGTTGTCGATGCCGGTCACCGTCTCCAGGAAACGCAGGAAAGGCGCGGAGTTGAACTGGTACAGCATGCTGCGCGTCACGGGGCCGAACTTGGTCTCGTCCACACAGACCAGTTTCTGTTCGGCCGGACGGTTGTAGTTGTGCCATTCAATGTCCTGCGCCTTGGGGAATTCGGCGAGCATGGCTTCGGCCACGTCCAGCGGCAGGAAATTGTCGAAAGCCATGTGGTTGAACGGTGTACCCAACCGGTACTTGGCGGCGCCTTCAGCCGCCAGGGCTTCGTACTTGGGGTCGTCAAAAATGAAACGGTCACCAAAGTCGCACGGCTGCATGCTCAGAACTCCTGAAAAGAACAAACACAACGCACTTCGTTCAAACAGGTGCACCTCACGAACGATGGGGCTAGAAGCGGTTGAACACCTGGGTGACAGCGAGCCCGTCCACGCCGGAATGAATGAAGAAGTACTCAGCCCGGGATTGGAGCACCCACCCCAGCCGGATGCAGTTGATCAAGATCAAGAGGGGCACAAGTAGCGACGACTTGCGCCTTGAAGGCCAGCCCGAAATTCCGGCACGACGCGGGCACCGCCGCGTACGTGAGGGCATTGAACAGGCGTTGGGAGTGTTGCGTCAGGGCCTCCGGTGACGCCGGACACCCACCCACCAGCAAGGGGCCGTGCTGGTGGGTTTTCGTTGAAGGCGAGACTCAGACCAGCAGCGCGTTCACCCGCTTCACATAAGCGGCCGGGTCTTCAGGCAGGCCACCTTCGGCCAGCAGGGCCTGGTCAAACAGGATGTGGGCCAGGTCGTCGAAGTGCGCACTGCCCTCCAGCTTCTTCACCAGCGGGTGCTCGGCGTTCACTTCCAGGATGGGCTGGCTGGTCGGCGCCTGCTGGCCCGCGGCCTTGAGCATGCGGGCGAGCTGGTTGGAGAGGTCGCCCTCGCCCACCACCAGGCAGGCCGCGGAATCGACCAGGCGCGTGGTCACGCGCACGTCCTGCGCCTTGTCCTTCAGCGCTTCCTTGAGCTTCTCCAGCGCCGGCTTGAAGCTTTCCGCCGCGGCTTCGGCGGCTTTCTTTTCTTCTTCGTCCTGCAGCGCGCCCAGATCGACCGCGCCCTTGGCCACGCTCTGCAGCGGCGTGCCGTCGAACTCGTGCAGGTGCGAAACGGCCCACTCGTCCACGCGATCGGCCATCAGCAGCACCTCGATGCCCTTTTTCTTGAACACTTCGAGCTGCGGGCTGTTCTTGGCGGCGGCGAGGCTGTCGGCGGTGATGTAGTAGATGGCGGCCTGGCCGTCTTTCATGCGCGCCTTGTAGTCCGCCAGGCTCACGCTCACGGCGTCGCTGGTGGTCGAGGCAAAGCGCAGCAGCTTGGCGATCTTCTCGCGGTTGGCGAAGTCTTCGCCCAGGCCTTCCTTGAGCACGGCGCCGAACTCGGCGTAGAAGGTCGCGTACTTGCCCGCGTCTTTTTCGGCGGCGGCCTTGTCCTCTTCGCTCACCACGTCGGTGACGCCATCGGCGCCTTCGGCGGCTTCGGGTAGCTTGTCTTTCTTCGCCAGGTCTTCCAGCATCGCCAGCACGCGGCGGGTGTTGCCTTCGCGGATCGCCTTCACGTCGCGGCTTTCCTGCAGCAGCTCGCGGCTCACGTTGAGCGGCAAATCAGCCGAATCGACCACGCCCTTGACCCAGCGCAGATACGAAGGCATCAGCGCCTCGGCCTCGTCCATGATGAAGACGCGCTTCACGTAGAGCTTGATGCCGGCCTTGCGGTCGCGGTTCCACAGGTCCATTGGCGCCTTGGCCGGGATGTAGAGCAACTGCGTGTATTCGGTGGCGCCCTCGACACGGTTGTGGCTCCAGGCCAGCGGCGCGGCCTGGTCGTAGCTGATGTTTTTGTAGAACTCGGCGTACTGTTCGTCGGAGATCTCTTTCTTGCTGCGCGCCCACAGTGCGTTGGCCGAGTTCACGGCTTCCCACTCGTCCTTCGTCACGTACTCGCTCTTCTCGGCGTCCCACTCTTCCTTCTGCATCAGGATCGGCAGGCTGATGTGGTCGGAGTACTTGGTGATCAGCGACTTGAGCTTCCAGTGGCTCAGGTACTCGTGCGCGTCGTCGCGCAGGTGCAGGGTGATGGTGGTGCCGCGCGCGGCGCGCTGAATGGTTTCCACCTCGAACTCGCCCGTGCCGCCGCTGACCCAGCGCACGCCCTCGGCCGCCGGCAGGCCGGCACGGCGCGATTCGACCGTGATCCTGTCGGCCACGATGAAGCCCGAATAGAAGCCCACGCCGAACTGGCCGATCAGCTGCGCATCCTTCTTCTGGTCACCGCTCAGGTGGCTCATGAAGTCCTTGGTGCCGCTCTTGGCGATGGTGCCCAGGTGCTCCACCGCTTCGGCCTGGCTCATGCCGATGCCGTTGTCGGTGATGGTGATGGTTTTCGCTTCCTTGTCGAAGCCCACACGGACTTCCAGGTTCGGCGCGTCTTCGAACAGCGCGGCGTTGTTCAGGCCTTCAAAGCGCAGCTTGTCGCAGGCGTCCGACGCGTTGGACACCAGCTCGCGCAGGAAGATCTCGGGGTTGGAATACAGCGAATGGGTGACGAGGTGCAGCAGCTGCGCCACCTCGGCCTGGAAAGACAGGGTTTGTTTGCTCATGGATCTTGAGGGAGTTTGAAAAACACAGACGCGCTCCAGCGGTGAAGCGCTCACGCAAGGCGTGAATTATGGGCGGGTCGGGGTTTTTCAAGCCCCAGGCCGTTGGCGTCAGTGCCCGGCGGCGGTCACCGGACCCAGCCAGGCCAGCAATTGCACCGCCACGTCCGCGCTGGAGAGCAGGTCCAGATGGCCGGTGCGGTACGCAATGAACTGACGGCCGTGTGCAAACACCAGGCGGCGTGCCGGCTCGTCGTGCTGCCCCAGTGCGCTGTTCAGCGGCACCAGGCCGTCGCCGGTCAAGCGGTCGGCCACCGGGCCGCGCTGGCCGGCCAGCGTGCCCGCCACCGTGAAGCAGGCCACCCCCTCGGGCAGAGGCAATGGCACGCGGTGGTCTTCAGCCGAGGCGAAGCGGTCGTGCGCCTGCCAGTCGACGTCCTGCACATCACCATGGCGCAGGTCGGTGATGCCCGCACTGCGGATCTTGCCCAGTCGCGTGAAAGGCGCGGTGAACGGCGTGGCCGCCAGCAGCAGGTCCACCCCATGGCCCGCGCGCTCCAGTGGTGCGCCGTGGTGCGGCGTGCCCAGGAACACCAGTTCGCGCAACAACCCTGGCCAGCGCAGGCCCGCCTGGCGCGCCACCTGCACCGCAGACCGCGCCACCAGCCCGCCCATGCTGTGGCCCAGCAAGGTGATGCGCTCCAGCGGCACCGGCCAGGCCGCCACCAGTTGCTCCAGCATCAGCGCCAGCTCGCGGCCGTTGACCGAGGTGTGCAGGCCGCTGTTGTAGCGCAGGTAGACCGGGGTACAGCCCAGCGCCTGCGCCAGACATTCCCCATGGTCGTGCCCGGCGCGGCGCCACTGGGTGTCGTTCATGCACAGGCCATGGATCAGCAACACGAGGTGCGGGCGGGCCTTCGCACCGAGTTGAGCCGCCAGCGCGGAAGGGTTCAGCACCAGCGTCTCGCCGCCCTGGCGCAGCACCATGGGCCAAGCCAGCGGGTTGTTCGTGGCCTGCAGCTTGTCGCCCAGCACCCCGTTCAGCGCGGCCAGCACCGCCTCGCGTGCGGGCGAGGCCTCGGGGTGCGTGGCCGGGTCGTCCAGCAGCGGCAGCAGCGCGCCCAGCAAGGCATCCGTGCTGTGACTCACCAACTGCGTCACGCCACGCACCGCCTGGTAAACCTGCCCCGTCAGGCCGCTGGCCCGTTCATCCGAGGTCCCGCTGGAGAACCCCAGCCGCCGCCGCACCGACTGGTGCACCCCCTCGGTGAGGTTGATCACGCCGTGCATCGCCTGCGATGCCAGTTGCGCCGCAGCCTTCAGGTCCGACGGGCGCAGGTGGCGCAGCACGGCGCGCTTGGGGTTGTTGGGTGGGGAGGGGGCGGTCATGGGGCATTGTGGTCGGGGTGAAGCGCTGGCAATGGGGTTGTCTCTCTATCCACAGCCAGAGGCCCACTCCGTCGCCTCAGCCCTATGGCGCGGAAGCCCCGCTTCGCACCACCTCGCCAATAGAGCGCGCGCCCGGCGCGTAAGCGGACATGCCCGCTCCCGCAGCCGCCAGGAAAATCGCGGTGGCGATGAAAGGAAGCACCGTGCGCCGCACCGCTGTGGGCAACCAGTGCTCGGAATCCTCCCCACGAACGTAGCGGTACAAGGCATACGACAGCGCACCGTCCACCAGTACCTCGGCCAGCAACGCTGGCGCGATGTAGATCACGTACAGCGAAGCGAAGGCCAGCCCCACCGCCATCACAACCGCCAGCAGCGGAATCGCCAGCTCATCAGCTTCCGCGATGGCCCCAACCCCATCGCCAATATCCGCTCCCAGACTTGGACCGTCGTCCACCGGGGAGCCAACGCCATCAAAGCGGGCACTCGCACCGCCACCGCCAAAATCGCCACCGCCTCCACTTCGGATCGGTGCGACGGCCTCCGCACCACTGCCGCATCCCGAGCCCGACCCCGAACTTGATGGAAAAGAAAAATCAGGGACATCGACGTAGTCGTCACGATGGGTCCTGAGCCACAACCAGATCAGGAACAGAAACATGACGTAGGCCAGCAGCACCGCCACCGGATACCGAATGGCCATGCTCTCCACGCCCTGAAGCAACAGCAGGAAAGACGAGAGCAACCCGAAAGCCCCTGTCAATGCGGCGATCAGGGTCATCTGCAAACGGGGGTAGGACTCGGCCTCCAGTTTGCGCCGGGCTTGCAGGATGGCGTGAGAGCGGATGCGGTGACGGGGTGGCCTTCTTGTCAAAAGCTCTCCCCCGCCCCCAGATACCGCCACTGCCCCACCGGCAGATTCCCCAGCACCACGTTGCCAATGCGGATGCGCTTGAGGCCCACCACGTGCAGGCCGACCTGTTCGCACATGCGGCGGATCTGGCGCTTCTTGCCTTCCTTGAGGATGAAGCGCAGCTGCTCGGGGTTCATCCAGTCCACCTGGGCGGGCTTCAAGGGCTGCTCGTCCAGGCTCAGACCATGGCGCAGCAGCGCCAGTTTGTCGGCAGGGAAGACGGCCTGCACGTCTTGCGTGACCACGCCCGCACCGTGCGGACCGTTGGGTGCGTAGTGCACGCGCACCAGGTATTCCTTTTCGATGCCGCTGTTCTCGCCGATGAGCTGGCGCGCGATGCGGCCGTCCTGCGTGAGCACGAGAAGGCCAACGGAGTCGATGTCGAGCCGGCCGCAGGGCGCGAGGCCGCGGGTGTGTTCGGGGGCGAAGCGGCGGCCGTCGGCCGGGTGGCGGGCGTCGCCGCGCCACTGGCTGGGCGCGCCGATCAGCGTGGCGGCGGCTTCGTGGCCGTCTTCGGGCTGGCCGCTCACGTAGCCCATGGGCTTGTGCAGCAGGATCGTCACCTGCCCCGCTTGCTGGTGGCGCGCCTGGGGCAGCACCTCGACCTTGGCGTCGGGCGCCACGGGCATGCCCATGACGGCGGGTTCGCCGTTGACCAGCACCCAGCCGCGCGCGATCCATTCGTCGGCCTCGCGGCGGGAACACAGGCCGAGGTCCGCCATGCGTTTGTTGAGGCGGATTTCGCCGCGCACGTTGCCGACGCGGGCGAGGTCGGGCCGGTGGGGTTGCGCCGGACGCGGTGCTGCGGACGGGGCACGCTGCGGGCGATCGGCTGCGCCGTCAGGCGCGTCGCGCGGATCGGTGCGGCGCGGGGCCGGGCGCTCGCTCCAGCCGCGCTCGTCACCGCGTGGGCCGGCGGATGGGCCTGTGCGCGGGCGGTCAGCCGTGGGGCGCGGGCCGGCTGGCCGGTCGCTGCCTGGGCGGTCAGCGCCATAGCGCGGGCGCTCGGCGCGTTCGCCTTCGGGGCCAGATCGCTTGGCGCCGAAGCCCGGCGATGGTTCACGCGGCGGCTTGGGCGCGGAGGCCGAAACGCTCTTGGCACGGGCCGGGCCGGGCGGGCGCACCGGGGCGCGGCGCGGCGCGAACGGGTCGGGCGCGGTCTT
Organism: Hydrogenophaga sp.; assembly: GCA_030653975.1. GTDB lineage: Bacteria > Pseudomonadota > Gammaproteobacteria > Burkholderiales > Burkholderiaceae_C > Hydrogenophaga. The sequence goes on along the minus strand of JAURYH010000020.1, from coordinate 10,038 downwards.
CTTTGCGGTGCCCGGGTTGAGCTTGAGCGTGCTGGGCTTTTTGTCGGTGGTCATGGGGGGATCATCCCAGATCACAACCCCGCAGGACACGCAGCCCGTCAGTCGGCCGGCGCATCCAGCGCCCCCGAGCGCAGCGCCTGCAAATCCAGCACCCGCAGCCCCCCGTATTCCACCCGTATCCAGCCTTTTTCCGACAGCGTCGCCAGCGCTTCATTCACCCGCTGGCGCGACAGGCCGACCAGGTAGGCGAGCTCTTGCTGGGTGATGCGCAGGACGCCACCCACGTTGGGCGAGAGCAGCGGATGGAACAGCGCGGCGAGGTTGCGGGCGACGCGCAGGTCGGGGTTGTTGATGCGGTCGATCTCGCGCGCGGCGATGAACTGGCCGAGCCGTTCGTTGAGCTGGTGCATGACGAAGCGGTTGAAGCCGAGCGAGTGGTCGAGCAGCCAGTCGAAGGTCTGCACCGGCAAGCCGGCCACGCGGCTCTTGCGCAGGGCCTGGATGTTGTAGCGGTACTGCTCGTGCTTGAGCACGGTGCCTTCGCCGAACCAGCCCCCGGGCGCCACGCCGGTGAAGGTGATCACCGGGCCCTGCGATTCGTCGTTGCTCATCTTGAGCAGGCCATCGACCAGACCGAACCAGTAAGTGACCGGCCGACCGATGCGGCAAATGAATTCGCCAGACTGCGCCACGCTCACGACCAGCGCGTCTTCGGCCCGCGCACGCTCGCCCTCGCTCAAGGCACGCAGCCAGGGAATCTGCGACAACTCCTGCACGGTGGGCGCACGGGCGCGCTCCCGCAACTGGGATCCGGTCCGGCTGGGGGTGGAGTTGCTCATGGCCAGTACAACGAACTAGGGAAAGTCCTAGGAGGGCAGACCCTTCAATTGTCGTCGCACGGACAACATGACGTCAAACATGTGCCTACCATCCGCACCAGAATGATTTGAACGGGTGTGTCTGAACGAACCCAGACCAACACCCCCGCCCGCACCGCATCTGGAGACCTGTCCATGCAAACGACTTTCCCCCGGCTCTTGCTGGAACACGCGAAAAGCCGCCCCACGGCGGCGGCCATGCGCGAGAAGGAATACGGCATCTGGCAAACCACCACCTGGGCCGACATGGCGCAGCTGGTGGAAGCGGTGGCCTGCGGCCTGCACCAGGCCGGCCTGCAGCGCGGCGAACACATGGTGGTGATCGGCGCCAACCGCCCGCGCCTGTACGCCACGATGCTGGCCGCGCAGTCGCTGGGCGCGATCCCCGTGCCGCTGTACCAGGACGCGGTGGGCGCCGAATGCGTGTTCCCGATCAACAACGCCGATGTGCGCTTCGCGGTGGTGGAAGACCAGGAGCAGGTCGACAAGATGCTCGAAATCCGCGACCGCTGCCCGCAGCTCTCGCACATCTACTACGACGATCCGCGCGGCCTGCGCAACTACGACCAGCCCGGCCTGGGCGCGCTGGAAGAACTGATCGGCGCGGGTCAGGCGTTTGCGAAGATCCACACGCAGCTGTTCATCGAACAGGTGGAGATGGCGCAGCCCGACGACGTGGCCGCGATGTTCTTCACCTCCGGCACCACCGGCAACCCCAAGGGCGTGGTGCACACCCACAACACGCTGATCGACCGCGCCGCCGTGGGCGCCCGGTTCGACAAGCTGACCGAAAACGACGAGGTGCTGGCCTATCTGCCGCCCGCGTGGATCGGGCAGAACATCTTTTCCTACGCGCAATGGCTGGTGGCGGGCTACGTGGTGAACTGCCCGGAATCGGGCGCCACCGTGACCATCGACCTCAAGGAAGTCGGCCCCACCTATTACTTCGCGCCGCCGCGGGTGTTCGAAGGCCTGCTCACCACGGTGATGATCCGCATGGAAGACGCGGGCACGCTCAAGCGCAAGATGTTCCACGCCTTCATGGACGTGGCGCGCCGCGTCGGCCCGACCAGGATGGACGGCAAGTCCATCGGCTTCATGGACAGCCTCAAGTACGCGCTGGGCAATGTCTTTGTGTACGGTCCGCTGCGCAACAGCCTGGGGCTCAGCCGCGTGCGCGTGGCCTACACCGCCGGGGAAGCCATCGGGCCCGATCTGTTCAGCTTCTACCGTTCCATCGGCATCAACCTCAAGCAGCTCTACGGCTCCACCGAGACCGCCGTGTTCGTCTGCCTGCAACCCGACCACGAAGCGCGCGCCGACACCGTGGGCGTGCCCTGCGAAGGCGTGGAGATCAAGCTCAGCGAAACCGGTGAGATCCTGGTGAAGTCGCCCGGCCTGCTCAAGGAGTACTACAAGAACCCGGCTGCCACGGCCGAGGTGCTCAGCGCCGACGGCTGGTACCACACCAGCGACGCGGGCTTCATCGACGCCAGCGGTCACCTGAAGATCATCGACCGCGTGAAAGACGTCGGCCGCATCAAGGGCGGCGCCAACGACGGCGCCATGTTCGCGCCCAAGTACGTGGAGAACAAGCTCAAGTTCTTCTCGCAGATCAAGGAGGTGGTGGCCTATGGCGACCAGCGCGAGAAGGTCTGCGTGATGGTGAACATCGATTTCGAGGCCGTGGGCAACTGGGCCGAGCGCCGCAACCTGCCCTATGCCGGCTACACCGATCTGGCGCAGAAGCCCGAGGTGTACGAGCTGATTCGCGAGTGCGTGGAAAAGGTCAACGCCGACCTGAGCCGCGACGAACTGCTGGCCGGCAGCCAGATCAGCCGCTTCCTGGTGCTGCACAAGGAGCTGGACGCCGACGACGGCGAACTGACCCGCACCAACAAGGTCCGCCGCGGCTTCATCGCTGACAAATACAGCGTGCTGATCGACGCCCTGTACAGCGGCAAGACCGAGCAGTACATCGAAACCCAGGTGAAGTTCGAAGACGGTCGCACCGGCAGCGTGAGCGCCACGCTCCAGGTGCGCGATGCAAAAACCTTTGCCCCTGTGAAAGCTGCAGCATGACAAAGAAGATTGGCGACGTCATCCTCGACGTCCAGAACATCAGCCTGCGCTTTGGCGGCGTGAAGGCGCTGACCGACATTTCCTTCAACGTGAAGGAACACGAGGTTCGCGCCATCATCGGCCCCAACGGCGCCGGCAAGAGCTCCATGCTCAACTGCATCAACGGCGTGTACCAGCCACAGGAAGGCAGCATCAGCTTCCGCGGCCAGACCTTCAAGCACATGAACAGCCGGCAGGTGGCCGAGATGGGCATCGCCCGCACCTTCCAGAACCTGGCGCTGTTCAAGGGCATGAGCGTGATCGACAACATCATGACCGGCCGCAACCTGCGCATCAAGAGCAACCTGTTCCTGCAGGCGCTGCGCATCGGTCCAGCGCAGCGCGAAGAAGAACAGCACCGCGAGTTCGTCGAACACATCATCGACTTCCTGGAAATCCAGGCCTTCCGCAAGACCCCCGTGGGCCAGTTGCCCTACGGTCTGCAAAAGCGGGTCGACCTGGGCCGCGCGCTGGCGATGGAACCGCAGGTGCTGCTGCTCGACGAACCCATGGCCGGCATGAACCTGGAGGAGAAGCAGGACATGAGCCGCTTCATCCTCGACGTGAACGACGAGTTCGGCACCACCATCGTGCTGATCGAACACGACATGGGCGTGGTGATGGACATCAGCGACCGCGTGGTGGTGCTCGACTACGGCAAGAAGATCGGCGACGGCACGCCCGACGAGGTGCGCAACAACGAAGAAGTCATCAGCGCGTACCTCGGTACGAGCCACTGAACACGGAGACAACAAGATGGCATTCTTTCTTGAAACACTGCTCGGCGGCCTGATGGCCGGCATGCTGTATTCGCTGGTGGCGCTCGGCTTCGTGCTGATCTACAAGGCCTCGGGCGTCTTCAACTTCGCGCAGGGTGCGATGGTGCTGTTCGCCGCGCTGGCCATGGCCCGCTTCTCGCAGTGGATTCCCGAGTGGCTGGGCATGGACAACAAGTTCCTCGGCAACGTGCTCGCCTTTGCTGTGGCGGCGGCGTGCATGTTTGTGCTGGCCTGGCTGATCGAACGGTTGGTGCTGCGCCACCTGGTCAACCAGGAAGGCGTGACGCTGCTGATGGCCACGCTGGGCATCACCTACTTCCTCGACGGCCTGGGTCAAACGATCTTTGGAAGCGACATCTACCAGATCGATGTCGGCATGCCCAAGGACCCGATCTTCCTGCTGGAAGGCATGTTCGAAGGCGGCGTGCTGGTGAACCTGGAAGACGTGTACGCAGCCTGCGTAGCGGCCTTGCTGGTGATCGTTTTGTCGCTGTTCTTCCAGAAGACCAGCACCGGGCGGGCGCTGCGCGCCGTGGCCGACGACCACCAGGCGGCGCAATCGATCGGCATCCCGCTCAACCGCATCTGGGTCATCGTCTGGTTCGTGGCCGGGATCACGGCCCTCGTGGCCGGGATCATCTGGGGCTCCAAGATGGGCGTGCAGTTCTCGCTCACCACCGTGGCCCTGCGGGCGCTGCCCGTGATCATCCTGGGCGGACTGACTTCGGTGCCCGGCGCCATCATCGGCGGCCTGATCATCGGTGTGGGCGAGAAGCTCTCCGAGGTCTACCTCGGCCCCTATGTGGGCGGCGGCATCGAGATCTGGTTTGCGTATGTGCTGGCGCTGGTGTTCCTCCTGTTCAGGCCTCAAGGCTTGTTCGGCGAGAAGATCATTGACCGAGTCTGAATGCCTTGCGGGTCAGATCACGATTTGCGCAGCAAATGTGCTCTGACCCCAACTGAATAGGGAACCCATATGTTCTATCGTGAAAACGGTCAATTCAAGACCTCTTACCGCACCGACCAGCAGATCTTCCCGATCGCGCAGGACCGCTGGGCCATCCTCGCGCTGATCGCTTTCGCCTTCGTCGGCGTGCCGCTGCTGGCCGACGAATACATGTTCCGCGCCATCCTGATCCCGTTCCTGATCCTGGCGCTGGCTGCGCTGGGCGTGAACATCCTGGTGGGCTACTGCGGGCAGATCTCGCTGGGCTCGGGCGCCTTCATGGCGGTGGGCGCCTACATGGCCTACAACACCTATATCCGCGTGGAAGGCATGCCGCTGATCATCGCCCTGCTCTCGGGCGGCTTCTTCGCCACGCTGGTGGGCATGTTCTTCGGCATCCCCAGCCTGCGGGTGAAGGGGCTCTACCTGGCGGTGGCCACGCTGGCGGCGCAGTTCTTCTGCGACTGGGCCTTCCTGCGCATCGGCTGGTTCACCAACAACAACGCCTCGGGCTCGGTCTCGGTCTCGAACCTGCAGGTGTTTGGCTTCTCGATCCAGACGCCCTTGCAGAAATACATCTTCTGCCTGGCCTTCCTGGTGGTGTTCGGCCTGCTGGCGAAAAACCTGGTGCGCTCGGCCATTGGCCGCGAGTGGATGGCGATCCGCGACATGGACGTGGCCGCCGCGGTGATCGGCATTCGCCCGATGTACGCCAAGCTCAGCGCGTTCGCCGTCAGCTCTTTCATCATCGGCGTGGCCGGCGGCCTCTGGGGTTTTGTGCACCTGAGTTCGTGGGAGCCTGCCGCGTTCTCCATCGACCGCTCGTTCCAGCTGCTGTTCATGGTGATCATCGGCGGCATGGGTTCCATCATGGGCAGCTTCTTCGGCGCGGCGTTCATCGTGGTGCTGCCCATCTTCCTGAACCAGTTCCTGCCCGCGCTGGGCGCGGTCTTTGGCGTGGAGATCTCCACCGCCGGCATCTCGCACACGGAATTCATGGTCTTCGGCGCGCTGATCGTCTGGTTCCTGATCGTGGAACCCCACGGTCTGGCCAAGCTCTGGAGCATCGGCAAACAGAAGTTGCGGTTGTGGCCTTTCCCGCACTGATGTCCGCACGGTCGTGGTCGGCGGTGTGTCAGGGTGATCCCCGATGGGGAAATGCCCGATGCGCCAGCGCTGCGGGCGGAGTGAACTGACAGGCCCTCGGGTTGGTTTTTTGTGTGTTGGTTTTTCCTTAGGAGACAAACGAAATGAAGCTGCGTAACCTTGCTCTTTCTGTATCCCTGGCCTGTGCCGCCGTATCGGGCGCGCTGGTCTCCACCGCTGCCATGGCCCAGGCCAAAGAGCAGTTCTTCCCGGTGCTGGTGTACCGCACCGGCGCCTACGCGCCCAACGGCGTGCCCTTTGCCAACGGCTATGTGGACTACCTCAAGCTGGTGAACGCCCGCGGCGGCGTCAACGGCGTGAAGCTGTCGTACGAAGAGTGCGAAACCGGCTACGCCACCGACCGCGGCGTGGAGTGCTACGAGCGCCTGAAGGGCAAAGGCGCCACCGTGTTCCAGCCGCTGTCCACCGGCATCACCTTCGCGCTGACCGAGAAGGCCCCCGTCGACAAGATCCCCCTGATCACCGCCGGCTATGGCCGCAGCGAGTCGGCCGACGGCGGCGTGTTCAAGTGGAACTTCCCGCTGGCAGGCACCTACTGGGTGGCCGGTGACGTGATCATCCAGGACATCGCCAAGAAGCTGGGCGGCGCCGCCAACCTCAAGGGCAAGCACATCGCGCTGGTCTACCACGACAGCCCGTTCGGCAAGGAAGCCATCCCGATCCTGCAGGAACGCGCCGCCATGCACGGCTTCAAGCTGAGCCTGTTGCCCGTGACACACCCGGGCGTGGAGCAGAAGTCCACCTGGCTGCAGATCCGCCAGAGCCGCCCGGACTACGTGGTCAACTGGGGCTGGGGCGTGATGAACTCCACCCTGCTCAAGGAAGCCCAGGCCACCGGCTACCCGCGCGAAAAGATCTATGGCGTGTGGTGGGCCGGCGCTGAACCCGATGTGAAGGACGTCGGCATGGGTGCCAAGGGCTACAACGCCATCACCATGCAACATGGCGCCGAGAAAGGCTCCGATGTCGTCAAGGAAGTGCTGGAGAAGCTGCACGCCAAAGGCCAGGGCACCGGTCCGAAGGAAGAAGTGGGCGACGTGCTGTACATGCGCGGCCTCTTCAGCGCCATGTTCGCCGTCGAAGGCGTGCGCCAGGCCCAGGAGAAGTACGGCAAAGGCAAGGTCATCACGGGTGAGCAGGCTCGCTGGGGCTACGAGAACCTGAACCTGACCCAGGCCAAGCTCGACGCGCTGGGCTTCAAGGGCGTGCTGCGTCCGATCTCCACCAGCTGCCAGGACCACATGGGCGCGAACTGGGCCCGTATCCACACCTGGGACGGCAGCAAGTGGGAGTTCTCCAGCGACTGGTACCAGGCCGATGAACAGATCATCAAGCCCATGGTCAAGGCCGCCGCCGACCGGTACGCCGCCGAGAAGAAGCTGACGCGTCGCACTGGCGCCGACTGCCAATCTTGATGTAACACCCCCGCCGCGCTTTCGCGCGACCCCCTCAAGGGGGCGACACCAGCGGCCCGGCAAAGCCGGTTCCGCGGTGTCCCTTGACCGGGTCATCGCACTCGCGGCGGGTCTCGGCGGCTGACTTCAGCCGCCATCCGAAAGGCCGGCCCGCTCGGTCTTTCGAATGGCTCCCAAGGAACACACCATGACGACTCCCAACATTGTTCTCAACGTCAACGGCATCGAGGTCATCTACAACCACGTGATCCTCGTGCTCAAGGGCGTGTCGCTCAACGTGCCGGAAGGCAAGATCGCGGCGCTGCTGGGCGGCAACGGGGCGGGCAAGACCACCACGCTGCGCGCCATCTCCAACCTGCTCAAGGCCGAGCGCGGTGAGGTCACCAAGGGCAGCGTGGAGCTGCGCGGCGAGCGCATTGAAAACCTCACGCCCGCCGATCTGGTGAACCGCGGTGTGGTGCAGGTGATGGAGGGGCGCCACTGCTTCGCCCACCTGACCATCGAAGAAAACCTGATGACCGGTTCGTACACGCGCACCGACAAGGCCGAGATCGCGCGCAACCTGGAGAAGGTCTACAACTACTTCCCGCGCCTGAAGACGCGCCGCACCTCGCAGGCGGCCTACACCTCGGGTGGCGAACAGCAGATGTGCGCCATCGGTCGCGCGCTGATGGCCAACCCCAGCGTGGTGCTGCTGGACGAACCCTCGATGGGCCTGGCGCCGCAGATCGTGGAAGAGGTGTTCGAGATCGTGAAGGACCTCAACACCAAGGAAAAGGTCACCTTCCTGCTGGCCGAGCAGAACACCAACATGGCGCTGAAGTACGCCGACTACGGCTACATCATGGAGAGCGGTCGCATCGTGATGGACGGCCTGGCCTCGGACCTGCGCAACAACGAAGACGTGAAGGAGTTCTACCTCGGCATGGGCGGCGGCGAACGCAAGTCGTTCAAGGACGTGAAGTCGTACAAGCGCAGGAAGCGTTGGCTCGCTTGATGGCCCACCCCCGCGCCGCAGTACATGACACCCCCCGCGCCGCCTTCGGCGTCACCCCCCTCAAGGGGGCTTTGCTCCTGGCCCGGCAAAGCCGGTTCCACCGCTTTCTGACATCAGACATTTCGCTCCAACATTTGTGGCTCTCGACATGACCGACTTCTTCGACGCTCTGGAAACACGCTCCCCCGCTGAGCGTGAAGCCGCTCAGATGGCGGCGCTGCCGGGTCAGTTGGCCCACGCCAAGGCGAACAGCGCCGCCTTTGCCGACATCCTGCGCGACATCGACGTGGCCAGCATCGACAACCGCGCCGCATTGACCCGCATTCCCGTCACGCGCAAGAGCGAGCTGCTGGAACGCCAGAAGGCCAAACGTGAGCACGATGCCTTCGGTGGCTTCTCTGCGCTGGTGCGCGGTCCGGCCATGTCGCGCATCTTTGCCAGCCCGGGACCGATCTACGAACCCGAAGGCACGACCAGGGACTACTGGCGCGCCGGGCGCGCGTTGTTCGCCGCGGGATTTCGCGCGGGCGAGCTGGTGCACAACAGCTTCAGCTACCACATGACGCCGGGAGCGTTCATCCTGGAGTCGGGCGCGCACGCCGTGGGCTGCACGGTGTTTCCCGCCGGCACCGGCCAGACCGAGCAACAGCTTGAAGCGATGGTGGACCTCAAGCCCGACGCCTACACCGGCACACCGAGCTTCCTGCGCATCCTGCTGGAAAAGGCCAAAGAAGGCGGCGTCGATATCCGTTGCCTGAGCAAGGCCTCGGTCGGCGGCGAAGCCTGCCCGCCGAGCCTCACCGCCTGGTTCAAGGAACAGGGTGTAAACGTGTACCAGACCTACGCCACGGCCGACCTCGGTCTGGTGGCCTATGAGACCACCGCGCGCGAAGGCCTGGTGCTCGATGAAGGCGTGATCGTGGAGATCGTGCGCCCGGGCACCGGCACGCCTGTGCCCGACGGCGAGGTGGGCGAGCTGGTGGTGACGTCGCTCAACCCGGCTTACCCGTTGATCCGCTTCGGCACCGGCGACCTGTCGGCGATCCTGAGCGGCGCCTGCCCCACCGGGCGCACGGCGCCGCGCATCAAGGGCTGGATGGGGCGCGCCGACCAGACCACCAAAATCAAGGGCATGTTTGTGCACCCCTCGCAGGTGGCAGAGATCACGCGCCGCTTTCCGCAGGTGCAGAAAGCCCGGCTGGTGGTCAACGGTGAAATGGCCAACGACCGGATGTGCCTGCTGGTCGAGACCACGGACACCACCGACGGCCTGCGGGCGCAGCTGGAGGCGGCGGTGCGCGACGTCACCAAGCTGCGCGGCGAGATCCAGGTGGTGAGCCCGGGCAGCCTGCCCAACGATGGCAAGGTGATCGAGGACGCGCGGAGTTATCAGTAGCCCCCCCTGCGCCGCTGCGCGGCTTCCCCCCGGAGGGGGGACGCAGCTGGTGGCCCGGCGGAGCCGGTTCCACGGCTGCTCTGGGTGGGGGCACGTGCGCCGGACGCGCTCCTGGATAGGGCACGCCGGAGCGCGACCTGCAACGCATGCAGGGTCCCGCCCAGAACGCGGCGGAACTGGCTTCGCCAGGCCGCTCGCGTTGCCCCCTTGAGCAACTGTGTTGAAAGTCAAGTGGATTGAGCGGAAATCTCATGCTTGAGAGTGCTCCATGAAGCCTGATCTCTGAGCATGGCGTTGAGGATGGTCAGGAGCTTGCGCATGCAAGCCACGATGGCCACT
>JAURYH010000006.1 GCA_030653975.1 Hydrogenophaga sp. | reverse complement strand
AACTAACTGCAAACGACGAACGTTTCGCACTCGCCGCTTAATTGCCGGTGAGCTTTGCAACAGCAGGCCTATGGGCTGGGCAAGGGTTCAGACGGCGCAAGCCGCGAGAGTCCAGGCTGCAAAGATAATTCAATAGGCTGGCTGGGCGTCGGGTAACTTGGCGCACAGCAAGATTCAAGGTTACTGGCGTCCTGTATAGCGTGCCGCTGCGCGATACAGGAAGCGAGACTCAAATCAGACGGCTACACATGTAGAACTGCGCGAAGAAGGCTTGCGGACGGGGGTTCAATTCCCCCCAGCTCCACCACCACAACAAAAAAGCCCCGAAGCGTCATTGCTTCGGGGCTTTTTTCTTGTCTGCCAATTCGTGCGGTTCGTGTTCAACCGCGGTGGTATTCCCGAACATGATGCAGTTGCAGGACATTCTTTTTTCCCAGGGCTTCGGCACACGCCGCGTTTGCTGCGGCCTGGTGCAGCAGGGGCTGGTGCAGTTGGGTGAGCAGCGGCTGGTCTGCGAAGACCCGGCCAAAGTGGTGGACGAGCAGGGGCTGGTTTTCTGGGTGCAGGGTGAGCGCTGGGAATACCATGCGCTGGCCTATCTGTTGCTTCACAAGCCGGCGGGAACGGAGTGTTCTCAGAAGCCCAGCACCTACCCCAGCATCTACACCCTGTTGCCTGGCCCCTTGCGCATGCGCGGGGGTGGTGCCGCCGCGGGTGTGCAGGCCGTGGGGCGCCTGGACCAGGACACCACCGGCTTGCTGCTGCTCTCGGACGACGGCAAGTTCATTCACCGTCTGACTTCACCGCGGCACCATGTGCCCAAGGTGTACGAGGCGCAACTCAAGCATCCGATCACCCCGGATCAGGTGGCGCGTTTGCTGGCGGGCGTGGTGCTGGATGACGATCCCCGGCCGGTGAAGGCGGCGGCTTGTCGCGCTGTGGGTGAGCACCACCTGCAGCTCACGCTGACCGAGGGCAAATACCACCAGGTCAAGCGCATGGTGGCCGCTGTGGGCAACCGGGTGGAGGGTTTGCACCGGTCGTCCATCGGCGGTTTGCAGCTCACCGACGAACTGGCGCCGGGTCAATGGCGCTGGCTCAGCGGCGAAGAAGTCGCGGCCCTGATGCTGAAGGTGCCCGCTTCGAAGACCGCCTGAGCGAGCGCGCCGCTCACAGCAACTCGCCCTTGCGGCTGTCGAGAGTGATGAGGAAGGAATTTTCCTGCCATTGCGAGCCGAGTTCGCTGGCCCGGGAGTCGCCGGAGGTGCTGCTGGGCCAGGTGGACAGGGGGCTGAAATCGCTCTGGCGGTTGCTGCGCTGGCGGGTGAGTGCCGAACGCAGGCTGTTTCGCGCGGCGATCATGGCGCGCTCTTCCTGCTCGCGTTCGCGCATGGACTGGGCGCAGGGCGTTTCGCCCAGGAATTCGGCCCGAATCTCTGAAACCGTGGGCAGGGCACTGGAGCGAACCACCCAGTAAGGCAGGCCACACTGGGTGAGCAGCGAGTGTTTGAGCAGGCGCGTGCTGCGTGGCAGGGCGTTGCGACCCGGTACATCCAGGCAGCCCACCACACGGCCATCGGACTTGCAGATGGTGAACGTGCAGTACACGCCGCCGAGCAACTTGTACCAGTCCATGCCATTTTCCTTGTCCCGCGGCAGGGTGAAGCGCGTGACCGGCAACTTGATCATGACGTGGTGGTCGTAGAAAGCGCGAGCCAGCCAGTGCCAGACGCGCGCTTCTTCGCTGTTCGTGATGGCGCGGGCGCTCAGGGGCCAGTGTTTGGGGATGCGTCGGCGCGCCTTGGCCTGCCTGGCTTCCCAATAGCGGTGCAGCACCGCACCCAGCACCAGCAGCGCAGGTGCCAGCACGGCCAGCAGCCATGGGCTGTTCCAAGAGTTCATGGTGAAGAGGAACTCCAGGCGGATACGTAGGAATGGTGTGTCAAATGTATGTTTTTGATACAAGAGTGGTCACTTTTTTGTTGATATTGCACGGCTTGATCGTGACTTCCTTGCGGTTTGGTGGGGCCTTGTGGGGTTGCAGAAGGCTGATGCGTGGCGTGGGTCTGCACGGGGTGGTTCCGACCGGGGTGGCGCCTAACAGCCACAGGGCCTGCCGGCGGCAGACGCGGTTGATCCGGGGGTTGTGCGCCAGCGTGTGGATGGGGTGATTGTTCTGGTTATCCGGGTCGGGGATGTGTGGCCAGAAATTGTGTCCAAGGTGGCTGTCCGCGTACATCCACCGGACGGAGGATTCAGGGCAAGGAGGCGAGAAAACGCTCGATGGCGCTGGTCAGTGTGGCGGGGTGGTCGCGGTGTGGGCTGTGCCCACAATCGGGTATTTCCAGTGTCCGGGCATGAGGCGCCGCGCGCTCGATCTCGCGCAACTGTTCCAGGCTGCCGTATTCGTCCTGAAGTCCTTGGATGGCGAGCAGCGGGGCCTGGATCTGCCGGCATTCGGGGCGGATGTCAAAAGCGCGAAAGGCGTCGCTCAGCCAGATGTCGTTCCATTGCCAGAACGCGTTGTCGACATCGGTGTGGTGGCGCGCGAGCCGGTCGCGCAGGCTCTGGCTGCCTGCTTGCGGGTTTTGGGCGTTGCCGGTGGCGTTGGGCAGATAGGCGTTGCGCGCTTGTGCGATGGCGTTCAGGGCGATGTCTTCGACGAAAACATGCGGCGCCAAGACCACGCAGGCACTCACGGGGTGGCGGCTGGCGTGCAGCAGTGCGATGCTGGCGCCATCCGAGTGACCCACCAGCACCGGACGCTCCACGCCCCAGGCGGCGAACAGTCTGGGCAGGACGTTGAAGGCCTCCAGGTGCATGTAGTCCGGTTCGTGGCGCCCCACATGCCAGCCGCCTTGCCAGCGCGAGGGGCCCCTGACATCGGCAACCGGATCGGATTGACCATAGCCGCGGCGCGAATAGACCCAGCCGGCACGACCGGTGGCGGCGCAGAGTTCGCGCGGCCAGTCTTGTCCGCGCTGGCGCCACATGGACACGCTGCCCAGCCCTTCGTGCAGAAACACCAGCGGTGCGCGATCTGGGGGGCCGGGCAGGTGGACGGTTTCCAGCTGGAGGCCGTCGATGGTGGTGCTGTTCATGGGATGGCGGTGTGGATCGATGATGGCCGGTTCGAGGGCGGGATTCACGGGTCATGCAGGGACGCCCGGTCGGGTCCGGCGGGGCCCTGACGGGTTGAAAGCCTGTATTCTTGCTGCGATGAAACCCATGCTCCATGCTTTCTGGCGTGCTGCGGTGTATTGCATGCATCCGCGGGTGATCGCGCTGTCGTTTCTGCCGCTGGTCCTGATGGTGGCACTGTCGTTTGGCCTGGGCTATTTTTTCTGGGAATCAACGGTCGCCTCCGTGACGGCCTGGCTGGAAACCTATGGACTCGTGCAGGGTGCCTTGGGCTGGCTGGATCGGGTGGGCATGGGCGCCTTGCGGGCGGTCTTCGCCCCGCTGCTGGTGCTCGTGCTGGCCACGCCGGTGATCGTGGTGCTGTCGCTGCTGCTGGTGGCCTTGTTCATGACGCCCGCCATGGTCGAGCTGGTGGGGCAGCGCCGCTTTCCAGTCATGGAGCGCAAGCACGGCGGCTCGCTGATCGTGAGCGTGCTCTGGTCGCTCGGTTCCACGCTGCTGGCGCTGGTCGCGCTGCTGGTGTCGATGCCGCTGTGGCTGGTGCCGCCGCTGGTGTTGATCCTGCCGCCACTGATCTGGGGCTGGCTCACCTACCGGGTGTTTGCCTTTGATGCGCTGGCGGTGCATGCCAGCGCCTCCGAGCGCAAGGCGCTGATGCGGGAGCACCGGGGCACCTTGTTGCTGATGGGCATCCTCAGCGGCTATCTGGGTGCAGCCCCCAGCCTGATCTGGGCCTCGGGCGCCTTGCTGATCGCCCTGGCACCGCTGCTGATCCCGGTCGCGATCTGGATTTACACACTGGTCTTTGCCTTTGCCTCGCTCTGGTTTGCCCATTTCGCCCTGGCGGCGCTGGAGCGTCTGCGGGCGAGCACGGCGGTCGAGGTGCTTGATGCGGTGCCTCAGGCGGATTCGGACAGGATCGGACCGCCGTCGGATGCGCCCGGCACACCGCCATTTTTACCGCCACCCACGTCTTCCGGAAGTTGAACCCCCTTCATGTCTTCGAGTGAAACCGCAGCGCCATCCTTTGGCCTGATCATCATTGGCGACGAAATCCTTTCAGGCAAACGGGCCGACAAACACCTGCCCAAGGTGATCGAGCTGCTGCAGGCGCGGGGCCTTTCGCTGGCCTGGGCGCGCTGTCTGGGCGACGAGCGTCCGCGCATCACAGCGGCCCTGCGCGAAGCTTTTGCGTCATCCGATGTGGTTTTTTCCTGCGGCGGCATCGGCGCCACGCCCGATGACCACACGCGCCAGTGTGCGGCTGCGGCGCTGGGGTGTGATCTGGCCCTGCATCCGCAGGCGCAGGTGCTCATTGAGCAGCGCATGCGCGATCTGGCGCAGGAGCGCGGTGAGGTGTACGACCCGGAACGCCCCGATAACGTGCACCGTTTCAACATGGGCGTGTTCCCGGTGGGTGCCAGGATCATCGCCAATCCGTACAACAGGATTCCTGGCTTTTCCTGTGATGGCCCGGGCGGGGGCACGGTACATTTTTTGCCCGGGTTTCCGGTGATGGCCTGGCCCATGATCGAAGCGGTGCTCGACCAGACCTACGCCCATCTGCACCGCGCTGGTTGCTGGCTGGAGCGGTCGGTGGTGGTCATGGGCGCCATGGAAGCCACGCTCACGCCGTTGATGGAGCAGATCGAGCGGCAGCATCCCGTCAAGGTGTTCAGCCTGCCCAGCGTGGACCACCCGGTTTTTGGCCGCCACATCGAACTTGGGGTGAAAGGGGAGCCCGCGGCGGTGACCGCGGCCTTCAACCAGTTGCTGGCCGGTTTGCGCGCCCATGGTGCCCCATTGGGCCCTGAGATGGTGCGTTGAGGGTTTGCACCTGTTTGGTGCCCTGGCTTTTTTGCACTTATTTGGTGCTTTCTGATGGGGCGCATGGCGCCGCGTTGCCAGCACGGCGCTGGCTGGCGTTATTGAGCCGTCAAGGCCATGGCGGATCAGGTGGCCTGCGCCATAATGGCCGGCCGCGTGCGAACCAGGTTTGTGGACCCGCCATCCATGGGTCGAGAAATGGCACAAAAACTGCTTCACACCAGCGTCGTATCTATTTCCACCTACCAAGTTACAGGAGTATTTGATGGCCAAGACCGTCGCAGACGTGATGCAAATGGTGAAAGACAACGAAGTCAAATTCGTCGACTTTCGTTTCACCGACACCCGTGGTGCGCAGCAGCACACCACCGTGCCCGTCTCGCATTTCGACGAGGACAAGTTCATTTCGGGTCATGCGTTTGATGGTTCGTCCATCGCGGGCTGGAAGGGCATCGAAGCCTCGGACATGCAGCTGGTTCCCGATCCGAACACGGCCAACATCGATCCTTTCTACGAAGAAACGACCCTGATCCTGACCTGTGACGTGATCGAGCCTGCCGACGGCAAGGCCTACGACCGCGATCCCCGTTCCATTGCCAAGCGCGCTGAGGCTTACCTCAAGTCCACCGGCCTGGGCGACACCGCTTTCTTCGGACCGGAACCCGAGTTTTTCCTGTTCGATGGCGTGCGCTGGAGCACCGCTCCGGGCCACACCTTCTACGAAATCGAAGAGTACGAAGCCCCCTGGAACAAGGGTGCCAAGCTTGAAGGCGGCAACCGCGGCCACCGTCCTACGGTCAAGGGAGGCTACTTCCCCGTGCCCCCGGTCGACAGCACGCAGGACATGCGCGCCGAGATGGCCCTGATCCTCGAATCGCTGGGCATTCCGGTCGAAGTGTTCCACCACGAAGTGGCGGGCGCTGGCCAGAACGAAATCGGCACCCGTTTCAGCACCCTGGTGCAGCGTGCCGACTGGACCATCCTGCAGAAATACGTGGTGCACAACGTCGCCAACGCCTACGGCAAGACCGCCACCTTCATGCCCAAGCCCTACGCCGGTGACAACGGTTCCGGCATGCACGTGCACCAGTCGGTCTGGAAAGACGGCAAGAACCTGTTCGCTGGTGATGGCTATGCCGGCCTGAGCGAGTTCGCCCTGTACTACATCGGCGGCATCATCAAGCACGCCCGTGCCCTGAACGCCATCACCAACCCCGGTACCAACAGCTACCGCCGTCTGGTGCCGCACTTCGAAGCCCCGGTGAAGCTGGCCTACTCGGCCAAGAACCGCTCGGCCTCGATCCGCATCCCGTACGTCGCCAACCCCAAGGGCCGTCGCGTGGAGGCCCGCTTCCCCGATCCCCTGATGAACCCCTACCTGGGCTTCTCCGCGCTGCTGATGGCCGGCATGGACGGCGTGGAAAACAAGATCCACCCCGGCGAAGCCGCCACCAAGGATCTTTACCACCTGCCGCCCGAAGAAGACAAGTTGGTGCCGACCGTCTGCCACAGCCTCGACATGGCGCTGGAGTACCTGGACAAGGACCGTGCCTTCCTGACCAAGGGTGGTGTGTTCACCGACTCCATGCTCGACGCCTACATCGAGTTGAAGACGGCCGAAGTGAACCGGGGTCGCATCGAAGTGGCGCCGGTCGAATTCGACATGTACTACAGCCTGTGATCTTCGTCCCGGCTTGACCGGACGGGTTTTCAGTGGTCCACGGGGAATGTGGATTCCAAAAAAAGGGACGGCCAAAGCCGTCCCTTTTTTTCATGGAGTGCGGCAATTTCGCCACCCGGACACCCCATCGGGGCACTTTTTTGGGCAATCTGGGTCATACTGAAAAGTCAACTGACCAGAGTTCCTGAGACGGAGAAGCCGATTTGCTGAACTTGAATTCCACCCACACGATTCGTGGGCTCGTTGCCTGTGTGGCCGGGCTGTGCCTGGTTCAGGCGCAGGCACAGGAGCGCATCTACCGCTGCGGCAACGAGTACACCAACAACGCCGAGGTGGCCAAGAGCCGGGGCTGCAAGCTCATGGAGGGCGGCAACATCACCATCATCCAGGGCCCTGCGCCACAGCGCACGGTCGCACCCAGTGCGCCACGATCCAGCAGTGCGCCGGCGCGCAACGGCAACACGCGCACGGATTCGACCGAGCAACGCGCTCGCGACAGCGATGCACGTGCCATCCTGGAGAACGAACTTCGCCGCGCGGAAGCGCGTCTGGTTGAGGCCAGGAACGCCTATGCCAATGGCAAGCCGGAGAAAGAAGGCATCGAATCGCGCAACTACCAGCGCTATCTGGACCGGGTTGCCGAGCTCAAGGCGGCCGTTGCGCGTGCCGAGAGCGATGTGACCAGCATCCGCAATGAGCTCAACAGGCACAGCGGGTCCGGGGCGCCGTCCGGTTCTGCCGCAAAATAGGTGGCTTGAAAAAGCCCACCACACCTCCCCTCTCCGCCCGCCTCGAAGCGGCCCCTCCTGCAGAGCACGACACGTCTCCTGCGCTCTTGCCCACGGGCCGGTTTCAGTCGCTTGACATGCTGGCCACCCTGGTGGCCGTGGTCGAGGCGGACGGTGCCGTGCTGTACGCGAACACCGCACTGGAAGATGCGCTGGGCATGTCCCGGCGGAGCATCACCGGCTCGCGGCTGCAGGACTGTTTCACCGAGCCCACGCTGCTGCAAAGCGCCTTGAGCGGCGCCAGGGGCAACGAGTTCGCGGCGCTGCGCTACGACACCTGGCTCAAGCGCGCCACCCACGAACCGTTGCCGGTGCACGTGGTGGTGGCGCAGACCGAGGTGCCGGGCGAGGTCATCGTGGAACTGTTGCCGCTGGAACTGCAAACCCGGCAGGAACGCGAGGAGCGCCTGATCGACCAGGCGCAGGCCAACAAGGAACTGATCCGCAACCTGGCGCACGAGATCAAGAACCCGCTGGGCGGCATCCGCGGCGCCGCGCAGTTGCTGCAGATGGAGCTCGACTCCAAGGAGCTGATCGAATACACCCAGGTCATCATCCACGAGGCCGACCGCCTGCAGTCGCTGGTGGACCGACTGCTCGCGCCGCACCGCCGCCCGCACGTGGTGGGCGACGTGAACATCCACGAGGTGTGCGAACGTGTGCGTTCGCTGATCGTGGCCGAGTTTCCCCGAGGTCTGAAGGTGGTGCGTGACTACGACACCTCCATTCCCGAGTTCCGCGGTGACCGCGAGCAGCTCATCCAGGCCGTGCTCAACATCGCGCACAACGCGGCTCAGTCCCTGGCCGAACGCATCGCGGCGGGCGATGCGCAGATCACGCTGCGCACGCGGGTGGGCCGGCAAGTGACGTTTGGCAAACAGCGTTATCGGCTGGCACTGGAATTGCATGTGATCGACAACGGGCCTGGCGTTCCAGACTCGATCAAGGACCGCATCTTTTTCCCGCTGGTGTCGGGACGTGATGGGGGTTCGGGTCTCGGACTCACGCTGGCTCAAACTTTTGTCCAGCAGCACCATGGCCTGATCGAGTGTGAGAGCGTGCCCGGTCACACGGATTTCAAATTGCTGATTCCGTTGCCGTGAAACCGAAACAACAACGCCACGACTGACGAAGGGAACACGAACACATGAAGCCGATCTGGATAGTGGATGACGATCAATCGATCCGCTTCGTGTTGGAGAAAGCCCTGCTGCGCGAGAACCTGCCCACGCGCAGTTTCACCAACCCGCAGGAAGTGCTCAAGGCCCTGGCGGAAACGCCCGAGAGCGAGGGACCCCAGATCCTCGTGAGCGACATCCGCATGCCCGGTGGCTCAGGCCTGGATCTGCTGGAGAAGGTCAAGGAAAAGCTGCCCGGCCTGCCGGTCATCATCATGACCGCGTTCTCCGATCTGGACAGTGCGGTCTCGGCCTTCCAGGGTGGTGCCTTCGAATACCTGCCCAAGCCTTTTGACCTGCCCAAGGCCGTGGAGCTGATCCGCCGCGCGGTGGAAGAAAGCCAGCGCGAAGAGGTGGCCGAAGAGCGCATGACGGCCGCCCCCGAAATGCTCGGGCAGGCGCCTGCGATGCAGGACGTGTTCCGCGCCATCGGGCGCCTGAGCCAGAGCCAGGTGACGGTGCTGATCACCGGCGAATCGGGCTCGGGCAAGGAACTGGTGGCGCGCGCGCTGCACAAACACTCGCCGCGTTCGGGTGGGCCTTTTGTGGCCATCAACACCGCCGCGATCCCCAAGGATCTGCTGGAGTCCGAACTGTTTGGCCATGAGCGTGGTGCCTTCACCGGTGCGCAGACCATGCGCAGAGGCCGCTTCGAGCAGGCCGATGGTGGCACGCTCTTCCTCGACGAAATCGGCGACATGCCATTTGACCTGCAGACCCGCCTGCTGCGTGTCTTGTCCGACGGCCATTTCTACCGCGTCGGCGGCCACAGCGCGGTGCGTGCCAATGTGCGCGTGATCGCCGCGACGCACCAGAACCTGGAACAGCGTGTCAAGGAAGGTGTGTTCCGCGAGGACCTGTTCCACCGCCTCAATGTGATCCGCCTGCGCCTGCCGGCGCTGCGCGAGCGCCGCGAAGACGTGCCCATGCTCACGCGCTTCTTCCTGCAGCAGAGCGCCAAGCAGCTGGGTGTGGAGCCCAAACGCATTTCCGAGGCGGCGCTCAAGCTGCTCGGCACCTTTGATTTCCCGGGCAACGTGCGTCAACTGGAGAACGTGTGCCACTGGCTGACGGTCATGGCGCCCTCGCAGGTGGTTGATCTCAAGGATTTGCCCCCCGAAGTGCTGGCCATGGCGGGCACGGCCCCGGTGGACAACGAACCGCCTGCGGTCGCGGCGGTTCCGGAATCCGTCGGTTCGGCCTGGGCGTCGCCGTTGCCTGCCTCGGTGCCTCCCGTGGCCATGGTGGTGTCGCCCGCGGAGGTCAGTGTGCCAGGCGTGCCGGCATGGGAGTCGGGACTGCAGGCCGAGGCCCAGGCCTTGCTGGAAGCGGGGCGCACCGATGTGTGGGATGTGCTCACGCACCGTTTTGAAACCTGCCTGATCCAGACGGCGCTGGCGAACACCCGCGGGCGCCGCATCGAAGCGGCCCAGAAGCTGGGCATCGGACGCAACACCATCACCCGAAAGATCCAGGAATTGAATCTTGAATGACCCCGCGGCGCTTCGCGCCACCCCCTTCAGGGGGCAACACCAGCGGCACGGCAAAGCCGGCTCTGCGGTGTTTCTGGATCACTCCCTCTTGGGGGCTGAATTTAACTGAGCGTCAGCACCACCGGCGCGTGGTCGCTGGGGCGCTCGTTCTTGCGCGGCAGCTTGTCCACCGCACAGGCGGTTGCGCGGGTCTTCAGCGCTTCGCTGATCAGGATGTGATCAATGCGCATACCGCGGTTGCGGCGGAACGCAAAATCGCGGTAGTCCCACCAGCTGTAGTTCTTCTCGGGTTGCGGAAACAGGCGCACCGAGTCCGTCAGACCGAGACCGATCAGCGCCTGCAGGTGGGTGCGCTCTTCGGTGGTGCAGTGGATGGTCTCGCGCAGGCCCACCGGGTCCCACACATCGGCGTCGTCGAAGGTGATGTTGTAGTCGCCCATCAGCACCAGTTGCGGGTGCGCCACCAGTTCGGCCCGCACCCACTCGCGCAGGGCATCGAGCCAGCGCATCTTGTAGGCGAACTTGTCGCTGCCGGGTTCCTGGCCGTTGGGGAAGTAGGCGCCGATCACCCGCACGCCATCAAAGGTGCCACACAACACGCGCGACTGCTCGTCTTGAAAGCCGGGGATGTTCTTGATGACGTCAACGGCGGGCGCCTTGCTCAGCAGCGCCACCCCGTTGTAGGTCTTCTGCCCGAACCACTGGGCCTGGTAGCCGATGTCGGTGAAGGCCTGGACGGGGAACTTGTCATCGGTGAGCTTGAGTTCCTGCAGCGCCAGCACGTCCACCGGATGGGCCGCCAGCCAGTCCAGCACCTGGGGCAGGCGCACGTTGAGGGAGTTGATGTTCCATGTGGCAAGTTTCATTATTTGTTCTATGTTATTGATTTATATGATAAATATTAAAATTTAAAGACTTAAATTTTATCCAGCTACCCATCTAGCTACCCACATGAAGGTGAGAGGGAAATTCACGTTCAGTAATCTCCAATCTTGACATTCATATTATCCCGTGGCATCCCATCGAATGCGGCCAGCAATGGCGCGCCACCTTTAACTTGGCTGTCAATCTGCAAAATTTGCTGAACAGTAAATTTGGCCATTTCAGCGAATTGGGTGGTGACCATGGGGTTCACTGCACATCCAGCAGCTGGTGATTGGATGCCTTCTCAGCGCACCATGTAAGAAGCCATCGGTATGCTTTCCCTGCGTATTTCAGCGATCGTGGACGCCGGAATCAAACTGATCGTGGACGGCGTTTCAGCGCCATCATGGACGCGCAGGGATGCGCGCAAGCGAGGTCGTAATGTATCTCAAGCATCGGAGAATGCGCCCACCAGCGGTGTACGCGAAGCGGTAGTTTTTGACTTCTGACTTTGACTTTCGGACTGCTGTCTTCTGGAATCTTTAACTTCTAGGCCCCTGCCAGGGCCGCCGGCAGGCCCTCCCGGTTGTGCATGTACTCATGCATTACCAAGCTGACTCCCGACGGTGTTGAGTGGGCAAGGCAATCAATTTGCATTCGGGTCTCGCAGCGTGGCGCCCTTGAGGTCAATCCTGTGGCTGCTATGCACGACACGATCGAGAATGGCATCGGCCAGCGTTGGATCGTCCAGATAGGTATGCCAGGCTTTCACCGGCAATTGGCTGGTAATCAGAGTTGATCGCGTGCCCACCCGATCATCGAGCACCTCCAGCAAATCGTTTCTCTCGGGCGCGCCCATTGGAGAAATGGCAAAGTCATCAATCACCAGTAAATCAAGCTTGGCCAGTTGACTCATTCGTCGATTAAGGCTGCCATCACCATGGGCGACATGCAATTCATCAAATAGCCGCCCAGCTCGCACGTACAGCACCGAGAAGCCTAAGCGAGCGGCTTGATGCGCCAAGGCACACGCCAGCCAGGTCTTGCCACAACCGGTGGCACCGGTGATCAGCAGATTCTGCGCATTGCGAACCCAATCACCCTCGGCCAAGGCAGTCACCAGGGAGCGATCAAGTGCGCGACTGGCGCGCCAATTGATATCTTCGACACAGGCTGAGCTCACTTTGAGTTTGGCGGCTTTAAGCAGCCGCTCGACCCGGCGCTCATCGCGCCATGCCACCTCGCGCTGCACCAGCAGGGAGAATCTTTCATCAAAACCCAGGGCGCTGGCCGCGATGCTGGTGGCTTGCTCTTCAATGGCGTGCACCATGCCATCCAGGCGCAGGCTGCGTAATTGGGTAAGGGTATGTTCGTTCATGATCTGTCCTGTCGTGTTTGGTTTGTTGGGTAGGCGTGTGTTCAGTGGAAATAATCTGAGCCACGGATGTTGTCGTGCGGCGGGAGCGCGCCCGGTGTCATGGTGGGCAGGTTTTGCTGACGATCCAAGCCTGTTTTGAAGATGGAGGCCACACTGCGGTAGGTAAGGGACCGAATGGCCAGTGCTCGGGTGCAGGCCGCCTCCAGCCTGGCCGGTGTGTATTCACGGGCCAAGCGCTGCAAGCCCAAACAAGCCCGGTAGCCCTGTTCAGGATGGGCGCGGTGTTCAAGCTGCCAGGTCACCACCGCTGCGGTGCTCACGCCAATGCGCAGGCCCCAGTCGATGAGCTTTTGCGGGGTCCACTCCAGATGCGCCCGGTGCGACGCAGGCATGTGCTCAGGCGTGGTGGTGTGGGCACCGCGCTTGGGGCTGACAGCGTGGCAAGCCACGCGCTGGTTGGAGGAATAGCATTCCAGCAAGGTGTCACTGGCGCGCAGTTCCACGGTGGTGCGCACCAGGGTGTGGGGCACGCTGTAAAAATGGCCCTCGAATTCCACGTGGTAGTCGACATTGACCTTGGCAGACTTCCAGCGGAACAGCTCAAAGCGTTTGGCCGGTAGTGGACGCAGGGCTGGAACATCAAGCTGCTCAAAGGCACTGCGCCTGTTGCCGGGCAGCTTTTTGAAGGCACGCGCGTTAAGGTCATTCAGGAGCAGGGCAATGGCGTGGTTGAGCTCCATGAGGCTGAAGAACTTGCGATTACGTAGGCGTGCCAGTATCCAGCGTTCAACGACCAACACGGCGTTCTCGACTTTGGGCTTGTCTCTGGGGTGAGCTGGCCTTGCTGCCAGTGCGTATTTCGGCGAATGTGACCGATCATTTCGGCGCATCGTGACCGGTGGGCTGAGGGGTGATTTCAGCGCTGTTTCGGTAACGTGACCGCCCGTTTCGGCGATCGTGACCGCCATGATGCTGGCGGTGCTGCGTAGTGGGGTTGAGTTTACGGTTTTGGAGAGGCTGTCAGGTCTTCATGGGGTTCCTTGATAGTCGTTTTTGAAGCGGTTGCAGTGCGCGCCGTGCGGCCCGTTCGTCGCGACTCGCCGTCCAGGCTGAAGCGTCGGCAACTCTGCAGCAACCGGTCGAGGATGGCGTCGGCAACGGTGGGGTCGCCCAGCCAAGCGTGCCAATGCTCGATGGGCAGTTGGTGGGCGATGATGGTGGCGCGCTGACCCACCCGGTCATCAATGACCTCCAGCAAATCGGCACGCGTGGCGGCATCCAGGTTTCCGATGCCCCAGTCGTCCAGAACAAGCACGTCAATCTTGGCAAGTTGCTGCAACCAGCGTCGGAAGCTGCCGGCCCCATGCAAGATGCGCAGCTCTTCTGCCAGTCGAGGAACGCGCAAGTACAGCGCCGAGTGACCCTGGCGACAAGCATACTGAGCCAGCGCACAAGCCAGCCAGGACTTGCCCAAACCGGTCGCACCAGCCAGGGTCACGGTCTCGCCGCGCTCAATCCAGGTGGACAGAGCAAGGCCCATGAGGGCTGGGCGGTCCAGCCCCCGGATGCCCTCGAAGCTGGCGTCCTCCAAGGTGGCCGAAGGGTACTTGAGTTGCGCCTGTTGCAGCAGGCGAACCCGCTTGCGGTCACTGCGGGCGTAGACCTCGCGCTCGACCAGCAGGGCCAAGCGCTCATCAAAGGACAGATTCAGGCAATCGGCCTGTTCGTGCTGTTGTTGCAAGGCATCGGCGAAGCCCACGAGTTTGAGGGAGCGCAGTTGGGCGATGGTGGCGTTATTGAGCATGGAAGTGTTCTGGATCGGTGGATAGAGGTTCGAAGCAATGGATGCGGTGGCAGGGCGTCACTGGTAATAGCCCGGGCCGCGCAGGTTCGCGTGCGCCGGGCTGGTCCAATCCGACTCGACCTGTGGCGTGATCTGGTCACGGTTGTTGGCCAGCAAGTCCCGCACATGGCTGTAGCGCAATGTGCCCAGAGCCAGCGCCCGTTCGCAGGCGGCCTCCAGCCGCCCTGGGCCGTATCGCTTGGACAGGCTCAACAAGCCCAGGCAAGACCGATAACCATGTTCAGGATGTTTGTAGGTTTGCAGCAGGCGGGTGATCAACTCGCCGCAGGCCACGCCGATGCGCTGCCCCCATTCGATCAGGCGCTGCGGTGTCCACTCCATATGGGCGCGGTGCGCCGCAGGCATGTGTGCCTCCACCGTGGTGAAGCCCCCACGCTTGTCACTGCGCGCGTGGGCGGCCACGCGCTGACCGCGCAAGAGCAACTCGATGCCGTAGCCGGTCATGCGTGCCTCCAGCTTCTGCCCGACCAGCGGGTGCGGTGCGCTGTACCGATGCCCGTCGATCTCGACGTGGTAGTCGATGTGTACCCGCACGGTCTTGAAGCGCGCGAGCTCATAGGGTTGCTGCGGCAGCGGCATCAGGGCTGGGGCGTCCAGCTCGGCGAACACGCTGGCGCGGCTGCCCGGCAACTTCTGAAAGGGGCGTTCGTTCAGGCTGGGGAGTAATTGCGCAATGGCCGTATCCACCTGGGCGACGCTGTCAAAACGCTGGTGGCGCAGCCGGGCCAGGATCCAGCGTGTGACGACCTGAACCGAGCTCTCGGCCGTGGCCTTGTCGCGTGGCGTGCGTGGGCGCGCAGGCAATACCGAAGTGCCGTAGTAACGGGCCAGGTCTTGAACCGTCTCGTTGGCACGTGGCTCATAGCGGTCCGGGGAGGCGATCACGGCACGGGCGTTGTCAGGCACGATGAGCTGCGGCACACCCCCGTAGAAGTGCAGAGCGCGCACCATGCCCTGGACCCAGTCATCCAGGCGCTGCGCGGGCGTGGCGCAGGCGAAGACGCAACTGGAGGCGGCCATGGCAGAGACAAAGACCTGGGCGCGCGCGCCATCGCGCAAGGACACCGTGGAGCCCGCGAAGTCGATGAACAGCTTCTCGCCGGCACGCCGGTGC
>JAURYH010000001.1 GCA_030653975.1 Hydrogenophaga sp. | reverse complement strand
TCCGGTTGCTCTCCACCCCGCTTCGCAGCGACGCAGTTACCTTCAGCTACGGGGCCTTGGCTTACCCCGACACGGACTTACACCGTGCTGTGTGTGCGCCTTCACGGGCGCACTAGGAGGCCCGCTTGCGGGCCGAATTGCGCCGTGGCGATCCGCCAAAGTTTTCGGCCCGCAAGCGGGCCTCCTACTCGCTATGCAGGTTGTAGAGCCGGGAAACCAGGCGCGCGAGTTGTTCGCGCTCGTTGTCGCCGGCCTGGTTGAGGGCATGGCTGGGTTCGTGCAGCAGCTTGTTCATCAGCGAGCGGCTGAGGGCGTCGAGCACGGCTTGCGGGTCGTCGCCACGGAGCAGGGCCTTGTGCGCCTTGTCCATCTCGTGGCGGCGCAGGCGCTCGCCGTGGTCGCGCAGGGAACGAATCACCGGCACGGTGCGGCGGGTATCCATCCAGTGCATGAATTCGTTGACGCTGGAGGCGATGATGGCTTCCGCCTGCACCACCGCCGACTGGCGGTTGGACTGGCCGGAGCGCACCACTTCGCCGAGGTCGTCGACGGTGTAGAGGAAGACGTCGTCGAGTTCACCGACTTCGGTTTCGATGTCGCGCGGCACCGCCAGGTCGACCATGAAGATGGGCCGGCGTTTGCGCGCCTTGATCGCCCGCTCCACCATACCCAGGCCGACGATGGGTAGCGGGCTGGCGGTGGAGGTGACCAGGATGTCGAATTCCGGCAGCAACTCCGCCAGGTTGGCGAGCTGCGCCGCTTCGCCGCCAAACTTGTTGGCGAGCGCCTGCGCGCGGTCGATGGTGCGGTTCACCACCATCAGCCGGCGCGGACCCTTGGCGGCGAAGTGGGTGGCGACCAGGTCGATCATTTCGCCGGCGCCGATGAACAGCACCGCCTGCGTCTTGATCGACGGGAAGATGCGTTCCGCCAGGCTGACCGCGGCGGCGGACATGGAGACGGTGCTGGCGCCGATTTCGGTCGCTGTACGCACTTCCTTGGCCACCGAGAAGGTGCGCTGGAACAGCTTGTTGAGAAGCAGGCCGAGGGTGCCGGCGTCGGCGGCTTTCTCCGCCGCCTGTTTCATCTGGCCAAGAATCTGGGTTTCGCCCAGCACCATCGAATCCAGACCGGACGCCACACGGAAGGCGTGATTGGCGGCGTCGCTGCCAGGGTGCTGGTAGAGATAGGGTTTGACGTCGCGCGGCGGCAGGCCATGGAAGTTGGCCAGCCATTCCGCCACGTCCGTCGGCTGCGCGGTGTTGCAGTAGATTTCGGTGCGGTTGCAGGTGGAGAGAATCGCCGCTTCCCGCGCCGGGCCGCGCTCGCCAGTGACGTCCGCAAGCGCGCGCGGCAGGATGTCCGGCCCGAACGCGACCCGCTCCCGGATGGATACCGGAGCGGTGTGATGGTTTACGCCACAGGCGAAAAGCTGCATTCCGCTGTTAATTCAAGGCTTTGAAGGGCGCGCATTGTAGCGCGAAGGGGCGGCGGGGGACTTGGTGTAGATCAAGTGGTTTTCGTTGGCGAGAAACAGCGAGAGGCTTTGTAGCGCAGGCTTCCAGCCTGCCAGCAGGCTGGAAGCCTGCGCTACAGGCCCGCGCGACACGGCCACCGGGATACCGTCAGAGCGCTTCCGCCGAATACTCCACGCTCATGGTGTGACTCTGCCCGGCAGGAATGACAACCACGTTTTCCAGGGCGTTGACCGATTCCACGCAGACCATCTTGCGCCAGCCGTCAGGGCCGAAATCGCCCATCTTGTCGGCCTTTTCCGTCCACGGCGTCCACACCACGGTGGAGCGGGAGCCGCGCTTGGCGATGATGACGCGGCGCTTGAGGCGGCTGTCTTCGATTACACAGGTGGCCTCGGTGTTCACATAGACCCGGTCGACTTCACCGTCGAAGGTGACGGCGCCGTCCTGGGTGCGACGCGTCACCGCGCCGACCTTGTCCACGTACTCGCAGCCTTCCAGGCCCAGCACCTTGATCTCGGCGATGTCGCCGATCTGGAGGTAGGTGTGCAGGGCTTCGCCGATAGTGATGTCGGCATCACCCAGGTTGGTCGTGATCAGCTCGGCTTTCAGACTGCGGCCGACCACCACTTTCAATTCGACGCGGCTCTTGTGCGGCCATTGGGTGCGGGTCTGCTCGGTCTCGACCAGGGTCAGGGTGATTTCGGTTTCACCGGAGGCCAGGGCGCCGGATTGGGTGACGTCCCACATCACGGTGCGGGCGAAGCCGTGGCCGGGAAAACCGGCTTCCGTGTCATGGGCGCCGAACCAGGGCCAGCACACCGGAGCGCCGCCACGAATGGATTTGCCCGGGGCGAACTTGGCGTAATCGGACAACCAGATCACCGGCTCGTCCTGATCCTTGGGGCGGAAAGTGGTGATGTGCGCGCCTTGCAGGCACAGGTAGGCGGTACCGAGGGCGTTGTCGATTTCCGCGAAGAGCAGGCCGCCGGGACCTTCGACGAATTTGAGTTGGTCGGCGAGGCCGAAGCGATTATTGAGGGCGGCGAGGGGCATGCGAGAGGTCTCCAGGGTTTTCATCGGGAATGGGAATTCAGGCGCCGAGCATCACGCTCCAGCTGAGGACGATCATGAGTATGCAGAGGACGCGGTAGAACGGCCCGCCGGGGGTGCCGGCCAGACGCGCCATGATGGCGATATAGACCGCCGTGGCGATGGCGTTGAACGGCAACCAGGCCAGGGTCTTGTACCAGATGCCGCCGATCGGGTCGGAAACGGCGCCGAGCATGCCGTAGATGAACAGCAGGTTGAGCACGATGCTGGCGGCGAGAAAACCGCGCCAGTTGCGAAAACGCGCCAGCGGATCGGGTTCGGCGGGGGTTTGCTCCGGGGTATCGGGAAGTTGCATGGTTCAGAACTCGGGCGGCGGCAGGCGGGCGGCAAGTTCATCCCACTGGATGACCACGCCTTCCAGCACGCCCACCGGAGTTTCGCCTTCGAGTTCCTGGATATGAGGGCGGCCGTATGCGCCATCCTTCAGCGTATAGACGGTCAGAACCCGGTCCATGGGCTGGATCAGCCAGTATTCGCGTACCCCGGCTTGCTCGTAGAGGCGCCGCTTTTTTACATGGTCCAGGCCGGCGGTGAACGGCGAGAGCACCTCCACCACCCAGTCCGGCGCGCCGCGAATACCCCGCTCATCCACTTTTCCTGGGTCGCAGACCGCCAGCACATCCGGTTGCACCACGGTATCGATCTGATCGTCCGATTTGTCGGCGTTAAGTAGTCGAACGTCCAGGGGAGCGGTAAAGACCTGGCAGGGTGTGCCTTTGAGCGCCACATGGGCCTGGCTGGAAACTTCCATGACCACAGCCTGATGCCGCACGGCGGGGGCCGGGGCCATGAGAAATGCATCACCCTCGATGAGCTGGTAGCGCTCATCACCTTGCCAGGACAGGTAATCCGCATAGGTATAGCGCGGTTTGTCCTCGGATTTAATCTGTGGCAGCCCCATGCTCGTCTCTCCTTATTTCCGTTCCACTTGCGTCACGTCCCGCACCGCGCCGAAGGCTGCGCTGGTGGTCATGGCGGCATAGGCGCGTAGCGCGGCCGAGACCGGGCGGACGCGGCCGAGCGGCTTCCAGGCATCTTTGCCTTTCGCTTCCATTTCGGCGCGACGGCTGGCCAATTCGGGATCACTTACCGCCAGGTGGATGCCGCGATTGGGGATGTCGATCTCGATCAGGTCACCTTCCGCAACCAGGCCGATCAGACCGCCTTCAGCCGCTTCCGGCGAGATGTGGCCGATGGACAGCCCCGAAGTGCCGCCGGAGAAGCGGCCATCGGTGATCAGCGCGCAGTCCTTGCCGAGGCCCTTGGATTTCAAATACGAGGTCGGGTAGAGCATTTCCTGCATGCCGGGGCCGCCGCGCGGGCCTTCGTAGCGAATCACCAGCACGTCGCCTGCCTTGATCTGGTCGGCCAGGATGGCTTCCACGGCCGCATCCTGGCTCTCGAAAATGCGCGCCGGGCCGCGGAACACACGCAGTGTGGAAGTGGGTACGCTGGTGGTGTAACGCAGTTGTTCCACCTCGTACATGCTCTCGTCGATGCCGGCCGTCTTGACGATGCAACCGTCCTCCGCGAGGTTGCCGTAGAGCACGGCCAGGCCGCCATCCTGGGAATAGGCGTGCGCCTTGTCGCGCAGGCAGCCGTTGGCGCGATCCAGATCCAGTTCCGGGTAGCGCCGGTCCTGGCTGAACGCCACCTGGGTCGGCACGCCGCCGGGCGCGGCCTTGTAGAAATCGAACACGGAGACATCGTGCGCACGCATCACGTCCCAGTTCTCCAGGGCGCCGCCCATGGTCCGGCTGTGCACGGTGTGGCAGTCGCGGTGGATCAGGCCGGCGCGGTCGAGCTCGCCGAGTATGGCCATGACGCCGCCGGCGCGGTGCACGTCTTCCATGTGATAGAGCTGGGTCGAGGGCGCCACCTTGGCCAGGTTGGGCACGCGCCGCGAGATGCGGTCGATGTCCTTCATGGTGAAGTTGACGCCAGCCTCATGCGCCGCCGCCAGCAGGTGCAGCACGGTGTTGGTGGAACCGCCCATGGCGACATCCAGGCACACGGCATTCTCGAACGCCTCGAAGGTGGCGATGGAACGCGGCAGCGCGGAAACGTCGCCCTTTTCGTAATAACGTTTCGCCAGATCGACGATCAGCCGCCCGGCGCGCAGAAACAGTTCCTTGCGGTCGGCGTGGGTAGCCAGCAGGGAACCGTTTCCGGGCAGGCTCAAGCCCAGGGCTTCGGTCAGGCAGTTCATCGAGTTGGCAGTGAACATGCCCGAGCAGGAACCGCAGGTCGGGCAGGCCGAACGCTCGACTTCGGCCAGATCGGCATCGCTCACCTTGTCATCCACCGCCATCACCATGGCATCGACCAGATCGAGCTTCTTGAACTCCATCACCTGCGTTTGCGGATTGGCCAGTCGCACCTTGCCGGCTTCCATCGGTCCACCGGAGACAAACACCACCGGAATGTTCAGGCGCATCGCGGCCATCAACATGCCGGGCGTGATCTTGTCGCAGTTGGAGATGCAGACCAGCGCATCGGCGCAGTGGGCGTTGACCATGTATTCCACCGAGTCGGCGATCAGGTCGCGGCTGGGCAGCGAATAGAGCATGCCGTCGTGGCCCATGGCGATGCCATCGTCGACCGCGATGGTGTTGAACTCCTTGGCCACACCGCCCGCGGCTTCGATCTCGCGCGCCACCAACTGACCCAGGTCCTTCAGGTGAACGTGGCCGGGCACAAATTGCGTGAAGGAATTGGCCACAGCAATGATGGGCTTGCTGAAATCGCCGTCCTTCATGCCGGTGGCACGCCAGAGCGAGCGGGCACCGGCCATGTTGCGGCCGGCGGTGGAGGTTTTGGAACGGTAGACGGGCATGGTGGTTCTTCGTCGGGGCGGTTGGAGGACGGAAAAAAACGGCGTCTTCGATTATCTCCCACGGACCGGAGGTGATTACCGTCGGCGCTATAAGCACTGGGGCACAACACACCACCACCGGAGATCCCCATGGCCGATCACACCATCATCCCCATCCACCCGATGAACCCGCGCAGCCGCCACATCACCCAGGGCAAGTCGCGTGCGCCCAACCGCTCCATGTACTACGCCATGGGCTACGAGGAGGCCGACTTCGTCAAGCCCATGGTGGGCGTGGCCAACGGCCACAGCACCATCACCCCCTGCAACTCGGGCCTGCAGAAACTGGCCGATGCGGCCATCGCCGGCATCGAGGAAGCCGGTGGCAACGCCCAGGTGTTCGGCACACCCACCATCTCCGACGGCATGGCCATGGGCACCGAGGGCATGAAGTACTCGCTGGTGAGCCGCGAGGTGATCGCCGACTGCATCGAGACCTGTGTGCAGGGGCAGTGGATGGATGGCGTGCTCGTGATCGGCGGCTGCGACAAGAACATGCCTGGTGGCCTCATGGGCATGCTGCGCGCCAACGTGCCGGCCATCTACGTCTACGGCGGCACCATCCTGCCGGGGCGCTACAAGGACCAGGACCTGAACATCGTCAGCGTTTTTGAAGCGGTGGGCCAGAACGCGGCGGGAAACCTGAGCGATGCCGAACTGCGCGAGATCGAGATGCGGGCGATCCCGGGAACGGGCTCCTGCGGTGGGATGTACACCGCCAACACCATGAGTTCCGCCTTCGAGGCGCTGGGCATCTCCCTGCCCTACTCCAGCACCATGGCCAATCCGCACGACGAGAAAACCAACTCTGCCCGCGAATCAGCCAAGGTGCTGATCGAGGCGATCCGGAAAGACATCAAGCCGCGCGACATCGTCACCCGCAATAGCATCGAAAACGCGGTCGCGGTGATCATGGCCACCGGCGGCTCCACCAACGCCGTGCTGCATTTTCTCGCCATCGCACACGCTGCGGGCGTCGAATGGAACATCGACGACTTCGAGCGCGTGCGCGTGAAGACACCGGTGCTCTGCGACCTCAAGCCCAGCGGCCAATACCTGGCGGTCGACCTGCACCGTGCCGGCGGCATCCCGCAGGTGATGAAGATGCTGCTGAACGCCGGCCTGCTGCACGGCGACTGCCTGACCATCACCGGCCAGACCATCGCCGAAGTCTTGGAGGATGTGCCCGACGCACCGCGCGCCGACCAGGATGTGATCCGGCCCATCGACCAACCCATGTACGCCCAGGGTCACCTGGCCATCCTCAAGGGCAACCTGTCACCCGAGGGTTGCGTGGCCAAGATCACCGGGCTGAAGAACCCCGTGATGACCGGCCCGGCCCGCGTGTTCGACGACGAACAGTCGGCCTTGCAGGCCATCCTGGACGGCAAGATCGTGGCCGGTGACGTGATGGTGCTGCGCTACCTCGGCCCCAAGGGCGGGCCGGGCATGCCGGAGATGCTGGCACCCACCGGTGCGCTGATCGGTGCGGGGCTGGGTGAGAGCGTGGGCCTGATCACCGACGGCCGTTTTTCGGGAGGCACCTGGGGCATGGTGGTGGGCCACGTGGCGCCCGAAGCCGCTGCGGGCGGCACGATTGCCCTGGTGCACGAAGGCGACAGCATCACCATCGACGCCCACACCCTCCAACTGGAACTCAACGTGGCAGAGGACGAGATCGCCCACCGCCGGGCTGGCTGGACCGCACCCGCACCCCGCTATACGCGCGGCGTGCAGGCCAAGTTTGCCTTCAACGCAGCCAGCGCGAGCCGGGGTGCGGTGCTTGACAATTACTGAGCAGCGAGAAAATCCGGCGCAGGGTCAGCGGCGCTTGCTCTTGATGCCCAGCGCCTGGCGCTGGCGATCGATGCGATCCTGCTTTTTCTGGTCCATCTTTTCCATTTCCTTGCGCTTGGTGTAGCCCGTGCTGTCAGCCCAGGCCCACCAAGCCACCGCCATGGCAAAAGGCGACAACACCCACCACCAGGAAAGCTCGGTGACGAATCCCACCTCAAAATACTTCAGTAACAACAGGCCAATGCCCGCGATCAGGAAATACATCACACCCTCCAGTAAAGGCCCGATAAAGCCCGGCAAGAAACTGTAACCGACCGTTTCAGACCATGGCGACTGGGTAGAATTCAGGCTGTGAATTCCCTACTATGACCCACAAGGACAACACCATGAAACGCGCTCTCCTGATTATGGCCGCTGTGGCCGCCATCTCTGCTCCCGCCATGGCCGACGAGGCCTTGGCCAAGAGCAAGAACTGCATGGCCTGCCATGCGGTGGACAAGAAACTGGTTGGTCCGGCCTACAAGGAAGTGGCCAAGAAGTACGCCGGCAATGCCAAGGCCGCCGACATGCTGGCCGAAAAGATCGTCAAGGGTGGTTCTGGCGTCTGGGGTGCGATTCCCATGCCCGCCAACCCGCAAGTGAACGCTGCCGACGCCAAGAAGCTGGCAGCTTGGGTCATGAGCCAGCAGTAAACCACTGCTCGCCTCTGCAACAAAAAACCCGCTGGAGTTGAACTGCACCCCAAAAGTTGGACACCGATCCAACCTTTGGGGTGTTTTTCATGGCGAAACACGATGAGAGCTTCAAGCTCGAAGTTGTACGGCGATATCTTTCCGAATCGTCAGGTGCGCAAGCGATAGCCTTGCGATA
>JAURYH010000069.1 GCA_030653975.1 Hydrogenophaga sp. | reverse complement strand
GACTCGGCGGGTCAATAACTCAAGAGATTTGCGATCCTCTCGTGATAGCTTGATCGTCTGCGCTTGTCTTCCTCGACTCATGCGCCGGAGACTACCCTAAACTCCACAATAATGAAAGACATATTGGGGATGTCATACTAGAAGGTCTTCACACACAACAAAAAAGCCGGGTCAGAGCCCGGCTTTTTTTTTGGCGCCTGATGCGCCCTTTTGCGAAATGATCGATCAGCGTGGCTGACGACGCGCCACGGGACGTGCCGTGCCGCCTTCGCTGCGGCGTGGGGCAAATTCGCCACCACGCATGGCAGCGCGTTCGGAGTTGCCACGGTCGCTGAAGCGGTCGCCGCCGGCATCGCTGCGGCCGAAGCTGCCAAAGCCACCGGGTTTGCCAGCCGGACGCATCGGGGCGCCACGATCGGCAAAACCACGGCTCGGAGCGGCCGGACGGTTGTCCGAACGGTTGTCGAAACGACCTTCAGGACGCGGGCCACCGCGGTTTTCAAAACGCGCAGGTTCGGCTCGGTTGTCGAAACGGCCTTGCTCACCACGGCCTTCGAAGCGCGGTGCATCACCACGGCCCTCAAAACGCGGGGCTTCGCTGCGACCTTCAAAGCGCGGACCACGGGCCGGGCCACGGCGCTCGGCGTAACGCTCGTTGCCGCCACGACCTGCGGGACGACCGCCAGGGCCGCCACGGCCGAAGGGTTCGGCCATCGGTGCGCGCTGGCGCGGCTCCAGGCCGGTGACGGTTTCCACGGCGATGCGCTGGCGCGTAAAGGCTTCGATATCGCCGATCTTGCGGCGATCACGCAGTTCGGCAAAGGTCACGGCCAGACCGTCACGACCGGCACGGCCGGTGCGACCGATGCGGTGGGTGTAGTCCTCGGCCTTCATGGGAAGACCGAAGTTGAACACGTGGGTGATGGTGGGCACGTCGATACCGCGTGCGGCCACATCGGTGGCCACCAGGATCTGCACCTGACCGCCCCGCAAAGCCATCAGGCGGCGGTTGCGGATGCCCTGGCTGAGCGCACCGTGCAGCGCGACGGCGGCAAAGTTGGACTGTTGCAGGTCGGTGGCCAGGCCATCACATTCGATCTGCGTGCTGCAGAACACGATCGCCTGGTTGATACCGGTGTCACGCAGCCAGTGGTCCAGCAGCTTGCGCTTGTGGTCGGCGTTGTCGGCCCAGAACAGCACCTGCTTGATGTTCGCGTGCTGCTCTTGCGGGCTGTCGATCTGGATCTTCTGCACGTGCTTGCCGCCATCGTGCATCACGCGCATGGCGAGTTGCTGGATGCGCGGCGCAAAGGTGGCGCTGAACATCATGGTCTGGCGGCGCTGGCTGGTCATGTCGTTGACATCGGCCAGGTCGTCGGCAAAACCGAGGTCCAGCATGCGGTCGGCTTCGTCGACCACCAGGAATTGCACCTGGTCAAGCTTGATCTGCTGCGAGCGCTGCAGGTCGAGCAGGCGGCCGGGCGTGGCCACCACGAGGTCGGCGTTCTGCAGCTTGGCGATCTGCAGCTGGTAAGGCATGCCGCCCACCACGTTGGCGATGCGCAGGCCACGGCAATGGCGCACCAGGTCGATGGCGTCGTTGGCCACCTGCTGGGCGAGTTCACGCGTCGGGCACAGGATCAGGGCGCCGGGGGTGGCGGCCTTGAAATTGCGCGGGTTGGTCGGGTCCTTGCGCTTGGCGCGCTTGGGAGCGACTTCGCCACGGGCCAGGGCGTCGGCGACGCTCTGATCAAACTCGGCTTTTTCGTTGGCTTCGGCCTGGGCCTGTTGCTGCAGCAGGGTGTGCAGCACGGGCAGCAGGAAGGCGGCGGTCTTGCCGCTGCCGGTCTGGCTGGAAACCATCAGGTCGGCAAAACGCTTTTCGCCTTCGCCCAACATGGCTTTGGGCACCACGTTGTTCTGCACCTGGGTCGGGCTGGTGTAGCCGAGGTCCATACAGGCCTGCACCAGCTCGGGCGCCAGGCCCAGCAGCTCAAAGCCATTGGGTTCTGCGGGCACTTCGGGGGTGTCCAGCTCAACGGCCAGATCCAGCAGGTTGTCGGATTCGTTGGAAATCATTTCGGGCGAGAAATCGCCGCGGGCTTCAAAAGAGTCGCTCATGTTCGTCCTTGCGCAGATACAGCGCAATTGATCGAAAAAAGCACAAGGGTGATGCCCGCCTCATGGGCGGGCGCTCCTGGGCGCTTGATCCGTTCGTGGTTACAAAACATCAACCATCAAACGGTCAACGCGCTCGGCGTCCTGCTCAGAAGCAGATGACACCGGGAGCGAATGGCCTCTTCCGTGGCGCCAGTGGAATGTTCCGTGGCGGGCTGGCAAATCACCTTCCTGGGAAGGTAAAAGCCAGCGCAAGTATCGGGAGGCCTGGTGTGAGAGGCAGATGCACAAATCAGCACAGTTTCCTGCGCAGCCTGCGATTATCGCAGGTTTTCAGGGAAAACCCTAGAGAATTTTCAAAATATCAACCCAGCACTGCAGAGACGACATGAAACAGGATGGCCGCCAGCACAGCGGTGGCGGGCACGGTGATGATCCAGGCGGCCACGATCCGCAGCACCGCAGAGCGCTTGACAATTTCCTTCTTGTAAGCCTTTTTCAGCGCCTTCTGCTCCTTCTTGGCAAACACGGCGCCTTCGGCCGCTTCGTGCAGCTTCGCGCGGCGCTTCATGTCGGCCAGCATGCGTTTTTTCTCCTGCACTTCAGCCGCTTCAAAACGCTGCAGGTAGGCCTCGACCTCGGCCCGGTCTTCGCCCGGGTGACCGGCGAACACCACCGCTTCCATCTTGGCGTAGTTGACCTTGAGCAGCTCACGCAGGAAGCCGACACCGAACACCGCGCCGATGGTCACGTGGGTCGTGGAGACGGGCATGCCCAGCTGCGAGGCCACGATCACGGTCAAGGTGGCAGCCATGGCGATGGAATAAGCCCGCATATTGTCCAGCTCGGTGATCTCCTTGCCCACCGTGCGGATCAGCTTGGCACCATACAACGCCAGCCCCACCGCCAGCCCGAGCGCCCCCAGCAGCATGACCCACAGGGGCGTCGCGGCCTTGGTGGCGATGGCCCCCGCCTTCACAGCCTCATAAATCGCGGCCAGCGGGCCGACCGCGTTCGCCACATCGTTGGCACCGTGGGCAAAACTCAGCAGTGCCGCCGAGCACACCAGGGGCCAGGTGAACAAGCGGTTCACTCCATCTTTGCTGTTGTCCTGCCGCACAGCCAGACGCGCAATGGGTCGACGGATCACAGCCCAGACCGCGACGGCAAACACCGCTCCCAACCCCAGCGCGATCCAGAACGGGACCTTCACCAATTGCCCCAGGCCCTTGAGCAGCATGTAGGTGCCAAAAGCCCAGGCCATCACGGCAATGAGCCACGGCACCGTGCGGGTGGCCGCCTCGGTCATTTCGTTGCGGTAGGTGATGCTGCGCTTGATCACATAGAGGAAAGCGGCGGCGATGGCACCGCCCATCAAGGGCGACACCACCCAGCTCGCCACGATCGAACCGATGGTGCCCCAGTTCACCAGACCCCAGCCACCCGCGGCAATGCCCGCGCCCATGACCGCGCCAATGATGGAGTGTGTGGTCGACACCGGCGCCCCGATCGCTGTGGCCAGGTTCAGCCACAGCGCACCGGCCAGCAAGGCGGCGAACATCACCCAGGCGAACAGTGTCGCGTCGGTGATCTGCTTGCTGTCGATGATGCCGCCCTTGATGGTGCCCACCACCTCGCCACCGGCCACGATCGCTCCCAGGGCTTCAAAGACCGCGGCGATGATGATCGCCCAGCCCATGGTCATGGCACCCGAGCCCACGGCCGGACCCATGTTGTTCGCCACGTCGTTGGCGCCGATGTTCATGGCCATGTAACCGCCGACCACGGCCGAAATGATCAGCAGCCAGACCGCTGTGCTGGAAAGACCCAGCACATTCGCGCCGGTGAGCGACGCATAAAGCCCCACCAAAAGCAGAAAACCGATAGCGGAACCCAATTGCAGAACGTCCAAGTGACGGGCGACGAACCTGGAGCGGGATTTTTTTGTCATGAAAACTCTCGTGAATGACACGATTTTGACATGTTGCACTGACAGCTTTGAACGCCGCGTACGCCTGTCGAAGCGCAGTGGCCCGTCCTACGGAATGGTCCCTCGGCGCTGAATCACCGCAGGAAATGCGAGCGGTAGTGCTCCAGCTCGTCGATCGATTCGTGTACATCGGCCAGCGCGGTGTGCCGCTGGTGTTTCTTGAAGCTGTTGTAAACCTCAGGTCGCCAGCGCTTGGCGAGCTCCTTGAGGGTGCTCACGTCCAGACAACGGTAGTGGAAATACGCCTCCAGCTTCGGCATGTACTTCACCAGGAAACGACGGTCCTGGCTGATGGTGTTGCCACACATCGGTGAGCCATTTTTGGGCACGTAGCGAGCGATGAAGGCCAGCAGTTCGGCCTGCGCCTGCTCCTCATCCACGGTGCTGGCTCGCACCTTGTCGATCAGGCCACTCTTGCCGTGCGTGCCCTTGTTCCAGTTGTCCATGGCGTTCAGCACCGCATCACTCTGGTGGATCACCAACACCGGTCCTTCCACGCGCGGTGTGAGCAGCGGCCCGGTGATGACGACCGCAATCTCCAGCAGGCGCTCTTTTTCGGGATCGAGACCGCTCATCTCGCAATCGAGCCAGACCAGATTCTGATCACTCTTGGTCAGGACGGCGGTATCGCTCGGCGCGGCAGGGACTGCAACTGGAATCGAAGGGGTATTGTGTTCGGTCATGCCGACGATTTTCACCGATTGGCCTGCCCACCCTGCCAGCGAGCCCGTCCGGGCCATCCCTCCCGGCACCATGTGCATGCGGGGTTGGATAGACTCCCCCTCATGGAATCCCCCGCCCTGATGCTTTCCCTCGTGTTCTGCGCCCTGCTCGTGGCCGGCCTGATCACCCGCACCGTTCTTGCGAGCCGGCAGATACGGCACGTGGCCCGGCACCGTGCCGCCGTACCGGCCGCTTTCGCACAGACCATCACGCCGGAAGCCCACCAGAAGGCGGCTGACTACACCATCACCAAGGCCCGTTTCGGCCTGCTGGAAACAGCCCTGGAAGCCGCCCTGCTACTGGGCTGGACGCTGCTGGGCGGGCTCGACTGGCTGAACCAGACCCTGCTCGCGGCGCTCGGCGGCGGCATGGTGCAACAGCTCACCCTGCTGGCGGCGTTTGCGATGATCGGAGGACTGGTCGGGCTGCCGCTCGCCTGGTGGTCGACCTTCCGCGTCGAGGAGCGCTTCGGTTTCAACAAGATGACGCTCTCGCTCTGGCTGGGTGACCTGGTCAAAGGCGCGCTGGTGGGTGCGCTCGTGGGCCTGCCCATCGCCGCGCTGGTGCTGTGGCTCATGGGCGCCGCGGGCGCGAGCTGGTGGGTGTGGGCCTGGGGTGTCTGGATGATTTTCAACCTGCTGGCGCTGGTGCTTTACCCCACACTCATCGCCCCGCTGTTCAACAAGTTCGAGCCGCTGCAGGATGAAGCCCTCAAGGCCCGGGTCAACGCGCTCATGCAGCGTTGCGGTTTTGCTGCCAAAGGCCTGTTCGTCATGGACGGCAGCAAGCGCAGCGCCCACGCCAACGCCTACTTCACCGGTTTTGGCGCCGCCAAACGCGTGGTGTTTTTTGACACCCTGCTGCAGCAGCTCAGCCCGGCCGAGATCGACGCCGTGCTCGCCCACGAACTGGGTCACTACAAACGCCGCCACATCCTCAAGCGCATCGTGCTCATGTTCGCCCTGAGCCTGCTGGGGTTTGCCCTGCTGGGCTGGGTGTCGGGCCAGATCTGGTTTTACACCGGACTGGGGGTCATGCCGTCGCTGGATGCGCCCAACAACGCCCTCGCGCTGCTGCTCTTCATGATGGTGGTGCCGCTGTTCACCTATTTCCTGTCGCCGCTGATGGCGCGTTTGTCGCGCAGCCACGAGTTTGAGGCCGATGCCTACGCCATGGCCCAGACCAATGGCCAGGACCTCGCCAGTGCCCTGCTCAAGCTCTACAAGGACAACGCCAGCACCCTCACGCCCGACCCCTTGTTCGCGCGTTTCTACTACTCACACCCGCCCGCCAGCGAACGCATCGTCCGCCTGCGTGCCAGCGCTACCCCGGCCTGATCCGCGTTGATGTCCTCAAGGCCCATGAACCCCATTCACCTGAACCGGCTAGCCCTGTCCGCCACCGCGGTCGTGACCCAGCTCACCCAGCTCAACGGCGACGTTGCCCAGGGCTGGAAACTCATCGACGGAGCGCTGGAGAAGACCTACACCTTCCCCAATTTCCACGACACCATGGCCTTCGTCAACGCCGTGGCCTGGATCGCGCACCGGGAAAACCACCACCCGGACCTCGCCCTCGGCTTTTCTCGTTGTACCGTGCGCTTCAACACGCACGACGTGGGGGGCATTTCGGTGAGCGACTTTTTCTGTGCCGCCGCGGTTGACGCGCTGCTGAAAGACTGAATGCACCCCCTCCCCGATACTGGAACCACGCCTTGAGCAAACGCCCCGCCACCCCCGCAGCCGACGCGCTGCAGCCCGGTCTGGTGGTCGCTGCCTTCGGACGGCATTGCCTGGTGGAGAGCCCCGATGGCACACGGGGCATCTGCCATCCCCGGGGCAAGAAAAATGCCGTGGTCGTCGGCGACCGGGTGGCCTGGCAGGCCACCGGTGACGAGGGCAGCATCGAACGCGTGGAAGCGCGACGCAACCTGTTCTACCGGCAGGACGAGATGCGCACCAAGTCGTTTGCCGCCAACCTCGACCAGATCCTGGTGTTGATCGCCGCCGACCCCGAGTTTTCCGAGCGCCAGCTCGCGCGCTCGCTGATCGCCGCCGAAGACGCGGGCATTCCGGTGCTGATCGTGCTCAACAAGAGCGATCTGCAACCCGCCTTCGACCAGGCGTGGGAGCGGCTGGAGAGCTACCGCCGCATGGGCTGCGATGTCCTGCCCCTGCGTCTCAAAGGCCAGACCGCCGCCGAAACCGAACAAGGCCTGATCGAGCTGGAACAGCGCCTGGCGGGCAAGACCACCCTGGTGCTCGGTCCTTCGGGCGTCGGCAAAAGCACGCTGGTGAACCGGCTCGTACCGCACGCCAAAGCGCTGACCGGTGAGATTTCGCGGGCGCTCAACTCCGGCAAACACACCACCACCAGCACCACCTGGTACTGGGTGGACGAGACGCGCAGCACCGCCCTGATCGACTCCCCGGGGTTCCAGGAATTCGGCCTCAACCACATTGAACCGATGCAGCTCGCGCACCTCATGCCCGACCTGCGCGCCACGCTGGGCCACTGCCGCTTCTACAACTGCACGCACCTGCACGAGCCAGGCTGCGCGGTACGCGATCAGGTGATGGGCGCCGAAGACGCGGGCGGCGCGAGCAAGGAAAAAAGCATCGGGGACAACCGCTACCGGATCTACGGCGAACTGTTCGCCGAACTCTCCGCCCGCCGCAGCTATTAGGGCCTGTTCACCCGATCAGCCGGGCCAGCGTCAGCAAGGCCAGCAGCAGCATCCACAGCACCACGCTGCGCCACACCAGCCCCACGGCGCTCGCCAGGTGGGCGATCTGCGGTTCGGCTCTGGAACTGCCCTCCACGGATTCAGCCACGCCTTCAACCTCCGCGAGCTGCGCCAGCCGCACACCGAGCGCGCCCGACGTGGCCGCCAGCAACACACCGTCGTTACCGTGCGCAAAGCGATCGGACTCATCGCGCCAACTGGCCACCGCCTCTTCGAAGTTGCCCACGATGGCGAAACCCAGTGCGGTCACACGCGCGGGCAGGTAGTCCACCCAGGCCCATGCGACGGCAGCAGCATGCTGCAAGGC
The DNA here is from genome assembly GCA_030653975.1 of Hydrogenophaga sp. Taxonomy (GTDB): domain Bacteria; phylum Pseudomonadota; class Gammaproteobacteria; order Burkholderiales; family Burkholderiaceae_C; genus Hydrogenophaga. Next base: position 5,249 of record JAURYH010000069.1, on the reverse strand, counting down.
GGCACTGGGGGTGCCATCGGGCCGGGCGCGCCAGTTGCGCGCCAGGTATTCGGCCATGCGGTAGAACACCGCCCCAGACGGACCCAGACCCAGCACCCAGAACACCACAAAACAGGCCAGAACACCAAACACATGCCGGTGGGCCGCCAGTACCGAGTGCTCGATGACCTGGCGCAACAACTCGGCCCGCGGCAGGCTGGCCGCATCCACCCGCAGCCAGGCGGCCAGCTTCTCACGGGCTTCCGTGTCGTTCCCGGTCTCCAGCGCCTGGCGGATGTCGGTGAAGTGGTGGCTGAACTGCCGGAACCCGACCATCACGTACAGCACCGCCACCAGCCACGCAAACGCCAGCACCGTGCTGAACGTCCAGAGTCCCCAGTACACCAGGCCGGCGAGCAGCGCCGGCATCCCCGCGGCCAGCAACCAGGCCAGCCAGCCGTGGGCACTCTGCCCAGCATCGAGGTTGCGGCGCACCAGCCACGCCCAGGCGCGCAAGGCCGAGTGCACCGGGTTGTCGAAGGCGAGCGGGCGCGTCTGTTCCAGCAGGAACGCAATCAGGATGGCGAAAAAACTCATGCGGCAATGATAGTGTCTGGTCCCGCGTGCGGGTGGCTTGCGCCCAGCGGGCACCGCATTCAGCGCGGCGGCCCGCCCTGCACGGCCTGTCAGGCGCTGAGCAGGCGGTAAAAATTGCGCAGCATGCCGGCCGTGGCTCCCCAGATGAAGCGCTCGTGCTCGCCGTCCTGGTACGGTATCGAGTACCACTCGCGCACCACCCCCTCCCATTCCCAGGCATGCCGGCGGTGGTGCGCGGGATCCATGAGGAAATCGAGCGGCACTTCAAACACATCGTCCACCTCGTGCGGATTGGGCTGCAGGGTGAAGCCGGGCTGCACCAGGCCCACCACGGGCGTCACGATGAACGAGGTGCCCGTCACATAGATCGGCAGGCTGCCCAGCACCTCCACCCGATCAGGCGGCAGGCCGATCTCCTCAAAGGTCTCGCGCAAGGCCGCGGCCGTGGCATCGGCGTCCGTTGCATCGAGCTTGCCGCCGGGAAACGCAATCTGGCCCGAGTGGGTGGACAGGTGTGCCGTGCGCTGGGTCAGCAACAATGTCGGCCGTGCGTGCATCACCAGTGGCAGCAGCACCGCGGCCTGAGCTGGAACCCGGTCGGCGAACTTCACCTCGTGCCGCAACTCGGGTGTCCAGGCAGGCGGCCGTGCAAAGCGGTCACGCAGACCCTGCGCGGTCAGGTGATCGGCGTGGGCAGGCCGCAAGTTCTCCCGGAATGCGCTGGGCACCACCGGGATCAGGCGCGGATCAAAAGCAGGCAAGGTTTGAGACATGGAGAGCCGAGCATAGGACACCCGGCGTGTCACCAGCCGTCCCGCCAGGAACAGCCCCACCGGGCACAAAAAAGCCGCTCCTAAGAGCGGCTTTTTGCGAAGAAGAACCGTCGCCGATCAAGCGCCCAGCTTTTCCTTGATACGTGCCGACTTGCCGCTGCGCTCGCGCAGGTAGTACAGCTTGGCACGGCGCACGTCACCACGGCGCTTCACCTCGATCTTGGCGATCAGCGGGCTGTACAGCGGGAACGTACGCTCGACGCCTTCACCGTTGGAGATCTTGCGCACGATGAAGTTGGAGTTCAGGCCACGGTTGCGACGGGCGATCACCACGCCTTCGTAAGCCTGGAGGCGCTTGCGCGTGCCTTCGATCACGTTGACGCTGACGATCACGGTGTCGCCAGGCGCGAAGGCGGGAATGGTCTTGCCAAGGCGAGCAATTTCTTCTTGCTCAAGGGTCTGGATGAGGTTCATGGTTTCCTGATTTCACGATCATGCCCGCGCTGCACTAAAGGCCACGAATCCGGCAAGAACCCTGTCCAGCTGACACCAATGAATCGGCGCTGGCTGCGGGCTGGCCCGGTCATGGCGGCCGGTCAGAGGATCGAAAAGCCTTGAATTATATCCTTTTTGGCTGGCTCAGAAAAGCCTCGTCAGCTTTGGTGAGACGACCGGCCGCCCGCGCCCGCTCCAGCAGTTCGGGCCGCAGGCGGTCGGTGAGCGCCAGACTCTGCTCGCGCCGGTAACGCGCGATGCGTTCGTGGTGCCCGCCCTGCAGCACCTCGGGCACGGCCATCGGTCCTTGAGGGCCGTTCCAGACCTCGGGCCGGGTGTGGTGCGGACTGTCGAGCAGGCCGTCCAGCGCCGGGTTGAAGCTGTCCTGCTGGTGGCTGCCTTCATCACCCAACACGCCGGGCATGAGGCGCGCCACCGCGTCGAGCAAGGCCAGCGCAGCAATTTCGCCACCCGACAGCACAAAGTCACCCAGGCTGATCTGTTGATCGACACAGGCGTCAATGAAACGCTGGTCGATGCCCTCGTAACGGCCGCAAACCAGCACCGCGCCGGCGCTGGCGGCCCACTGGGTGGCGCCCGCATGATCCAGACGCTGACCGATGGGGGAAAACAGCACCACGGGCGCGCGCGCATCGTCGGGTTCGGCCCGCTCGGCCCGGACGGCCTGCAGGCACTGCCAGAGCGGCTCGGCCATCATGACCATGCCGGGGCCGCCGCCAAACGGCCGGTCGTCCACGCGGCGGTAATTGCCCTCGGCGAAATCACGCGGGTTCCACAGACGCACATCCACCTGTTTCGACTCGAACGCACGGCGCGTGATGCCGCTCTTGAAAAACGGCTCGAACAACTCGGGAAACAAGGTGATGACGTCAAAGCGCATGAGGGTATTGTCACCCCCCTGCGCCGCTGCGCGGCTTCCCCCCAGGGGGACGGCGCCCTTTGACCGGCAAAGCCGGATCGTCGGCGCCCGCTGGGCAAGACACCTCGCTCGCGAGCTTGGTGTGAATTCAGTTGTCGAGGTTTTCTGCGACCCAAGGGATGTCGGCGCGCCCAGGTCCAAACCAGCAAACGCCGAGGAACCGGCTTCGCCGGGCCTAAGGCGTTGTCCCCCTTGGGGGGAAGCCGCAAAGCGGCGCAGGGGGGGTCAGTAGTCGATACCCCAGTCGGCGGTGATGCGGCGGGCTTTGAGATCGACGTCGTCAATGTAGGCGGCCACGAAGGGGATCATGCGTTCGGCGCTCTGCTCCTTGCCGTCCACGGTCTCGGTGTATTCCAGGACCAGCACCGAATTGGGTCCGGTGGGCATGAGGTCGCGCACCACGCCCAGGTGCACGCCATCGCGGTTGACCACGGTGAGGCCAATCAGGTCGACCCAGTAGTACTCGCCTTCGGGTGTGGCGGGGAACGCGCTGCGCGGCAGATAGATACGCACGCCCTTGAGCGCTTCGGCGCCGTTGCGGTCGTCCAGCCCTTCGATCCGGGCCACGATGCCGTCGGAGTGGGCCTTGATTTCGGCGACCTCAACGCGAACAACGCCCGCAAACGCCGAAAAACCGCGAGCGAAGCGGGCTTCGGGCGGCTGGAGAAACCATTGTGACGATTCAAACAGCGCCGAGGTGTCGGCGCTGTGTGGCTGGATGCGGACCCAACCTTTGATGCCCCAGGCGTCCTGGAAACGGCCCAGCTCGATGGCGTCGTCCGGGAGAGACGATGTAACGAACGGGCTGTTGGACATGCAGGAAAGAGGCAAACCGGCCAGCCCTGTGAGGGCTGGCCAGGCCGATCAGGCGGCGACGGCGGCCTTGGCGGCGTGCTGCTTGACCAGGCGGGACACGGTGTCCGATGGCTCGGCGCCCACGCTGGTCCAGTAGGTCAGGCGGTCCACGGCAACGCGCAGAGGCTCTTCACCACCGCGGGCCAGCGGGTTGTAGAAGCCGATGCGCTCGATGAAGCGGCCATCGCGGCGGTTGCGCTTGTCGGCAACCACGATGTTGTAGAACGGGCGCGATTTGGAACCGCCGCGGGAGAGTCGGATGACGACCATGATTTATCCTTCGGATGGAGAAGCCCCGACATGGGAACTTCAGTGGGTTTTTTTGGCTGAATAAACCCGATTCACTGCAGCGCTTGAGACACACGACTGACCACCCGGCCAGCGAAACACAGCAAAGCCGGCGATTATAGCCCGTGCAACGGCTGCTGTAACCTCTTCACTTCCACTCACCCTGAACCCCGACATGCCCCTGATCCGCCCCAGCCGCGACGAAGACCTCGACGCCATCACCCGCATCTACGGCCACCACGTGCTGAACGGCACCGGCACTTTCGAAACCACCCCGCCCAGCGTGGCCGACATGACGGCGCGGCGCGCCGACGTGCTGTCCAAGGGCCTGCCCTGGCTGGTGGCCGAGGAAGGTGGCCAGGTGCTGGGTTTCGCCTATGGCAACTGGTTCAAGCCACGCCCGGCCTACCGCTTCTCCGTGGAGGATTCGATCTACCTGGCGCCGGAGGCGGCGGGCAAGGGCCTGGGCCGCGCCCTGCTGGCCGAGCTGCTGACCAGCTTCGAGCGCGCCGGCGTGCGCCGGGTCATGGCGGTGATTGGCGACTCGGCCAACGCCGGCTCCGTCGGCTTGCACCGTGCACTCGGTTTCGAGCAGGTCGGCGTGGTGCCGTCCTGCGGCTGGAAGTTCGGCCGCTGGCTCGACATCGTGCTCATGCAGCGCAGCCTGGGCGCGGGCGACAGCACCCCGCCCGAGCCCACCGAAGGCGCGGCATGAGCGCTCGTCCACGCAACAAGACGCTCACGGTCTGGCTGGCCGTGCTCGGCGGCAGCATGGGCCTGCACCGTTTCTACCTGCGCGGTCTGGGCGACTGGATCGGCTGGCTGCACCCGATCGCCGCGGGGCTCGGCTGGTGGGGCGTGGAACGGGTGCAGGAACTGGGGCAGGACGACAAGCTGGCCTGGGTGCTGATTCCGTTCCTGGGCGCGAGCATCGCCACCAGTTGCCTCGCCGGCATCGTCTACGCGCTGAGCGACCGCGCGAAGTGGAACGGCTGGTTCAACCCCGGCCTGGACGCCGAATCGGTGGCCGGCGGCACCAACTGGCTCACCATGGGGGCGCTGGTGCTGGCGCTGCTGATGGGAACCATCGCCTTCATGGGCAGCCTGGCGTTCGGCATCCAGCGCTACTTCGAGTACCAGATCGAAGAAGCCAGGAAGATAAGCCAATAGCGCGGAGGGGGTTAGGGCCTGTTCACACTATTTTTCCAAGTGCGAATGGGTTGAAAACAGCGCCAATCTAGGCGCGCGACGACGGCCAGACTGGATGTCTGGCCTAGGAGTGCAACAACGAGTGGCGCTGTTTTCAACCCATTCCCTTCGGG
>JAURYH010000061.1 GCA_030653975.1 Hydrogenophaga sp. | reverse complement strand
CAGCCCCGGCCAATTGAAGTCGGGAACGGAGAAAACAATGAGTCTTAGCAACTCCCTCGGGTTGTTGGGTCGCAAGGTGGGCATGATGCGCCTGTTCACCGATGATGGGGACGCAGTTCCTGTCACGGTGGTCGACGTGTCCAACAACCGTGTGACACAAGTCAAAACCCAAGCCAACGATGGCTACGATGCGCTGCAGGTCACCTTTGGTGCCCGCCGTGCTTCCCGCGTCACCAAGCCCGAAGCGGGCCACCTGGCCAAGGCCGGTGTTGAAGCGGGTGAGATCATCCAGGAATTCCGCGTCGCCTCCGACGTCGCTGCCCAGTACCAGCCCGGTGCCGTGGTGGCTGCCACTGCCGTGTTTGCGGCTGGCCAGAAGGTGGACGTGCAAGGTACCTCGATCGGTAAAGGCTTCGCCGGCACCATCAAGCGCCACAACTTCAAATCCCAGCGCGCGTCGCACGGCAACAGCCGTTCGCACAACGTGCCGGGCTCCATCTCCATGGCGCAAGACCCAGGTCGCGTGTTCCCCGGCAAGAAAATGACCGGTCACATGGGCGATGACACCAAGACCATCCAGAACCTCGACATCTTCCGCGTTGACGAAGCCCGTCAGCTGCTGATGATCCGTGGCGCTGTGCCGGGCTGCAACGGCGGTTTCCTGACCGTTCGCCCTGCCATCAAAGCCAAAGTCAACAAGGGAGCTAACTGATGCAAGTTGAACTCCTGAATGACCAGGGTCAAGCGTCGTCCAATGTGGACGTGCCCGAGACCGTGTTTGGTCGCGACTACAACGAAGCGCTGATTCACCAGCTGGTCGTGGCCTATCAGGCCAACGCCCGCCAGGGTACGCGAGCCCAGAAGGACCGTGAGCAGGTCCATCACTCGACGAAGAAGCCGTTCAAGCAAAAAGGCACGGGCCGCGCCCGCGCCGGTATGACCTCTTCCCCGCTGTGGCGTGGCGGCGGTCGCATTTTCCCGAACAGCCCCGACGAGAACTTCACCCAGAAGATCAACAAGAAGATGTACCGCGCCGGCATGGCCTCCATCTTCTCGCAACTGGTCCGTGAAGGCCGTCTGGCGGTGGTTGATTCCATGACGGTGGATTCGCCCAAGACCAAGCAGCTCGCCGACAAGTTCAAGGCCATGAACCTGAACCATGTTCTGGTGATTGCCGAGGAAGTGGACGAAAACCTGTACCTGGCTTCGCGCAACCTGCCCAACATCCTCGTTGTTGAGCCACGTTACGCCGATCCGGTGTCCCTGGTGCACTACAAGAAGGTGATTGTCACCAAGGGCGCCATTGACAAGCTCAAGGAGATGTTCGCATGAGCGTCACGAAATACGACGAAGGCCGTCTGATGCAGGTGCTGGTTGCACCGATCGTGTCGGAAAAGGCCACACAAGCCGCCGAGCAAACCAACGCTGTGCTGTTCAAGGTGCTGCGGGATGCTTCCAAGCCTGAAATCAAAGCTGCTGTGGAATTGATGTTCAAGGTGGAAGTCAAGGGCGTGTCCGTGCTCAACCAGAAGGGCAAGTCCAAGCGTTTTGGCAAGTCCGTTGGACGCCGCGATCACGTGCGCAAGGCCTACGTGACGCTGATGCCGGGTCAGGAACTGAACTTCGGCGGGGAGGCTGTTTAATCATGGCAGTTATCAAGATGAAACCCACCTCACCAGGCCGTCGCGGCATGGTGAAGGTCACGCGTGACCACCTCCACAAAGGTGAAGGTTATGCACCGCTGCTGGAACCACAATTCCAGAAAGCCGGTCGCAACAACAACGGTCACATCACGGTTCGCCACAAGGGCGGTGGTCACAAGCACCACTACCGCGTGGTGGACTTCCGTCGCAACAAGGACGGCATTCCGGCCAAGGTCGAACGCATCGAGTACGACCCCAACCGCACCGCCCACATTGCGCTGCTGTGCTACGCCGATGGCGAGCGCCGCTACATCATCGCCCCGCGCGGTGTTGAGGTCGGTGCCACGCTGTTGTCCGGTTCGGAGTCGCCGATCCGTGTTGGCAACACCCTGCCGATCCGCAACATCCCCGTCGGTTCGACCATCCACTGCATCGAGCTGCAAGTCGGCAAGGGCGCCCAAATCGCCCGTTCCGCCGGCGCCTCGGCCGTGCTGCTGGCCCGCGAAGGCATCTACGCCCAGGTGCGCATGCGCTCGGGTGAAGTGCGCAAGATCCACGTGGATTGCCGCGCCACCATCGGTGAAGTGTCCAACCAGGAACACAGCCTGCGTCAGCTGGGCAAGGCCGGTGTGAAGCGTCACATGGGCATCCGTCCGACCGTTCGCGGTACCGCGATGAACCCGATCGACCACCCGCACGGTGGTGGTGAAGGCAAGACCGGCGAAGGCCGTGCTCCGGTGGATCCATGGGGCAACCTGACCAAAGGCTACCGTACGCGCAACAACCGCCGTACGCAGTCGATGATCGTGTCGCGTCGCAAGAAGTAAAGGGTTGACAACATGACTCGTTCA
>JAURYH010000042.1 GCA_030653975.1 Hydrogenophaga sp. | reverse complement strand
CAACGCCATGCTCAGAGATCAGGCTTCATGGAGCACTCTCAAGCATGAGATTTCCGCTCAATCCACTTGACTTTCAACACAGTTGCTCAAGGGGGCGGCACTGGCCGTCCGGCAAAGCCGGCCCGGCGGTGCCCTGGGCTGCACCATTTCATGCGTCGGGGTGGAGCTCCGGAGCCATGAAAACTGACCGGTTCAGCTGTCCGGGGGGGCTAGCCCCAGCATCTGCGCCACCTCGGCGCGAACGTCCTGCGCCCAGGCCCGCCGGTCGCGCCCCTGACAAAACTGCGGTTCACCGTAGTGCACCACCGCCTGCAGGCCGCTGGCGCGCAAGGTGCTCCAGAGGGAAGCCAGCAAGGTGGTGTCGCCGATGAACAGCGGGGCGTCGCTGCGCTGGCCGCTGGCGGCATCGACAAAAGCCAGCGCCACCGGCAGCACCGGGGCATTGGCCGAAATGGCCGCCTGGAACAGGTTGGCGTGAAACGGCAGCAGCGCACGGCCGTCGCCCGTGGTGCCCTCGGGGAACACGGCGATGCTGTCGTGGGCGCGCAGGCGTTCGACCATCTGGTGCACCACGCGCATGGCGTCGCGCCGGTTCTCACGCTCGATGTAGAGCGTGCCCACGCCGGTGATGAGCGCGCCCAGCACCGGCCAGTGTTTCACGTCGGCCTTGGAGATGAAACGCGCGGGCTGGGCCGCGTTCATGACCAGGATGTCGAGCCAGGAGACGTGGTTGGCCACCAGCAGCACCGGCCCATGGGCAGGCGGCGTGCCTCGCACCACCAGCTCCGCGCCCAGGATGCGCAGCATCTGGCGCGACCATTCGCGCACCAGCAACTCACACTGCGCAGGCGTGAGGCGTCCGAACTCGCTGCGGATGGTCCACAACCCGCCCAGCACGTGCGCCAGCGCCCGCACAGCGCGCCACGCGGCCACCAGCGGAGACGCGCGTGCGGCGCTCACGCCAGCGCGTGTGCTGCGTCGGTGCGAGCGGCCTCGTGGGCCACTTGTCCCCCCACCAGCGTGGCGCGCACGCGCACCGGCATTTCGTGGCCTTCAAAGGGCGTGTGCTTGCCCTGGCTGCGCAGCGCCGCCGGCTCCACGCGCCAGCTGGCATTGGGGTCGAAGATGCACAGGTCGGCCTGGCCACCCACGCTGAGTTGGCCCACGCTGTGCTGCAGCGTGCCCAGGCTGTTGCCGAGGACCGCCTGCGGGCCGGTGGTGAGCACGGTGAGGGCCTGCATCAAGCCCAGGCCATCCTGCTGCGCCCATTTGCAGGCCAGGCCGAGCAACAGTTCCACGGCGGTGGCGCCGGGTTCGGCTTCGGCAAACGGCAGCACCTTCGCATCGGCGTCCACCGGGTTGTGGTCCGACACCAGCGCGTCGATGGTGCCGTCGGCCAGCCCGGCGCGCAGGGCATCGCGGTCGCGCTGCTGGCGCACCGGCGGCTGCAGGCGCAGGCGGCTGTCGTAATAACCGATGTCCACATCGGTCAGGTGCAGGTTGTGCACACTCACGTCGCAGCTCACTGGCAGGCCTTCGGCCTTGGCCTGGCGCACCAGCGCCAGCCCGGCGGCGCTGCTGATGCGGCACAGGTGCACGCGCGCTTCGCTGCCCTTGCCATGCACCGAGCGCAACAGTTCGAACAGTGTGTGCAGCGCGATGGTCTCGGCCATCACCGGAATGCCGGCCAGCCCCATGCGCGTGGCCAGCGGGCCGCTGGCGGCCACACCCTTGCCGAGCCAGAAATCCTGCGGACGCAGCCAGACGGTGTAGCCAAAGGTGGCGGCGTATTGCAGGGCGCGCTGCAACACCTGCACATTGACGATGGGCACCTCGGCCTGGCCGAAGCCGATGCAGCCGGACTCGGTGAGTTCGGCCATCTCGGTGAGCTCTTCGCCCTTCAGCCCACGGGTGAGTGCCCCCAGCGGAAACACGCGCGCCTGGTGCAATTTCTCGGCGCGGAACTTGAGCATGTCCACCAGACCGGGTTCGTCCAGCACCGGGTCGGTGTCGGGCGGACAGACCAGCGAGGTCACACCGCCGGCCACGGCCGCGGCCATTTCGCTCTCCAGCATGGCGGCGTGTTCCTGGCCGGGCTCACGCAGGCGCACCGCCAGGTCCACCAGGCCGGGGGCGACCACGCAGCCGGTGGCGTTGAGGGTGCGGTTGGGATGGAAGTCGGGCGCCACGTTGCCGATGGCGATGATGCGACCGGCTGCGATGGCGATGTCGGCCAGCTCGTCGCGGCCGGTGGCCGGGTCCATGACGCGACCGTTCTGGATCAGTATCTTCATGGATTGATCTTTCTCGCAGAGAACAAGTGGCCGCAGCGCAGGGCCGCCCCAAGCAAGGCCAGCCCCCTTGGGGGGCAGCGACCCGCGCAGCGGCGGAGTGTGGGGGTCATGCTCATGCCTCGTTCCCTGCAACGATGCCCATCACCGCCATGCGCACGGCGATGCCGAAAGTGACCTGCGGCAGGATCACGCTCTGCGGTCCGTCCACCACCGCGGAGTCGATCTCGACGCCGCGGTTGATCGGGCCGGGGTGCATGACGATGGCGTCGGGTCTGGCCCAGCGAAGTCTCTCCGGCGTGAGGCCGAAGCTCTTGAAATACTCCTGGCTGGACGGCAACAGCGCACCGCTCATGCGCTCGTTCTGCAGGCGCAGCGTGATCACCACGTCGCAGTCCCTGATGCCTTCTTCCAGCGTGTGGCACACCCGCACGCCCATCTGAGACAGGTCGCTGGGGACCAGGGTTCGCGGGCCGACCACGCGCACGTCGGGACAGCCCAGCGTGGTGAGCGCATGGATGTCGGAGCGCGCCACACGCGAATGCAGCACGTCGCCGACGATCGCGACCGAGAGCCTGGTGAAGTCTTTCTTGTAGTGCCGGATGGTGTACATGTCGAGCAGGCCCTGCGTCGGGTGGGCATGGCGGCCGTCACCGGCGTTGATCACGTGCACGTGTGGCGCCACGTGCTGCGAGATCAGGTAGGGCGCACCCGACTCGCTGTGCCGCACGACAAAGATGTCGGCCGCCATCGCACTCAGGTTGGCGATGGTGTCGAGCAGCGACTCGCCCTTGGCGGTGGAGCTGCGCGCGATGTCCAGCGTGTACACGTCGGCCGAGAGCCGCGTGGCGGCGATGTCGAAGGTGGTGCGGGTGCGGGTGCTGTTCTCGAAGAACAGGTTGAACACGCTCTTGCCCCGCAGCAGCGGCACCTTTTTGACTTCGCGGTTGCTCACGCTGACGAAGTTGGCTGCGGTGTCGAGAATTTTGGTGAGGATGTCGCGCGACAGGCCTTCGGTGGACAGCAGGTGAATGAGTTCACCATTCTTGTTGAGTTGGGGGTTCTTGGCCACGTTTCAGGCTTCCTTCTTGTTTTCCAGTACGAAGCTGAGGCGCCCCTCGTCGTCGCGCGCGAGTTCAAGCGTTTGCGTCGGTGCCAACACCACCGTGGCCGCGCAGACCCGGGCCTCGATCGGCAGTTCGCGCCCACCGCGGTCCACCAGCACCGCCAGCTGCACGCTGGCCGGGCGGCCGTAGTCGAACAGCTCGTTGATCACCGCGCGCAGCGTGCGGCCGGTGTAGAGCACGTCGTCGATCAGGATCACATGCGCGCCGTTCACGTCGAACGGCAGCACGGTCTGGGCACTGAGCGCCAGCCCCCTCTGGGCGAAGTCGTCGCGGTGCATGCTCGACGAGATCACGCCGGCATCACCATCGAGCCCCAGGTCGCGCTGCAGGCGCTCGGCCAGCCAGGCGCCGCCCGAAGTGATGCCGGCCAGGTACACCGGCTCGGGTGTGTCGGAGATCAGGCTTTTCACACCCTTCAGCAAGGCCAGGTAGAGCTGTTCGGCGTCCAGTTGCAATGCACTCAAGGCAGGCTCCTCAAAAACTGTTCCAGGATGATGCAGGCCGATGCGGCATCGGCATCTTTTGCACCCAGCGCGTGGGCTTCGGTGGTGCTGTAGCGTTCGTCCACCTCGAACACCGGCAGGCCGAAACGACCACGCAGCTGGCGCGCAAACTTCAGCGCGCGGGCGGTGTTTTCGTGTGCGGCCCCATCGGGGTGGCAGGGCACGCCGACCACCAGGGCGTCGGGCTGCCACTCCTGGATGCGCTCGGCGACTCTGGCCAACCGCGCATCCCCCTCGGCAGCGATGGTGGCCTGCGGGGTGGCGGTGCGGGTGATGCGGTTGCCGCTGGCCACACCGGTGCGTTTCAGGCCGTAATCAAAGGCTAGAAAGCTCTGACCGTTGACCGGAACCTCCACCGTCATCATGCATGGCCCGCATCTGGCGACAGCATCCACGGCTGCAGGCCCAGCAGGGCCATGGCACGCTCGTAGCGCTCGGCCACCGGCGCATCGAAGATCAGGCTTGGGTCGGCCTCCACGGTCAACCAGCTGTTTTCGGTGATCTCGGATTCCAGCTGCCCTTGCCCCCACGAGGCATAGCCCAGCGTGACAAACACCTTGCGCGGCCCGGCCCCCGAGGACATGGCTTCCAGCACATCTTTCGAGGTGGTCATTTCCAGGCCGCCCGGAATCGACAGGGTGGAGGCGTAGACCGATTCGCCCTCGCCGCCCTCGATCGCTTCGTGCAACACAAAGCCGCGCTCGGTCTGCACCGGGCCGCCCTGGAACACCGGCATCAGGGACAGGTCCAGCCGGCCCATGGGCAGATCGACCTTTTCAAACAACCGGGGCAACAGGATGTCGCTGGGCTTGTTGATCACCAGACCGAGGGCACCCCGCTCGCTGTGTTCGCACATGAACACCACACTGCGGCCGAAAAGCTCGTCGCTGAGACCGGGCATCGCAATCAGGAAATGATTGGTCAGGTTGATGGGGGCAAAATCAGCAGACATGGCAGGATTTTAAGCCGCCGCCCCGTTCGCAGCGCCCCGCCGTGCAACCCACCCCTCCAGCGCATGAACACCTACGACAAAGGCCTGATGTGGTTCCGCCGCGACCTGCGCGCCGAGGACAACGCCGCGCTCTACCACGCCCTCAAGAGCTGTCGTCAGGTGTGGTGCGTGTTCGTGTTCGACACCGACATCCTGGAACCGCTGCTCGCGCGCGGTCTGACGGCCGACCGGCGCGTGGCGTTCATCCGGGAATCGCTAGTGCAGCTGAATGCCCGGCTGCGCGCGATGGGTCGCGAGCACGGCACCGAAGCCACCGGTCTGATCGTGCGCCACGCGCGCGCGCGGGATGAAATTCCCGCCCTGGCCAGGCAACTGCAGGTGCAGGCGGTGTTCGCGAACCACGACGACGAACCCGCCGCCCACGTGCGCGACGCGCATGTGCTGGGTCAACTGGCCCATGAAGGCATCATGTTCCATGGCCACAAGGACCACGTGGTTTTCGAGCGCCGCGAGGTGCTGACGCAGGCGGGGCATGCGTACGGCGTGTTCACCCCTTACAAAAACGCCTGGCTCAAGCAGATCGACAGCTACCAGCTCAAGCCCTACCCGGTGGCCCGGTACGCGGCCTCGCTCGCCCCGTTGCCCGGCCCGGCGGGCGGTGAATGGAATGCGCCGGTGCCGCGCCTGTCCGACATCGATTTCGAACCCATCGACCCCGCCCAGCTCAAGATGGCGCCCGGTGCGGAGGGCGCGCACCAGCTGTTCGAAGATTTTGTGCAGCGCATTCACCGCTACCACGAGACCCGCGATTTCCCGGCCATCAAAGGGCCGAGCTACCTCAGCGTGCACCTGCGTTTTGGCACCCTCTCGATCCGCCAGGTGGCCGCGGTTGCGTACCAGATGCACCTGCAGGGCATGGCCGGCGCCAGCACCTGGCTGAGCGAACTGATCTGGCGCGACTTCTACCACCAGATCCTCGCCAACTTCCCGCACGTGGTGGACAAGGCCTTCAAGCCCGAATACGACCACATCAGGTTCGAACACGGCAAACACGCGAAAGAGCTGTTCGCCGCCTGGTGCGAGGGCCGCACAGGCTACCCGCTGGTGGACGCGGCCATGGCGCAGATCAACCAGACCGGCTACATGCACAACCGCCTGCGCATGGTGGTGGCGAGTTTCCTGGTGAAGGATCTGGGAATTCACTGGCGCTGGGGCGAGGCCTATTTCGCGGACCACCTGATCGACTTCGACCTGGCGGCCAACAACGGCGGCTGGCAGTGGGCCAGCTCCAGCGGCTGCGATGCCCAGCCCTGGTTTCGCATCTTCAACCCGGTCACCCAGAGCGAGCGCTTCGATCCGCAAGGCAAATTCATTCGCCGCTACCTGCCCCAGCTGGCCAGCCTGCCCGACGCCTGCATCCACGCGCCCTGGCAGGCGCGTGAACTGGAGCTGGCCGCCGCTGGGGTGGAACTCGGCCAGAGCTACCCGCATCCGGTGGTGGACCACGCCAAGGCGCGCGAGCGCACGCTGCTGCGCTACGCGGTGGTGAAAAAATCGGGCGTGACCCCGAAATGAAAAACCCCGGCACGGGGGCCGGGGTTGTCTCAAATGGTGCAGGCCGATCCACCGTCGGGACGCCCCAAGGCAGATCAGCCCCCTGACTCAAGCTTCGGCAGCGATCTTGGTGTAATGCGCCACCAGCGCCAGCAGTTCGTCTTCCGCATACGGCTTGCCGAGGTAGTGGTCCACACCCAGCTCGCGGGCGTGTTCGCGGTGTTTTTCGGCGATGCGTGAAGTGATCATGATCACCGGCAGGGCCGCGAGGCGCGGATCGCTGCGGATGTTGCGCACCAGATCGAAACCGTCCATGCGCGGCATTTCAATGTCGGACAGCACCACCGTCGGGCGTTCCTGCTGCAGGCGCTCCAGCGCTTGCAGGCCATCGGCGGCGAGCGACACGCGGTAGCCCTCGCGCTGCAGCAGGCGCTGCGTCACACGGCGCACGGTGATGGAATCGTCGACCACCAGCACCAGCGGCACGGCGCTGGTCGCCATGTCCATCGGCAGCGGCATCTCCGCACCGGTCTGCACCGGCTGCTGTGTCTGGGTGGACACCCACTCACGCACCTGTGGGCCGTACACCGTGGCCAGCGCCACCGGGTTGTAGATCAGCGCCACCGCGCCCGAAGCCAGCACCGACATGCCCGCCAGACCGGGCAAGCGCGAAAGCTGCGGCCCCAGGTTCTTGACCACGACTTCCTGGTTGCCCAGCACCTCGTCCACATGCATGGCCACGCGCTGCGCCGCACTGCGGAAGATCACCACCGGCAGGGTCCGCCCCTTGGCCTCCTGCGACCGGGCGGACGATTGCAGCAGGGCGCCTGCCCAATAGAAAGGCACCTCTTCGCCGCCCACCGTCAGCGTGCCCTTGGCATAGGCCTGGGCCAGCTCGTCGGCACTCACGCGGCGGACCAGCTCCACCAGGTTCGATGGCACGCCCAGCGTGAGCGATCCCGCGCGCACCATCACCACCTGGGTAACCGCGGTGGTCAGCGGCAGCACGAGCTTGAAATCCGTGCCATGGCCCGGGCGGGTACGGGTTTCGACACGGCCACCCAGCGCCACCACATCGGTGCGCACCACGTCCATGCCCACGCCGCGCCCGGCCAGTGAAGACACCTCGCTGGCGGTCGTGAGTCCCGGCATGAAGACCAGTTGGGCTGCTTCCTCGTCACTGAGCTCGGTGCCCGCGACCACATGGCCCATCGCCAGCGCCTTCTCGCGCAAACGCGCCAGATCCAGCCCGGCACCATCGTCCTGGAACACCAACGACACGTCGTTGAGTTCATGGGCCAGCCGGACCTCGATCCGGCCTTCGGCCGCCTTGCCAGCGGCCAGACGGACCTCTGGCGGTTCGATGCCGTGCACCACACAGTTGCGCAGCAGGTGTTCAAAGGCCGCGGTCATCCGGTCGAGCACACCACGGTCCATTTCAATGTGACCACCCACGATGTCCAGGCGCACCTGTTTGCCGGTTTCCTTGGAGGCCTGGCGCACCACGCGGTAGAGCCGCTCGGAAATGCCTTCGAACTCCACCATGCGGGTGCGCAGCAGGTCGCGCTGCAGCTCACGCGTCTGGCGACCTTGGGCAACCAGCCCGTCTTCGGTCGCTTCCACCGCGCGCTGCAGGTTGCGTTGCACGGTGGCCACGTCGTTCACCGACTCAGCCATCATGCGGGTGAGTTCCTGCACGCGGGTGAAGCGGTCGAACTCCAGCGGGTCAAACGACTGGTCGGCATCGCGGGCTTGCGCCAGGCGCGATTGCATCTGGGTCTCGGCCTGCAACTCGATATCTCGCAACTGCAGGCGCAAGCGGTCAAGGTTGCCCGTCAGGTCCTTGAGCGATCCGCGCAGGGCGACCAGTTCGGACTCCATGCGTGAACGGGTGATCATCACCTCGCCAGCCTGGTTGACCAAACGGTCGAGCAGTTCCGGGCGCACCCGCACCGCAGCGCCAGCACGGGCTATCACGGCCTTGGGTGCGCTGGGCAAATCCAGCCCGGTCAGGCCGGGCATATCTCCCGTGTCGACCGATTCGACCGCCGGCGCGACCGGCAGCGCGACAGACTCGGGCGCGGGCATCTCCGACAGGGCATCGGTGGGCGCCTGTTCGGGTGCGTGTGTCACCACATCCTGCGTTTCCGGATCGATCCGGCGCAACAACTCGAAACGTGCGCTGATCGCGTCGAAGGAGGCCAGCAGGGGCTCGACCTCGACCGAGTTCTGCACCTCGGATCCCAGACGCTCGGCATCGGTTTCCATGCGGTGCGCCATCTCGCCCAGACGCAGCGCGCCGGCCAGTCGGGCACTGCCCTTGAGGGTGTGCAGGTTGCGCAGCACCTCGGCCCGGGCACTCGTGTTTTCCGGCCGTGCCACCCATTGGCGAAGGGCTGCGCCCAGCCGGGGCAGCAGTTCAAGCGCCTCATCGGCAAAAATGGGGAACAGGTCCACGTCAATGGTGTCGAGCACATCGATGTCGTCGTCGATGTCCTGCACCGGTCCCTGGCTCTCCACCTCGACCATGGGTGCGATCACGGTCGCTGAATCAACCAGACCCGTGGCCTCGAAATCTGGCGGGGCGAAAGCCGATGCCACATCGTCTGGGGCTACCGTGCTCTCGATACCCAGCGCTGCGTCCTGCGGAAGTTCGGCGTCCCAGCCCGAGAGTGGTTCGTTGTCCAGCCCTTCCATGCTGGGCACCGGGGCATGCAACAGCCGGTCCAGCGCGGCCAGCAGGTCGGCGTTGGGCTCCTTGAAGAAGCCCGCGGCGAACTGGTGCAGCAGTCGGCGTATGTCTTCGGCGGCATCGACAAACAGCTGCGACTGCTCGGCGGTGGCGACCACCCCGCCCTGCTGGTGCAGGGCGACAGCGCCCAACGCATGCTCCAGCGCCCGGGCAATGTCCGAGAGCGGCTGGAAACCCACCGTGGCGGAAGCGCCCGCCAGCGAGTGTGCGAGGGCTTCGGCCTGGTCGGGTACGGGCTCGTGGCGCTCCAGCGACCACTCGGCGAGGCTGGTGCACAGGCGGCGCGACCACTCGTCGGCTTCGTTCAGGTACACGTTGTAGAGCTTGATGCCGATGCGCAGCGGTCCGATCAACCGGGTCTGGTCATCGGGCATGTCGTCCGCTGGGGCATTGGCCACCGGTTCTTCTTCCGGCGTGGTTTCCGGTGACACCGGCTCCTGGTCCGTCACCGGTGCAGCGGGCGTTGCCTCTTCCGATGTCACCTCGGGCAGTGCCAGGTCTGCCAGGTCCTCTGCAAGATCCGGCTCCGGCTGTTCGAGCTGAACGTCCTCGAAGTCGACGACCTCGATCGCCACATCGGCCGCTTCGGGCGTGGCAAAGATGTCCACGTCGACCTGCCCGGGCGCCTCTTGCGCTCCGGTTGCGTCTGCCCCGGTTCCCTCGGACACGGCAGCCGTTTCAACAGCCTGTGGCGCGGCATTGTCCAACGCAGACAGGTCGTCCAGATCGAGCGAAATGTCGTCGAACATCGACGGCACGCCCATGGCGGTTTGCCCTGCGCGTTCCTCCGGCTCCATCGCCTCTTCGGCATCATGCGGCACCTGGACCTTCGATGACACCAGGGAGAGACTGTCGAAATCGATGTCGGACAACATGGGCAGCACCTCGACACCCTTCGTCGATGGTTCGGGCTCCAGGCTGAAGTCGATATCCCCAGGGGACGTTTCGGCAGACCCGGGTGGCGGTTCATCGAACGCGTCGGGTTGATCCCAGTCCACCACGGTCACAGCCTGAGCAGCCTCCTGCTCGGGCTCGGCTGGCACGGTCAACGCCCCTGCACCGGCCACGTCCAGTGGCAGGTACAGGGTCTGGTCGCGCCAGGCCTGCGCGCTGCGGACGAAAGCTTGGGCGTTCCACTCGTGGTCGGCGCGTGCCTCGATCGCGTCCACCCAGCGGTTGAACGCGCCCATCGCATCGTGCGCCAGGGTCAGCAGGCCGGTGGCGGCAGCGCGTTGCTCTGCCAGCACCGCGTTGAACAACTGCTCCATCGCCCAGGCAGCCTCGCCAAACTCGGCCAGGCCAACCATGCGCGAACTGCCCTTGAGGGTGTGGAAGGCACGGCGCAGGGTTGTGAGCTGTTCCAGTTCGCCCGGATGCGCCTGCAACTGGTGCACCGCGTCCAGTCCATTGACCACCACCTCTCGGGCCTCCTCCAGGAAGATGTCGAGCAGGTCTTCGTCGTCGTTGTCCTGGGCCTGCTGCACCACCTCGGGAGCGGACGCAGGCATCACAACCTGCGACAGCCCGACCAGGGCCTGCGCGCCCGCCTGGGCGTCGTGGTTGACCACGGCTTGCGCGGCCTCGCGCGCAGCGCGCGCCACGCCAGGCTGCTCGGCCAGCTGAGCCTGATCGGCCAGGGTATCGAGCTGCTGGCTCAGATCGGCCAGACTGACGTCGCCCTGCGCACCCTCCACCACCCGCTGCACGCCAACGCTGATGGCCTGGACTTCGTCGGTCATCGCTGACGACGCGGGACTCACCGTGCGTCCCATGACCGGACGCAACTCACCCGTCTCTTCGTCAAAGACAAACAGCTTCTTGGCCAGCGCGGGCTGGTAGTTGAGCATGTCGACCAGGAAACTCAAGGCGCTGAGGTTGTCCCCCAGTTGCTGGAACGTGCCCGCCTCGCGGGCCATGACTTCGTCCACCTCGGTGTCCAGAATCTGCTCGACGACCGTGCGCATGCGGCTCACCGCCTGAACCGCCTGATCCAGACCGAGAACCGAGAGCACGCCACGCATCTGGGCGAGCTGAGAGACCGCAACATGGAGGCATGCCTTCTCGCGCGGCATGCGGAAAAACTGATCCAGCGACTTTTCGGCCTCACCCAGAGATAACTTGAGTTCACCGACCACGCTGCCCATGGTCTGCCTGTCGCTCACCCGGCGGTAGAGCTGCTCCATCCAGGCTTCCAGGGGTTCGGCCGGTGCGCCACCCAGAACGTTTTCAAGCCGGACCGCGAGCGCTTGGGTGCGCTCGGTGAACTCCTCATCGCTGGGATCAAAATCTTCAAACGCCGCCTCAAGGTACAACGTGGTGGTGGCCACTTCCATCGAGAGTTCGGGACGCATCACGCCGGCCTGTCCACGCGCCGCCTGGTCCACCGCCTTGACCATCACCTGAGCCAGCGCGGTGCTGGCGGGGTGCAGCTTGAGCAGCGAATCGCCGATCAGGCCGTATTGATCCACCACCTGCCGTGCCCGGTTGGCATCACCACCGGAGAACAGCGCCCACGACTCCTTGGCGGCACCAATGCGCTTGCGCGCCTGCGCCAGCACCGAAGGATCAAACCGCCCCAGGGACGCGAACGCGTAGTCAACCGGTAACGCATCGGTCAAGCCAAACGCCTGTCGCACAGCGCTCAGGTGCGGCGTCTTGACATCGTCCAACGGCAGCGCCTGGGCGCAGAAAAAAAGCAGATCACGCAGCAAGGTCTCGGACACTTCCGCCGGCTTACCCGCCTGGGCCAACCCGGCGAACTGCAACAGGATGCGCGAGGCGGCCCTTTTGACATACACATCCGCGGGCAGCAGGTCGTGTGCGACCGCTTCAAAATAGGCCGCCGCCACCCGCCAGAAGGTGCTCACCCGGGGCACAGCAGCACCCGCCGACAGGCCAGCACTCAGGCGTGCGAGCTGCTGCGCGGCAGCGTGACTGTGGGTCTTGATCATCAGCAGGACCAACCGGTCAAACATCGAGCGCAACTGGGGATCTGGCTGCAGGGCCTTGGCGCCCTCGGGCGGGGTCACGCTGTTCGCCTGCCGTTCAAACGGCCAGAGGTCCGCCGGATGCACCCGCTCGGCCGCAGCCAGTTCCTGAACATCCCGGTACTGGGGGAACAGGGCCATCGGCTGGACCGGCTTGTTGTTCAACACCGCCTGGAGGTATTCGATCAGCGCAAAACCCGCACGCTCCACCTTGGCGGCAGCGGCTTCAGTGCAGGTCTGGGGGCGCTGCACAAAACGCTGCACGGCGGCCTCCATGCCCCTGAGCACCTGCGCAGGCGGCACCAGCCCCACCATCTCCAGGGCGCCCACGGCCTGGTGCAACTGCTGGCGGGCCAAACGCAGCGAACCCGGATCGACCGCCTCCAGATCGTTGTGGCGCGATTGTTCTGACTCACGGACAAACCGCTTGACAGCCTTGTTGGCACCGTCGAGCGACTTGCGCAGTTCGTCGAACACCCAGGCGAGCGGACCGAGGTCGGCGAGCGGTGCGTCCATCGGCAAACTGTCGGTGGTGGTGTCGAGCATGGCGATGTAGGGAAATGAAGACCCGACCTGTCTGTCAGGCGATCTTGAAACGGGACACCGACTGGCGCAACTCTTCGGCCATGGCCGAGAGTTCGCGCACCTGCTGCGCGGTAGAACGCGTACCCTCACCGGTCTGCTCGGTCACGGCAAAAATGTGCTGGATGTTGCCGGCCACTTCGTTGGCCGATTCGGCTTCGCGGGACGCTGCATCCGAAATCTGTTCGATCAGCTCGGCCAGGCGTCGCGACACGCGGTCGATCTCGGACAGCGCGGTACCCGCGTTATCGGACAGCTTGGCTCCCTCGACCACACCCTGCGTGGAACGCTCCATGGCGGCCACCGCATCCTGCGTGTCGGTCTGAATGGCCTTCACCAGCGCCGCGATCTGGCGCGTGGCGTCTGCAGAGCGTTCGGCCAGACGCTGCACTTCTTCGGCCACCACCGAGAAGCCGCGACCGGCTTCACCGGCAGAGGCTGCCTGGATGGCGGCATTCAGTGCCAGCACGTTGGTCTGCTCAGTAATGTCCGAGATCAGTTCGGTGATTTCGCCGATCTCCTGCGACGATTCGCCGAGTCGCTTGATGCGCTTGGAGGTTTCCTGGATCTGGTCGCGGATGGCGTTCATGCCGCCAATGGCGTCCTGCACGGCCTGCAGACCCTGTTCGGCGGCTTGCAGCGAGACGCGGGCCACCGAGGCCGACTCCTGCGCCTGACCCGACACCTGGTTGATGCGCTGCGCCATGTCCACCACCGACTGACCGGTTTCGCGAATCTCGCGCAGTTGCTCGTTGGACGCGGCCAGCAGCTCGGTGGAGGTGCTTTCCACCGCCGAGGTGGTTTGCGCCACGCGGGTCGCCGTGGCTTGCACGTTGCCCACCAGCGAGCGCAGCTCTTCCACCGTGTAGTTCACCGAGTCGGCGATGGCGCCGGTGATGTCTTCCGTCACCGTGGCTTCCTGCGTGAGGTCGCCTTCGGCCACCGTCTGCAGTTCGTTCATCAGCCTGAGAATGGCGGCCTGGTTGGCGTCGTTCACGCGCTTGGCGTCCTGTTCCTGCGACTCGGCCGTGAGCCGCTGGTTTTCGGCCATCAGCTGACGCTGGCGGCTTTCCTGCAGTTGCACAAAAGCCAGTCCGGCACCACAAAGCAAGGCGAACAAGGCGCTCGCCAGCAACGCCGCCAGCTCGCGGCCACCCAGTCCGGCGCGGGCCGAGAGATCGCTCTGGAGTTTTTGCAGTCCGATGCGCAGCGGTTCGCTGTCGGCAACGATGCTGGCCTGGGCCTCGCGCGCCGACGCCAGACCCTGCAGGTTGCCCAGAATGGCTGCTGCTTCGGTCCGGGTCTGGTCGTACAGCTTGAGCAGCGCCTCCAGACGCTCGCGAATCTGGGGATCGGTCGTGGCTTTCAGCCGCAACTCATCGCTGCCGTTGAGCAAGGCCTCGGCGATTTCCTTGAAGGTGTTCAGGTCCTTGCCCAGCAGGAACACCGCCTCGGGACTCACCCCCTCCAGTGTCAGGAACTCGTTGGCGGATTTGCCGATGCGCTGGGTCAGCATCACGAGCTGACCAGCCGCAGAGATGTCGGCGGCGGGAGCGTTGCGCTCCAGCTTGAGCGCCGAAATCGTTTCGGCAATTTCCAGCAGGTCCGAAGACTGGCGGTTGATCGAACGCAGAGAATCACCCACCTGGGTCAGGATGCTCTGCTGGGCCAGCACGGTCGAGGCGTTGCTCATGGCAGCATCGATCCTGGGCGTCAGCTCGGTCAGCTGGTCGGTGTATGCGGCGCCCAGTGCATCGATCGACAGTTCCGAGTCACCCTCCTTGAACCCGCGCATGTTGCGCGAGAGCACATCGGAACTCTCACGCACTTCAGGGAACGCTGCCGGGCTCCCGACCAGGGCCTGTGACACGCTCTTGGCCAGCCGCTGCGACTGCATCAGCGCCTGTCCGCTCGCGGCCACCTGCTGGCTGATCTTCTCGGTCTGGCTCAGCACGAAGAAGACCACCGCCACCAGCAACACGAGCGCAAAGACCAGCAAGGTCCCCAGGTTGCGCCGATGCTGCTCGGCCGTCTTGCTTCCCAGCAGCGGCAGCGACACCAGTCCGGCACCCGAAGACACGTCGTCGTCCCCCGGCGCCAGGCGGTTTTCGGCAAGATCATCTGACCTGTCCGGCGCCAGGCGGGCTGCAGCGAGTTCGGCCATTTCCTGGTCTGCGACGTGGCTCAAATCGGGCTCGTCCGCGCCTTGCTTCCTGAACAGTCCCTGGAATCGATCAAGCATGGCCATGAAAAACCTTCCAACAAAATAACAAAGCCGCAATCGGCGGCAACAACAAGCTCGGACAGCGCGTTCGCAGCCAGCTGCACGCCATCGTCAGGCCGCAATGGTCAAAAATTCGGGTTCCGCTGCCAGCGCCTGCAGGTCCAGTTCCTGCCAGGTATGCCCGTCGCGGTCGATCAGGCAACGTGCCAGGTACAACGGGGCACCGGGCGGACGGACGCCCAGCGCGGTGAATGTGGACGGGTTGCGCAAGCCCAGCAAGCGATCCACCCAAAGCACGGCATTGACCCCCAGCGCGCCGTGCAGACTCACCAGACGGGATTCGGAAGACACCCGGTCAGAGCCCGTCGCGCTGCCCGCACCACCCATCCCGGGCAATTGCAGCAGGTCGACAACACCGTGCAACCCCCCGCGCAGACTGGCCACGCCCACATACCAGGGCTTGGTATACGGCACGGGTTGCACGACCGTCCAGGGAAATATCTCGCCCGACTGAACGAGCGGAAACAGGCACTTCTGACCGCCCACTTCCACCGCCAGCCACGAGGCGGTGATGGCCTGGGTCTTGGCGGCGCTCAGGCGCTTGGCCAGACGTTCCTGGAGATCTTTGAGTGACTGTCGGTTGGCCATGTGCTCGGTGTGGGTCGGTCGCTGGCGGTGTGCGGCGGCCTCAGCCGAGGGCCCGGATCTTGGAAAGCAACTCCTCAACATTCACCGGCTTGGTCACGTAGTCGCGTGCGCCCTGCCGCATGCCCCAGACCCGATCGGTTTCCTGATTCTTGCTGGTGCACATGATGATGGGAATGCTGGAGTACTGGGGATCGCGTGCGATCGCCCGCGTCAACTGAAACCCATTCTGACCGGGCATCACCACGTCCATCAAAATGAGTTCCGGCTTTTCTTCGCTCAACCGACGAAAGGCTTCTTCAGCGTTCTCGGCGGTGCGTACGGTGTAGCCATTTTCCCCCAACAGGTCCGACAAAACCATCAGTTCGGTCTTGGAATCATCAACAACGAGAATTTTCTTAATGGACATCACGCCGCTCCGGTGAGGTGGTTACCGAATTGCTGCACCGCTTGCAGCAACTGGTCTTTGGTGAAAGGTTTGGTGAGGTATTCCTGCGATCCGACCATCCGGCCGCGTGCTTTGTCGAACACGCCGTCCTTGGACGACAGCATGACCACGGGAATGCTGGCAAAGCGTGCATTGCGCTTGATGATGGCACAGGTCTGATAGCCGTCCAGACGGGGCATGAGGATGTCGCAGAACACCAGGTCGGGCTGGTAATCGTTGATCTTGGCCAAGGCGTCAAAACCATCTTCGGCCAGCAGCACCTCGTGGCCACCCTGCTTGAGGAAGATTTCCGCGCTGCGGCGGATGGTGTTGCTGTCGTCAACCACCAGAACTTTCAGCACAGACGTCGTACTCACGGTAGATGGGCTCCAGAAAACGTGTCAGGGGGAAGCAACAACCTTGAAGCCCGACCAACCCGAGAGGGCCGGACGCAACCCTCAGATTTGCACCATTTCGAAATCTTCCTTGCGGGCACCGCATTCGGGGCAGGTCCAGTTCATCGGAACCTGTGCCCAAGCAGTGCCTGGCTCGATGCCATGTTCGGGAGACCCTGCCGCCTCGTCATAGATCCAGCCGCAAATCAGGCACATCCAAGTCTTGGTTTCGGTCATGGTTATAGGGGGCATTGTCTTAGAATGCAATCATTGTATCGAGCCACATGAAGCCGCCGTCGGGCCTTGGCCACCCGCTTCCCTGATGGGCGCAGCCGCCTGCCGGCCCTTGCGCAACCCGCCCAGAACACCCTGACCACCTCCATGCCCGACACCCCCGAGTCCCTGACCGACGCCGCCATCGCGGCTGGCGAAGCGTCCTTGCCCTGCGTGATGGTGTTCAACGCCAACGACCCCAGCGGCGCGGGCGGTCTGAGTGCGGACCTGACCGCCATGTCCAGTGCATCGGCCCACGTCATGCCCGTGGTCACCGGCACCTACGTGCGCGACACCTCCGAGATCCACGACCACATCGCTTTCGACGAAGAGGCCGTGACCGACCAGGCGCGTTGCGCACTCGAAGACATGCCGGCGCTCGCTTTCAAGGTCGGCTTCGTGGGCAGCCCGGAGAACCTGAGCGCGATCGCCGCCATCACCACCGACTACGCCGAAGTGCCGGTGATCACCTACATGCCCGACCTGTCCTGGTGGGACGACATGGCCATCGACACCTACCTGGATGCCTGCGCCGAGTTGCTGCTGCCCCAGACCACCGTGCTGGTCGGCAACCACAGCACCCTCTGCCGCTGGCTGCTGCCGGAATGGGAGGGTGATCGTGCACCCAACGCACGCGAAGTGGCGCGGGCGGCCGCGGTGCACGGCGTGCCCTACACGCTGGTGACGGGCTTCAATGCCGCCGATCAATACCTGGAAAGCCACCTGGCCAGCCCGGAGACGGTGCTGGCCACGGCGCGCTACGAGCGCTTTGAAGCCACGTTCAGTGGCGCTGGCGACACCTTGTCAGCGGCGCTGTGTGCCCTGATCGCGGGTGGTTCGGACCTGCAATCGGCCTGCGCCGAGGCGCTCACCTACCTGGACCAGTGCCTGGATGCCGGTTTTCAGCCTGGCATGGGCCATGCCGTGCCGGACCGTCTGTTCTGGGCCCACGATGACGACGGTGAAGAAGAGGCGGGTTCAGCCGACACGTCGTCCGACAACACCCTGGACGCCAATGATTTCCCCCTCGACACCACCAGACATTGAACGAGCACCATGACCGACCGCAACCAAGAGCTGTTTGACCGCGCCAAAGCCCTGATCCCCGGTGGCGTGAATTCGCCTGTGCGCGCCTTCAAGGCGGTGGGCGGCACGCCGCGTTTCGTGCAGCGCGCCCAGGGCGCGTATTTCTGGGACGCCAACGGTCAGAAGTACATCGACTACATCGGCTCCTGGGGCCCGATGATCCTGGGTCATGGCCACCCCGCCGTTGTGGAAGCGGTGCAGAAAGCGGTGCTGGAAGGTTTCTCCTACGGCGCGCCGACCGAGCGCGAAGTGGAGCTGGCCGAAGCCATCATCAAGCTGGTACCCAGCATCGACATGGTGCGCCTGGTGAGCTCGGGCACCGAAGCCGGCATGAGCACGATCCGCCTGGCGCGCGGCGCCACCGGCCGCAAGAAGATCATCAAGTTCGAAGGCTGCTACCACGGCCATGCCGACGCGCTGCTGGTGAAAGCCGGATCGGGTCTGGCCACCTTCGGCAACCCGACCAGTGCTGGCGTCCCCCCCGAGGTGGTGCAGCACACCATCGTGCTGGAATACAACAACCTTGAGCAGCTGGAAGCCGCGTTCACCGAACACGGTCCTGAAGTGGCCTGCCTGATCATCGAGCCGATCGCGGGCAACATGAACTTCGTGCGCGCCAGCGTGCCGTTCATGAAGCGCTGTCGCGAGCTGTGCACGCAGCACGGTGCGCTGCTGGCGTTTGACGAGGTGATGACGGGCTTCCGCGTCGCGCTCGGTGGCGCCCAGAGCGTCTACGCCCAGCTCATCCCCGGTTTCGAGCCCGACATGACGGTGATGGGCAAGGTGATCGGTGGCGGCATGCCGCTGGCGGCCTTTGGCGCCAAGCGCGCGGTGATGGAGCAGCTTGCTCCGCTGGGCGGCGTCTACCAGGCCGGCACGCTGAGCGGCAACCCGGTGGCCACGGCCTGCGGCCTGGCCACACTGAAAGAAATCCAGAAGCCCGGTTTCTATGAGGCGCTGTCGGCGACCACGCAGTCGCTGGTGAGCGGCCTGACAGCCGCTGCGGCGGCCGAAGGCGTGACGCTGTGCGGCGACAGCCAGGGTGGCATGTTCGGCATCTTCCTGTTTGATCAACTGCCGCAGAACTACGCCAAGGTCATGACCACCGACGGCCCGCGTTTCAACACCCTGTTCCACGGCCTGCTCGACCGCGGCGTGTACATCGCGCCGGCGCTGTACGAAGCCGGTTTCGTGAGCGCAGCACACACGGCGCGGGACATTGCCGATACCGTTTCGGCGGCACGGGACGTGTTCAAGCTGCTGGGCAAGTAAGCGGTTTTGCGCTGCGCCCAAACGGCCGGCTTTGTCCGGCCGTTTTCTTTGGAATCGTTGCGTTTCTAGCCATCACCTCGCGCCAGGCTGATGGTGGAGCTGTCGTTCTCCGGCTGACCTCGCGGGCGGCTGCTTCTTGTGCGCCAATGTTGGTTCGTCAACTGCGCCCCTGCCACGGAGAGTGAGCGCCCATCCGGCGTTCACGAAGCAACAGCAGCGGACCCGAACAGTCGCCCGCGAGGTGAGCCGGAGAGCGGATGCCCCGACCCCCGGCCCTCCCACCATGCAGGCGAGAAGCCCCACACTTGAGAAACCGCCGCAGAAAAAGAAAAGGACTCCGAAGAGCCCTCACCCCAACCCTCTCCCAGGGGGAGAGGGAGCAAGGCACTTCTCACGAAGCGCCCGATGGTTCAATGACGGAAGTGGCGCACGCCCGAATAGACCATCACCACACCACGCTCGTTGGCCGCGTCGATCACTTCCTGATCGCGCATCGAGCCGCCGGGCTGGATGACGCAGGTCGCGCCCGCGTCCACCACCACGTCCAGCCCATCGCGGAACGGGAAGAAGGCATCGCTCGCCACCGCGGTCCCCTGCAGCGTCAGGTTTGCGTGACCGGCCTTGATGCTGGCAATGCGGGCCGAATCGAGGCGGCTCATCTGGCCGGCGCCCACGCCCATGGTCATGCCGTCCTTGCAGAACACGATGGCGTTGCTCTTCACGAACTTCGCCACCTTCCAGGCGAACAGCAGGTCTTCCAGCTGTTGCTCGGTGGGCTGCAGCTTCGTGACGACCTTCAGGTCGGCGCGCTGCAGCACGTGGTTGTCGGCACTCTGCATCAGCAGGCCGGATCCGATGCGCTTCACGTCGTTGAGGTTCAGGCCCTTGTCCCACGCGGTGGGGCCGCCCGGCGGCAGCGCGATTTCCAGCACACGCACATTGGCCTTGGCCTTGAACACTTCCAGCGCTTCTGGCGTGTAGCCCGGCGCCATCAGCACCTCAACAAACTGCTTGCTGATGGCCTGGGCACCCGCACCGTCGAGCACGCGGTTCAGGGCGATGATGCCGCCGAAGGCGCTGGTAGGGTCGGTCTGGAAGGCCTTGCCATAGGCCTCCAGCGCATCCTTGCCCACGGCCACGCCGCAGGGGTTGGCGTGTTTCACGATCACGCAGGCGGGCACGTCGAAGCTCTTGACGCATTCCCAGGCCGCGTCGGCGTCAGCAATGTTGTTGTAGCTCAGCTCCTTGCCCTGCAGCTGCCTGGCCGTGACCAGCGAGCCGGGTGCCGGGTAGAGGTCGCGGTAGAAAGCGGCCGTCTGGTGCGGGTTCTCGCCGTAGCGCAGGTCCTGCAGCTTGACGAAGCGGCCATTGGCCTGGCCGGGGTACTCGGTGCGCTTGGGCACGCTGGCACCTTCTTCGAACTCGATGCTGGAGAGGTAATCGCTGATGGCGCCGTCGTACTGGCTGATGCGGTTGAACGCGGCGACCGACAGGCCGAAGCGGGTCTTGTCGCTCAGCTTGCCACTGGCTTTCAGTTCGTCGATCACGGCGGGGTACTGGGCGGCGTCGGTCAGCACCGCCACGTCTTTCCAGTTCTTGGCCGCGCTGCGCACCATGGCCGGGCCGCCGATGTCGATGTTCTCGATCGCGTCTTCCAGCGTGCAGCCGGCCTTGGCCACGGTACTTTCAAACGGGTAGAGGTTGACGATCAGGATGTCGATGGTGTCGATGCCGTGCGTCTTCAAGGCGGCCATGTGCTCGGGCACATCGCGGCGCGCCAGCAGACCACCGTGCACCTTGGGGTGCAGGGTCTTGACGCGACCGTCGAGCATCTCGGGAAAGGCCGTCACTTCGGCCACCTCGGTCACGGGCAGGCCCTTTTCGGCCAGCAGCCTGGCGGTGCCGCCGGTGGAGATCAGGGACACGCCGAGGCCGTGCAGGGTCTGGGCCAGTTCGACGATGCCGGTCTTGTCGGAGACGGAGATGAGTGCGCGCATGGTGTGTATGGAAGAGTCTTGAGGGAAGGTTTCAAATCAGGCGTCACCCCGGAGCACAACACGTACCGAACGCTACAGCCCCACCGGGAAACACCGCGGAACCGGCTTCGCCGGGCCGCTGGTGTAGCCCCCTCGGGGGATCGCGCGAAGCGCTGCGGGGGGATTCACATTCAATCGATGAGTTTGTGTTCCAGCAATTTCTTGCGCAGGGTGTTGCGGTTCAGGCCCAGCCATTGCGCAGCGCGCGACTGGTTGTTCTGCGATTGCTGCATCACAACTTCGAGCAGCGGCTTCTCGACCGCCTTGACCAGCATGTCGTGCAGGCCGGCTGGGTCGGTGCCGTTGAGGTCGCGGAAATATTCTTCGAGGCTGGTACGCACACAGTCGTGCAGGTTGTTGTGGGAGCTCATGCGGCCAGTTTCCAGTTTTCTTCTTGGTGGTTCATCTTGTCGTAACCCGTGGCATCCCAGGCGTCGAAGCTTTCGCTCACACACTGCAACTGCGCCTCGACCGTCGTCAACACGTTGATGCGCTGCCGGAAAGCCTGCGCCTCGGCCGCCGGAATCGGCAGCGACTGCGCGTACCAGCCCAGGTGCTTGCGCGCACTGCGCACGCCGGTGAAATCGCCGTAGAGGTTGTAGTGGTCTTCCAGGTGGTGAAGCAGCCAGGTTTTCACGTCCATCAGCTCGGGGGGTGGCAGCACTTCGCCGGTGGCCAGGAAGAACGCGATCTCGCGGAAGATCCAGGGCCGGCCCTGCGCAGCGCGGCCGATCATCAGGGCGTCGGCGCCGGTGCGCCGCAGCACCTCACGCGCCTGTTGCGGGCTGGTGAT
The DNA here is from genome assembly GCA_030653975.1 of Hydrogenophaga sp. Lineage (GTDB taxonomy): Bacteria > Pseudomonadota > Gammaproteobacteria > Burkholderiales > Burkholderiaceae_C > Hydrogenophaga. The sequence continues at coordinate 40,144 of JAURYH010000042.1, read as the reverse complement.
GTCGCCATTGGCCACCACCGGAATTTTCACGCGGCTCTTGATGTGGGCCACGGTGTCGTGTTCGGCCGCGCCTCTGTAGCCCTGCTCGCGGGTGCGGCCGTGCACGGTCAGCATCTGCACGCCAGCGGCTTCGGCCGCCAGTGCCAGGGTGGGCGCGTTGCGCACGTCGGCACACCAGCCTGTGCGCATCTTGAGCGTGACCGGCACGCCGTGCGGGGCCGCAGCCGCCACCACGGCTTCAACGATCTCGATGGCCAGTGCTTCGTCCTGCATCAAAGCGGAACCGGCCCACTTGTTGCAGACCTTCTTGGCCGGGCAGCCCATGTTGATGTCGATGATCTGCGCACCGCGGTCGATGTTGTAGCGCGCGGCGTCGGCCATCATGGCCGCGTCGGTGCCGGCGATCTGCACCGCGATCGGCCCGGGCTCGCCGCTGTGGTCGGCGCGGCGCGAGGTCTTCAGGCTGTCCTGCAGCTCCGGGCGCGAGGTCACCATTTCGCTCACCGCATAACCCGCCCCCAGCCGTTTGCAGAGCTTGCGGAACGGCCGGTCCGTCACGCCGGCCATGGGCGCGACGAACAGGGCATTGGAAAGGGTGAACGGACCCAGTTGCATGGCGGGAGCGGTTCGGATGGTGGGTTTGGTGGGGCCCCGGTGGTGCGGACATTTCGCGGGCGGGGATGGGCATTGTATCTGCCTGTTTTTTCAGCAGGCGATATGCTCTCGCATTCCACGAATTCTCCTTCTGCCCATGCCCGACTGGATCGTTTCGCTGCTGCACACACTGGCCTTGCCCGAGGTCGGCCTGAGCACGGTCTTCCTGGTCGCGTTCATTTCGGCCACCTTGCTGCCGATGGGCTCGGAGCCTGCCGTTTTTGCGTTGATCAAGCTCAACCCCGAGCTGTTCTGGCCCACCATCCTGGTGGCCACCGCAGGCAACACACTGGGTGGCGCCGTCAGCTGGTGGATGGGCTACGGCGCGCACCGCGTGGTTGATAAAGCGCGGCACGGGCATGCTACCCACGTGCGCGCCCTGGACTGGTTGCAGCGCTTCGGACCCAAGACGTGCCTGCTGTCCTGGCTGCCCGGCGTCGGCGACCCGATCTGCGCGGTCGCCGGCTGGCTGCGGTTTCCTTTCTGGCCCTGTGTCGGTTACATGGCGGTGGGCAAGTTCGCGCGCTACCTCACGCTCACCGCGGGCTTGCTCTGGGTGTTCCCTGGGGGACTGCCGTTCTGACACGGCCGGGGTGTCGCCGCCGATACTCGGGCGCTGCACCGCACATCCCTGGCATGACCCCACCCGCTCCACCGCCCGACAACCCCCTGCCCCGCTCGCTGTGGGCACTGATGATGGGTAACTTCGTCATCGGCACCGGTGTCATGGTGGTGCCGGGCACGCTCAACGACATCAGCGCCTCGCTGGATGTGTCGATTCCCCAGGCGGGACAGCTCATCACGGCGGCCGCCATCCTGATGGGCCTGGGGGCACCCGCCTTTGCCACCCTGGTTGCCGGCTGGGACCGCCGGCGCCTGCTCACGCTCTCGCTGCTCTGGTACGCCGTGCTCACCGGCATCTGCGCGCTGGCCCCGAGTTACGCCATGCTGCTGCCGCTGCGGGTGCTCGCCGTCATCGCGCCCGCCGTCTTCACACCCCAGGCCGCCGCCAGCGTGGGCCTGCTGGTGTCCCCGGCCCAGCGGGGACGCGCCATCACCTTCGTGTTCCTGGGCTGGTCGGTGGCCTCGGTGATGGGCATGCCGCTGTCGGCCTGGATCGGCGGCACGCTGGGCTGGCGCTGGGCCTTTGGTCTGGTGGCCGCGATGTCGCTGGTCAGCGCCGCCTGGGTGTGGCGCGAAATGCCCGACGGCATCCGCCCGGCGGCGCTGTCGCGCCAGGCCTGGGGCCAGACCCTGGGCTCGGCGCCCCTCATGCTCGCCGTGGGCGTCACGCTGCTCTCGGCCTTCGGCCAGTTCACGCTGTTTTCCTACTTCGCACCCTATTTCTTCCAGACCCTCGGCCTGGGCGGCGCTGCGCTCTCGCTGATGTTCCTGTGGTTCGGCGCCTTTGGCCTGGCCGGCAACGTGGGGCTTTCGCGCTGGATCGACCGCATCGGCTCAGCGCGTGCCGTGTTGCTCACGCTCGGGGCCATGGTGCTGAGCCTGCTGCTCTGGCCGCTGGGTCAGGCCGGCGTCTGGCAACAGGCGCTGGTGCTGGTGCCCTGGGCGCTGGGCTGCTTCGCCTGCAACTCGGCGCAGCAGGCCCGGCTGGTCCACCTGTCACCGGCGCTGGCCCCGGCCACGGTCGCGCTCAACACCTCGGCCATGTACGGCGGGCAGGCGTTGGGCGCCGCGCTGGGCGGCCTCCTGATTGCACAAGGCCACATGCTGCGTCTGCACCAGGTGGGGCTGGTGGTGCTGATGCTCGCGATGGCCCTGAGCGTGTGGGCCGCTCGGGCTCAGAAACGTTCGTAACCCAGCAGGTAACGCCATTCCCCGACGGGCAGCCCCGTGAGCGCGACCCGGCCCATGCGCAGGCGCCGGACCGCCACCAGCCGCAGGCCGGCCCGTTCACACAGGTGTTCGACCTGGCCCGGCCGCGTGCCCTTGATCGCCAGGCGCAGGCGGTGTTCGCTCTGCCAGCTGGCGCGCGCCGAGGGCAGGCTCCAGCCGTCGAAAAACAGGGCCTTGCCGATCGACTTCAACACCGCTTCGCGCCGGGCTTCGTCGTCGAGTTCAGGATCGGCCGCCACCTCGACCAGCCACTCGTGTTCGAGCTGCGCCGAGTCGTCCGAAATCTTGCGCGCCACGCCGGGGTTCTGGGTGAACACCATCAGGCCGCTCATGGGAGTGGTCAGCGGCGCCACGGGCAGCAGCTTGTGGCGGTGCGCCTTGAGCGGGCGCACGCCCGACCGGTCGCCCTTGAACCGGTTCTGGCTCGTGAACAGCTCGGCCGCCAGCGCATCGGGCAGCGGCGAGACGTCCGGCAGCACCCGGCCCGCGGGCTTGTGCCAGATCAGCGTCACGGAGTCCAGCGACTCCAGCTTGGCCTTGGGGTCCAGCACCACGCTCTGACCATCGTGCACCCGCGCCATGGGCTCTTCGACCACCGCGCCGTCCACGCGCACCCAGCCCCCGGCGATGTAGCGTTCGGCATCGCTGCGCGAACAGGGCAGCTGCGCGGCCAGGCGTTTGGCCAGGCGCTGGGGTTCGGACCGGCCGGACTCGGACATGGGCGTGCTCAGGAGGAGAACAGGAAATTCATCACGTCGCCATCCTTGACGACGTATTCCTTGCCTTCGGCGCGCATCTTGCCGGCGTCTTTCGCGCCCTGTTCGCCCTTGTAGGTGATGAAGTCGTCAAAGGCGATGGTCTGTGCGCGGATGTAGCCCTTCTCGAAGTCGGTGTGGATCACGCCCGCGGCCTGCGGGCCGGTGTCGCCGACATGGATGGTCCAGGCGCGCACTTCCTTCACACCGGCGGTGAAGTAGGTCTGCAGGCCCAGCAGCTTGTAGGCGGCGCGGATCAGGCGGTTCAGACCGGGTTCGTCCTGACCCAGCTCCTTGAGGAATTCGAGCCGGTCGGCGTCGTCCATCTCGGCCAGCTCGGCCTCGATCTTGGCGCAGATGGCCACCACGGGCGCGTTCTGCTTGTCGGCAAAGGCGCGCAAGCGGTCGAGGAAAGGGTTGTTTTCAAACCCGTCTTCCGACACGTTGGCCACGAACATCGCCGGCTTGGCCGTGATCAGGAAAAACTGCTTGAGCAGCGGCAACTCTTCCTTGCTGAAGTCGATGCTGCGCACGGGCTTGGTGTCGTTGAGCGCCGCCTGGCACTTCTCCAGGATCGCCACCAGCTTGATGGACTCCTTGTCGCCCGAACGCGCGGTCTTCTGCACGCGGTGCAAGGCCTTCTCGACGGCGGCCAGGTCGGCCAGGCAGAGCTCGGTCAGGATGACCTCGATGTCGGCGATCGGGTCGATCTTGTTGGCGACGTGGATCACGTTGTCGTCTTCGAAGCAGCGCACCACGTTGACGATGGCGTCCGTCTCGCGGATGTGGGCGAGGAACTTGTTGCCCAGGCCTTCGCCGGTGCTGGCACCGGCCACGAGCCCTGCGATGTCCACGAACTCGACAATGGCCGGCACCACGCGCTCGGGCTTGACGATCTCGGACAGCTGGGCCAGCCGCGGATCGGGCACTTCCACCACACCGGTGTTGGGCTCGATGGTGCAGAAGGGGTAGTTTTCAGCCGCGATGCCGGCCTTGGTCAGCGCGTTGAAAAGGGTGGACTTGCCCACGTTGGGCAGGCCCACGATGCCGCATTGGAGGCTCATGGGGGACTTTCGGGTCGGTCGGGGAAACCGGTGATTTTAGCGGGGCCGCCTGTTTCGACACCGCCGGTGCCCTCGCGCGGGCACCGGGGTCAATCGAAGCGCCAGTCGGCCGAGACGCTCTGGCCCACGCGCAGCATCTGGCCGTCGCCTTCGAGCACGATGGCGTTCATGCCGAAGGTGATGGCACCGTTCAGGCGCGGATCGGCCCGGTAGGCCTGCAGGGTGTCGCCCACCGCGGGCGAGACCATGGCGGTGACCGGGTCGATGTTGGGAATCGGGCAGCGCGCACAGGGTTTCACGGTTTCGATCACGGCCGCGCCTTCCGCGGTCTCGATGTGCATCGGGCCGAACCGGTCTTCGTCGTGCGCCTCCACGCCGCCGAGCACGATGTTGGGTCGAAAACGAACCATCGCCACCGGCCCCTGCCCAGCCTGCGCCAGCCGCGCATTGAGCTCGTCCAGCGAAGCGGTGCTCGTCACCAGCACGCCAAAGCCATCCGCAAACTGGGTGGTGGACTCGCGCCCGCCGGTCCACTTCAGGCTGCACAGGCGGCGCACCTCGGGATCAAAACGTGCCAGGCGCAGGCGTTTCAGGTCGGCCGGCGCATCGGGCCCCAGAAAATCGCTGAACCACTGGGCCGCCACGTCGCCCATGTCGTAAGCGGCGACCTCGTCGTCCCACACGCGCACGCGCAACGGTGCTTCGGCGGCGTCCAGTGCCAGGTGCAGCGCCAGCATGCCGGGCGCGCGCAACACGAGCTGACCCAGTTTGAACGCCGGCTGGATCAGCGCCAGACGCGGCAGCTCGCGCTGGGTGACAAATTCACCCTGGGCGTCCACCACCATCCAGCTGCGGTCATAGGCCAGTCCGGTTTCCGTCAACTCGGCTTCATTGAGAGAAATGCCGGCGCAGGACTTCACCGGGTAGATCCAGAGCTGGTCGATGCGGGCCGACACGTCGGTGGGCACTGTGGGAGCGGTCATGGCGGGCAAAGCGGTTGGTGTCTCAATGGGTCGTCGCCAGGGGTTTTGACGGAGCGAATCGGGCGCATTGTGCCCTGCTCCTAAAATCCCGCCATGTCGCCCACTTCCCACCGTTCCTCTGCCCACCGGCGTTTTGACGTCACCATCCGGGGCGGCGGCGTGGTGGGCCATACCCTGGCGCTCTTGCTGGCCCGGGATCGGCTGCGCGTTGCGCTGGTCAGCGCCCCGCGCCCGGCGTCCGGGATTCCCGACGTGCGCGCCTACGCGCTCAACACCGCGGCGCGCGACCTGCTGCGCTCGGTGCGCGCCTGGCCCGAAGACAGTGCGGCACCCACCGGCAGTCCCATACCCGACACCGGCCCGACCGTGACGCCGGTGACCGGCATGCAGGTCTTTGGCGACAGCGGCGGTGCGCTGCAGTTTTCAGCGGCCGACCAGGGCAGCGAGGCGCTGACCTGGATCGTGGACGTGCCGGCGCTGGAACAGCGACTGGCCCATGCCGTGCATTTCCAGGGCAGCATCGAGTGCCTGACGGAAGCACCACCCGCTGCGCTCACGGTGATCTGCGAAGGCAAACGCAGCGCCACCCGCGCCGAACTCGGGCTGACCTACGAGGTGCGACCCTACCCGCACAAGGCCGTGGCGGCCCGCCTGCACTGCGCCCAGCCCCACGGCGGCGTGGCCCGCCAGTGGTTCCAGAACGGCGAGATCATGGCCCTGCTGCCGCTCGGTGGCGCCCAAGGGAACTCTGTGGCGCTGGTGTGGTCTCTGGAAGCACAGCAGGCCGACAACTGGCTGGCCGCAACGCCAGAAGCGCTGGCGCAGGCGGTGCAGACGCGGTGTGCGCAGGCACTTGGCGAGATGCAACTGGAAAGCCCGGCCCAGGCCTGGCCTCTGGAGCTCTCCAAAGCCCAGCGCTGGATCGCCCGCACGCCCCAGGGCGGCGTGGTGCTCGCCGGTGATGCGGCGCACGCCATGCACCCGCTGGCCGGCCAGGGACTCAACGTGGGCCTGGCCGATGTGGCCGAACTGGCCCGTGTTCTGCACGGGCGCGAATACTGGCGCGAGCTGGGCGACCCGAAGCTGCTGCGGCGTTACGAGCGCGCGCGGCAGGCCGACGTGAACGCCATGGGCTGGGTGACCGACGGCCTGTTTGGCCTGTTCGCCCAGACCGACAGCCGCGTGATGGCCCTGCGCAACTGGGGCATGACAGGCGTGGATCGCCTGGGCCCGCTGAAACACTGGCTGGCCCGCCAGGCCATGGGGCAGGCGGGCTGAAGCCAGCCCTGCCGACTTTTTAACCTTGAACGCCCTCGGGCCACCTTATGAAACTCGCCAAGACCACCCTGTTCGCACTGCTCGCCGCGTTGTCCTTGGGCGCTTTTGCGCAGGAAGCCACCATCCGCAAGAACCTGGCCGAACGCCTGCCCAAGCTGCCCGCGATCGACGAAATCAGCAAGACACCCATGCCCGGCCTCTACGAGGTGCGTGTCAACCACAGCGACATTTTCTACACCGACGAGCAGGGCAACTTCCTGATCCAGGGCTCGCTGATCGACACCAAGGCCCAGCAGGACCTGACCGAACAGCGCGTCGAAAAACTCACCGCCATCGCTTTCAAGGACCTGCCGCTCAAGGACGCCTTCACCATCGTGCGCGGCAACGGCAAACGCAAGATGGCCGTCTTTGAAGACCCGAACTGCGGCTACTGCAAACGCTTTGAGCGCGACCTGACGAAGATCGACAACGTCACCGTCCACGTGTTTCTCTACCCCATCCTGAGCGCGGACTCGGGCGAAAAGTCGCGCAACATCTGGTGCGCCAAGGACAAGGGCAAGGCGTTTCTGGACTGGATGGTCAAGGACGTGATCCCGCCCGCCGTCCAATGCGATGCCGCCGCCGTCGCGCGCAACTTCGAGTTCGGCAAAAAGGCCCGCATCACCGGCACCCCCACCATCATCTTTGCCGACGGCTCGCGGGTGCCCGGCGCCATCGGTGCCGACCGCGTCGAGAAGCTGCTGGCCGAAGCCAAGCCCTGATCCGTCTGCATGACCGCGCCGGTGCTGCATGACCCGAACGACACCGCCCTGGTGCGGACCCTGGGCCATGCCGGCCTGATTCCCTTTGTGCTGCTGGCCGCCCTGCTCTGGCTGGTGGATGCCGAATTGCAGGCCTGGGTGGCGATCGCGCTGGCCGCCTACGCTGCCCTGATCGCGTCCTTTCTGGGCGGGGTGCACTGGGGGATCGGCTGGCTGGCCAGCCGGCATGCGGCGGCCCTCGCCGAGCGCCCGCACCACGTCCAGCGCAAGCACTTTCTCTGGGGCATCGTGCCCCCGCTGCTGGCCTGGCCCGGCGTGCTCATGCCGCCGTTTGCCGGCCTCGCCTGGCTGGGTTTCGTGCTGGTGCTGAGCTACCTGGCCGACCGCACGCTCTACACCCGCGCCGGCCTGCAGGCCTGGCTGACCCTGCGCTTCCGTCTCTCGGCGGTGGCGGCGCTCAGTTGTTTTGTGGGCGCGGCTGCCCTGTGAACGGACCTCCATGAACCTCCCCCGACGGACCTCCGCGCGCGCCAAAGCGGCCTCAACAGCCGTGGCACGACCCAGCGTCCGCTACCGCGTCGAGGTGCTGAGCCCGCAGACCCACCTGTTCGCCATCACGCTGGAGATCGACCATCCGGCGCCGCGCCAGCGCCTGAGTCTGCCGGTGTGGATCCCGGGCAGCTACCTGGTTCGCGAGTTTTCGCAGCATCTGCAGCACCTGCAGGCCACGCAGGGCGGCGAACCGGTGGCGCTGCGCCAGCTCGACAAGAACAGCTGGCAGGTGACGGCCGATGCCGGTCAGGCGCTGGTGCTGCACTACGAGGTGTATGCGTTCGACGCCTCGGTGCGCACCGCCTTCCTCGACAGCACACGCGGCTTCTTCAACGCCACCAGCCTGTGCCTGCGCGTGAACGGGCAGGAAGAGCAGCCGCAAGGCCTGGAAATCGTTCCCGGGCAGGTGCCCGCGGGTTGGCGGGTCGCCACCGGTCTGACCGCCAGCGACGTGGATGGCGCCGGCTTCGGGCAATACACCGCCCAGGACTATGACGAGCTCGCCGACTGCCCGGTGGAGCTGGGCACGTTCTGGAGCGGTGAGTTCGTGGCCAACGGCGTGCCGCACCGCTTTGTGGTCAGCGGCGCCGGCGGCTGGTTCGACGGTGAACGCCTGCTGGCCGACACCCGCCGCATCTGCGAAGCCCAGATCGGCTTCTGGCACGGCCCGGGCGGCGAAGCACCGTTCAAAAACTACCTTTTCATGATGCACGCCAGCGGCGAAGGCTATGGCGGGCTGGAACACCGCAACAGCACCGCGCTGATCTGCCAGCGCACCGACCTGCCCAAACTGCTGGTCAAGGATGAAAAACCACCGGCGCTCAAAGCCACCGATGGCTACACCACCCTGCTCGGCCTGATCAGCCACGAATACTTCCACACCTGGAACGTCAAGCGCCTGCGCCCGGCCGAGTTCAGGCGCTACGACTACAACCAGGAAAACTACACCGAGCTGCTCTGGTTTTTCGAAGGCTTCACCAGCTACTACGACGACCTGATCCTGCGCCGCGCCGGCCTGATCGACGACAACACCTACCTCCAGCTGGTGATGAAGACCGTCAACCAGGTGCAGCAGACGCCCGGTCAGCAGGTGCAGACCGTCGCCCAGGCCAGCTTCGACGCCTGGATGAAGTACTACCGCATCCACGAAAACACGCCCAACGCCACGGTGAGTTACTACACCAAGGGCGCGCTGGTGGCGATGTGTTTCGACCTCACGCTGCGCGCCGAGGGCCACAGCACGCTCGACGCCGTGATGCGCGAGCTCTGGGCGCAAACCGGCGGAGGTCCGATGAAAGAAGCCGATTTCGCCCGTGCGCTCAAGCGCCTGGGCGGGCGGGCCTTCGACCGCGAACTGCGCGACTGGGTGCATGGCACGTCCGATCTGCCGGTGCTGGCGCTGCTGCAGCAACACGGTGCCAAGCTCATCAACGACAAGGCCCCGCTGGCCCAGCAACTGGGGCTGCGCGTGAGCGAATCGGGCGGCCTCACGCTCAAGACCGTGTTGCGCGGCGGTGCGGCCGAGGCGGCGGGCATGGCCGCGGGCGACGAATGGCTGGGGGTGGAATTCGCACCGCCCAAGCGCGGCCAGCCGGCGGAAGCCTGGCGCATTCACAAGCTGGACGAAGTGGCCCAGTTGCGCGGCCAGCGCCAGAAGCTCACCGCGCTGATCGCGCGCGACAAACGCCTGCTGCGCTGCCCGCTGGAATGGCCCGCACTGGCACAAGCGGTGCGCTTGACGGTGGGCGACGCCAGCCTGCTCAGGCCCTGGCTGGCTTCGGCGACCTGACCAGCGGCGGAGCCTGGGGGCAACGTTTCGCCGCCGGGCCGCCCCAAGGCGAAACAGCCCCCTCGGGGGGCAGCGACCCGCGCAGCGGCGGAGCGTGGGGGGCCTGCTTACTTCGGTCGCAAGTCCACCACCCGCTTGGCCTTGCCCTGGCTGCGCTCCACGCCGCCCTCGGGCTTGAGAACCACCTCGACGCTGCTGCCCACGAACACCTTGACCTCGTGGCGCAGCCGCGCGGCGGCGGTGCGCGCCTCGATGCTGTCGGGCGCGAGACCCGGGCGCGTTTCGACCACCACCGACAGGCTGTCCAGGTGGCCTTCTCGGGTGAGCACACACTGGTAGTGCGCGCTGAGCTCGGGTCGTTTCAGGATCAGCTCCTCGATCTGTGTCGGGAACACGTTGACGCCGCGCACGATCATCATGTCGTCGCTGCGGCCGGTGATCTTTTCCATGCGGCGCATGGTGCGCGCCGTGCCGGGCAGCAGGCGGGTCAGGTCGCGCGTGCGGTAGCGGATGATCGGCAGCGCTTCCTTGGTCAGGCTGGTGAACACCAGCTCGCCCATCTCGCCGTCGGCCACCGGCTCTCCTGTATCCGGGTTGATGATCTCGGGGTAGAAGTGGTCTTCCCAGATGGTGGGGCCGTCCTTGGTTTCGACGCACTCGTTGGCCACGCCCGGCCCCATCACCTCGGAGAGGCCATAGATATCGACCGCGTCGATGTTCATGCGCGCTTCAATGGCCACGCGCATGTCGTTGGTCCAGGGCTCGGCGCCGAAGATGCCGATGCGCATGCTGCTCTCGCGCGGGTCCAGGCCCAGGCGTTCGAATTCGTCGGCAATGGCCAGCATGTAGCTCGGTGTGACCATGATGATGTCGGGCCGGAAGTCCTGCATCAGCTGCACCTGGCGCTCGGTCTGGCCACCGCCGAAAGGCACCACCGTCAGGCCCAGTTTTTCGGCGCCGTAATGCGCGCCCAGGCCACCAGTGAAGAGGCCATAGCCGTAGCTCACGTGCACCATGTCGCCCGGCCGCGCACCGCTGGCGCGGATGCTGCGCGCCACCACGCTGGCCCAGGTGTCGATGTCTTTCAGCGTGTAGCCCACCACGGTCGGTTTGCCGGTGGTGCCGCTGGACGCATGAATGCGCGCGCACTTTTCGCGTGGCACGGCGAACATGCCGAAGGGGTAGCTGTCGCGCAGGTCCTTCTTGGTGGTGAAGGGGAACTTGGCCAGATCGGCCAGCGAACGGCAGTCGTCGGGGTGCACACCCGCTTCGTCGAACTTGGCCTTGTACACCGGCGAGTTCGCGTAGGCATGGCGCAGCGTGGCCTGCAGGCGCTTGAGCTGCAAGCCGCGCAGCTCGTCGATGCTGGCCTTCTCGATCGGTTCGAGCGGAAAGTGGTTCATGCGCCTTCCTCTTCCGGAAAGATGGTGCCCGGGATCACTGCGCTCTTGCCTCTGAACATCGCCACCACCTCGCCCTTCTGGTTGCTGACCTTCATGTCGTAAATGCCGTGGCGCCCCTGCAGCGTCTGTTCCACACCTTCGCAGGTCAACACGTCGCCAGCGTGGCCGGGCTTGAGGAATTCGATGCTGCAGCCGGCCGCCACCGCATTCTTGTTGTAGCTGTTGCAGGCGTAGGCGAAAGTGGTGTCGGCCAGCGTGAAGATGAAGCCACCGTGGCAGATCTGGTGGCCGTTGAGGTGCAGCGGCCTGACGGGCATGCGCAGCACGGCGCGACCGGGCCCGACGCTGACCAGTTCGATGCCCATGGTCTCGCGGGCCGCCACGTCCACGGCGAACATGGATTCACCGACCTTGGCGGCGCGTTCCTGTGGCGTCATCATGCCCCCTTGAACTGCGCCGGGCGCTTCTCACGGAAGGCCATCACGCCCTCGATGTAATCGTGCGTGGTGCCCAGGGCCGACTGCGTGTCACGCTCCACATCCAGCTGCTGATTCAGCGTGCGGGTGCCGGCGTCGCGCAGCAGCGCGCGCGTGGCGACCAGTGCCTTGGTGGGCATCACGGCCAGCTTCTCCGCCATGGCCAGCGCGGCGGCCAAAGGGTCGTCCTGCACGTCCCAGATCATGCCCCACTCTTTCGCCTGCGCGGCCGGCAGCTTGTCGCCGGTCATGGCCAGCGCCATGGCGCGCGCCAGGCCCAGCCGCTCGACCAGGAACCAGCTGCCACCCGCGTCGGGAATCAGGCCGATCTTGCTGAAAGCCTGGATGAAGCTCGCGCCCGGCGCGGCGATCGCGATGTCGCAGGTCATGGCCAGCGAGGCGCCCGCGCCCGCGGCCACGCCGTTGACGGCGGCGATCACCGGAAAACGCAGCGACTGGATGCGCCGCGCCGTCGGGTTGAAGGCCTGATCGATCACCGGACCCGGGTCGGCGCGTTTCACCAGATCCGGCCCGGGTTCGAAGTCGAACTCGGCCAGGTCGGCCCCGGCGCAGAAGCCGCGACCCGCGCCGGTGAGCACCAGCCCGCGGGTCACCGGGTTGGCCTCGGCCCGATCCAGCGCGGCCCAGAGTTCGCGGTGCATCTGGCGCGTGAAACTGTTGAGGGCGTCCGGACGGTTGAGCGTGATCAGGGCAACGGCGCCGCGCTCTTCATAGAGCACGGTGCTGCCCGCAGCGGGGGCGTTCATGGGTGGCTGTCTCCTCGGGCCGTCGGGAAGCGGCGCCTGTTCGGGGTGGTTTACACGCAATTTACCATTAACCGACCCATCGGTCGGTTAATGTTTTCCCTTGGGTGCCCGCGTTGATGGTGCCCGGCTATAGTTGACGTTTACGTCAATCTACCCCGAACCACCCGAGGACACACCATGAGCGAGACCGCCACCCCCGAACTGATCAACGTGCGCACCGAAGGCCGCGTCGGCATCATCACCCTGAACCGACCCAAACAACTCAACGCGCTCAACGACCAGCTGATGACCGAGCTGGGCACCACGCTCCAGGCGCTGGATGCCGACGCCAACATCGGCTGCATGATCATCACCGGCAGCGAAAAGGCTTTCGCGGCGGGAGCCGACATCGGCGCCATGGCGACCTACACCTTCGCCGACGTCTACAAGGGCGACTACATCACCCGCAACTGGGAAACCATCCGCAGCGTGCGCAAGCCGGTGATCGCTGCGGTCAGCGGTTTTGCGCTGGGCGGCGGCTGCGAACTGGCGATGATGTGCGACTTCATCATCGCCGCCGACAACGCCAAATTCGGTCAACCCGAGATCAAGCTGGGCATCATCCCCGGCGCCGGCGGCACGCAGCGCCTGCCGCGCGCGGTGGGCAAGGCCAAGGCCATGGACATGGCCCTGACCGGCCGCATGATGGACGCCACCGAGGCCGAGCGCGCCGGGCTGGTGAGCCGCGTGGTGCCGCTGGACAAGCTGATGGACGAAGCCCTGGGCGCCGCACTGATGATTTGTGAGTTTTCGCAGCCCAGCGTCATGGCCGCCAAGGAGTGCGTCAACCGGGCCTTTGAGGGCGGTCTGGCCGACGGCGTGATGTTCGAGCGCCGCCTGTTCCACGCGCTGTTCGCCACCGCCGACCAGAAGGAAGGCATGGACGCCTTCGTGAACAAACGCAAGGCGGTGTTCCAGCACCAGTGAGCACCTTGTTGGAATTCACACAGGCTGTAACAAAGCGCCCGGTGGTGCAGGCGTATAAGAGGCCTCGGCTCCACGCCTCTGGCAAGCGATGACCGTTGGGGTCTGAGCCCGGAAGGTGTGGATCTCGCCGATCCACCCCAGGAGACCCCCATGACCACACGCCGCCGTTTCATTTTCATGATCCCCGCCTCCGGGGCCGTGCTGGCAGCGGCCTGCTCGGACCAGGCCACACCGCCCGCTGCTGCGCCCGAGATGGCTCCCGCCGCCCCGATGGCGGCGCCGCCCGCACCCGAGCCCGCCGCTCCGTTGCCCCCGGACGCCAGTGGCGGTCCCATGCTCGACGAGGCGGACGCCGCTGCCGTGGCGCTCGGCTATGTCGCGGACACGGCCCGGGCCGACAAGACCAAATACCCCAACCACGAGGACAGCCAGACTTGTGCCAACTGCGGGCTGTACCAGGGCACAGCCGGCGCGGAAGCCGGGCAATGCCCGCTGTTCCCGGGCAAGCAGGTGGCGGCCCAGGGCTGGTGCGCGTCTTACGTGAAAAAGCCGGCCTGACCGCCCGCCGCGCGGGCCGCGCTCTTTTTCGGGGTTCGAATTGGGCTACAATGCCGACCGCGTTGGCGATATAGCTCAGTTGGTTAGAGCGCAGCATTCATAATGCTGATGTCGGTGGTTCAAGTCCACCTATCGCCACCAGAAACTCAAAAAGCGGACCCCGGCGACGGTGTCCGCTTTTTTCTTGCCCGGCCCATTTCCCCACCGTTCATGGCCATCAAATCCACCATCTTCAAGGCGAACCTGCAGATTGCAGACATCGACCACGGCTACTACGCCGACCACGCACTCACGCTCGCCCGCCACCCCAGCGAGACCGACGAACGCATGATGGTGCGCCTGGTGGCCATGGCCATCCACGCCCACGAGTTGCAGGACACCTGCAGGGGCGACGGCACGCTGACCTTCGGCGCTGGCCTGTCCGACCCGGACGATCCGGACGTCTCGCTGACCGATTACACCGGCCGCAAACGCATCTGGATCGAGGTCGGCCAGCCCGAAGACAAACCGGTGTCCAAAGCCTGCAGCAAGGCCGACGCGGTGATCCTGTACGCCTTCGGCTCGGCGGCCGACGTCTGGTGGCGCGGCATCGAGACCAAGCTCGCGCGGCTGGAGAAACTGCAGGTCTGGCGCCTGCCCACCGAGGTCGCGCCCGCGCTGGCGGCCATGGCCGAACGCAGCATGCAGCTGCAGGCCACCGTGCAGGAAGGCGCGCTCACGCTCAGCAGCACGCGGGGCAGCGTGCACATCGAGCCGATCCGCTGGAAATAAGCCCGCGCTTCAGGCCCGGTGTTTGCCGGGCGTCCAGCCCTGGCTGCCCAGCGCCTGCTCGGCCACCTGCTGCGGCACCGCCTCCAGCGGCGTGGCCATCGTGTCGTTCCAGCGGTTGAGGAAGGCAAACATCGCGATCACGCCCAGCATCTCGACAATCTCGCCCTCGTTCCAGTACCGCTGCAGTTCGGTGAACTGCGCATCGCTCACCGCGTTGGGCTGCGCGGCGGCGGCGAGCGCGAAATCGAGGGCCAGGCGCTCTTTCTCGGTGTAGTGCGGGCTGCTGGCGTAGGCCCAGATGTCGGCCAGCTTGGCCTCGCTGACGCCAAAATTCTTCGCACCCAGCAGGGTGTGCGCCTGGCAGTAGCGGCATCCGGAGACCTGGCTCACCACATGCCCGATCAGCCGGCGAAAGCCGAGATCGACTTCGCCCTCGGGGTCCATCACCGCCGCGTTCATCACCGCCAGGGCCTGTGCCAGCTTGGGACGGCGCTGCATGGTGAGCACGCTGTTGGGGGTGAAGCCCAGCGTGCCGAGAAAGAAGTGAAAGTGCGGCTGGAGCTCGGGTGTGGTCTCGGGCGGCAACGGGGCAAGGCGTGGCATGGTGTCTCCAGGGGCAGTGAATGGGCGCATTGTGGCTCGGCCCAGCGGTGGGAGGCCCCCCGAGCGCCCGGCCCCGGACAACGCGCCGCGCCGCTGAGCCGCGCGCCCAACATGCGAGAATGCAAGGCCTCGCGCCTGCCTTGCGCGAGCGGTCATCCCCGCCCACCCACAGCCTCTGGATCGATACCATGAACCGCTGCTTTTCTGCCCGCTTCCGCGCCACCCGGCGCACCACCACCCTCGCGCTCGGCCTGCTGGCCTTCGGCCTGGCGCCCGCGGCCCTGGCCCAGAACCAACCCCGCACCTTTCCGGACAATGCCCTGCGCGGCACGCTGGTCGTGGTGCAGCCCCCCGTGATCCAGCTGGACGGAAAAACCGCGCAGCTCTCGCCCGGCGCCCGCATCCGGGGCACCAACAACATGTTGTTGATGTCGGGGGCACTGGTGAACCAGCAACTGCTGGTGAACTACACCGTGGAACCCCACGGCCTGGTGCACGACGTCTGGATCCTGACCGAGGCCGAGGCGGCCGAGAAGCGCCAGCGCGCCGGCCAGTAGTCTCTTCAACCTACACAGGCCCCCTCCCAGCGCACCGCGGAAGCGGCTTTGCCGGGCCGCCAGTGCGGTCCCCCTTCCAGGGGGAAGCCGCGCAGCGGCGCAGGGGGTAGCGAACATGACCAAAAAAGTATTTATCAAAACCTTTGGCTGCCAGATGAACGAGTACGACTCGGACAAGATGGCCGACGTGATGAACGCCGCCGAAGGTTACGAGCCCACCACCAACGTGGACGAGGCCGACCTGATCCTCTTCAACACCTGCTCGGTGCGCGAGAAGGCACAGGAGAAAGTGTTCTCCGACCTCGGGCGCGTGCAGCACCTGAAGAAAAAGGGGGTGCTGATCGGCGTCGGCGGCTGCGTGGCCAGCCAGGAAGGCGCCGAGATCATCAAGCGCGCGCCCTATGTGGACGTGGTGTTCGGTCCGCAGACCCTGCACCGCCTGCCCGAACTGCTGGCCCGGCGCGAGAAGATGGCCCGCCCGCAGGTGGACATCAGCTTCCCCGAAATCGAGAAGTTCGACCACCTGCCGCCCGCGCGTGTCGACGGCGCTTCGGCCTTTGTGTCGATCATGGAAGGCTGCTCCAAATACTGCAGCTACTGCGTGGTGCCCTACACCCGCGGCGACGAGGTGAGCCGGCCGTTCGAGGACGTGCTGGTGGAGATCGCCGGCCTGGCCGACCAGGGTGTGCGTGAGGTCAACCTGCTGGGCCAGAACGTCAACGCCTACCGGGGCAAGATGGGCGACACCGCGGAAATCGCCGACTTCGCGCTGCTGCTCGAATACGTGGCCGACATCCCGGGCATCGAGCGCATCCGCTACACCACCAGCCATCCCAACGAGTTCACGCCGCGCCTGATCGAGGCCTACGCGAAGCTTCCGAAACTGGTGAACCACTTGCACCTGCCGGTGCAGCACGGTTCAGACCGCATCCTGATGGCCATGAAGCGCGGCTACACCGCCATGGAATACAAGAGCACGGTGCGCAAGCTGCGCGCCATCCGGCCCGATCTCGCCATGAGCAGCGACTTCATCGTCGGTTTCCCCGGCGAAACCGAAGACGACTTCGGCAAGCTGATGAAGCTGATCGACGACATCGGTTTCGACATCAGCTTCAGCTTCATCTTCAGCCCGCGCCCGGGCACGCCCGCGGCCAACCTGCCCGACGACACGCCGCACGCCGTGAAACTCCAGCGCCTGCAGCACCTGCAGGCCGTGATCGAGGCCAACGTGGCGCGCATCAGCGCCAGCCGGCAAAACACGGTGCAGCGCATCCTGGTCGAAGGGCCGTCGCGCAAATCGACCCCGCAGGCGCCCGAGTTCATGGGCCGCACCGAATGCAACCGGGTGGTGAACTTCGAGGCGGGCGCCAACGCCACCCGCCTGGTGGGTCAGATGATCGACGTGCGCATCACCGAAACCTTTGCGCACTCGCTGCGCGGTGAAGTGATGGTGCGCGAAACCGCATGAGACGCCGCGCCGGGCCGCTCCCAAGCCAGCTCGCACCGCAGCCCGCAGGGCGAAGGTATTCCCATGAGCGCCGCGCCGGGCCGCTCCCAAGCCAGCTCGCACCGCAGCCCGCAGGGCGAAGGTATTCCCATGAGCGCCGCGCCGGGCCGTTCCCAGGCCTGCCCGCACCGCAGGGCGCAGGTATTTCCACGAGCGCCCCCACGGTGCGGGGCACCCTGCGGTGAAAGCCACGACGCTGCGGTTTTCTTTCCCCCAGTTGCTGCTGGTGGCCTTTGTGCTCATCGGCGCGCTGCTGGGTGCAGCCGCCGTGCGCGCGCTGTTTTCGCTCGACACGATCATGGCGCAGAGCCGGGAAAGCACCACCCAGGCGATCGCACTGAGCACCGCGGCCCAGTCGCTCAGCGAGCGCAGCCTGACCATGGAGCGGGCCGCCCGCCAGGCGCTGGTGCTGGGTGACCGCCAGCTGCGGCAGCGTTTTGAAGAAGCGGCCGGCCACGCCAGGGACATCCTGCGCCGGCTCGAAAGCAACGAACTGCCGCCCGAGTTCTCGCGCCAGTGGCAACAACAGCTGAGCGACGTCGAGGCGCTGCTGGACGGCTCTCCGGAGACCGCGCTGGACCGCGAGCGCGCTGTGGCCCTCGCCTTCCGCGAGCTGGACGGCCACAGCGCGGCGATTGCCCAGCAGGTCCAGGCCATCATCGGCAACCGCAACGATGCACTGCAGGACCGCGTCGAGAAAAGCCGCCGGCAGTTGACACAACAGGTGCTGGGCTCCATCGCCCTGGCCGCCGTGATGGCGCTGGGTTTTGGTGTCTGGCTGGCGCGGCCGTTCCAGCGGCTGGAGAAAGCCATCGTGGGGCTGGGCGAGAACCGGCTCGACCTGCCGATCGACATCCCCGGACCGCCCGATGTGCGCCGTGTCAGCCAGCAGCTGGAGTGGCTGCGCCTGCGGCTCACCGAGCTGGACGCCGACAAGGCCCGCTTCCTGCGCCACGTTTCGCACGAACTCAAGACGCCGCTGGCCTCGCTGCACGAGGGCGTGGCGGTGCTGGGCGACGGTGTGGCCGGGCCGCTCAACCCCAGCCAGGCCGAGGTGGTGAGCATCCTGCAGCACAACACCCAGTTGCTGCAACACCAGATCGAGGCGCTGCTGCGCTTCAACGCCGCGGCTTTTGAAGCCCGCCAGCTCCAGCGCGAACCCACCGACCTGCTGGCCCTGGTGGAAGAACAGATCGAAACCCAGCGCCTGCGCTGGCAAGCCCACCAGCTCAGCGTGCGCGCCGAAGGTCCGTCGATGGTGCTGCCGGTGGATCGCGAGAAGATGGCCTCGGCCATTGGCAACCTGCTGTCGAACGCGATCCGTTTTTCCCCCCATGGCGGACTGGTCCGTCTGGTGCTGCAGAGCGACGCCGGCCGGGCCTGTCTCGACGTGATCGACCAGGGACCGGGCGTGGCGGAAACCGACCGCGACCGTGTTTTTGAACCTTTTTACCGGGGTGAACGCCAGCCCACGGACACGGTGAGGGGCACCGGCATCGGCCTGTCCATCGTGCACGAGTACATTGGAGCGCACGGCGGCCGTGTCCAGCTGCTGCCCGCGCGCCAAGGCGCCCATTTCCGCATCGAATTGCCCCATGCCAGTTGACACGTTCCAGCGAACTTTCCGCCGCGTCCCCTTGAAGACCCGGTCGCGTCGCGTCGCCCTGTGCCTGAGCGCTGCCGTGTGCCTGAGCGCCTGCGCCACACCGGAACCCGCTCCCGCACCACCAGCGGCACCCGCCATCGAACCATCCCACACGCCCGCCACCACGGCAGTGGCCACCCCACCGGCACCGATGCCCCCCGCGCTGGCTGCCGGGAATCCGGACAGCCCGCCGGCCGGCGACACCCCCACACCGCCGGCCCTGGAGTCGGTGCTCGCCTACGCCGACCGTCTGCGGGGTCTGCCAGCGAACGGCCTGGCACAGGAACAGGCTGCGCTCGGTGAACCCGGCAACCTGCCGGTGCGCCAGATCCAGCTCGCGCTGGTCCTGATGCACAGCCACCAGCCCGCCGACACGGCCCGCGCGCTGGGCCTGCTGCAGCGGGTCATGGCCCACCCGGCGCCAGACAGTGCGCCCCTCAAACCCCTGGCCCGGCTGCTGGCCGCCCGCCTGCTCGACCAGCGTCGCCTGGAAGACAGCGTGGAGCGGCTGTCGCAGCAGCTGCGCGACAGCCAGCGCCGCATCGAGGTGCTGAACGACCGGCTCGAAGCCATGCGCGCCATCGAACGCAGCCTGACGCCGCGCGGTGCCGGGCGCGTGACGAATCCATGAACACGTCGGCCAGCCCTTCGCCCCCGATGCCCGGCGCGGCGCGCGCGCGCCTGCTGGTGGTGGACGACGACGCCGACATGCTGCGCCTGCTGTCGATGCGGCTGGGCGCAGCGGGCTACCAGGTCACAGCGGTCGGTTCGGCCGAAGCCGCGCTGAGCCAGCTCGACATCGAGCGCCCGCAGCTGGTGCTGTCGGACGTGCGCCTGCCCGGGCGCGACGGCCTGGCCCTGTTCGACGAGATCCGGGCGCGCCACCCTTCGCTGCCCGTGATCCTGCTCACCGCGCACGGCACCATCCCGGATGCGGTGGAGGCCACGGCGCGGGGTGTCTACGGCTACCTGACCAAACCCTACGAAGCCCGGGAACTGCTGGAAAAGATCGCCCAGGCCCTGGCCTTGGGCGCCCCGGCGAGCCCCAGCCACCCTGCCGACGAACAATGGCGTGCCGAGATCGTCAGCCGCTCCAACCGCATGGCCGATCTGCTGGCCGAAGCCCGCATGGTCGCCCAGTCCGACGCCAGCGTGCTGCTGCGGGGCGACAGCGGCACCGGCAAGGAATTGCTCGCCCGCGCGATCCACCGGGCCAGCCCGCGCGCCAAGCGCCCGTTTATCGCCGTCAACTGCGGTGCCATTCCCGAGGCCCTGCTCGAATCCGAGCTGTTCGGCCACATGAAGGGCGCCTTCACCGACGCCGTGGCCAACCACAAGGGCCTGTTCCAGGCGGCCGACGGCGGCACGCTGCTGCTCGACGAGATCGGTGACATGCCGCCGACCCTGCAGGTCAAGCTGCTGCGCGTGCTGCAGGAGCGCGCAGTGCGCCCGCTGGGGTCCAGCCAGTCGGTGCCGGTGGACGTGCGCATCATCTCGGCCACGCACCGCGACCTCGAAGCCGCCATGGCCATGGGCCAGTTCCGCGAAGACCTCTATTACCGCCTCAATGTCGTCACGCTGACGCTCCCCACCCTGGCCGAGCGGCGCGAAGACATCGCCCTGCTGGCCAACCACTTCCTGGCCAAACTGGCCGCCAAATACGGCAAGCGCAGCTCCGGCTTCGCCCCCGAGGCGCTCAAGGCGCTGACAATGTCGGCCTGGCCGGGCAATGTGCGCCAGCTCTACAACGTGGTCGAACAGGTCTGCGCTTTGTCCACCACGCCCCTGGTGTCGCTGGCGCTGGTGCAGCGCGCCCTGCGCACGCCCTCGGCCGAGGTGTTGAGCTTCGCCGATGCACGCCAGCGCTTCGAACGCGAATACCTCGTCGGCCTGCTGAAAATGACCGACGGCAACGTGGCCGATGCAGCCCGGCTGGCCCAGCGCAACCGCACCGAGTTCTACCGCCTGCTGCAAAAACACGCGCTCACGCCGGGCCTGTTCAAAAGCGATGCCGGAGCCGGTGCGGGCACCGAGCCCAGCGACCCTGTCGCCGATGTGTGACAACCCAAAACCGTTGATCTGACTCGGTTTTTTTGCCAGCACCTGCCGTCCTGTCGCTGATCGACGACAAAAGCCGGCATCCAGGGCCGCCCCAGGGACGTCCAACCGACCAGCCGCATCAAAATCGGCTCATATCCAGTTGATTTAAAAGGATTTTTCAGACCTGGCACAGGGTTTGCCCTTATCAAGGCATGCCCACCCCTTTTCACCCGCTTCCAGCGCCCCGCGTCCAGCGCAGCCGATCCCTGCTGATCGCGCTGCTGGCCATGCTGGCCGCGGCTTCCGCTCAAGCTCAGGGCTTTGACTGGAACACCCTCAGCCAGCTGGCCCGGACCCGCGCACAGGCGCCCTACAGCGAAAACAGCGACAAACTGCCTGCGGACCTCGCCGCCCTCGACTACGACCAGGTCCGCGACATCCGCTTCCGTCCCGAGCAGTCGCTCTGGCGCACTGAAAAGCGGTCTTTCGAGGCCCAGTTCTTCCATCTCGGCCTGTACCAGACACAACCCGTTCGCATCCACGAAATCACGCCCGAGGGCGTCCGGCACCTGCCCTACAGCGGCACCGATTTCGATTTCGGCCGCAACACCGTGGACGCCAAGGCCTGGGGCGACCTGGGTTATGCCGGCTTCCGCCTGCACCATCCGCTGAACGCCGCAACCTACAAAGACGAACTCGTGGCCTTTCTCGGCGCGAGCTACTTTCGGGCCCTCGGCGCCAGCCAGCAGTACGGTCTGTCGGCCCGTGGCCTCGCGATCGACACCGTGGGCGGCAGCGGTGAGGAATTCCCGCGCTTCACCGAGTTCTGGCTGGAACGCCCGGTGGCGGACGCGAAGCAGATCACGGTCTACGCCCTGCTGGAGTCGCCGCGCAGCACCGGGGCCTACCGCTTCGTGCTGCGCCCGGGCGCCCAGACCACCGTCACCGTGCACGCCCGGGTCTACCTGCGCCCGGGCTCGGCGCCGGTGAACACGCTCGGCCTGGCCCCGCTGACCAGCATGTTCCTGTTTGGCGAGAACCAGCCCAGCGCCACCGACTTCCGTCCGGAAGTCCACGACTCCGACGGCCTGATGATGGTCACCGGGGACGGCGAGTGGCTGTGGCGCCCGCTGCAGAACCCGCGCCAGCTGGTGGTCAGTTCGTTCGCCATGCAGCAGCCGCGTGGCTTCGGCCTGATGCAGCGCGACCGCAGCTTCGCCAGCTATGAAGACGTGGAAGCCCGCTACGAACGCCGCCCCAGCGCCTGGGTCCAGCCGCTGGGCGACTGGGGTGCCGGCCGCGTGGAACTGGTGCAGTTGCCCACGCCCGACGAAACGCACGACAACATCGTCGCCTACTGGGTACCCGCCACCCTGCCCGTGCCCGGCGAACCCTTTGAGTACGCCTACGAGCTGGCCTGGCAGGGCGACGCGCAACAGCGCCCTCCTTCGGCCTGGGTCACCCAGAGCCGCCGCGGCTACGGCTACACCAGGCTGAGCGTCAGTGAACAGGCGCTTCAACCCCAGTACGTGCTGGACTTCGCTGGTCCGGCGCTGGAGGCCCTGCCCCCCGGTGCCCCGGTGCGCGCGGTGGTGAGCGCCGACGCCAACGGCCGGGTCCTCGAAGCCCTGGCCTACCCCAATCCGGCCACGCGCACCTGGCGCGTGACCCTGCGCGTGGAACGCATCGACCCGGGCCGCCCGGTCGAACTGCGCGCCTTTCTCCAACACCAGAACGACACCCTGAGCGAAACATGGACACAACTACTCCTGCCCGAGTGACCGCTCCCCTGAGCGGACGCAGCCTGCTGCGTGAGGAACGCCACCCGAACGCGGTGACGGCCCCGCCGGTCAACCGCGGGTCCATGGCGCCGCGCCCCTGGCGGGGGTTCTGGAACAGCATCGGCACCGCCGTGCTGGCTGGTGCCAGCCAGTGGCTGCCCCCACGCACGCCCAAGGTGCGCCCCAGCGGTCTCCCGAAACCACAGGCCTGGGAAATCGCGGCCAACCGGCGCCGCACGGTGTTCGTGTTGCTGACGCTGCTGAGCACGGTGCTGGCCGCCAGCCTGTACATCAGCGCCCAGCCGGAGGACGAACACACCTGGCTGCAAATGGCCCAGCTGGTGCTGTTCGCCGTGTTGTCGGCCTGGGTGGTCACCGGCTTCGTGACCGCGCTCATGGGTTTCTGGGTGCTGCTGCGCGGTGACCGCCACACCCTCACCGCCGCCTCGGTGCGCGACCACGCGCTCAACCCCGACGCACGCACCGCCATCATCATGCCCATCTGCAATGAAGATGTGGCCACCGTCTTCGCCGGTCTGCGCGCCACCTGCGAATCGCTCATCGGCACCGGCCACGCCCGGCAGTTCGACGTCTTCGTGCTGTCCGACAGCTACGACCCCGCCATCGCCGCCGCCGAGCGCAGCGCCTGGGAAGCCTTGCGCGCGGCCCTGGCCGAGCAGGCCGGACAGCCACCGATCGAGGTGTACTACCGCCTGCGCACGCGCCGCACCCACCGCAAGGCGGGCAACGTGGCCGACTTCTGCCGCCGCTGGGGCAAGGACTACGACCACATGGTGGTGCTCGACGCCGACAGTGTCATGAGTGGCAGTTGCCTGGTGTCCATGGTCAAGCTGATGGAGGCGAATCCGAGCGCCGGCATCATCCAGACCGCCACGCAGGCCATCGGTCACGCCACGCTGCACGCGCGCGCACAACAGTTCGGTTCGCGCGTCACGGGCCGCCTGTTCACCCTCGGCATGCAGTTCTGGCAGCTCGGTGAATCGCACTACTGGGGCCACAACGCCATCATCCGTGTCGAACCCTTCATGCAGCATTGCGCCCTCGCCCCCATCGCGGGTCAAGGTGGCATGTCCGGCGGCATCATGTCGCACGATTTCGTGGAAGCGGCCCTGATGCGCCGTGCCGGCTACCACGTGTGGCTGGTGTCCGACCTCACCGGCAGCTACGAACAGCAACCGCCCGATCTGCTGAGCGAACTGCAGCGCGACCGCCGCTGGTGCCAGGGCAACCTGCAGAACTCGCGCCTGATGGCCGAGCCCGGCATCCACCGCGTGCACCGTTCCATGTTCGCCATCGGCGCCATGTCCTACCTGTCGGCCCCGATGTGGCTGGCCTTCCTGGCCTTCGGCACCGCCCTGTTCGTGGCCGACCCGAGCCAGCTGCCGGGCTGGTACGACCCGTCCAGCGAACGCCTGGGTCTGTGGATCTGGACGCTGTGCCTGCTGTTCCTGCCCCGCCTGCTGGGCCTGATGGCGGTGTTCCTCAAAGGTGAACAAAAAGGCTTCGGCGGCACCGGCATCCTGCTGTCCAGCGCCTTGCTGGAAAGCGCCCTGGCCCTGCTCCAGGCGCCCATCCGCATGGTCGCGCACTCGCTGTTCGTGCTGGTCGCCGTCACCGGCATCCAGCTCGACTGGAAGTCCCCACCCCGGGAAGCGGTGGGCGTGGCCTGGCGCGGCGCGTTTGCCCAGCTGGCTCCGATCGCAGCCGTCATCGGCGTGCTGGTGTTCGGTGTGGCCTCGTTGAACACCGAAGCCCTGGTCTGGATGCTGCCGGTGACCCTGCCGCTGCTCCTGGCGGTGCCGTTCACCGTGGCCACCGGTCACGTCGCTCTCGGTGCCTGGATGCGCGCACGTGGCGCCTTGCTGATCCCGGAAGAGTCGTGGTCACCGGCCGTGCTGCGCCGGGCCTGGCGCCACGCCTCGCGCCTGTCGCTGCTCAAAACCGCCTGATGGCGGGCGCCGAGCCGGGCGAAAAGCCCGGCCAACGTTCAGGGCTTCGGTGATTGGAGATAGCGCTCGTCGGACCAAGTGGCCAGCCATTGCGGCGCAAAGGCAACGAAGATGGCGCTGAACATGCCCGTCAGAAAGGCATCGCCCCAGGCCATGAGCCAGCGCGCCACCAGCGCCTGCTCTTGAGCGGCACCACCGGTCCACTGGTGGGCGGCTTCCAGCAGCACGCCCGACAGAAACACCGACGCAGCGGTGCCCATGAAGCCCCGTCCCAGGGTGTAGACAAAGGGATTCGGCGGCAGCCAGCGGCGCAGCAACGCCCCGATACCCAGCGCCAGCGTGGCCGGCACCAGACCGATCCAGACCCACTGGGACAAGGCGGCAGCCAGATCCGAGTGGCCCAGCAGCCACACGGCCAGCACCACCCCCGACAGCACCAGCACCGCCAGCGGCCAGCCCAGCATCAGGACCAGCAGGCAGGCGCCCGAAAGCTGCACCTGAAGGCCTTGCGGCATCTTCTGAGGCAACAGCCAGAGCCACGGCAACAGAACGAGCGCAGCCAGCGCAGGCGTGAGCAGCGGGCCCGCCAGCATGCGCCAGGGGCGGAACCACAAAGCCATCACCATGCAGGCCAAGGCCAGCGCAATTTCGATACCAGTCAGCATGGGCACGGAGTATGGGCCGCTGATCATGCCCCTCACTTGACTTCGGTCAACCCATGCCGGGCAGCTTGGGCATGCCCTTCATGCCGCCCATGCGCTTCATCATCTTCATGAGGCCGCCGCCCTTCATCTTCTTCATCATGCCCTGCATCTGCTCGAATTCCTTGAGCAGGCGGTTGACCTCCTGCACGTGCACGCCGGCACCGGCGGCGATGCGGCGCTTGCGCGTGGCCTTGATGAGTTCGGGCCTGCTGCGCTCCCTGAGCGTCATGCTGCAGATGATGCCTTCCTTGCGTTTGATGTCTTTTTCCGCGCGGTCCATGTCCACCTGACCGGCCTTGGCGGTCATGGCGCTGGGCAGCTTGTCCATCAGGCTGGAGAGTCCCCCCATCTGTTTCATCTGGCGGATCTGGTCGAGAAAGTCGTTGAGGTCAAAACCTTCACCACTCTTGACCTTGGCGGCCAGCTTCTGCGCCGAGGCCATATCCACGCCGGCCGTGACCTGCTCGACCAGCGCCAGGATGTCGCCCATGCCCAGGATGCGGCCGGCGTGGCGTTCGGCGTCGAACACCTCCAGGCCGTCGATCTTTTCGGACACACCGGCGAACTTGATCGGCACGCCGGTGACGCTGCGCACCGAGAGCGCCGCGCCGCCGCGCGAATCGCCGTCGAGCTTGGTCAAAATGATGCCAGTCAGCGGCAACGCATCCTTGAACGCCTTGGCGGTGTTGATCGCATCCTGGCCCTGCATGGCGTCCACCACGAACAGGGTCTCCACCGGGTTCAGCACCGCGTGCAGTTCCTGGATCTCGCGCATCAGCGCTTCGTCGATCGCCAGGCGGCCGGCGGTGTCGACCAGCAGCACGTCGAAATAGTGCCTGCGCGCGTAGTCGATCGCGGCGCGCGCGATGTCCACCGGCTTCTGCTCGGGCGTGCTCGGGAACCACTCGGCGCCAGCTTGCGCGGTCACCGTCTTCAGCTGTTCGATGGCGGCCGGTCGGTAGACGTCACCCGAGACCGTGAGCACCTTCTTCCTGCGCTTCTCGATCAGGTGCTTGGCCAGCTTGGCGGTGGTCGTCGTTTTACCGGCACCCTGCAGACCGGCCATCAGGATCACCGCCGGCGGCTGGGCCGCCAGGTTGATGTCGGACACGCCCTCGCCCATGGTGGCGGCCAGCTCGCGGTTGACGATGCTCACCATCGCCTGCCCCGGCGAGAGCGAACCGATCACCTCCTGGCCCAGCGCCTTTTCTTTCACGCGGGCGATGAAGTCGCGCACCACCGGCAGCGCCACGTCGGCTTCCAGCAAGGCCATGCGCACCTCGCGCAGCATGTCGGCGACATTGCCTTCGGTGATGCGGGCCTGGCCGCGCATTTCCTTGACGATGCGTGAGAGACGTTCTGAGAGGGCTGATGCCATGGTGTGCTCGGGTGTGCTGGTGGGCGCCGGGAAGGGCGGCGACGGGTCGGACGGGAGGCCCGCGCGTCCCGGATGGACTGGCCGGTACCCGGCGAACCCGGTCCGGGCAAGACCGTTAAACTGTGCAGATGATTTTAGCCGTGCCCTGTGCCGCCTGCTGCGTACCGCGCTGATCCGATGAACCTGTTGCCCACCCTGTCGACGAACCCGCCCGCTGCCCTGCTGTCTGCGGTGGCGGCGCTGGCGTACGCCGTGCTGGCCTGGGGCCACCCGCGCCTGAGTGCCGCTCAAACCCGCGGCGTGCTGGCCGTTGCCTGGCTGCTGCACCTGCTCGTGCTCGCATCGGGCCTGTTCGAACACCCCCCCCGTTTTGGCTTTGCACCCGCGCTCTCGGTCACCGCCTGGCTGGTCCTGACGGTGTATCTGGTGGAGAGCCGGCTGTATCCCCAGATGCGCGCGCGCTGGACGCTGGCCGTGCTGGGCTCCGTGGCGGTGTTGCTGGCCCTGGTGTTTCCCGGCTCGCCCTACCCGGCCCTGCGGTCGAGCTGGCTGCCCCTGCACTGGGCGCTCGGCATCGCCTCCTACGGGCTCATTGCCGTGGCCGTGGTGCACGCATGGATGATGCAGCGGGCTGAAAAGTCCATGCGCCTGGGCGCCGCGGCCGACACGACCCTGCCGCTGCTGACCCTGGAGCGTCTCACGTTCCGGTTCGTGGCGGCCGGTTTCGCGCTGCTCAGCGCCACGCTGCTGGCCGGCTGGTGGTTTTCGGACTCGCTCGACCACGGCTGGGTCTGGGACCACAAGACGGCTTTTTCGGTGCTGGCCTGGCTGACCATGGGCATCTTGCTGATCGGCCGCTGGCGACTGGGCTGGCGCGGCCAGACCGCGGTGCGCACGCTCTACGTCGGTGCGGGCTTTCTGCTGCTCGGGTATGCCGGCTCCCGCTTCGTTCTCGAAGTCGTGCTGCAGCGTGCCTAGGATGAAACACCCCCCGCGCCGCTTCGCGTCACCCCCCTCAAGGGGGGCGGCACTGGCCGTCCGGCAAAGCCGGCCCGGCGGTGCCTCTGGGTTGAACCGATTCATGCGATGCGGATGGCGCTTCGGCGCCGTGAAAAACTGACATGAAATTTTTGCTCGTACTGGCCGTGGTCCTGGTGGCGTTCTGGGTCTGGCGCAACAACCGCTCGCAGGACGCTGACCGTGCGCAAGCCCCTGCACCCCGAAAGCCCCTCCCGCCAGTGGCCATGGTGGCCTGCCTGCAATGTGGCGCGCACCTGCCTGAGAACGAGGCCATCAAAGGCCCCCGAGGCGCCTACTGCTGCGCCGAACACCGCGCGTCGCACGAGCGCCAGGGCAGCTGATCCGGGCCTGTGCGCCAGGCAAAAACGAACATGGCCCAGGACCCTCACCCCAGTTTCGCGCCCTCCTGGTTCTCCTCCTATGAGGAGCACGGATCGCTGGGGCGCGAACAGCGGCGCCACGCCTTCGAGCGTTTGTGGCGCGCCTTCATGCGGGCCCGTGCCTTCATCGCCGCCGTCTTGCTGGCGCTGCAGGTCTTCGAGCGGCTCAACCACAGCGGTGGCCCGAACTGGCTGGTGCTGGTCAGCGCGCTGCACCTCACCGCCGCGCTGGCCATGATGGTCTGGTGGCGTGTCGACAACCCCGGGAAAGCGGTCAGCCTGCAATGGCCCCTGACCATTGGCATCGACCTGCTGGTGTTCGGCCTGCTGCAGTTGTTCCAGCAAGGGGGCCTCAACTACACGCCCCTGTTTGCCTTGCCGGTCCTGCTGGCGGCTGTCATGGGTTCGATGACGCTGGCGCTCGCCACGGCCGCGAGCGTCACACTGTTCCTGCTCGGCGAAGCAGCCGCGAGTGCGCCGCTGCTCAGCGAGGTGTCCACCTCGCGCTTCCTGCAGTCGGGTCTGACGGGCACGGGCTTCTTCATCGTGGCCCTGCTGGCCAACCAGCTCGCCGTGAGACTCGCCCGGGAAGAAGTGCTGGCCCAGAGCAGCCAGGCCGCTGCCCGCGCGCAGGCCCAGGTCAACGAACTGGTGATCGAGAGCCTGAGCGAAGGCGTGCTGGTGGTGGACCCGCACGGCGTGGTGCGCAACGCCAATCCGGCGGCCAAGGCCATGCTCATGGGCGAGCACTACCCCCATGCGGTCAAACTGCTGCTGTCGGCACGCCACGGGTGGGAAGGGCTGTCCCAGTTGGTGTCCGAGAGCTTCGCGCTCGGACACCCCTTGGAGTCCGAGGTGCGCATCGACATCGACGAATTCACCTCGCACCGGTTTTTCGCTCGCACCCGTCTCACGCGCACCCCGGGCCAGACGCAGGCCGCGCTGTGCGTGCTGTTCCTGGAGGACCTGCGCGAAGTCGAGGCCCGCGTGCGTACCGAAAAGCTGGCCGCCATGGGTCGCATGTCGGCGGCCGTGGCACACGAAATCCGCAACCCGCTGTCGGCCATCACCCAGGCCAACGCGCTGCTCGACGAAGAGGTGAACGAACCCGGGCAGAAGCGGCTCACGCGCATGATCGAGCAGAACGCCCAGCGGCTCGCGCGCATCGTGGACGACATTCTCAACGTGGCGCGCGCCCAACCGCTTCAGGACGGGGCGTACGCGTCGGCGCTGCCGCTGGATCCGACCATGCGCCAGATCACGCACGAATGGAACCGCCAGAACCAGATTCAGGGCGTCCTGGGCGTGCACCTGCACGCGCCGCAAGCCCATGTGAGCTTCGATCCCGAGCACCTGCGGCGCCTGCTGATCAACCTGCTGGACTGCGCCATGCCAGCGGTCAGCGCTCCTCCATCCGCGTCATCACGCAGCCCGGCGGCACAGACCGCGTGCGCCTGTCGGTCTGGAGCGATGGCGCACCACTGGAGGCCAGCGTGTTGCGCCACCTGTTCGAGCCCTTCTTTTCTTCCGAGAGCCGCTCCAGTGGCCTGGGCCTGTACATCTGCCGGGAACTCTGCGAGCGCTACGGGGCGCAGATCGCCTACCAGCGCAGCCGGCTCGACCTGCGCGAAGGCAACGAATTCTTTGTGCTCCTGCCCAGCGCGACAGCGGGCGGGCGGCCCGCACAACAAAGCCTGGCCTACCCCGTGGCCGACTCGGTGCCCGGCATGACCCGCCCCGGCCTCTCCCAGGCGGACCCGCCGTCCCTGTCCACGCGGTGACCCTTCCCCCTGCCGATAGATGACCACACCCACGTCCATCCTGGTCGTCGACGACGAGCCGGACCTGCGCACCCTCTATGAACTGACGTTGCTGCGCGAAGGCCATGAAGTGGTGTCCGCCCCCGACCTCACCCAGGCCCGGGAGTGGCTGGCGCAACGCCACTTTGACGTGCTGATCACCGACATGCGACTGCCCGACGGTCTGGGTCTGGAGTTGCTGCGCGAACTCAACACCGGTTTGCGCACCGAAAAGAGCATCGTCATCACCGCCTACGGCTCGGCCGAGAACGCGGTCGAAGCGCTCAAATCCGGCGCTTTCGACTACCTCACCAAACCGGTGGACCTCAAGCAGCTGCGTACCGCTGTGACGGCCGCGCTGCAGAGCCAGCGCCACCCGTCCGCGATGCGGCCGCCCTCGGGTGAACCCATGCCGCGCAGCGCCCCGCCGCCGCCCGCCGGCGTGCAGGCCCTGGAACGCATCGTCGGCGCCTCGGGCTGCATGGTGCAGATCCGCAACCGCATCGAGAAAGTGGCGACCAGCATGGCGCCCGTGCTCATCCTGGGCGAATCAGGCACCGGCAAGGAACTGGTGGCGCGCGCGGTGCACGAATGCAGCCACCGGGCCACCGGCCCCTTCGTCGCGGTCAACTGCGGCGCGATTCCCGAGAACCTGATCGAGGCCGAATTTTTCGGTGCCCGCAAGGGCGCCTTCACCGGCGCCTCCCACGACCGCGAAGGTTACTTCCAGGCGGCCAGGGGCGGCACCCTGTTCCTCGACGAAATCGGCGACCTGCCGCTCCAGATGCAGGCCAAGCTGCTGCGCGTGATCCAGGAGCGGCGCGTGCGCCCGCTCGGCGGCGTGCAGGAAGAAGCGGTGGACGTGCGCCTGGTCAGCGCCACCCACCGCGATCTGGCCGCTCTCGTCAAGAGCGGTGAGTTCCGGCAAGACCTGTTTTACCGTCTGAACGTGATCGGTCTGCGCACACCCGCCCTGCGCGAGCGGCGCGAGGACCTGTCCGAGCTGGCCCACGCCTTGTTGAAACGCATCTGCAGCGAATCCGCCCAGCCGGTGCCCGCGTTGTCCAGCACGGCGCTGGCGTGGCTGCAGACCTGCGAGTTGCCCGGCAATGTGCGTGAACTGGAAAACCTGCTGCAACGTGCGTTGGCACTCAGCAGCGGTGCGGTGTTGCAAGCGGAAGATTTCGGCGACACGAGCGACACGGCGATGCGCCCCGAGAGCCCTTCAACAGCAACCGCGTTCGCGACTCCCGCCCCGGTTTCGGCATCGGCCACAGGCATTCCGGCCGACCTGCAGACCTACCTGGACGAACAGGAACGCCGGGTTCTGCTCAAGGCCTTGAAAGAAACCGATTTCAACCGCACCGCTGCCGCGGCACGTCTGGGTCTGAACCTGCGCCAGATGCGCTACCGCATCCAGCGGCTCGGCATCACCACCCCCGCAGACGGTGACGATGAAACCTGAAGCCGGCGATCTGTCCGTGTCGCCCACAGCCTGGGATGGCGGCTGGCTGGGTGCCGCCCGCCGCTGCGCATCGCCCAATTTCGGCCCGCGTCCCGAAGGCGCACGGATCGACCTGATCGTGATCCACGCCATCAGCCTGCCACCCGGCGTCTACGGCGGCCCGGAAGTGGAACAACTCTTCACCAACCAGCTCGACTGGGACGCCCATCCCTACTTCCAGCAGATCCGTGGCATGGAAGTTTCGGCGCATTTTTTCATCCGCCGCGATGGCGAACTCGTGCAGTTTGTCGACGCCGATGCACGCGCCTGGCAC
This sequence comes from Hydrogenophaga sp., assembly GCA_030653975.1. Taxonomy (GTDB): domain Bacteria; phylum Pseudomonadota; class Gammaproteobacteria; order Burkholderiales; family Burkholderiaceae_C; genus Hydrogenophaga. Next base: position 8,351 of record JAURYH010000042.1, on the reverse strand, counting down.
GCCGGCACGTCCTGCTGGCGTGGCCGCGGCAACTGCAACGACGACTCCATCGGGATCGAGCTGGAGGGTCTGGAAGGTGAACCCTTCGTCAGTGCGCAATACGACTGCCTGACCCGCCTGTGCGCCAGCCTCGGCGGGCGCTACCCAATCGCCCACGTGGCGGGCCACGAGCACATTGCCCCCGGCCGCAAGCAGGACCCCGGCAGCGGTTTCGACTGGACACGGCTACAACAGGATCTGGGTTGGGCCGATGCGTGTTTCCCCCAAGACACGCGTCCGTCTACCCGCATGACCACCTGAGGCCCCAAGTTTCCCGAACGCTGGTGGTTTCACAGCGCAACATGGGCGCTGCTTTCAACGACAAAACTCTCGGCAGCCCGCATCCCTGCTGCAGAAAAAATCCAACAGCAAGGCCGATTGAGCCGTCACCAGACGTTCACTGACGTTGCAGCGTTTCGGGACATCCCAGGCATTTTTTTCTGAAGAAAAGCGCCCAACTCGTCGGTCGCAATTTTTTTACAAACACTACCGGTAGTGGCTTGAACACCCACCACACACCAGATATAGTGTGCTCTGCGCGTTGCGGTCGCCCGATCAACTGGCTCTTGGCCCTCTTGGTTTTTCTGCTCAAACCCGATCAAGCCATCGGATTTGTCGCGGAACCGGCCTCCCCACCCCGCTGCCATCCGACTCCGCGCGCCTTGGCCGCCGCCACAAAACAAACGAAAGAGGAACCATGCTGACAAACCAATCCCCCACATCTGCCACCGCGTCCGCGATGCACTCTGCTGGTGCCACCAGCGCTGCATCACCCGACAGCGCCAGCTCGGTTTTCGCCCAGTACCAGATCATCCGCCGCAATGGCGCAGTCGTGTCCTTCGAACCCGGCAAGATCGCTGTGGCCCTGATGAAAGCCTTTCTGGCCGTGCATGGCACCCAGGGCGCTGCCTCGGCCAGCGTGCGCGAAACGGTGGACGCCCTGACGCAGAACGTGGTGCGTGCGTTGATGCGCTCGCGCCCCGGCGGCGGCACCTTCCATATTGAAGACGTGCAGGACCAGGTCGAACTCGGCCTGATGCGCAGCGGCCACCACGAAGTGGCGCGCGCGTACGTGCTGTACCGCGAGCGCCGCACGCAGGAACGGGCCCATCAGGCCGAAGCGCAGAAGCCGGCCGAAGCCGTGCTGCACGTGATGGACGGCGGTCAACGCGTGCCGCTGGACCTGAACCGCCTGCAGCACCTGATCGAAGACGCCTGCAAAGGCCTGGGCCAGGACGTCAAGGCCGATCCCATCGTCGCCGAGACCAAGCGCAACCTGTACGACGGCGTGCCGATCGAAGAGGTCTACAAGGCATCCATCCTGGCCGCGCGCACGCTGATCGAAAAAGACCCCGACTACACCTACGCCACCGCACGTCTGCTGCTGCACACCATCGTCAAGGAAGTGATCGGCGAAGAAGTGCCGTCCAGCGAGATGGGCGCACGCTACGCCGAGTACTTCCCGCAGTTCATCAAGAAGGGGGTGCAGAACGAATTGCTCGACGAGCGCCTGCAGCAATTCGACCTGGCACGCCTGGGTGCTGCGCTCAAGCCCGAGCGCGACCTGCAGTTCGACTATCTGGGTCTGCAGACGCTGTACGACCGCTACTTCCTGCACGTGCGCAAGAGCCGCATCGAGCTGCCGCAGGCCTTTTTCATGCGCGTGGCCATGGGCCTGTCGCTCAACGAGATCGACCGCGAAGCGCGCGCCATCGAGTTCTACGAAGTGCTGTCCTCGTTCGACTTCATGTCGTCCACGCCCACGCTGTTCAACAGCGGCACGCTGCGCTCGCAACTCTCCAGCTGCTACCTGACCACCGTGCCCGACGACCTGGACGGCATCTACGAGTCCATCAAGGAAAACGCGCTGCTCTCCAAGTTCGCCGGCGGCCTGGGCAACGACTGGACCCGCGTGCGGGCCATGGGCGCCCACATCAAGGGCACCAATGGCGAATCGCAAGGCGTCGTGCCTTTCCTCAAGGTGGTCAACGACACCGCCGTGGCGGTGAACCAGGGCGGCAAACGCAAGGGCGCGGTCTGCACCTACCTGGAAACCTGGCATCTGGACATCGAAGAATTCCTGGAGCTGCGCAAGAACACAGGCGACGACCGCCGCCGCACGCACGACATGAACACGGCGAACTGGATCCCCGACCTGTTCATGAAGCGCGTGATGGAGAAAGGCGAGTGGAGCCTGTTCTCGCCCAACGACGTGCCCGACCTGCACGACCGGTTCGGCGCCGACTTTGAAAAGGCCTATGTGGCCTACGAAGAAAAGGCCGCCCGCGGCGAGATCAAACCCTACCGCAAGCTGGCCGCCACCGACATGTGGCGCAAGATGCTCTCGATGCTGTTCGAAACCGGCCACCCCTGGATCACCTTCAAGGATGCCTGCAACGTGCGCAGCCCGCAGCAGCACGCCGGCGTGGTGCACAGCTCCAACCTCTGCACCGAGATCACGCTCAACACCAGCGACACCGAAACCGCGGTCTGCAACCTCGGCTCGATCAACCTGCTCAAGCACGTGAAAGACGGCAGCATCGATCATCAGAAGCTGCAGAAGACGATCAAGACGGCGATGCGCATGCTCGACAACGTGATCGACATCAACTACTACGCCGTCAAGAAAGCGCGTGACTCCAACATGCGCCACCGTCCGGTCGGGCTCGGCATCATGGGCTTCCAGGACGCGCTGTACGAACTGCGCATCCCCTACGCTTCCAACGAAGCGGTGGACTTTGCCGACCGCTCGATGGAAGCGGTCTGCTACCACGCCTACTGGGCGTCCACCGAACTGGCCCGCGAGCGTGGCCGCTACGCCAGCTTCAAAGGTTCGTTGTGGGACCAGGGCATCCTGCCACCCGACACGCTGGACCTGCTGGCACGCGAGCGCGGTGGCTACGTCGACGTGGACCGCTCGGCAACGCTGGACTGGGACGCGCTGCGTCAGAAGATCGCCGCCGATGGCATGCGCAACTCCAACTGCGTGGCCATCGCACCCACCGCGACCATCTCCAACATCATCGGTGTGGACGCGTCCATCGAACCCTGCTTTGGCAACCTCTCGGTCAAGTCCAACCTGTCGGGTGAGTTCACCGTCATCAACAGCTACCTGGTGAGAGACCTCAAGCGCCTGGGCCTGTGGGACGACGTGATGGTCATGGACCTCAAGCACTTCGACGGATCGCTGCGTTCCATCGACCGCGTGCCGCAAGACGTGAAGGCGCTGTATGCCACCGCATTCGAGGTCGAACCGCTGTGGCTGGTGGAAGCCGCAGCGCGCCGCCAGAAGTGGATCGACCAGGCACAGAGCCTGAACATCTACATGGCCGGCGCATCAGGCAAGAAGCTCGACGACACCTACAAGCTCGCTTGGCTGCGTGGCCTCAAGACGACCTACTACCTGCGCACCACCTCGGCCACGCAGGCTGAAAAATCAACGGGTCGCACCGGTCAACTCAACGCCGTCGCGATACACGGCAACGATGCTTCGATGGTCGCATCCGTTGCGACTTCGATGTCGGCAGAGCCCGCCACCGACATCAAGTTTTGTGCGATCGACGACCCCGGTTGTGAAGCCTGCCAATGAGCGCTGCCGGTGATGCGCGTGTGTGCTGCGGTGTTGAAGGTCGCGCATTCGATGCGACACCGCAACACAAAACATTCACCACGCGCATGAGTCCTTTGCATTTCATGCCGACACTTCGATAATCCGTTGAATTGGACACCACTATGTTGACCTGGGACGATCAAGTTACTCCCTCCTCGAAGCCCGCATCGATTCCCCTGCCACCTCACATGCCGGGTGTGCAAGCGTCACTGTCCTCTGCGGCCAGTCCGGCCCCTGCTTTCGCTGCCCCCAAAGCCGCCACGCCGGGCACACACCGCGTCAACGCGGCCGACAAGCGCATCATCAACGGCAAGACCGACGTCAACCAGCTGGTGCCGTTCAAGTACAAGTGGGCCTGGGAAAAATACCTCGCCACCTGTGCCAACCACTGGATGCCGCAGGAAGTGAACATGAACCGCGACATCGCCACCTGGAAAGACCCCAACGGCCTCTCCGATGACGAGCGCCACATCATCAAACGCAACCTGGGCTTCTTCGTCACCGCCGACAGCCTGGCCGCCAACAACATCGTGCTCGGCACCTATCGCCAGATCACCGCGCCGGAATGCCGCCAATACCTGCTCCGGCAAGCCTTCGAGGAAGCCATCCACACCCACGCCTACCAATACATCGTGGAAAGCCTGGGCCTGGACGAGGGCGAAATCTTCAATGCCTATCACGAGGTGAGCAGCATCAAGGCCAAGGATGAATTCCTGCTGCCTTACATCGATGTGCTCTCCAACCCCACCTTCAAGACCGGCACCCCGGAAACCGACCAGGCCTTCCTGAAAAGCCTGATCGCCTTCGCCTGCATCATGGAAGGCCTGTTCTTCTATGTCGGCTTCGTGCAGATCCTCGCCCTGGGCCGGCAAAACAAGATGACCGGCGCCGCCGAGCAATATCAGTACATCCTGCGCGACGAGTCCATGCACTGCAATTTCGGCATCGACATGATCAACCAGATCAAGCTGGAGAATTCCGGCCTCTGGACCAACGCCCTCAAGGCCGAGCTGAAAGGCATGTTCGAGCAGGCCGTCGAGCTGGAATACAAATACGCCGAAGACACCATGCCGCGCGGCGTGCTTGGGCTCAACGCGCCGATGTTCAAGGAGTACCTGCGCTTCATCGCCAACCGCCGCGCCACCCAGATCGGACTCGACGAACTCTATCCGGGTGCGTCCAACCCCTTCCCCTGGATGGCGGAAATGATCGACCTGAAGAAGGAAAAGAACTTCTTCGAAACCCGCGTCACCGAATACCAGACCGGCGGCGCGCTGGCCTGGGATTGAACCGTTATCATGACCACCCCGGCCATCCAACCAACCAGGACCCCTCCGATGAAACCGCTTTCCTTTCTTTCCGTACTTGCCCTCTGTGTTTCCACGCTTGCCATCGCCCCCGGCGCCCAGGCGAGAAACGCGCAAGACATCCCGCTGACGCAACAGGCCAAGGTGCTGAACATCGTCAACGCCCCGCCCTATCTCTACATCGAAGCGACGCAAGGCAAGAACACCATCTGGCTGGCGGGGACCAGCATTGCCGTGAAAAAGGGCGATGTAATCGATTTCGATGAAGGCATGGTCATGCACAACTTCTACAGCAAGACCCTGAAACGGACTTTCCCCAGCGTCATCTTCGTCAACCGCATGGCCGTCGCCGGCAAGCGGAAGTAAGCGTAACGGTCTGACCGCCGCTTTCAGCGCGAGCGCGCGGCGCCGTGAACACTTGGAGAACAGCCATGATCACATCATTCCGCACCCTGCTGTCGACGCTTCTGCTCGCCACGCTACTGGCGGCGCCAAGCGTTCAGGCCGCTTCGACACAACCGGAAGCGCGGCATCTGGTCATGGTGGAAAAGACGAGCCGTTACCGCGTCGTTTACGACATCCAGAGCGACGAAATGGCCGCCGGCATCTCGCGTGGCCTCTATTACGCGCGCGGCCTGTTCGAGGCCTTTCGCAAGCAAGGCGTCGAGACCGGCCAGGTCGATGTTCACCTGGTGCTGCATGGTGACGCGGCGGCGATGCTGCTGATCGACGAAACCTATCAGTTGGCGATCAACGACCCCTTCGCGGTCAACCCCAACGCCAAAATCGCGCAGGACCTGATCGACCTCGGCGTCAGCGTCGAGATCTGCCATAGCGCGATGCGGAGCAAGGGTTGGAAACCGAAGGATGTGCTGCCGAATGTCACTATCGTGCACGACGGCTACACCCGCCTGATCAAGCTGCAAAACGACGGCTACGCCTATATCGGCGGCTACTGAAGCAGCGCGTGTAGCGCCGGCTTCCAGCCGGCGTTTTTACAGTAACGGCAGCCGACAGTACTAAAAAGACGCCGGCTGGAAGCCGGCGCTACATGGGCGCGAAACCTTCATTTCGAATCAGCAGGTTGCGATGTTTTTCTTGAAAGCCTACTTAAAGCGGAGTTAAGGAGGGCGGATTACCCGGCCACCCCCACTGCAGTCAACTCGGCGACTGCCATCCTGAGTGACGATGAGGTCGTGCGAGGCCTCAAGGAAGCCTTGTCCAAGGGCGCCCAGCAGGCCGTGGCCAACCTCGGCAAGGACGGCGGCTACCTGAACAACCTGGACGTAAAAATCCCCCTACCCGACGAACTGAAGAAGGTGGAAAAGCTGCTGCGCGGCCTGGGTCAGGAAAAATACGCGGACCAGTTTGTGGCCACCTTGAATCATGCGGCCGAGAAGGCGGTGCCGGAAGCGGCGACGATCTTTGCGGACTCCATTTCCCAGATGTCGATGACGGATGCCAAGTCCATTCTCAATGGACCGAACGACGCCGCCACCCAGTATTTCCGCAAGGCCAACGAAGCCAAGTTGAGGGAGCGCTTCCTGCCCATCGTCCAAGCCGCCACGAATCAGGCGGGGGTCACCTCCGCCTACAAGAAACTGATGCAAAAAGCTGGCCCGGCGGCCCAATTCCTGGGTTCCGGCGCCACCGATCTGGATGGCTACGTGGAAGGCAAGGCGGTGGACGGCCTGTTCAAGATGATCGCCGCCGAAGAGCAACGCATCCGCCAGGACCCGCTGGCACGCGGCACGGAGCTGCTCAAGAAAGTATTCGGGTCGCTAGGTAAATAAACCCGGCACACCGCCAACCAAGCCCGGTTACCCAAGCCAACGCCAAGGACCGGTCGCCTTCCCATCGGCTTTCGCGCAGATCACCCGCCGACGCGAGAACAGCCATTCCCATCGCCGGCCGGGAGGGCGGATTACCCGGCCGCCGCCAACGCCTGTTCGATGTCGGCGATCAGGTCGTCGATGTGCTCGATGCCCAGAGACAGCCGCACCATGTCCTCACTCACCCCCGCCCTCGCCAGTTCCGCCGGGGAGAGCTGACGGTGGGTGGTGGTGGCGGGATGGCAGGCCAGCGACTTGGTATCGCCGATATTGACCAGGCGCACGATCAAGTTGAGCGCGTCGATGAACTTACCGCCGGCTTCACGGCCACCCTTGATGCCGAAGGAGACGATGCCGGAGGCCTTGCCGCCCATGTATTTGTCGGCCAGCGGCTTGCTCGGTGAATCGGCGAGGCCGGCGTAACGTACCCAGGAGACTTTCGGGTGGTTTTTCATGTACTCGGCCACGGCCAGGGCGTTGTCGCAGGTGCGGTCCATACGGAGCGGCAGGGTTTCGACGCCTTGCAGGATCAGGAAGCTGTTGAACGGGCTGATTGCCGCGCCCATGTTGCGCAGCGGCACGACGCGGGCACGGCCGATATAGGCGGCCGCGCCGAGGGCTTCGGTGTAGACGACGCCGTGATAGGAAGCATCCGGCTCGTTGAGGCGGGCGAAGCGCACCTTGTGTTCGGCCCAGGGGAACTTGCCGGAGTCGACGATCATGCCGCCGATGCTGTTGCCGTGGCCGCCCAGGTATTTGGTCAGGGCGTGCACCACGATGTCGGCGCCGTACTCGAACGGCCGGCACAGGTAGGGTGTGGGCACGGTGTTGTCGACGATCAGCGGCACGCCGTGGGCATGCGCCAGTTCCGCCAGTTTCTCGAAATCGGTGACATTGCCGAGCGGGTTGCCCACCGATTCGCAGAAGATCGCCTTGGTGCGGTCGTCGATCAGCCTGGCGAAGCTGTCCGGCTCGCGGTAGTCGGCGAAGCGCACCTCGATGCCATAGCGCGGCAGGGTGTGGGCGAACAGGTTGTAGGTGCCGCCGTAGAGGGTGGAACTTGTGACGATGTTGTCGCCCGCTTCGGCGATGGTCATGATCGCGTAGGTGATGGCCGCCATGCCGGAGGCCAGGGCGAGGCCGGCAATGCCGCCTTCCATTTCCGCGACGCGCTTTTCCAGCACGTCGGTGGTGGGGTTCATGATGCGGGTGTAGATGTTGCCCGGCACTTTCAGGTCGAACAGATCGGCACCGTGCTGGGTGGAATCGAAAGCGTAGGACGTGGTCTGGTAGATGGGCACCGCCACGGCTTTGGTGGTGGGTTCCGGGGAATAGCCGCCATGCACGGCCAGGGTTTCGATCTTCATGTTGTCTCCTCGTGTGGGGTGTCGCCCGCGTGATGCTACCCCACGTTTAACAACCTTCCCCTCAATTCCCATTGAATTCCGCTCGTAACCCATTGATTCTTTGTTTTCGCCGCCCCAAAACCCTAGTGTAGTGCCTTATTATATTTAATGGCGCCCCACAAACCCCTTGCCAGGCGCTATCCTTTCGGCATGTTCA